>NZ_CP015848.1:2667500-3380000 GCF_002105535.1 Magnetospirillum sp. ME-1 | reverse complement strand
TCGCCGATTTCGAAGGCGTGCGCGACAACATGCTGGTGGGCTACGGCCTGGTGGTCGGCCTGAACGGCACGGGCGATTCGCTCACCAACGCGCCGTTCACCAAGGAAAGCCTGACCGGCATGCTGGAGCGGCTCGGCGTCAACATCCGCGACAAGACCGGCGCCATCACCTCGGTCAGCCCCAAGAACGTGGCGGCCGTGATGGTCACCGCCGTGCTGCCGCCCTTCGCCCGCCAGGGCACCCGCATCGACACCAACGTCTCGGCCATGGGCGACGCCAAGGATCTGCGCGGCGGCACCCTTCTGGTCACCCCGCTGATCGGCGCCGACGGCGAGGTCTACGCCGTGGGCCAGGGTCAGGTGGCGACCGGCGGCTTCACCGCCTCGGGCGCGTCGGGCTCGTCGGTCACCAAGGGCGTGCCCACCGCCGGACGCATCGCCAACGGCGCCATCGTCGAGCGCGAGCTGCCCTTCGAGATGTCGCACCTGGAATCGGTCAAGGTGTCGCTTCGCAATCCCGACTTCACCACCTCGCGCCGCATCGCCCAGGCGGTCAATTCCTACCTGGGCGGCGACATGGCGCGCCCCGTCGATCCCGGCACGGTGCAGATCACCGTCCCCCCCGGCTATCGCGGCAACGTGGTCGGCCTGCTCACCGACGTCGAGCAATTGCGCGTCGAGCCCGACCAGATGGCCCGCGTGGTGATCGACGAGGTTTCCGGCACCATCGTCATGGGCGAGAACGTGCGCATCAGCACGGTGGCCATCGCCCAGGGCCAGCTGACCATCCGCATCACCGAGACGCCGCAGGTGTCGCAGCCGTCCCCCTTCTCCGAGACCGGCACCACCACCACCGTGCAGCGCACCGACATCCAGGTGGACGAGGGCGCCGGCAACAAGCTGGCCGTGGTCGCCCACCGCGTCACCCTGCAGGAGCTGGTCGAGGGCCTGAACAGCCTCGGCATCGGCCCGCGCGACCTGATCACCATTCTTCAGGCCATCAAGGCGGCGGGCGCGCTGCAGGCCGAGCTGGAGGTGCTGTGATGAGCATTCTTCCCTCCATGGCGGCCACGCCCTACACCGACACCGGCATGCCCGGCGTCAGGATGCCCAAGGCCGGCGCCACCGACACGGCGCGCGCCGCCAAGGCCGGCCGCCAGTTCGAGGCCATGTACATGAGCCAGATGCTCACCCACATGTTCGAGGGCATCAAGACCGACGGCGTCTTCGGCGGCGGCAGCGGCGAACAGATGTTCCGGTCCCTGCTGATCGACGAATACGGCAAGATGATCGCCAACAAGGGCAATGGCATCGGGATCGGCGCCGCCGTCCAGAAAATGCTGCTGAGCCACCAGGAGGTGCAGTGACATGACCGACGACCGCGACATCCACGACCACGACCTTCTCGACGACGACGAGCTGCGGGCCGCCCAGGCCGAGGCCGAGCTGTTCTGGTATGACGACCTGCTGTTCGCCTGCACCAATCTGTGCGACCTGCTCGACATCGAGAACGACGCCCTGCTCTCCCACGACCCCGAGACGGTGCGTCTGCTGGCCGACAACAAGGCGGCGCTGGCCCGGCTCTATGAACAGTCGGTCCAGCCCCTGATGGACGAACCCGACCTGGCCCGCCTGCTGGACGACGACCGCCGCGAGATGCTGGTGGCCGTCGGCACGCGGCTCAACGAACTGGTGGAGACCAACGCCCGGCGCCTCAAGGCCGAGATGGAAGCCTACCAGCGGGTCATGGACATCATGGTCGACGCAGCCAAGAAGAACGTCACCAGCACCACCGCCTACGGACGGGCGGGCATCTTCGACGCCTCCGCCGGCACCGGCGGCTCGCTGTCCTTCAACAAGGCCCTTTAACGCCTCACCAGGCGGGGAAGAGAAATCATGTCGCTGACCCTCGGACTCAATTCGGCGCTTTCCGGACTTCTGACCAATCAGAAGGGCCTGGACGTCATTTCCCAGAACGTGGTCAACGTCAACACCAAGGGCTATGTCCGCAAGCAGATGACCCCGGAATCCCGGGTGGTCAACGGCATCGGCGCCGGCGTGCAGCAAGGCGCGCTGACCCGCAACGTGGACGAAGGGCTGATGCGCGACATCCGCCGCCAGACCTCGACCCAGGGCGCGCTGGACGTCACCCATACCTATTATCCCCGCCTCGAGGACCTGTTCGGCACGGTGGGCAGCTCCACCTCCATCTCCCACCAGATCCAGCAGATGCAGGCCTCGTTCGAGACCCTGGCCACCCAGGTCAACACCCCGGCCTTCCAGCAGGCGACCGTCCAGACCGCCAAGGACATGACCACCCAGTTCAACGAGATGACCTACCACATGCAGAACCTGCGCCTGGAGGCCGACCGGGCCATCCAGGACACCACGGGGCTGGTCAACAAGCAGCTGGAGGACATCTTCGACCTCAACCAGAAGATCGTCCGCAACAACGCCATCGGCGGCGATATCGGCGACCTGCAGGACAAGCGCGACAACGCGCTGACCACCCTGTCCAAGTACATGGACGTCCAGTATTTCGAACGCGGGGACGGATCGGTCGGCGTCTTCACCAAGACCGGCAAGACCCTGGTGGACAAAGGTCCCGCCACCCTCACCCACGTGGCCACCACCATCACCGATTCCTGGATGACCGCCGCGGGCGGCAACTTCAACAAGCTGACCGTCAGCACCAGCGACTCCACCGATATCGGCGAAGACATCAATGACGGCCAGCTGCGCGCCCTGCTCGACCTGCGCGACACCGTCATCCCCAACCTTCAGGCCCAGATGGACGAGGTGGCCGCCAAGCTGAAGGACACCGTCAACCAGGTCCATAACCGCGGCACCATCTTCCCCACCCAGAATTCCAAGATGGTCGGCACCCGCCAGCTGGTGGACCCCAACAATCCGACGCTGAACGGATCGAACCCCCAGCGCATCTGGTTTTCCGGCAACGACGACACCACCATCGCCCTGTTCGACACCGACGGCAATCAGGTGGCCTCGACCACCATCCGCACCATCATGAGCAGCACCAGCTATACCGACGCCGCCGGCGGCGCCACCGCGCTGGACATGTCCGATTCCGCCTCCACGCCGGGCGTCAAGATGACCGACGTGGCGGCCAAGATCCAAAGCTGGATGCGCCAGCAGAGCTATCAGGGCAACGTGATGAGTTCGGCCAGCGCCTCCATCGACACCGGCACCCTGGTGCTCGACACCGGCGTGCCGGCGGTGTCGCTGGCCTTCCGCGACCAGAAGGCCACCGCCGCCGGGTCGGCCACCACCGATGCCCGCATCAATTTCGACGTGGACGGCGACAACAAGGCCGACAAGCAGGTGGCGGGCTTCGCCAACTTCTTCGGCCTGAACGACTTCTTCACCGCCAAGGTGCCCAATTCCATCGTCGATTCCGACGTGGTGTCCAAGGACTTCACCCTGTCGACGGCGCGCAGCTTCACCCTGCTGGACCCCACCGGCAAGATCGGCAACACCATCGCCATGTCGGCCGGCTCGTCGCTGTACGACATCGCCAAGAAGATCAACGCCCAGACCCAGACCAACGAATCCGCCACCCTGTCCACCTCGACCCTGACCACCACCTCGTCGACCAGCCTGTCCTTCACCGACAGCAACGGCACGGTGACCCAGATCTCGCTGGCGGCGGGGGCCATGTCGCTGAAGGACATCGCCGACGCCATCAACGCGCAGAACACCTCGGCCCGGGCGGCGGCCGTGCAGGAAGGCCCCAACGCCTACCGCCTGCGGGTCTGGGACAGCCGCGGCGTTCCGCTGGAAATCAACGTGGTCGGCGGCACCATCGGCACCTCCGACATGAAGTCCTATCTGGGGTTCCAGCAATCCCAGCTGGTGGAAGCCTCGGTGATTCCCGAAGGCTCGGGCTATCGCCTGCGCATCCGCCAGACCTCGGACCGCGAGCTCTATCTGGGCGCCACTCCCGACACCCTGACGCCCGCCGGCAGCTTCATCACCGAGCTGAACATGCATACCGCCTCGACCCGCAAGTCGGGCGTCCTGGAGGTGCGCACCGACATCCAGGGCTCGCCGGCCAAGGTCAGCCGCGGCGCCATGCAGTACAACACGGATCTCGGCAAATATTTCCTGTCCGAGGGCGACAACACCACCGCCCTGGCGCTGGGCGACGCCATGTCGACCAAGACCCAGATGGCGACGGCGGGCAGCCTGTACGCCGGCAGCTACAGCTTCGCCGAGCACGCCGCCGCCTCCATCGCCCAGGTCTCCACCGACGCCGCCCATTCCAAGGACCGGCTGGACTACCAGACCACGCTCGGCCAGGCGCTCAATTCCCAGTACGCCTCCACCAGCGGCGTGAACCTGGACGAAGAGGTCTCCAATATGATCAACTTCCAGCAGGCCTATTCGGCGTCGGCCAAGGTCATCTCGACGCTGCAGGAAATGCTGGATGTCCTCGTCAATATCGTGAAGTAAGGGAGGCCGATCATGACCCGCATCGGCACGCTTGGCGCCAACACCGCCTACGTCAACCGGATCCTCGATATCCAGACCCGGATTCAGTCCGAGCAGATTCAGGTGACCACCAAGCTGAAGTCGCAGTCCTACGACGGCATCGCCTCGGGGGCCAACACGGTCATCAACTTCGAGAACGAACAGGCCATCGCCAAGCGCTTCGTCGACAACAACGACGTGTGGAGCACCAAGCTGGAAGCGGCCACCACCGCCATTTCCGGGGTCAAGAAGACGCTGACCGTCTTCCGCGATTCGCTCATCTCGTTTCGCCAGAACAACCCGAAGAGCGAACTGAACATCAAGAGCATCCAGAAGACCGCCTTCGAGGCGCTGCAGAGCATGCAGGCCGACCTCGCCACCAACGTCAACGGCCAGTACCTGTTCTCGGGCGGCCGGGTAAGCGATGTGCCGGTCCAGATCCCCGCCTCCAGCCTGACCCAGTTCCAGTCCCTGTACGACGGCTCGATCAACACCTTCTCCACCACCCGCAACGCCGACCTCCAGGACCTGTCCATCACCAACCTCGAAGCCACCGCCATGAGCTTCAAGTCGGCCAGCGGCGTGATCATCCCGGCGCGCTCGGACGCCTTCAAATCGGTCTATTCGGGCTCGCGCATCACCGTTTCCGACAGTGCCGTCACGCCCGCCAACAACGGCGACTTCACCATCAAGTCCAAGGCCATGTGCGACGTGGCCGGCAATCCGCTGGCCGAGGGCAGCACCACCACCAACGTCATCAGCTACGGCGCCACCCCCAGCACCATCCTGGACACCGCCACCTCGCAGCTGAACTTCACCTTCGCCGCCGACGGCACCATGAACATGACCGCCGACACGGCCGGCTCGCTGGCCGGACTGACCGTGGGCACCAAGTTCACCATCGGCCCGCAGCTGACCAACGGCGCGGCCACCACCGGCTACGAAGGCGCCTACGAGGTGGTCAGCAACAAGAACGGCGTGGTCAACTTCAAGACCAATTTCGACCCCGCCAAGGAAGAGGCGGTGGCCTCGACCAGTCTCAAGTTCGGCGTCAACGGCGGCGCCCTGGCCAGCCCCGCCACCGCCGGCACCCTCAACTTCACCACCACCGCCTCGGCGGCCACCGGCCAGACCACGGTGACCCTGACGGCGGCCACCGGCGCGACGGTGGACTTCGCCGGCGTCAATATCGGCGACCAGCTGTCGCTGGGCGGCACCAGCAGCCACAACGGCACCTTCACGGTGACCAACGCCACCGCCACCTCGGTGTCCTTCGTGCTCAACCCGGAAGGGGCGCGGGTGTCCCAGCTGCTGCCCCAGACCGGGCGCAGCGACTTCACCATGACGTTCTACGACCCCAACACCGCCACCACGGTGACCCGCAATTCCAACCATTTCGGGTCGCTGGACTTCGCCTCCAGCGGAACTCTGGGCGAGCGCATCACCTCGTCCAACCCCACCGGCTTCAAGGATGACGGCGGCAATCTCTATCCGCCCAACGGCACCATCATCACCATGAAGGGCACCACCGGCGTCAATGACGGCGTCTACAAGGTGGTGGACAATACCGGCGGCTATCTCGAGATCGCCAGCGTCAGCCTGACCAACGAGAATCTCTCGACCAGCACCAAGATCAAGTCCGACAGCTGGTACAAGGGCGACACCCTGCAACTGCAGCATCGCGTCGACAACGACCGCACGGTGGATGTGGGCATCTATGCCTCGGACCCCGCCTTCGAGAAGGCCATCCGGGCGCTGGGCCTGATCGCCCAGGGCCAGTTCGGCACCGCCGGCGGGCTGGAAAATCACCAGGAGCGCATCAGCCAGGCGCTTTACCTGATCAACGACGCCATGGAATCACCGGCGGCCGGCACGCCGCCCTTCGGCGCCGAGAAGGTGGGCGACATCAAGTCGGTGGCCAGCCTGATCGACGGCACCCGCAAGACCATCTCGCTGAAGAACGAGAAGCACAACCAGTTCATCGGCTTCCTGTCCAAGCGGGTGGCCGACATCGCCCAGGTCGACCAGACCGAGGCGGTGACCAAGCTGCTGTCCGACCAGACGGCGCTGGAAGCCAGCTACCAGGCGCTGGCCCAGACCCGCAATCTCAGCTTGCTGACCTATCTGAAGTAAGGCCGTTCGGCCCCGTCGCCGGATTCTAGTCCCCGGCGCCGACGGCGGCGGCTTCCTCGGCGGCGGCGTTCTGCAGCGAGCCGAGCACCTTGGTCTCGTGTTCGAGCAGGTGGCGGGTCGCCTTCAGCGCCTTGTAGTAATGCCCCTCGCCCACCGCCTCGTTGATCTCGTCCTTGATGGAGCCTGCGCTGGGGCAGGCTTCCACGTAGCTGTCGAGATAATGGTTGAACATGCGCAGGTACTCGCCGCGCTTGGTCGGGAAGATATAGGCGCATTGCAGGGCGAAATAGACCCGGGACGCGGGCGTCACGCTGTCGGAATCCGACAGGATCTCCTTCTGACGCAGGATCGAGCAGTCGTTCAGCACCCGCACCTTGGTGTTGGAACTGGCATTTTCCAGCACCGCGCCGTTGATGATGAGCTTCTCGCCCGGCTTCAGATCGATGATAAGCGGCAACGCAACGTACTCCGTTCTTTCAAGGCGGCAACAATGGCACCAAGCACCACCGCAGGCAATCTTGCCCAAGTATGGCTCGACCCGGGGCCGAGACCCTACATCTAAATTTAGGCTACCATCCGCCCTTTTCCAGCCACGCCCTCACCATCCATAAACGGTCGGCGCCCCAAAAGCCTTCGCCGTCCACCAGGAAGAACGGCGAGCCGAACACGCCCTTGGCGATGGCCGCCTCGGTCTCGTCCTTCAGGCGGGCCTTCCATTCGGGGGCCTGGGCGGCGGCGGCCATCTCGTCGGGATCGATGCCCAGCGGCACGCCCAGGGCACAGGCCACCTCCAGGCTGGAGATATTCATGTTCTCGGCGAAATAGGCCAGGTAGACGGCGCGGGCATAGCTCTTGGCCAGGTCCTTGTCCTTGGACTCCAGCCACCAATAGGCCCTGGACGGAGGCAGCGCGGGCACCGGGAAGGGGTCGGGCAGGCGGTAGGGCACATCCATCAGGCGGGCCAGCCGTTCCCAGTCGTGGCGCGAATATTCGCCCTTCAGGGGCTGGCTGACCAGCGGCAGGTTGCCCGACGCCTTGAAGGCCGAGCCGATCATGATCGGCTTCCACGCCACCTCGCGGCCGAAGGGCGCCACCAGCCCGTCCACCTCCTGCGCGGCGAAGAAGCCGTAGGGCGAGGCGAAATCGAAATAGAACTCCACCGGCGCGGCCATGGTACCCTCCTACCAGTTGAGGCGGGAGCCATCGTAATGGATGAAGGCGCCGCTGTCCTCACTGCTCAGCGCATCCACCACCTTGCGCATGCCCGCCACCGCCTCGGCGGCGTCCAGCGGCGCGTTGGGGCCGCCCATGTCGGTGCGCACCCAGCCAGGCGACAGGGCCACGGTAAGAATCCCCTTGGGCGCCAGATCCACCGCCAGCCCCTTGATCACCATGTTCAGCGCCGCCTTGGACGCCCGGTAGGCGTAGGAGCCGCCCGAGGTGTTGTCGGACATGGCGCCCATCTTGGAGGAAACCGCCGCGATGACCTTGCGCCCCGTCATCCGGTCGGCGAAGGCCTCGGCCAGTTTCAGGGGCGCCAGGGTGTTGACCGCCACCGCCTTCATGAAGGCGGCGGGATCGACCGCGCCGAAGTCCTGGTTCTCGCCATAGATGCCGGCGTTGAGCAGCAGGACGTCCAACTCCACCCCGGCCAGCGAGGATTTGAGGCGGGCCACCTGATCGGGAAGGGCCACGTCGCAGACATAGACCTCGCCCCCGGCTTCCGACAGGGCGCGCCCCGCCATGGGATCGCGCACCGTGCCCAGAACCCGCCAGCCGGCGGCGGCGTATTGCCGGGCGAATTCCAGACCCATGCCGCGATTGGCGCCGGTGATCAGGATGGTGGGCATGGTGCGGAGCTCCTTTTCGACAAACCTGTCATCCCGACGCCCTTGGGCGGAGGGATCTCGTCCTGGTCCGAGGTTTCAGAATCGGCACCATCGCTCCAGACGGAGATCCCTCGCATCCGCTCGGGATGACATGCCAAGCTTACGCCTTCAGCGCGGTGACCTCGATCTCCACCTTCATGCGGGGATCGACCAGGCCGCAGACGATGGTGGTGTTGGCCGGGCGGATGCCCTTGAAGGCCTTGCCCAGCACCGGAGCGATCTGCTCGAAGAAGGCGGCCTCGGTGATGTAGGCCTTGACCCGGACCACATCCTTCAGCGACGAGCCGGCCTGTTCCAGCGCACTCGCGATGGTGGCCATGCACTGCTCGGCCTGGGCGACCACGCCATCGGCGATCTGGCCGTCCTTGAAGCCCGAGGTGCCGGAGACGAACACCCAGGGGTCCTGGCGCACGGCACGGGAATAGCCGGCCACGTCCTCGAACGAGGAACCGGAAGAGATCAGCTGACGGGTCATGGAACGGGTCCTTGGATGGAAATTGCGGAAAGAACGCTTCATAGCGTATTTCCGGTCAGCCCGCCAAGATGCGCTCGAGGAAGGGAACACGGCCCTCGCGGTCCTCGACCTCCAGCACCCACAGATCGGAATCGACCTCGCGGCTTTTGCGGATATAGGCATCGGCCTTGTCCTCGGGCACCGGATCGGGGCCGGTGGCGCGCATCCAGGCCGCCTCGCCCGCCCCGTCGCGCACCTGGGTGAACACTTCGCAGCCCAGGGCGCCGCGGTTGAGCTTGATCAGCACCGCCCCGGCATCCTCGTCGCCCTTGGCCACCACGACGGCCGGAATGGCCAGGATGGAACAGCGGCGGATGGCGGCATGCACCCACAGCCTGGCCTTCAGCCTGGGCTCGCTCACGCGTTTTCCTTCTCTTCTTCTTTCTTTTCCACCTGATTGGCCTGGGCCATGCGGGCGCGGGCGGTTTCCCAGATCACTTCCAGCAAAGCGTGGTCGTGGGCGACGAACTTATGGAAGTCCCGCGCGTCGAGGATCAGGAGCTGGCAGCGGCTGACCGCCTTGACCGTGGCGGTGCGCGGGCAGCGCTCGATCAGGGCGATCTCGCCGAAGAAGTCGCCGTTCTTCAAGATGAAGGTCCCGGCCTTGCCCTTGACCTCCACCTGGCCGCTGACGATGAAGTACATGCACTCGCCGGTGTCGCCCTCGCGCATCAGCACCTCGCCCTTGATGGCGCGGGCCAGTTTCAGAAGGCCGGCGATCTCGGCGATCTGGCTGGCCTGCAGGCGCTGGAAGAAGGGCACCTTGGCCACCAGATGCCAGGTGGAGACGAAATTCTGGCGCTTCATCTCCTCCGCGAACCCGGACGCCAGGATCGAGGCCGGCAGCGCGAACATGCACAGGCCCAGCACGGCGACCACGCTGCCCAGCAGCTTGCCCAGGGCCGTGATGGGCACCACGTCGCCGAACCCCACCGTGGTCAGGGTGACGATGGCCCACCACATGGCGGCCGGCACGCTGGCCATGGCCGGGTTGGCGGCGCGCTCGGCGAAGTACAGCATTGTCGAGGCCGAGATGGCCAGGATCAGCATGATGAACAGCGAGGCCAGCAGCGGCCGCATCTCGTGCAGCACCACCACGCCCAGGGTTTCCAGCGCGGGGGAATAGCGCGCCAGCTTCAGGAAGCGGACGATGCCGAACACCGTCTCGCCGTCGTGGGGCAGCAAGGTGGTGGCCTCGCCCACCAGGAACGGCACCACCGCCAGGAAGTCGAAAATCCCATAGGGGGACAGGGCATAGCGCAAGATGGCGGCCAGCCCGGACTCGCCCTCGGCCCGCTGGGAATGGGCCGCCAGCAGCCGGATGACGTAATCGGCAGACAATACGGCCAGAAACAGCCCGTTGACGGCGGTTACCGCGCTCTCGAATCCGACCCAGGCGTCGGGCACGGTGTCGATGATGGCGATGGCGGTGGACAGCACGATGCAGACCACCAGCATCGCCCGGTAGAGAACCACCCGCCGCGTGGGGAACGGCCCCTCGCTCACCAATCCGCAAACCCACCCGATCATGGCGCCTCCCCTCGTCCCGGTCCCACTATAACGGGGCGGCACCGCGGGCGCATCGTCGGAATTTAAACGATTATTGCGAAGTCATCAGGCCCGGGGCGGGGAGAACTCGGCCACCAGCGGGGCGTGGTAGCTGTCGGGGGGCGCGTGGATGGAGGCGGGCGACACCAGCTCGTCGCCCAGAGTCTCGTTGTGAATCTCCGCCCCCAGGTACCAGCCGAGCAAAGACCGCGACACCAGGATGTGGTCCAGCATCACCGGGCGGCCGTGGTGGATCACCGAATAGCGCAGGTTTTCCGGCAAGCTGCGTTCCAGCGGCACCAGCATGCGCATGGCCAGATGGCCGTTGCCGGTATCCTCCTCGTCGCCCTTGATGATGCGAAGCGGACCTTCGCGTTCGGCGGAATTGAAGTCGCCGCACACCACCACCAGGGCATCTGGATCGGACTCGAAGATCTCCTCCACCGCCAGGCGGACCTCCAGCGCCTGACCCGCCTGCTTGATTTCGGCCAGGAAGAAGCCCTCGGCCCAGCCGCCCACCGACAGCCAGCGGCCGAACCGCTCCTTCTGGCCCGGCAGCCAGACGGCGCGCGGCGCCCGTAAATGGACGTTGATCACATGCAACGGCCGCCCGTCGGGCAGGTCCAGCACCGCATGCAGGATGGGGCGGTCCCATTCCACCTTCTGGGCGTCGGGCGGCGCCGGCTCGGCGCGGACCGGGCGATAGGCGCAGGGCGGCACCAGATCGTGCCATATCTGGCGGTGCGAGCGGATGGGCAGGCGCGAGACGATGACCAGATTATGCTTGTCCGAGGGATGAACACCACCGCGGTTCAGGCTGTGCGCCCGGTTCCAGTGCTCGTAGCCGGTGCCGGCCAGCAGGCGGTCCAGCGCGGTGAACAGGCGCGGCCCGCTCTTGGTGGCCGGGTGGGTGTTGACTTCCTGCAGGCACAGGATGTCGGCCCGCAGGCGCAGGAATTGCGGCCGCAGCACCGCCAGCCGGTCCTCGAAATCCATGCCGCCGCCCGGACGCTCGTCCAGGTTCTCGAGATTGAAGGTGGCGATGCGCAATCGGGTCACTGAAAGCCTCCGCAGACGGGAAGTCTACATCAAGCCCGGCCGCCCGGCGAGGGGCGGGCGGACCCGCTTCCAGGCTTGTACCGCCCCGGATGTCCGGTATAGTGGCACGGAGGGGAACGCAGGGGCGGGGGACCCGATGGCATCGATCGCGTGGAGCGAAGCGTTCAGCGTGGGCAATCCGCTGCTGGATTCCGACCATCGCATCCTGATCGACCTGCTGGTCCAGCTTTTCGACGCCACCGACACCGGCCAGAGCCGCGACGTGGTCGGCAGCGTGCTCTCCGCGCTTTCCGAATATGCAGAGCATCATTTTCGCCGCGAAGAAGCTATGATGGCCGCGTCCGGCTTTCCCGGCGTCGAGGCCCACAAGGCCGAACACCGGAAGCTGGAGGCCCATGTCCGCGACGTCTACGCCCGCTACCGGGCCGGCGAACGCGGCGCGCTGAACGAACAGGTTGTGGAATTCCTCAAGAAGTGGTTGACCGAGCACATCCTGGTTACGGATAAATCATACAGGCCGTGGGTCGAGCGGGTGGTTGATGGCGGAGCAAGGCCGCCATCGGTGACATTAGGGGATGCCAAGCAGTCATGACGACCGAGCGCAAATTATTCACGGCCGAGATCAAGCGGCTTCAGGCTCGCGGCGAGGCCGCCCCCAGCGCCTCCTCCTCCGAGGTCCTCAAGGCCATCAACGAGCTTCGCGCCGATATCAAGGGCCTGGAATCCCTGGTCCGCGGCGATGCCCCGCCACCGGTGGCCGCCGCCGTGGTCGATGACGTGCTGCCGCAGAAGGCCGCCGAAGTCTCCATGCTGAAGACCGAGCTGCGCGCCCTGGCCGTCTGCATCGAGCACACCAAGGCGGAAATCGCCGCCCTGCGCCCCAGGGACGCCGACGACGACCGCCTGATGGCCGTCACCTTCGAGCTGGACGCCATCGTGTCGTCCACCGAAAGCGCCACCGAGAACATCCTGGAAGCCGCCGAGAAGATCGAGACCATCGGCAAGGAAATCCGGGCGCATGCCGCCGATTCCTATGTGGGCCGCCTGGTGGAGGACATCAACGACACGGTCAGCACCATCTTCGAGGCCTGCAACTTCCAGGACATTACCGGCCAGCGCATCACCAAGGTGGTCAAGACCCTCAAATACGTCGAGGCCCGCATCAACGCCATGATCGAGATCTGGGGCCCGGAGAACATCTCCGACGTGTCGCCCAAGATTTTCGAGGAGCACAAGGACGATGATTCCAAGCTGCTCAACGGCCCGGCCTTGGAAAACCAGGGAATCTCCCAGGACGAAATCGACAAGCTGTTCGGGTAAATCCCACCAACATAAATATAGCCGCAATAAAGGCCCCCGTAATTCGGGGGCCTTTTCTTTTGAACGTCATTCACACTTCGCGGCACTTGACCTCAGCATTCCAGGCCTTAGAGTGGGGCCGCGTCAGACGGCCGGACGGCCGCCCTTGGGCCTTGGCCCGGGGGAGGAAAGTCCGGGCTCCACGGAAAACACGGTGCCGGATAACGTCCGGCGGGGGCGACCCCAGGGAAAGTGCCACAGAGAGCAAACCGCCCGTTCCCGGACCTCGGTCCGGCAGCAGGTAAGGGTGAAAGGGTGCGGTAAGAGCGCACCGCGCGACCGGCAACGGAAGCGGCACGGTAAACCCCACCGGGAGCAAGACCAAATAGGGACGGCACTGTTCTTCCCCCGGGAAGGACGAAACGCGTTTCCGCGTCGCCGTCCGGGTCGGTCGCGAGAGGCGTCCGGTAACGGGCGTCCCAGATGAATGGCCGTCACCCGCCTTCGGGTGGGGACAGAACCCGGCTTACAGGCCGTCTGACGCCTTTTCCCATAATTTCCCAAACCACCCCTCCGCCCCGATCGGTGGCAATCGGAACGATGTTCATGCTTTGCCCCTGTGAGGGGTTTCACATAGGGATTTTGGTCGTTTATGAAAAAACGGTAAATATCAATGCGCTGCGAGGCGATCCTCGAGTACTTTAATAAATACCGTCAAACATTGTCTCTCAACTGCCCCGTCCCATGCGATTACTATCCGATTCCATTGACTCCCATGATTTCCCATGATATCCCATTAATCACCATCCCATCGGGGCCCACAGGCTTATTGTGTCCCGGGAGATGGCCAAGGGGTTTTTCGGGCACAGCTAGCGGAAGGCGGACGAGGTGGCACTCTTCCTCTCCACATTCGTCAATAGGGTCGACAAGAAGGGACGGGTTTCCGTGCCCGCGACCTTCCGTGCCGCCCTGGCCGCCCAAAGCTTCGCCGGAATCGTCTGCTACCGCTCGTTCACCAACGCCTGCATCGAAGGCTGCGGCATGGACTTCATGGAGCGCCTGTCCGACGGCGCCCAAAGCTTCGACGCCTTCTCGGCCGAGCAGGAAGACCTCTCCGCCCTGATCTTCGCCGACGCCCGCCAACTGCCCTGGGACCCCGAGGGTCGCATCGTCCTGCCCGAGGACATCATGGCCCATGCCGGCATCACCGAGTCCGTCTCCTTCGTCGGCAAGGGCCAGACCTTCCAGATCTGGTCGCCCGAGGCCTACAAGACGGTGGAAGCCGAGATCCGCGCCCGCGCCCTGCAATCGCGCCCCACCCTGCCGCTGCGCCCCAAGGTGACCCCGTGACCCCCGCGCCTCACATTCCCGTCCTGCTGGCCGAGGTGATCCGGGCGCTTTCGCCCCGCGACGGCGGCTCTTACGTGGACGGCACCTTCGGCGCCGGCGGCTATACAAGCGCCATCCTGGCGGCCTCTTCCTGCCGGGTGTGGGCCATCGACCGCGACCCCACCGCCGTGGCCCGCGGCCGTTCCCTGGAGCAAAGCCAGGGCGGCCGTTTCGCCATGATCGAGGGCCGATTCGGCGATATGGACGCCTTGCTGCGTCAGCAGGGTGTCAACCAGGTTGACGGCATCGCGCTGGACATCGGCGTGTCCTCCATGCAGATCGATCAGGCGGAGCGCGGCTTCTCCTTCGCCAAGGACGGTCCGCTGGACATGCGCATGGAGGCCAAGGGGCCCAGCGCCGCCGACATGGTCAACGACACGCCCGAGGGCGAGCTGGCCGACATCATCTACCGCTACGGCGAGGAGCGCCTGTCGCGCCGGGTGGCCAAGGCCATCGTCGAGGCGCGCCGCGCCAGACGCTTCGAGCGTACCGGCGAACTGGCCGAGGTGATCCGCCGGGTGGTGCCGCGTTCGGGCGACGGCATCGACCCCGCCACCCGGACCTTCCAGGCGCTGCGCATCGCGGTCAACGACGAGCTGGGCGAGTTGGAGCGCGGGCTGGAAGCGGCCGAGCGCCTGCTGGCCCCCGGCGGAATCCTGGCGGTGGTGACCTTCCATTCCCTCGAAGACCGGGTGGTGAAGGGCTTCCTGAAAGTCCGCTCGGGCGAGGCGGCGCGCCCGTCGCGCCACGTCCCCCAGGCGCAAGGCGCGGGCCCCGTCCCCACCTTCACCCTGCAGACCCGCAAGGCCATCGCCCCCACTGCGGAAGAGGCGCGTGCCAATCCCCGCGCCCGCTCGGCCAAGCTGCGCTCGGCAATCCGCACCGACGCGCCCGCCCGGGGGGCCGCATCATGAGGCGCGGACTGACCGGAACCATCCTGTGGACCCTGCTGGCGGTCAGCGTCGGCGTGGTGCTGTTCGTGGTGAAGTACGAGGTCAAGGACCTGGAGCACCGCCTGGCCGGACTGAACGCCGAGATTCACCGCAACCAGGAGACCATCCACATTCTGCGGGCCGAGTGGAGCTATCTCAACGACCCGGTGCGCCTGCGCACCCTGTCGGAGAAGCATCTGGGCATGAAGCCGGTGACTCCCACCCAGGTGGCGACGCTGGACACCCTGCCCAAGGACGGCATTCCCGCCACCGGAGTGGTCTACGCCGCCGTGTCGCCGGCCAGGATCTCCCTGCCGCCCGCCGCCGCCGCCCAGGCCCCCAGGCCCGCGCCCCAGGCCGCGCCGGTCAAGCTGGCGGAAAGCCCGGCCAAGCCCCGCCCTGCGGAGACGGCCAAGCCCCAGCCCGGCAAGCCGCAGCCTGCCAAGCCCGGCACCGGCACCCTGGCCCAGGCGCCCCTTGTCAAACCCCTGGCCCCGCCCGACGCGCCCCCGGCTCCGGCCCCTGCCAAGGGAAGCCGGAGCATCGTCATTCCGTCGCCCGCTTTGGCCCAGGGCGAAGGGGGGGCGCGATGAGCATCTTCGCGCCCAAGCGCCACACCCCCGGCTTCCACGCCGGCGACGACCTGCAGGCCGGGGCGGCGCTGCGCCTGGACGGCGTGCGCATGCAGGCCATCGAGACCGGCCGCTCGCGCCTGGTGGTCACCGCCATGGTCTTCCTGCTGGCCTTCACGGCGGTGGGCGCGCGCATGGTGGACGTGGCGGTCATCGACCGCAACCCGCCCAAGCCCCACGCCCAGCCCCAGGCCCGCACCGACGAATTGCAGATGGAGCGCGCCGACATCTCGGACCGCACCGGGGTGCTGCTGGCTTCGTCGCTTCCCACCGTGTCGCTGTTCGCCCGGCCCGAGGACCTTCGCATCGCCAAGGTCGATATCGAGAACGCCGCCATCCGGCTGGTGGGCGTGCTGCCCGAACTGGACCTGGAAGAGACCATCGAGCGCCTGTCGTCGGGCCGCCAGTTCGTTTATCTCAAGCGCAACCTGACGCCGCGCCAGCAATTCGACGTCAACAATCTCGGCATCCCCGGCCTTCTGTTCGAAAAGGGCGAGCGCCGCATCTATCCCCACGGTCCCCTGGCGTCGCACGCGGTCGGCGTCACCGACGTGGACAACAAGGGCGTGGCCGGCATCGAGAAGCGCTTCGAGAACGCGCTTCGGGAAAGCCGCGAGCCGCTGGCGCTGTCCATCGACATCCGCGTCCAGACCATCGTGCGCAACGAACTGGCCCGCTCGGTGGAGGAATTCTCGGCGGTGGGCGGCACCGGCATGGTGATGGACGTGCGCACCGGCGAGCTGATCGCCATGGTCAGCCTGCCCGATTTCGACCCCAACGACCCGCCGGCGCCCACCGATTCGTCCATGTTCAACCGCGCCACCAAGGGCGCCTACGAGATGGGCTCCACCTTCAAGCTGTTCAACACCGCCATGGTGCTGGACCACGGCAAGGCCAACCTCAATTCCAGCTTCGACGCCACCAAGCCGCTGGTGTTCGCCGGCCACACCATCCACGACGACCACGCGCTGAACCGCTGGCTGAGCATTCCCGAGATTCTGATCCATTCCTCCAATATCGGCTCGGCCCGCATGGCGCTGGACGCCGGCACCGAGGCCCAGCGCGCCTTCATGGCCCGCATCGGCATGCTGCAGGCCCCGCCGCTGGAACTGCCCGAGGTGGCCGGGCCGCTGGTCCCCTCCCCCTGGCGCGAGATCAACACCGTCACCATCTCCTTCGGGCACGGCCTGTCGGTGACGCCGCTGCAATTGCTGGCCGGCACCGCCGCCCTGGTCAACGGCGGCGAATACCATGCGCCCACCCTGCTGGCCCGGGCGCCGGGCGACGCGATCCCCGCCATCCGGGTGATCAAGCCCAAGACCTCGGAGGCCATGCGCCAGCTGATGCGCATGGTGGTCACCGACGGCACCGGCAAGAAGGCCGACGTTCCCGGCTACGAGGTGGGCGGCAAGACCGGCACCGCCGAAAAGGCCGGGGCCGGCGGCTATCGCAAGAAGGCGGTGCTGTCCTCGTTCATCGCCGCCTTCCCCATGGATGCGCCGCGCTACGCGGTGCTGATGATGATCGACGAGCCCCAGGCCACCAAGCAGACCTTCGGCTTCATCACCGCCGGCTGGACCGCGGCGCCCGCCGCCGGACGGGTGATCGCCCAGATCGCGCCGCTGCTGGGGCTGATGCCCAAGACCCTGCCGATTCCCCAGACCACCAAGGGAATCGCCCAGTCCAAGGGAGGCCGTGAAGTTGCGGCGGTTGAGTGACATGACGGCGACGGCGCTCACCCGCGACGTGACCATCTCGGGGCTCACCGCCGATTCGCGCGCGGTCCGTCCCGGCTGGCTGTTCGCCGCCCTGCCCGGAACCAGGGCCGATGGCCGCGCCTTCGTCCCCGCAGCCATCGCCGCCGGCGCCGTCGCCATCCTCGCCCCCGAAGGCTCGCGCCTGGACCTGCCGCCCGAGGTGGTGCTGGTCACCGATGCCAATCCGCGCCGCCGCTTCGCCCTGATGGCCTCGGTCTTCCATGGCGCCCAGCCCAAGGTGATGGCCGCCGTCACCGGCACCAACGGCAAGACCTCCACCGCCGAGTTCTTCCGCCAGATCATGGCCCGTCTGGGCCATGTCTCTGCCTCCATCGGCACCCTGGGCGTCACCGCGCCGGGCTGGGACGGCGCGGGCGGCCTGACCACCCCCGACCCGGCCGGGCTGCACGCCGACCTCGCCAAACTGGCGGGCATGGGTGTCACCCACGCCTGCATGGAGGCGTCGAGCCACGGCCTCGACCAGCACCGGCTGGACGGCGTGACGTTCAAGGCCGCCGCCTTCACCAACCTGACGCGCGACCATCTCGACTATCACGCCGACATGGAGACCTACGCCGAGGCCAAGCTGCGCCTGTTCGCCGAGGTGCTGCCCGAGGACGCCACCGCCGTGATCAACGCCGATTCCGATCTGGCGCCGCGTCTGGTGGAACTGTGCGCCAAGCGCGGCATCGCCGTGCTGGGCTATGGCCGCGCCGCCACAGATCTGCGCCTGATCGCGGCGCGCCCCACCCCGGCGGGCCAGGACCTGGATCTGGAGATCATGGGCCGCGCCGTGACCGTCCACCTGCCCCTCGCCGGCCGCTTCCAGGCCGACAACGCCCTGGCCGCCCTGGGACTGGCCTTGGCCTGCGGCGCCGATCCGGTGAACGCGCTGATCGCCCTGGGCCATCTGGACGGCGTGCCCGGCCGCCTGCAGAAGGTGGCGGCGCGCGCCAACGGCGCCCCCGTCTATGTGGATTACGCCCACACCCCCGACGCCCTGGAGACGGTCCTGAAGGCGCTGCGTCCCCATGCCGCGCGGCGTCTGGTGGCGGTGTTCGGCTGCGGCGGCGACCGCGACCCCGGCAAGCGCCCGCTGATGGGGGCCATCGGCTGCCGTCTGGCCGACGCCATGATCGTCACCGACGACAATCCGCGCTCGGAAGACCCCGCCCTGATCCGCGCCGCCGTGCGGGGCGTCTGCCCGGCGGGCATCGAGATCGCCGACCGCCGCGACGCCATCCGCACCGCCGTGGCGGGGCTGCAGAAGGGCGATGTGCTGGTCATCGCCGGCAAGGGCCACGAGCAGGGCCAGATCGTCGGCGCAGCCGTGCTGCCCTTCGACGATGCCGGGGAAGCCCGCGAAGCCGTGCGTCTGGCCGATGGAGGGGCGTCATGAACCGCCCCTTGTGGACCTCGGCCGAAGTGGTCGCCGCCGTGGCGGGCACCCCGTCCGGCCCCGCCTGGGACGCCGGCGGCGTGTCCATCGACAGCCGCACCGTGGCGCCGGGCGACCTGTTCATCGCCCTGGAAGGCCCCAATCACGACGGCCACGACCACGTGGCCTCGGCCCTGGCCGGAGGCGCCGCCGCCGCCATCGTCCACAAGCTGCCCGAGGGCGTCCACGACGACGCCCCCCTGGTGCTGGTGCGTGACACCATGGCGGCCCTGCAGGACTTAGGCATCGCCTCGCGCGTCCGTTCGGCGGCCCGCATCGTCGCGGTCACCGGCAGCGTCGGCAAGACCGGCACCAAGGAGATGCTGGCCCTGTCGCTCACCGATCAGGGCCTCACCCATTACAGCGTCGGCAGCTTCAACAATCACTGGGGGGTGCCGCTGTCGCTGGCCCGCATGCCTGCGGGCGCGCAATACGCCATCTTCGAGATCGGCATGAACCACCCAGGCGAGATCACCCCCCTGGTGCGCATGGTGCGCCCCCACGTGGCGGTGATCACCACCGTCGAGATGGTCCACATGGAGTTCTTCGCCTCCACCGCCGAGATCGCCAGCGCCAAGGCCGAGATCTTCGACGGGCTGGAGGCGGGCGGCACCGCCGTGCTGCCCCGCGACAACGCCCATTTCGTATTCCTCGACGCCGCCGCCCGCGCCCACGGCATCACCGACGTGCGAACCTTCGGCAATCATATCGAAGCCACCGCGCGGCTGCTCGATTGCGCCGTCGACCCCCAGTCCACCGCGGTGTTCGCCCTGCTGGCCGATCATCCCCTGTCCTACCGGGTGGGCATCGCCGGACGGCAATGGGCCATGAACTCCCTGGCGGTGCTGCTGGCGATCGAGGCGCTGGGCGCCGACGTCAACCTGGCCGCCCTGGCGCTGGCCGCCATGGCCGCCCCCAAGGGGCGCGGCCAGCGCCGCCGGGTGGAGATGGAGGGCGGCAGTTTCGAGCTGATCGACGAAAGCTACAACGCCTCGCCGGTGTCCATGAAGGCGGCCATCGCCATGCTGGCCTCGGTGCGTCCGTCCAAGGGCGGGCGGCGCATCGCCGTGCTGGGCGACATGCTGGAGCTGGGCCCCCAGGGACCGGCGCTGCACGCCTCCATCGCCGAGGCCGCGGAAAGCTGGGACATCGATCTGGTCTTCACCGCCGGGACATTGACCGCTCATCTGCGCGACGCGCTGGCCGAACACCGGCGCGGCGGTCACGGGGCCGATTCCGACGCCGTGGCGGCGCTGGTCAAGGCGGCGGTACGGCCGGGCGACGTGGTGATGGTCAAGGGTTCGGCGGGCAGCCGGATGGGACGTGTGGTCAACGCTCTGGCCGAAGGGGGCCGCTGAATGCTTTACAATCTCCTCTACCCCCTGGCCGATCAGGTTCCGGTCTTCAACCTGTTCAAGTACCTGACCTTCCGCACGGGCGGCGCGGTGCTGACCGCGCTGATCGTCGCCTTCCTGGTGGGGCCGCGCATCATCGCCTGGCTGCGCCAGTGGCAGAAGCAGGGCCAGCCCATCCGCGCCGACGGCCCCGAATCCCATCTGCTGACCAAGAAGGGCACGCCCACCATGGGCGGCTTCATGATCCTGCTGGCGCTGTCCATCTCCACCCTGCTGTGGGCGGACCTGCGCAACCAGTACGTCTGGATCGTGCTGCTGGTCACCCTGGGCTACGGGCTGATCGGCTTCTGGGACGATTACCTCAAGGTCTCCAAGAAGAACCCCAAGGGGGTGCCGGGCAAGGCCAAGCTTGTGGCCGAGATCGCCATCGCGCTGGCCGCCGCCGCCTGGGTCTGGAGCCTGCAGCGCGAGCCCCTGGCCGGCGCCCTGGCGGTGCCGTTCTTCAAGACCGTGCTGCTGCAGCTCTCCTGGTTCTACCTGCCCTTCGCGGTGTTCATCATCGTCGGCGCCGGCAACGCCGTGAACCTGACCGACGGGCTGGATGGGCTGGCCATCGTGCCGGTGATGATCGCCTCGGGCGTGTTCGCCATCTTCTCCTATCTGGTCGGCCACGCCGTCTTCGCCAACTACCTGCAGATCCACTACGTCTCGGGCTCGGGCGAACTGGCGGTGTTCTGCGGCGCCCTGGTGGGAGCCGGCCTCGGCTTCCTGTGGTTCAACGCGCCGCCCGCCATGGTGTTCATGGGCGACACCGGATCGCTGGCTCTCGGCGGCGCGCTGGGCGCCATCTCGGTGGTGACCAAGCACGAACTGGTGCTGGGCATCGTCGGCGGCCTGTTCGTGCTGGAGACCGTCTCGGTGATCGTCCAGGTGGCGTCGTTCAAGCTGACCGGGAAAAGGGTATTCCGCATGGCGCCGCTGCACCATCACTTCGAGAAGAAGGGCTGGGCCGAGCCGACCGTGGTCATCCGCTTCTGGATCATCGCCACCATCCTGGCGCTCGCCGGGCTGGCCACCCTGAAGCTGCGCTAGAGGAACCGGCCATGATCCCCGTCCCCTTCCTCAAAGGTAAGCGCGTTCTGGTGATGGGCCTGGGCAAGTCCGGGACCGCCACGGCGCTCGCCCTGCTGGCGTCGGGCGCCGGCGTGATGGCCTGGGACGACGGCGAGGCGGCGCGCAAGTCCGGCGCCGAGGCCGGCATCCCCATCCGCGACCCCGCCCAGATTCCGCTGGAAAAGGCCGATCTGGTGGTGTGGAGCCCGGGTATTCCCCACACCCATCCCCAGCCCCATCCCATCGCCCTGCGCGTCAAGGCGGCGAACGTGCCGCTGGTCTGCGACGTGGAATTGCTGGCGCTGGCCAAGACGGGCGCCCGCATGCTGGCGGTGACGGGGACCAACGGCAAGTCCACCACCACCACCTTGCTGGCCCATGTGCTGGAGGAATGCGGCATTCCCGCCGCCGCCGGCGGCAATCTGGGCACCGCCGCCCTGGACCTGCCCGAGCTGCCGGGCGACGGGCGCTATGTGCTGGAGCTGTCCTCCTACCAGCTGGAGCTGACCCACAGCCTGAAGCTGGGCGTCGCCATCCTGTTGAACATCACCCCCGACCATCTGGGCCGCCACGGCGGCATGACCGGCTACATCGCCGCCAAGCGCCGGGTATTCGACTTCCTCACCCCCGGCGGCGCGGCGGTGATCGGCGTGGACGACGGCCCCTGCCGTTCCATGGCAGCCGAACTGTCGCGCATGGGAGCCAGGGTGCTGAAGGTCTCGGTGGACCACGTGCTGCCCGAGGGGTATTCCGCCCCCGATGGCGTGCTGCACGAGCATGGCAAGCCGGTCTGCGACCTGAAGGACATTCCCAGCCTGCCCGGCCGCCACAACTGGCAGAACGCCTGCGCCGTGTTCGCCGCCGCCCGCGCCGAGGGCCTGGCGCCGAAGCAGATCGCCGCCGCGCTGGCCACCTATCCCGGCCTCGGCCATCGCCAGGAATTGGTGGGCAGCGACCACGGCATCCTTTGGATCAACGATTCCAAGGCCACCAACGCCGACGCGGTGGAAAAGGCCCTGGCCTGCTACGACAACGTCTACTGGATTCTGGGCGGCCAGGCCAAGGAAGGCGGCATCAGTTCGCTGGAGAAGCATTTCGGCCGCATCCAGCACGCCTTCCTGATCGGCGAAGCCACGGAAGGCTTCGCCGCCACCCTGGAGGGCAAGGTGCGCTTCACCCGCTGCGGCACGCTGGACAAGGCGGTGGCCGCCGCCCGCAACCTCGCCGTGTCCGACGCCATTGACGGCGCCGTGGTGCTGCTGTCACCCGCCTGCGCCTCGTGGGACCAGTTCAAGTCGTTCGAACACCGGGGCGACACCTTCCGCGAGCTGGTCCAGGCCTTCGCCGACGGAGGGCCGGCATGAGCGTCACCTTCGGGCGCACCGACACCTCCGTTCTGGGCCGCTGGTGGTGGACCGTCGACCGCTGGACCATCGCGGCGCTGTTCCTGCTGGTCGCCGTGGGCGCCATCCTGACCATGGCCGCCAGCCCGGCGGTGGCCGAGCGCATCGGAGCGCAAAGCTTCCATTTCGTGCGCCGCCAGTTCGTCTTCCTGGCGCCGGCCATCATCATCATGCTGAGCGTGTCGCTGCTGACCCCGAAGCAGGTGCGGCGCATGGCGGTGATCGGCCTCTTGGCCTCCATCGTGCTGCTGTGCCTGGTGCCGGTGCTGGGCGGCGAGATCAAGGGCGCCAAGCGCTGGCTCAACATCGCCGGCATCTCCATCCAGCCCTCGGAATTCGTCAAGCCCATGTTCGCCGTGGTCTCGGCCTGGATGTTCGCCTCGGCCCGCCTGGACCCCGCCTTCCCCGGCCGCGTCATCGCCACCGCCCTGTTCGGCGTGGTCGCGCTGCTGCTGCTGATTCAGCCCGACGTGGGCCAGACCGCCATCCTGACCGCCATCTGGGGCACCCAGTTCTTCCTGGCCGGTCTGCCGCTGATCCTGGTGGTGGGCCTTGGCCTCGCCGCGCCCATCGGCATCGTCGGCGCCTATTACGTCTTCCCCCACGTCCAGGCCCGCTTCGACAAGTTCCTCGATCCCTCGGGCAGCGGCGCCTATCAGGTCACCACGGCGCTCAACGCCTTCAAGAACGGCGGGCTGTTCGGCCGCGGCCCCGGCGAGGGCCGGGTCAAGCTGGTGCTGCCCGACGCCCATACCGACTTCATCCTGGCGGTGGGCGGCGAGGAATTCGGCGTGGTGCTGTGCCTGTTCGTGGTGATGCTGTTCGGCTTCATCGTGCTGCGCGGTTTTTCCCGCATCCACAAGGAGGACAACCTCTTCGTGGTGCTGGCCACCGCCGGCCTCTTGGTCCAGTTCGGGCTGCAGGCCATCGTCAACATGGCCTCCACGCTGCGTATGATGCCGGCCAAGGGCATGACCCTGCCGTTCATCTCCTATGGCGGCTCGTCCATGGTGGCGCTGGCGCTGGGCATGGGCATGGTGCTGGCCTTGACCCGCACCCGCTACGGCAGGGAGGGCATGGAGGCATGAGCAACTCCCCGGCCCTCATCGCTCTCGCCGCCGGCGGCACCGGCGGACACGTCTTCCCGGCGGAAGCCCTGGCCAGCGTGCTGCTGGACCGCGGCTACCGGCTGGCGCTGATCACCGACAAGCGGGGCGCGGCCTATGGCGGCACGCTGGGCAAGCTCGAGACCTTCCGCATCTCGGCCGGCGGCATCGCCGGGCGCGGCAAGCTGTCGGCGCTGCGCTCGGCGCTGGAGCTGGGCGTCGGCATCATCCAGGCCCGCTCGATCCTGAAGCGCATCCGGCCGGCGGCCGTGATCGGCTTCGGTGGCTACGCCTCGGTGCCGGGCATGGCGGCTGCGTCGCTGGCCGGCATTCCCACCGCCATTCACGAGCAGAACGCCGTGCTGGGCCGCGCCAACCGCCTGCTGGCCGCCCGGGTGCGCCGCATCGCCACCTCGTTCGCCGAGGTCAGCCACGTGGAGGCCAGGCTGGCGCCCAAGCTGGTCCATACCGGCATGCCGGTGCGCGCCGCAATCCTGGCCCAGCGGGACAACGCCTATCCCGAGATCGGCTCGGAAGGCCCCATCGAGCTGCTGGTGCTGGGCGGCAGCCAAGGGGCGCGCATCCTGTCCGAGGTGGTGCCCGCAGCACTTGCCCGCCTGCCCGAATCCTTGCGGTCCCGCATCCGCATCGCCCAGCAATGCCGCCCCGAGGATCTGGACGGCGTGCGCCGGGCCTATGGCGGCACCGGCATCGACGCCACCCTGGACAGCTTCTTCGCCGACGTGCCCGAGCGTCTGGCCCGCGCCCATCTGGTCATCGCCCGCGCCGGCGCCTCCACCGTGGCCGAGCTGACCACCTTGGGCCGTCCGGCCATCCTGGTGCCCTATCCCTTCGCCATCGACGACCACCAGACCGCCAACGCCCATGCGGTCGAGGATTCGGGCGGCGCCTGGCTGATGCAGCAGGATTCGTTCACGCCCGAGACCCTGGCGTCGCGCCTGGACTCCCTGTTCACCCAGCCGGAAACCCTGGTGCGCACCGCCCAATGCGCCCGCAATTCCGGCCGCCCCAATGCGGCGCAAGCCCTGGCCGATCTGGTGGTCGGGCTGATCCCCAATGAAAGTGGAGCCTGACCCATGCGCACCATGTCGCTGAACATCGGCACCATCCACTTCGTCGGCATCGGCGGCATCGGCATGTCGGGCATCGCCGAGATCCTGCACAACCTGGGCTATACGGTCCAGGGCACCGACATCGCCGACAATTACAACGTCGAGCGCCTGCGCAAGATGGGCATCCGCGTCCATATCGGCCACGCGGCCGAGGCGCTGGGCGACGCCCGCGTGGTGGTGGTGTCCTCGGCGGTCAAGGCCGATAACCCGGAAGTCCAGGCCGCCCGTGCCAAGCTGGTTCCGGTGGTGCGCCGCGCCGAGATGCTGGCCGAGCTGATGCGCCTGAAATCCGCCATCGCCATCGGCGGCACCCACGGCAAGACCACCACCACCTCGCTGATCGCCGCCTTGCTCGACGCCGCCCGGCTGGACCCCACGGTGATCAACGGCGGCATCATCAACGCCTACGGCACCAACGCGCGGCTGGGCGCCAGCGAGTGGATGGTGGTCGAGGCCGACGAGAGCGACGGCTCGTTCATCAAGCTGCCCTCCACCGCCGTGGTGGTGACCAACATCGACCCCGAGCACATGGACCATTACGGCACGGTGGACAGGCTGCACGAGGCCTTCCGCACCTTCGTCGAGAACATCCCGTTCTACGGCTTCGCCGCCATGTGCATCGACCACCCCGAGGTCCAGGCCCTGGTCGCCCGCGTGCCCGACCGCAAGCTGGTCACCTACGGCTTCAACCATCAGGCTCTGGTCCGGGTCGAGAAGCTGGCCATGGACATCACCGGGGCGCGCTACGACGTGGTGATCACCGACCGCGTCACCGGCGCCACCCGGACCATCGCCGACATCCACCTGCCCATGTACGGCGAGCACAACGTGCTGAACTCGCTGGCCGCCATCGCGGTGGCCAACGAGCTGGGCCTTGCCAACGACGTGGTCAAGAAGGCGCTCTCCGGCTTCAAGGGCGTCAAGCGCCGCTTCACCCGCACCGGCGAGGCCAAGGGCGTCACCGTCATCGACGATTACGGCCACCATCCGGTCGAGATCGCCGCCGTCCTGAAGGCGGCGCGCTCCGCCTGCCAGGGCAACGTCATCGCCGTGGTGCAGCCCCACCGCTATTCGCGGCTGTCCAGCCTGTTTCCCGAGTTCTGCACCTGCTTCAACGACGCCGACATGGTGATCGTCGCCGACGTCTACGCGGCGGGAGAGAAGCCCCTGGAGGGCTTCGACAAGACCTCGCTGGTCAAGGGCCTGCAGGAGCACGGACACCGCCGGGTGATGGCGTTGGCCGATTCGAAGGCCCTGGCGCCGCTGGTCAATTCCCTGGCCGGTCCCGGCGACATGGTGGTCTGCCTGGGCGCCGGCAACATCACCGCCTGGGCCCATGCCCTGCCGGCCGAACTGGCCGCCCTGCCCGATCCCAGCCCGGGAGGCGCCGAATGATGGCAGCCGCCCGCCACCATGACTGGCGCGACGCCCTGCCCCCGGTGCGGGGACGGATGAGCTTCGACGCGCCCATGGCGCCCTTCACCTGGTTCCGGGTGGGCGGCGCGGCCGAAGCGCTGTTCCGTCCCGCCGACCTGGACGACCTGATCGCCGTGCTGGAAGTGCTGCCCGAGGACGTTCCTGTCACCGTGGTGGGCGTCGGTTCCAATCTGCTGGTCAGGGATGGCGGCGTGCCGGGCATGGTGATCCGGCTGGTCGGCCCCTTCGCCACCATCGACGTGGCGGGCGACACCATCACCGCCGGAGCCGGTGCGCTGGACCTCACCGTGGCGCGTACCGCCGAGGAAGAGGGGCTGGCCGGGCTGGAATTCCTGTCGGGCGTTCCCGGCACCATCGGCGGCGCGCTGCGCATGAACGCCGGCGCCTTCGGCGGCGAAATGAAGGACGTCACCGTCTCGGCCCAGGCCCTGGACCGGAGCGGCAACCTGCAGATTCTCGGCCCCGGCGAACTGGGCTTCTCGTACCGCCGCAGCGCCGTGCCCGAGGGGTGGATCTTCCTGTCCGCCTCGCTCAAGGGCCGCCCCGGCAAGCGGGCCGACATCGCGGCCCGCATGGCCGAGATCGCCAAGGCCCGCGAGGATGCACAGCCGGTCAAGGTGCGCACCGGCGGCTCCACCTTCGCCAACCCGGAAGGCATGAGCGCCTGGAAGCTGATCGACGCCGCCGGCTGCCGGGGCCTCGTCATGGGCGGCGCCCAGGTGTCGGAGAAGCACTGCAACTTCCTCCTGAACACCGGCGACGCCACCGCCGCCGACATCGAGGATTTGGGTGAGGAAGTCCGCCGCCGGGTGCGTGAAACCAGCGGCATCGACCTGCATTGGGAAATCCGCCGCATCGGAGTGAGGAGGGACCCGCCATGAGCGTGCGCACCGTCCACTCCGCCTGTCACCCCGAGCGGATGCGAGGGGTCTCCGTCTGCCCGGTCCTTACCAACGTCCCCGCGCCGCGCCAGGATGAGATCCTTCGCTGCGCTCAGGATGACAGCCTTTCGGGAGCCTCCTTATGAGCAAGCGCGTCACCGTCCTGATGGGGGGAGCCTCGGCCGAGCGCGACGTGTCCTTGCGCTCGGGCGCCGCCGCCGCCAAGGCGCTGGAGCAGGCCGGGTTCGAGGTCGCCCTGGTGGATTGCGGCCGCAATCCGGCCGAACTGGTGCGCGCCATCTCCGAGACCAAGCCCGACGTGGTGTTCAACGCGCTGCACGGCCGCTTCGGCGAGGACGGCTGCGTCCAGGGCGTGCTGGATCTCCTGGGCGTGCCCTACACCCATTCCGGCCTGCTGGCCTCGGCGGCGGCCATGGACAAGGCCTTCGCCCGCGCCCTGTTCCAGGCCGCCGGCATTCCGGTGGCCGAAGGCAAGGTCATCAGCCGCGCCCAGATGGCGGACCCCGATCCCCTGCCCCGTCCCTTCGTGGTCAAGCCCATCAACGAGGGCTCCTCGGTGGGCGTGTTCGTCGTGAAGGACAACCAGCCCTCGCCCATCTCCGCCTGGCCCTTCGATGCCGAGGAGGTGCTGGTGGAAAGCTTCATCCCGGGCCGCGAGCTGACCGTGGCGGTGATGGGCAACCGCGCGCTGGGCGTGCTGGAAATCACCTCGGACCACGGCTTCTACGATTACGAGGCCAAGTACGCGCCGGGCGGCTCGCGCCATATCATGCCCGCCCCCATCCCGGAAGCCGATTACGCCGAAGCCTGCCGTCTGGCGGTCGCCGCCCACAAGGCGCTGGGCTGCCGGGGCGTGTCGCGCGCCGATCTGCGTTACGACGACACCGATCCGGGCCAGCCGCCCCGTCTCGTCATGCTGGAGGTCAACACCCAGCCCGGCATGACCGGCACCTCGCTGGTCCCCGAGATGGCCGCATACCAGGGGATCAGCTTCCCCGATCTGGTGCGGTGGATGGTGGAGGAGGCGCGATGCGACTGAATCCCGCCGACATCGTCATCACCGCCGACGACCGCCCCGGCGTTCACCGCCCGCCCCGCCAGATCTCGGCCAAGCGCGAGGCGGCGGCGGCCGCACCGGCACGCCCCAAGGCCAAGCGCCGCCTGCCCCGGCTGCGCCTGGACCTCAGCCCCCTGCAGAAGGCGGCGGGCTACGGAATTCTGGCCGTCATCGTGGCGGTGGGCGGCCTGGCGCTCTGGCATTCGGGCAAGCCCCAGCGTCTGGTTCGCGACGCGGGCGATGCCTTCCTGGCCCGCAGCGCCGAGGCCGGCTTCCAGGTGGCCGACATCACCGTAACGGGGCGTCGCCGCACGCCGGCCGCGCAGCTGGTCAGCGCGCTGGGCGCCCATTACGGCGACCCCATCCTGGGGCTCGACATCGCCGCCGCCAGGGCGCGGATCGAGGCGCTGCCCAGCGTGCGCGCCGCCGCCATCGAACGCCGCCTGCCCGGCGCCATCCACCTGTCCATCGTCGAGCGCCAGCCGGTGGCCCTGTGGCAGACCGACAACCGCTTCGTGCTGGTGGACCGCGACGGCCACAGCATCCCCGGCGCCATCGAAGGCTTCGAGGACCTGCCGCTGATCGTCGGCGACGGCGCGCCGGCCCGCACCGACGAACTGTTCGCCCTGCTGGCCAGCGAGCCCGAGCTGGCCGCCCGCGTCAAGGCCGCCATCCGGGTGGGCAACCGCCGCTGGAACATCAAGCTGGACGACGTGGAGAAGGGCCTGGAGGCCCGCCTGCCCGAGCTTGACACCGAAGCAGCCTGGCACCGTCTGGCCGAGCTGGAGAAGACCCGCGCCCTGTCGGGCAAGCAGATCACCATGATCGACCTGCGCGTCCCCGACCGTCTGGTGCTGAAAAGCGCCCGCGACCCGGCCCCGGTCAACACCGCCTCGGTCGAATCCCTCTCCCCCCTGCCGAGGGAGCGCTGAGCATGGCGGCTAGAAACGGACTCGTCGCGGCGCTGGATGTGGGCACCACCAAGGTGTGCTGCTTCATCGCCAAGGTCCAGGACGACGGCAGCCCCCGCATGGTGGGCATCGGCCATCAGGTGGCGCGCGGCATGCGCAACGGCGCCGTGGTGGACATGGAGGAGCTGGAAACCTCGATCCGCGCCGCCGTCGAGGCCGCCGAGGAAATGGCCAACGACCAGGTGCGCGCCGTGGCCGTCAACATCTCGGGCGGCCACCCCGGCTCGGCCAACGTCAAGGTCGAGGTGGCCATGAACGGCCACGCCGTCAACGAGGCCGACATCCGCCGCATGCTCGAACACGGCCGCGCCCATCACGAAAGCGCCGACCGCGAGCTGATCCACGCCATTCCGGTGGACTACACCATCGACGGCAACGAAGGGATCAAGGACCCGCGCGGCATGTTCGGCGACCGCTTAGGGGTCGCCATCCACGTCATCTCGGCGGGCATCGGTCCGGTGCGCAATCTCTCCACCGTGGTCAACCGCTGCCACCTCGACATCGAGGCCCGCGTGGTCAGCCCCTACGCCGCCGGTCTCGCCTGCCTGGTGGAGGACGAGAAGGAGCTGGGCGTCACCTGCATCGACATGGGCGGCGGCACCACCTCCATCGCCGTGTTCCTGGGCGGCCAGCTGGTCCACACCGACGTCATCGCCGTGGGCGGCGCGCACGTCACCAGCGACATCGCCCGCGGCCTGTCCACGCCCGTCGTGCATGCCGAGCGCCTGAAGACGCTGTACGGCTCGGTGATCCCGTCGGCGTCCGACGACCGCGAGATCCTCAAGGTGCCGCTGGTGGGCGAGGACGAGGACGGGGCAAGCAATCAGGTGCCGCGCTCCATGCTGATCCAGATCATCCAGCCCCGGCTGGAGGAGACCTTCGAGCTGGTGCGCTCGCATCTGGAGCAGGGCGGCTTCGACAAGCTGGCCGGGCGCCGCGTGGTGCTGACGGGCGGCGCCAGCCAGATGCAGGGCGCCCGCGATCTGGCCGGCATGGTGCTGGACAAGCAGGTGCGCCTGGGCAAGCCCATGGGGCTGCACGGCCTGCCCGAGGCCACCGGCGGGCCCGCCTTCTCCACCTGCGCCGGATTGATCCGCTATGCGCTCGCCCACGCCCCCGCGCCGTCGCGGGGCAAGAAGGCGGGAACACGCGGCGACGGCGCATCGGGCTGGGGCCGTCTCGGCTCGTGGCTCAAACGGAATTTCTGACCTTTCTCAAGTTCAAACCGGCCGGCAACGAATCGGCCACACAGCGCGGAGGACCTGGATATGCTGACTTTTCTTCCCGGGGCTCATCAAGAGCTCAAGCCCCGCATCACCGTGGTCGGCGTCGGCGGCGCCGGCGGCAACGCCGTCAACAACATGATCCTGTCGCGGCTTGAAGGCGTCGAATTCATCGTCGCCAACACCGATTCCCAGTCGCTGGGCCAAAGCCGCACCGAACGCCGCATCCAGCTGGGCAACCAGGTGACCCAAGGCCTGGGCGCCGGTTCGCGTCCCGATATCGGCCGCGCGGCGGCCGAGGAAAGCCTGGAAGAGATCCTGGGCCAGATCGGCGGCGCCAACATGGTGTTCATCACCGCCGGCATGGGCGGCGGCACCGGCTCGGGCGCCGCTCCGGTCATCGCGCGGGCGGCGCGCGAGCAGGGCATCCTCACCGTCGGCGTGGTGACCAAGCCCTTCCACTTCGAGGGCGCGCACCGCATGCGCACCGCCGAAGCCGCCATCGAGGAGCTGCAGCAGTTCGTCGACACCCTGATCATCATCCCCAACCAGAACCTGTTCCGCGTCGCCACCGAGCGCACCACCTTCGCCGACGCCTTCAAGATGGCCGACGACGTGCTGTATTCCGGCGTGCGCGGCGTCACCGACCTGATGATCATGCCCGGCCTGATCAACCTGGACTTCGCCGACATCCGCACCGTGATGAGCGAGATGGGCAAGGCCATGATGGGCACCGGCGAGGCCGAGGGCGACAAGCGCGCCATCGACGCCGCCGAGGCCGCCATCTCCAACCCGCTGCTGGACGACACCTCCATGAAGGGCGCCCGTGGCGTGTTGATCAACATCACCGGCGGCATGGACATGACCCTGTTCGAGGTGGACGAGGCCGCCAACCGCATCCGCGACGAAGTGGACCCCGACGCCAACATCATCTTCGGTTCCACCTTCGACGAGAAGCTGAACGGCAAGATGCGGGTCTCGGTGGTCGCCACCGGCATCGCCTCGGAAGCCGCCCAGCAGCCCAAGCCCACCGTCATCTCGCTGGTGACGCCCGCGACCCAGGCCGTCCCCCAGCCGGCCGTCGCCCGCCCCGCCGCCGCCCAGGTCCAGGCGCCGGTCTTCCGGCCGCAGACCGCCGCCCAGGCCGCTCCGGTTCAGGCTCCGGCCGCCGCCCAGGTCGCCTATCCCCAGCCGGCCCAGCCCCAGCCGGCCCAGCCCCAGCCGGCCATGCGCACCGCCGCCCAGATCCAGCCCGAGCTGGACATCGGCCGTCCCGAGCCGGTGGTCCGGACCGAGCCGGCCATGCGCGCCGAAGCCGCCCCCGCCCGCGCCGAGCCCGAACTGCGTCTCGAGCCGGAACTGCGCGCCGAGCCCGAGATGGACTCCCGCCACGAGCCGGTTCTGGGCCGTCCGCAGCCCGACCTGCGGGTCCAGCCCGAGATGAAGGATCTGCACAAGGCCCTGTCCGAAATCTCCGAGACCCCTCCGGCTCCCACCCTGGCGCCGCAGCCGCCCCAGGAGACCCGCCGCATGGGCGGCCTGCTGGACCGTCTGGTCAACCGCAACCGCGCTCCCGCCCAGCCCGCGCCGCAGCCCCAGCCGGCCCCCCAGCCGCGCATGGAAGCACGCCGCGAACCCACCGCCACCCGGGCGGGCGAGGACCTGGACATCCCGGCCTTCCTGCGCCGCCAGGCCAACTGAGCACACTGATCGCGGAAAGGGGATAGCCCCCTTTCCCACCGCGCTGTAAGACTTGGGCCCCGCCGGCGTGCCGGACGGGGCCCCATTTTTATAACCGAATGGAATCAATGCCATAGCAAATGTTTCACGGACCGGAACGAGTGTAACATTTGGCAATAATGATTGATTTGAGCCCTGGACCAGCGGCTGCTACACCTTTCACCATCAAGATGAAGGGCCGCCAAACGCCACACGACACAAGCGGCGCGGCGGACCAGGAGACAGGGGTTTTGAACGTGAATCAGATCGTCAGCCATCTGCGTCCCGATACCAAGGCCTCCACCGATTCCATTCGTCAGCGTACCTTGAAGAGCTCCATCGGCTGCACCGGCGTCGGCCTGCATTCGGGCAACAAGGTCACCATGGTTCTGCACCCGGCCGAGGCCGGCACCGGCATCCGTTTCCGCCGCGTCGACATCGCCGGCGGCGGCGCCATCGTCCCGGCCCTGTGGTCGTCGGTGGGCGACACCCGCATGAACACCTGCCTGAAGAACGAGGACGGCGTGGTGGTCGGCACGGTCGAGCACCTGATGAGCGCGCTGGCCGGCATGCAGATCGACAATTGCCTGATCGAGATCAACGGCCCGGAAGTGCCGGTGATGGACGGTTCGGCCGCTCCCTTCCTGTTCCTGATCGAATGCGCCGGCGTGGTCGAGCAGGACGCTCCCCGCCAGGCCATCAGGATCCTCAAGCGCGTGGTGATCAAGGACGGCGAGCGTTCCGCCTCGCTGACCCCGTCGCCGGGCTTCTCGGTGCGCTTCGAGATCGATTTCGGCGCCTCGGCCATCTCGCGCCAGGAATTCTTCGTCAACCTGTCGCGCGGCACCTTCAAGGCGGAAGTCTCCCGCGCGCGCACCTTCGGCTTCGAGCAGGAAGTGGCCATGCTGCGCGCCCACGGACTGGCCCGCGGCGGTTCGCTGGACAACGCGGTGGTGATCGACAGCACCGGCACCAAGGTGCTGAACGACGACGGCCTGCGTTACTCCGATGAATTCGTCCGCCACAAGGTTCTGGACGCGGTGGGCGACCTCTATCTCGCCGGCGCTCCGATCCTCGGCCATTACCACGGCGTGCGCGCCGGCCATGCGGTGACCAACCAGCTGCTGCGCGCCCTGTTCGCCGATCCCAGCGCCTGGGAACTGACCGACATCGCGCCGGGTTCCGCCGCCGCGCCGTTCATCGCCCAGCCTCTGAGCCTGGCCGCCAACGGCTGACACGTTTACGACCCCCAATGGCCCTCTCCGCTTCAAAGGCGGAGAGGGTTTTTTTGCGGCCGGAAGGTGCTATAGTGCGGCCCGATCCGGTCCCGTTCTCGCAAAGAGCCTCCATGCGCCAGCGTTCAGTCCCCGCCCGTCTTCTGCCGGCCCTCGCCCTGTCGGCGGCCCTGGCCGCCGGATTGGGGGCATGCTCCGACAAGAAGCCCGAATACATCGAACGCCCGGTGGAGGAGCTCTACAACGAGGCCATGGACCTCGTGGACAAGAACGAATACTACAAGGCCGCCCAGATCTTCGACGAGGTGGACCGTCAGCACCCCTACTCGGTGTGGGCGACCAAGGCCCAGCTGATGAGCGCCTATGCGCTGTACGAGCGCAACAAGTACGACGACGCCATCGTCGCCCTGGACCGCTTCATCCAGCTGCATCCGGGCAACAAGAGCATCGCCTACGGCTACTACCTCAAGGGCCTGTGCTATTACGAGCAGATCACCGACGTCTCCCGCGACCAGAAGCTGACCGAACAGGCGCTGAAGATCCTGCAGGAAGTGGTGGACCGCTTTCCCTCGACGCCTTACGCCCGCGACGCCCGCCTGAAGATCGACCTTGCCCGCGACCATCTGGCCGGCAAGGAAATGGCCATCGGCCGCTATTACCAGAAGCTCGGCCATCATCTGGCGGCGCTCAACCGCTTCAAGATGGTCGCCGAGCAGTACCAGACCACCACCCACGTGCCCGAGGCGCTGTACCGCACCGTGGAGCTTTACACCGCGCTGGGCCTGGATCAGGAAGCGGCCCGCGCCGCGGCCGTGCTGGGACACAACTTCCCCGGCAGCGACTGGTACGAGGACGCCTACGCCATGGTCGAGTCGGGGAACCTGAACCCCGGGGCGGCGCGGACCAAGAAGAAGTGGACCGACACGCTGACCTTCTGGTCCAGCGACAAGGACAAGCCCAAGGAAGCCCCCAAGAAGGCCGACGACCCCGCCAAGACCAGCGGCGGCTGGTTCAACTGGGCCAAGTTCTGGTAGATGCTGACCGCCCTTTCGATCCGCGACGTCGTCCTGATCGAGCGGCTTGATCTTTCCTTCGATTCCGGGCTGTCGGTGTTCACCGGCGAGACCGGCGCCGGCAAATCCATCCTGCTGGATTCGCTGGGCCTCGCCCTGGGCGCGCGGGCCGAATCGGGGCTGGTCCGCCAGGGCGCGTCCCAGGCCTCGGTCACCGCCGAATTCGATCCTCCCGCCGATCATCCCGCCCGCGCCCTGCTGGCTGGACAGGATGTGGAATCCGCCGACGGACCGCTGCTGCTGCGCCGGGTGCTGACCGCCGATGGACGCTCCAAGGCCTATGTCAACGACCAGCCGGTCAGCGTCGGCCTGCTGCGCAAGGTGGGTGACGAACTGGTGGAAATCCACGGCCAGTTCGAAAGCCACGGCCTCCTGGATTCCTCCTCCCATCTGGGCGTGCTGGATTCCTTCGCGGGCGAGGCGGCAAGCCGCGCCGCCCTGGCCGATGCCTGGACGCTCTGGCGCGATTGCGTCAAGGCCCGCGCCCAGGCCGAGGCCGACCTGGCCAGGGCCAAGGCGGAAGAGGAGCACCTGCGCCAGATTCACGAGGACCTCGCCAGTCTGGCGCCTAAGCCGGGCGAGGAAGCGGACCTGGCCGCGTCGCGCGCCGTGATGATGCATGGCGAGAAGCTGCTGGAAGCCATGAACGCCGCCCAGTCGGCGCTTTCCCACAAGGGCGAGGTGGAGGCTTCCTTGCGCTCCGCCGCCCGCGCCCTGGAGCGGGTCGCCGAACGGGCCGAGGGCAAGCTGGACCCGGTGATCGCAGCCCTCGACCGCGCCGCCCAGGAAGCCGCCGAGGCCACCAACCTGCTGGAACGCGCCTCGTCCGAAATCGACCTCGACCCCCGCCACCTGGAAAAGGTGGAGGAACGCCTGTTCGCCCTGCGCGGAGCCGCGCGCAAGCATCAGGTGAGCGTGGATGAACTGCCCCTGCTGCTCGACCGCCTGGGCCGCCAGTTGGCCGCCCTGGACGGCGGTGGCGACGGGCTGGCCCGTCTGGCCCGCGAGGAACAGGCGGCGCGCACCCGCTATCTCGAGCAGGCAAGGGCGCTGTCCAAGGCCCGCCTCGCCGCCGCCGCCCGGCTGGACAAGGCGGTGGCCGCCGAGTTGCCGCCCTTGAAGCTGGACAAGGCCCGCTTCCAGACCCGGGTCACCCAGGTGGACGAAGCCCAGTGGGGGCCCATGGGCCTGGATCAGGTCAGCTTCGAGGTGGCCACCAATCCCGGCTCGGCCCCCGGCCCCTTGGGCAAGATCGCCTCGGGCGGTGAACTGTCGCGCTTCATGCTGGCGCTCAAAGTGGTGCTGGCCCGCATCTCGTCCACGCCGACCATCGTCTTCGACGAGGTGGATTCCGGCATCGGCGGCGCCGTGGCGGCCGCCGTGGGCGAACGCCTGGGCCGTCTGGCCGAGACGCTGCAGATCCTGGTGGTCACCCACTCCCCCCAGGTGGCGGCCAGGGGCGCCCACCACTACCGCGTCGCCAAGGCGGTCACCGGCGCCAAGACCACCACCGGCGTCGATCGCCTTTCCTCGGAAGCGCGGCGCGAGGAAGTGGCCCGCATGCTGTCGGGCGAAACCATCACCGACCACGCCCGCGCCGCGGCCGACGCGTTGATGGGGTGAGATGATCCCCGTCCCCGCCCTCACTCCGTTCGAAGCCCGCATCGAACATGCGGAACTGGTCGAGAAGATCGCCCGCTGGGACGTGGCCTACCATGGCAAGGACGCGCCCGAGGTCACCGACGACGTCTATGACGGCGCCCGGCGGCGGCTGAACGAGATCGAGGCGCGCTTTCCCGAACTGGCGGCCAGGAGCCCGCTGAAGGACAAGGTGGGCGCCGCACCGTCGGAAGGCTTCGGCACGCTGGTCCATGCGGTTCCCATGCTGAGCCTGGGCAATGCGTTCACGTCCGAGGACGTCGCCAGGTTCGACGCCCAGATCCGTAATTTCCTAGCCTTTGGCGAGGACGCCCCACTCGCCTATGTGGCCGAGCCCAAGATCGATGGCCTGTCCATCAACCTGCGCTACGAGAACGGAACGTTCGTCTCGGCCGCGACGCGCGGCGACGGGGCCGAGGGCGAGGACGTCACCCGCAACCTGGAAACCTTCCCCGAATCACAGTTGCCCCGACGCCTGGGTCCCGACGCGCCCCTGGTGATCGAGATCCGGGGCGAGGTCTACATGACCAAGACCGACTTCCTGGCCCTCAACCGGCGCCAGGAGGCGGTGGGCGACAAGGTCTTCGCCAATCCCAGGAACGCCGCCGCCGGCTCGCTTCGTCAGTTGGACCCCAAGGTCACCGCGTCGCGGCCACTGTCGCTGTTCGCCTATGCCATGGGCGAAGCCTCGACCTCCCCCGCCAACAGCCATTGGGACTATCTCGAACGCCTGAAATCCTGGGGCTTCATGGTCAATCCGCTGACACGGCGCTGCGACGGAATCGCCCAATTGCTGGCGGCCTACGAGGAACTGGGTGAGGCCCGCGCCTCGCTTCCCTACGACATCGACGGCATCGTCTACAAGGTGGACGATCTGGACCTGCAAAAGCGCCTGGGCTTCCGCGAGCGCACGCCGCGCTGGGCCATCGCCCACAAATTCCCCGCCGAGCAGGCCACCACCGTGCTCGAAGCCATCGACATCCAGGTGGGCCGCACCGGCGCGCTGACCCCCGTCGCCCGCCTCACCCCGGTCAACGTGGGCGGCGTGGTGGTGTCCAACGCCACCCTTCACAACGAGGACGAGATCGCGCGCAAGGACGTCCGGGTCGGCGACACGGTGATCGTCCAGCGGGCCGGCGACGTCATCCCGCAGATCGTCGGCGTGGTGGCCGACAAACCGCGCGGGCCCACCCCCTTCGTCTATCCCGAAACCTGTCCGGTCTGCGGTTCCCATGCGGTGCGGCCCGAAGGCGAGGTGATCCGCCGCTGCACCGGAGGGCTCACCTGCGAGGCCCAGGCCAAGGAGCGGCTCAAGCATTTCGTCTCCAGGGGCGCCTTCGACATCGAGGGCCTGGGCGAGAAGAACATCGAATTCCTGTGGGAGAAGGGCTGGGTGCGCGCACCCGCCGACATCTTCCGCCTGGAGGCCCGCAACGCGGAGGAAAAGCTCCAGAAGCTGGAGAATTTCGAAGGCTGGGGCAAGCGCTCCACCGAGAAGCTGTTCGAGTCCATCCGTACCCGGTCCCGCATGGGCCTGGAACGCTTCATCTTCGCGCTCGGCATCCGCCAGATCGGCGAGGCCACCGCCAAGCGGCTGGCGCGCCATTACGGCAGCCTGGAGTCCTGGCGCGCCGCCATGACCGAGGAGGCCAAGGACGAGCTCATCAGCATCGAGGATATCGGCCCCTCGGTGGCTGGCGACCTGCTGGATTTCTTCAAGGAAGAGCACAACGTGGCGGCCGTGGACGATCTGGTCGCCGCCATGCGCAATCTCGGCGGCGACGTCGAGGACGCCAAGGTGATCGAGGCCTCCGCCTCTCCCATCGTCGGCAAGGCGGTGGTGTTCACCGGCACCCTCCTCACCATGACCCGGCCCGAGGCCAAGGCCCGCGCCGAGGCCCTGGGCGCCAAGGTGGTGGGCAGCGTGTCCAAGAAGACCGATTACGTGGTGGTGGGCGCCGACGCCGGCTCCAAGGCCGCCGACGCCGCCAAACTGGGCGTCGCCACCCTGACCGAGGACGAGTGGCTGGCCCTGATCGGCGGCTAGCCGTCGCCCCCGATCCCGTCGATCAGCGGGCGCAAGGCGGAGATCAATTCCGGCAGGAAGATCACCACCGTGTCGTAGACCACACGGGGATTGGTGCCGATATAATCATGGGCCAGAACATTCCGCATGCCGATAATCCGCCGCCACGGGATCTGAGGCTGGGAGTCGCGAAAATCCTCGGGAACCCGGCGGGCGGCCTCGCCAACGATTTCCACGGCCCGAACCACGGCGAAACGGGTCTTCTCGTCGCCCGCGAATTGCGGCCAGTCCATGCCGCCGACAAAGGCGATCGCCTTCTCCGCATGGTCAAGCATGTCGTCGAGATAGTCCCGGAAATCGCGGGTCACAGCATCCTTACCTCGGCCAATATTTTTTGCCCGATCCGTCGGCGAAGGGTGCTGCGGTCGGCCAGATCGACCTTAAGGCCCAGCGCGTCGCTGAGCTCGGACTGAAGTCCGACATAGTCAGGCAAGGTCATTCCCTCACCGATCTCGACCAGCAGGTCCAGGTCGCTGTCATCACGCTGCTCACCCCGCGCATAGGAGCCGAACACCCCCATGGAGCGGATGGGATAGCGCCTGCGCAACTCGGGCTGAAGAGCCCGCAATTGCTCGATGATATCTCCGAGTTGCCGCATGGCTCTTCCGAAACAATATACGTTGCGTCGATTATACCCGTTCAGGACCATCCGTCGCCAGCGCCTGAATCTTGCCGTTGCCCTCGCTCTCCCGTATACGGTGAGACATGGCGGACGATCCCAACGACCGAAGGGCGGAACTGCAGCGCCGGGCACGCGACCTCGCGGCCATGCGGGGCGCTGCCTCCAAGCCCGCCCAAACCGAACCGGAGAAGGAGGCGTCGCCCCCTCCCCTGGCGGAATCCGAGGCGACCGCCACCGCCGCCCAGGTGGGGGCGGAGGCCCGCTCGTCGGGCCTTTTGGAACTGCTGGTCAGCCTGTTCAAGCCCAAGCCCGCCGCGCCGCCCAAGCCGGTTCCCGTTCCCGTCGCCGCCGAGGGACCGGCCTTCACCATTCTGGTGGCGGCCCTGTCGGGCGATACCGACGGCGCCGCCGCCACCCAGCTCAACCAGATCCTGTCCGCCCGCCCCGCCTTCAAGGTCAAGGCGGTGCCGCGCATCTACCAGCTGGACCGCCTGGACGACCCCGCCCAGGTGGCGGGCGTCTCGCTCAACACCCGCCATGCGGTGGCCGAGGAGGACGCCGACCTGCTGGTCTGGGGCGATTTCGGCAAGGACGGCTATCGCCTGCGCCTGGCCACCGCCAGCAACGACGACGAGCGCGCCGCCTCGTTCGGCGCCACCACCCGCATCGAGCTGCCGGCCGAGCTGGGCGAAGGACCGTCCAACCTGCTTTACGCCGCCTGCCTCGCCGCCGTCGAGGTGCCGACGGAAGGCCACCGCAACTCCATCCGCCGCCTGATGCCGGCGGCCGCCGCGCAGGTGGAAAGCCTGGCCGCCAAGCCGCCGGTGCAGATGTCCATGGGCCAGCAGCGGTCGTGCCAGCTGGTGTTCGGCCACATCGCCACCATCAACGCCATGGTGGTGCCCGCCGAAGAGACCGACCTGTGGTTCGACAAGGCCATCAACGCCTATCGCCAGGCCCAGCGCCGCCTGGCCCGCACCGACCCCTCGTGGGAGGCCGGGCTGATCCACAAGCATATCGGCGCCGTGCTGTCGGCCAAGGCCGAGCGCTCCAAGGAGCCCGCGCCCCTGCTGGAGGAGGCCATCAAGGAATGGCGCAACGCGGTCGAGCACCTGCCCCGCGCCCTGATGCCGCAGGAATGGGCCTCGGCCCAGGTGCGGCTCGGCGTGTCGCTCTACCGCCTGGATCTGAAGACCGGCCAGACCGAATTGCTGCGCGAATCGGTGCAGGCGCTGCAGGCCACCCTGCAGGTCTATTCCCGCACCGAGACGCCCCAACGCTGGGCCGAGGTGATGCACAACATCGCCCAGGTCCTCGAAGTCTATGGCGACCAGCTGAAGAACACCGAAGTGCTGAAGCGCTCCATCGACGCCTGCCATTCGGTGCTGGAGATCAGGACGCGGGAACGTTCGCCGCTGTCCTGGGCCGCCACCCAGAACACCCTGGGCTCGGCCCTGTTCCTGCTGGACCGCCATTCCAGCGGCGCCGGCCATCTGGCCGAGGCGGAAGAAGCGCTGGCCGCCGCGCTGGAGGTGTTCCAGGCCCACGGCGCCAAGGGCCCCGCCAAGGTGGCGGCCAAGAATCTCGGCCATGTGCGCAAGCTGGCCGAAACCCGCAAGACCCGTCAGGTGATCGAGCCCCATTGGCTGGACGATCCCGACAGCAAGTAGCTTCCCAAACCGGCCGCCGCGCACTATGGTCCGGCAGCCAAAACCTTAGTTGATCGCCGTTCATGACCAAGCTCAGCCATATCCGCAATTTCTCCATCGTCGCCCATATCGACCACGGCAAATCGACCCTTGCCGACCGCCTGATCCAGGCCTGCGGCGCCATCGAGGCGCGCGAGATGAAGGAGCAGATGCTCGATTCCATGGATATCGAGCGCGAGCGCGGCATCACCATCAAGGCCCAGACCGTGCGGCTGGACTACAAGGCCAAGGACGGCAACACCTATCAGCTGAACCTGATGGACACCCCCGGCCACGTGGACTTCGCCTACGAGGTCTCGCGCTCGCTGGCCGCCTGCGAGGGCTCGCTGCTGGTGGTGGACGCCAGCCAGGGCGTCGAGGCCCAGACGCTGGCCAACGTCTATCACGCGCTGGACGCCGGGCACGAGGTGGTGCCGGTCCTGAACAAGATCGACCTGCCGGCCGCCGAGCCCGAGCGCGTCAAGCAGCAGATCGAGGACGTCATCGGCCTGGACACCACCGACGCGGTGATGATCTCGGCCAAGACCGGCATCGGCATCGGCGACGTGCTGGAAGCCCTGGTCACCCGCCTGCCCTGCCCCGAGGGCGACGCCGACGCGCCGCTGCAGGCCCTGCTGGTGGATTCCTGGTACGACCCCTATCTGGGCGTCATCATCCTGGTGCGCATCAAGAACGGCGTGCTGCGAAAGGGCCAGAAGATCCGCATGATGGCCACCGAGGCCGCCTATCAGGTCGACTCCTGCGGCTATTTCACCCCTAAGCTGGTGCAGACCACCGAGCTGCGCCCCGGCGAGATGGGCTTCTTCACCGCCGCCATCAAGGCCGTGGCCGACACCAAGGTGGGCGATACCGTCACCGACGACAGGAAGCCCGCCGATACCCCCCTGCCCGGCTTCAAGCCCAGCGTGCCGGTGGTGTGGTGCGGCCTGTTCCCCATCGACGCCGCCGATTACGAGGATCTGCGCGACAGCTTGGCCAAGCTGCGCCTCAACGACGCCAGCTTCCAGTACGAGCCCGAGACCTCGGCCGCCCTGGGCTTCGGCTTCCGCTGCGGCTTCCTGGGCCTTTTGCATCTCGAGATCATCCAGGAGCGCCTGGAGCGCGAGTTCAACCTGGACCTCATCACCACCGCGCCCAGCGTGGTCTACCGCGTGCACAAGACCAACGGCGAGATGGAGGAACTCCACAATCCCGCCGACATGCCCGACCCGGCCCGCATCGACCACATGGAAGAGCCGTGGATCAAGGCCACCATCATGGTCCCCGACGAGTATCTGGGCCCCGTGCTGACCCTGTGCACCGAGCGGCGCGGCCAGCAGGTGGATCTCACCTATGCCGGAAGCCGCGCCATGGCGGTCTACAAGCTGCCCTTGAACGAAGTGGTGTTCGACTTCTACGACCGCCTGAAGTCCATCAGCCGCGGTTACGCCAGCTTCGATTACGAAGTGGATTCCTACGCCGAATCCGATCTGGTCAAGGTGTCCATCCTGGTCAACGCCGAGCCGGTGGACGCGCTGTCCTTCGTGGTGCACCGCGCCAACGCCGAAAGCCGGGGCCGCGGCATCTGCCAGCGCCTGAAGGAGCTGATTCCGCGCCAGATGTTCCAGATCGCCATCCAGGCCGCCATCGGCGGGCGCATCGTGGCGCGCGAGAGCATCAGCGCGTTGCGCAAGGACGTCACCGCCAAGTGCTACGGCGGCGACGCCACCCGCAAGCGCAAGCTGCTGGAGAAGCAGAAGGAAGGCAAGAAGCGCATGCGCCAGTTCGGCAAGGTGGAGATTCCGCAATCCGCCTTCCTGGCCGCGCTCAAGATGGGCGATTCTTAGGCGGTTCCTTTTTCATAAGTCGTCATTCCGGCCGAGGCGGAGCCGAGAGCCGGAATCCATGGTGCCGCACCGCCATGGCCCCCGGATCGCGCTTCGCTTGTCCGGGGTGACGAGTCTAAACTGGCTTTCCTCACCCCGGCAGGCGAGACCGGATGACCGGCAAGTCTTCCCTTAAGGCAACGGGCACCAACCGCTCGGTCGAGTTCCGCGCCGAGGAGCTGGCCTCGCGCTTTCCCCCGCTGCTGGTCGAGGCCGAGCGGGTGGCGCAATCGGTGGCCCAGGGTGTCCATGGACGGCGCCGTGCCGGGTCCGGCGATGCCTTCTGGCAGTACCGCCGGGCACAGCCGGGCGACGGGGCCGGGTCCATCGACTGGCGCCGTTCGGCCCGCTCCGACCACCTCTATGTGCGCGAGACGGAATGGGCGGCGTCCCAGACCGTCTGGCTGTGGCTGGACTCCTCGCCCTCCATGGGCTGGCGCTCGGACACCGCGCTGCCCACCAAGCATGACCGCGCCCGCCTGCTGGTCCTGGCGCTGGCCGCCCTGTTGCTCAAGGGCGGCGAGCGGGTGGCCTGCCTGACCGGCGAGGCGCCGCCGTGCTGGGGCAGCGGAGCGCTGGGCCGCCTCGCTTTGGCGCTGGAGCACGCCGCCGGCGCCCCCCTCTCCCCGCCAGCCCGCCTGCCCCGCCACGCCACCCTGGTGCTGGCCGGCGACTTCCTCGACCCCTTGGACGATATCGCAACCCGCGTGGAGGCCCTGGCCCGGGCGGGGGCGTCGGGCCATCTGCTGCAGGTGCTGGACCCGGCCGAGGAAAGCCTGCCCTATGAAGGCCGCCTGCGCTTCCTGGGGCTCGAAGGCGAGGGCGAGTTGGAAACCGGCCGGGCCGAGGACCTGCGCGCCGCCTATCTGGAGCGCCTCGCCGCCCGGCGCGACGCCTTGTCCGCCCTGGCGCGCACCCTGGGCTGGAGCTTCGCCACCCACCGCACCGACCGCCCCGCCGCCCCCTGCCTGCTGGCCCTGGCGCAGAAAGTGGGGGGCCGCGCCCCATGACCGTATTCAGTGTCATCCCGAGCGCAGGCGAGGGATCTCCGCCTGCTCCGCTGATGCCCAATCGGAAAAGCCGGATCAGAATGAGATCCCTCCTCCCGCTGGTCGTCGGGATGACAGTTCCGGGAGGCCGCGCCCCATGACCTTCCTGCCCGGTCTCGCCTTCGCCGCCCCTTGGGCCCTGGCGCTGCTGGCCGGGCTGCCGCTGTTGTGGCGGTTGCTGCGCGTGACGCCGCCCCGGCCGCGCAAGGTGACTTTTCCCGCCCTCTCCCTGCTGCTGGGCCTCGACACCAAGCGGCGCGAGGCCGAGGCCACGCCGTTCTGGCTGCTGGTGCTGCGCCTCGCCCTGGCCGTCATCCTGATCCTGGCCGCCGCCGGGCCCAGCCTCGCCCCCCAGGCCCCGGCCCGGAGCGACGGGCCTCTGCTGCTGGTCATCGACGACGGCTGGGCGGCGGCGCGCGACTGGGACCGGCGGCGCGAGCATGTGGACCAGCTGTTGGCCGCCGCCGAACGCGCCGGGCGGCCCGTGATGACCCTTGCCACCGCGCCGCCCGCCGATGGCGGGCCGGTAACCCTGGGCAGGCTGATGCCGGCGGCGGAGGCCCGCGCCCAGGCGGCGGGGCTGGAGCCCCGGCCCTGGCCCACCGACCGCAATGGGGCGCTGAAGGCCCTGGATTCCCTGCCCTTCGACCGGGCCGGGCGGGTGGTGTGGCTGCATGACGGGCTGGCCGACCCGGCCGACGGGGCGCTGTCGCGCCGCCTGCAGGGCCTGGGTGGCGGATTGGAGATCGTCACGGGGCGCAGCGGCCGCCTGCTGCTGCCGGGCGTCCAGGCCGAACGGCTGGCCCCGGTGGTCCGCCGCCTGCCCTCGGGCGAGGCCGAACCCGTCGCCGTCCGGGCCCTGGACGCCAAGGGAACGGTGCTGGCCCGGGGCGAAGGGCGTTTCGAGGCGGGACACGCCACGGCCGAAATCCCCCTCGATCTGCCCACTCAGTTGCGCAACCGCCTGACCCGCCTGGAGATCGAGAACGAGCGCTCGGCCGGCGCCACTCTGCTGCTGGACGAGGGCAGCCGGCGGCGGAGCGCCGGCCTGGCCGGCGGCGATCCCGCTTCGGCGCCGCTGCTCGACCGCCTGTATTACGTGGAGCGCGCCCTGGCCCCCCATGCCGAGTTGAAGCGGGGCGAGGTGGCGGAACTGGCCGCCGATTCCGCGCTGGACGTGATCGTCCTGGCCGACGTGCCGCTGCCGCCCGGCCCCAACGCCGTCCGGCTGGCCGCCAGGGTCGAGCAGGGCGCCGTGCTGCTGCGCTTCGCCGGGCCGCTGCTGGCCCCCAACAATACGCAAGGGGGCGCGGCGGACGACCCGCTGCTGCCGGTCCGCCTGCTGTCGGGGGGGCGCACCCTGGGCGGCGTGCTGTCGTGGACGACGCCCATGCGGCTTGCCCCCTTCCCCGAAACCTCGCCCTTCCATGGCCTCGCCATCCCCGACGATGTGGAGATCCGCTCGCAGGTGCTGGCCGAGCCGGGCCTGGAGCTTGCGGCCCGCACCTGGGCCAGCCTCGCCGACGGCACGCCGCTGGTCACCGCCGAACGGCGCGGCAAGGGGCTGGTGGTGCTGATCCACACCAGCGCCAACGCCGAATGGGGCAATCTGGCCCTGTCGGGCCTGTTCGTGGACATGCTGCGCCGGGTGGCCGCCCTGTCGCAGGGGGGAAGCGGCGCGACCGTCCCGGCGGGAAAGCTGGCCCCGGCCGAGGTGCTGGACGGGCTGGGACGCCTGCATCCCGCCGCCGGCATTGCCCAGCCCCTGGACCGCGAAAGCCTGCCTACCGCCGTCGCCCAGCCCCGCCATCCCCCCGGCCTCTACGGACCGGCCGAGGCGCGGACCGCCTTCAACCTGGGTCCCGCCGTGGCCCTGGCCGAACGCTTCGTCCCGCCGCCCGGCGCCGCCGCCACAGCATTGGGCGAAAGCCAGCCGGGCCTGGAGTTCCGCCCGCCCCTGTTGCTGGCGGCATTGCTCCTCGCTTTGGCCGACATGGCCGCCACCTTCGCGCTGCGCGGGCTGCTGTGGCGCATCGCCGCCCTGGCCCTGCTGCTGGGGGCGGGCGGCGAGGCCCGCGCCGCCTCCTTCGCCCTGGACGCCGGTCTGGCCACCCGGCTGGCCTGCGTCGCCACCGGGGATGCCGCCATGGACCGCCTGTGCCTGGCGGGGCTGCGCGGGCTGTCGGCGCGGCTTGCCGAGCGCTCCACCGCCGAACTGGCCGAACCCATGCTGGTGGACCCCGACCGCGACCCGGTGGTGTTCTTTCCCCTGCTCTACTGGCGGATCACGTCCGGCCAGAAGCCGCCTTCGGAACAGGCGGCGGAGAAGCTCAACGCCTACATGGCCAAGGGCGGGCTGATCCTGTTCGACACCGGCGACGAGGGGACCGCCGGGGCCGGTCCCGATACGGCCGCGCTGGAGCGCCTGCGCCGGCTGGTGGCCGGATTGGCCCTGCCGCCGCTGGCCCCCATGGGGCCCGACCATGTGCTGACCCGCTCGTTCTACCTGCTGAAGGGCGTGCCGGGGCGCTGGGACGGCGCCACCTTGTGGGTCAGCCAGGGAGCGCAAGCCGGCAATGACGGCGTCTCGCCGGTGGTGCTGGGCGGCAACGACTGGATGGCCGCCTGGGCGGTGGACGAGCGCGGACGGCCCACCCACGCCGTGGTGCCGGGCGGCGAGCGCCAGCGGGAATACGCCTACCGCTTCGGCATCAACCTGGTGATGTACGCGCTCACCGGGAACTACAAGGCCGATCAGGTCCACCTGCCGGCCATCATGGACAGGCTGAAGCGATGAGCCATCACTCCATCGCCTTCGCCCCGCTGTTTCCTTGGGCCGTCATTGCAATCCTTGGCGGAATGGCGCTGCTGCTGGTCGGCATCGGCGTTTGGCGGCGGGCGTCCGGTACCCTGCTCCGCGCCCTGGTGCTGGCCCTGCTGCTGGCCATGCTGGCCAATCCCCGCCTGCTGGCCGAGAACCGCACGCCGCTCGCCGACGTGGCGCTGGTGGTGGTGGACGAAAGCCCCTCCCAGGCCATCGGCGACCGCCCGGCCCAGACACGGGCGGCGACCGACGATCTGACCCGGCGTCTCGGCCAAATCAAAGGGTTGGAGGTGCGCGTCGAGCGGGTGGGGGCCGAACCGGGCATCGATCGGGGCACCAGGCTGTTCGAGGCGATGGAGCGGGCGCTGGCCGACGTGCCGCGCCGCCGTCTGGCCGGAGTGGCGCTGATCACCGATGGCCGCGTCCACGACGTGCCCGCCGATTCGGGCCGTTCGCTGGGCGCGCCCGTCCACACGCTGCTGACCGGACAAAGGGGCGAGCGCGATCGCCGCCTGGTGCCCGGCGCCTCGCCCGCCTTCGCCCTGGTGGGGGAAAGCGCCACCCTGGCCTTCCGGGTCGAGGACCAGGGAGCCACGGGCGAGGCAGTGGTGGCGGTGCGCGTCGACGGCAAGCCCTTCGCCGCGATCACCGTGCCGCTCAACCGCGACGCCACTTTGGAGGTGCCCATCCTCCACGCCGGGGCCAACGTGGTGGAACTGGAGGCCGAAGCCGGGCCGGGCGAGCTGTCCCTGGTCAACAACCGCGCCGCGCTCTCCCTTTCCGGCGTGCGCAACCGCCTCAAGGTGCTGCTGGTGTCGGGCGAGCCCCATGCCGGCGAGCGTACCTGGCGCAACCTGGTGAAGTCCGACCCGGCGGTGGATCTGGTCCACTTCACCATCCTGCGGCCGCCGGAAAAGGACGACCAGACGCCCATCCGCGAGATGAGCCTGATCAGCTTTCCCGTGCGCGAGCTGTTCGAGGAGAAGCTGGGCGAATTCGACCTGATCATCTTCGACCGCTACCGCCGCCGGGGCGTGCTGGCCCCGGCCTATTACCGCAACCTCGCCCGCTATGTGCGGAACGGCGGCGCCCTGCTGGCCGCCGTGGGGCCGGAATTCGCCGAAGCCGACGGCATCGCCGAATCCGCCCTGGCCGATGTGCTGCCGGCCCTGCCCACCGGGGCCAAGCTGGAGCGCGAGTTCCGCCCCCGCCTGACCGATTCGGGCCGCCGCCATCCCGTCATGGCCGGATTGCCGGGCACCAAGCCCGGCGATCCGCCCTGGGGCAGCTGGATGCGCCAGATCGAGGTGGGAACCGCCAAGGGCACCACCTTGCTGTCGGGAATCGGCGACCGCCCGCTGGTGGTGCTGGACCGGGTGGGCGAGGGCCGCGTCGCCATGGTGCTGTCCGACACCTTGTGGCTGTGGGCGCGGGGCTGGGAAGGCGGCGGCCCCCATGCCGAGATGACGCGCCGCCTCGCCCACTGGCTGATGAAAGAACCCGACCTGGAGGAAAACGCCCTGCTGGCCACCATGGCGGGCGGGCGGCTGGAGGTGGCGGCCCGCGGCGCCACCGGGCCGGTGGAAGCCACGATCACCGCCCCCGACGGCACGCGGAATCCGCTCGTGCTCCAGCCCGATCCGGAAGGCGTGGCGCGGGGAAGCGTCGACGCCGCCCAGACCGGCCTGTGGCGGATCGCCACCGCCGACGGCCGCGTCGCCCTGGCCGCCGCCGGCCAGGCCAATCCGGTGGAGCTGGCCGAGCTGACCGCCACGCCCCAGCGCCTCGCCCCCGTCGCCCAGGCCACCGGAGGCGCGCTGGCCTGGCTGGCCGAGGGCGGCGTGCCCGAACCCCGGCGGGTGGCCCCGGGCTCGGTGGCCGGTGGGCCGGGCTGGATGGGCTTCGCCGAGAAGGGCGATTACGTGGTTGACGGAATTCGCGAAATCGCCCTGGCGCCCGCCCTGGCCCTGGCGCTTCTCGGCCTGGGATTGCTGCTGGCGGCATGGCGAAATGAAACGCGGTGACGCATTTTTTGCCGGTCATCGGCAGATTCGATTTGGAATATCGGTCCGGCCGATGTAAGGAGTTCTTACCTATAGGTTAATGGGGGCCGGGCTGGGTAGACTTGCCCCGCTTTGCGATCAGGCAGGCCATCCGAAACGTGGGGGACGTCAGGACAGTGACCGAAAAGCGACTGATCCCGGCAGCCGGAAAGCGGCTCAAGGCGTTGCGTCGCGCCGCGTCCTGGGCCATTCCCGAGTGGCAGGTTTTCGTCCGCCGCCCCAACGGCACCGCCGAGCATTTCACCTTCACCCGCAAGCGTCAGCTGGTCCTGCTGGGGATCATGGCCGCCATCACGGTGTGGGCGGGCATCGTCTCGGCGCTGCTGACCCGCCAGCCCGACGAGATCGCCGCCAAGGAACGCCAGCTGGACGAGATGATGGCCGCCACCCGCGCCGCCCAGTACCGTCTGGCCTCGTCACAGAAGATGGTGGCCGACATCGCCCGCGAGGTGGATCTGGTCCATTCCAACGTGGTGGTGCTGGCCGAGACCAACGCCACCCTGGCCAAGGACCAGCCGCCCCGGAAGGTGGCCGTCCCGGCCAAGCGCGGCAAGAGCGGCGAGCCGGCGCTCAGCGACGACGGCGACGAGGCCCGCGCCGTGCGCGAGCAGGTCCGCCGCCTGGAAGGCTCGCTGGAGCGCCTGCGCGTCGCTTATTCCCAGGCGGTGCAGAACACCGACGCCGCCGCCCAGTCGCGCATCTCCGACACCGAGCGTCTGCTGGCCCGCCTCGGCCTCGACGCGTCGCGCCTGTTCGAGCGCCGCGACCGCGACGCCGGCCGCGGCGGCCCGTTCATTCCGCTCAACACCCTGACCGGCGATACCGGCCTGACCGGGCTGGTCGACCGCCTGGACCGCTGGAGCGGCATCAAGGCGGTGATGCAGAAGATGCCGCTGGGCGAGCCCCTGCACGAGGATTACGACCTCAATTCCGGCTTCGGCACCCGCAACGATCCGCTGAACCGCCGCACCGGCGTGCATGAAGGCATCGATCTCGGCGCCCCGCACGGCACCCCGGTCTACGCCACCGGCGACGGCGTGGTGGAATTCGCCGGCCCCTGGGACCGCTACGGCCTGACCGTGGAGATCAACCACGGCAACGGCGTGGCCACCCGCTACGCCCACATGTCGCGCATCAAGGTCAAGGAAGGCCAGAAGGTGACGCGCTCGACGGTGGTCGGCCTGCTGGGCAACACCGGGCGCTCCACCGGCCCCCATCTGCATTACGAGGTCCGCGTCGCCGACGTGGCCAAGGATCCCCTCAAATTCATCGCGGCAGGTGAAAATGCTCCCAAAGCTTGGTAAGGCCCTAGGCGCAGTATCCGCCGCCACCCATTCCGCCCGTCATGGCAATAACGGCCTGCCCCTGTCGGTGATCGGGGCCGACGTGCGCATCGTCGGCAACATCTTCACCCAGGGCGAGATGCAGATCGACGGCCAGGTGGAAGGCGACATCGCCTGCCATCGCCTGCTGGTGGGCGAGGGTGCGCGCATCACCGGCGAAGTCACCGCCGAGACCGTGCAGGTCCATGGCGAGCTGAACGGCAAGATCAACGCCTCGTCGGTGGTGATCGCCAAGTCCGCCAAGGTCATCGGCGACGTGATCCAGGACAGCCTGGAGATCGAGGCCGGCGCCTCCATGGAAGGCCGCCTGGTGCGCAAGGCCGGCTCCGCCATCAAGGCGCTGGAAGCCCCGGCCGCCAAGGGCAACGGCGCCTCCGATCCCGCCGAGGCTCCGCCGCCGGCCAAGCCCGACCTCAATCAGGAAGCCGCCGGCACGGCATGATCACCACCTATCATGCCACCCCGGGTGGCGTGACCACGGGCAGCATGCCCCCAAGTGGCGTAACCACGGGGGGCGCCGACGGCGTCGCCCGTGATGCCCTGTGGATCGATCTGCTCGACCCCTCGCCCGAAGAAATCGCCCTGGTCGAGGCCCGCACCGGGCTGGACCTGCCGTCCAGGGACCGCATGCAGGAGATCGAGACGTCGTCACGGCTGTCGCGCCTGGGCGACGCCCTGGTGATGACCGTGCCGGTGCTGACCGGCGCCAGCGGATTCGAGCCGCGCAACAGCGCCGTGACCTTCATCCTGAGCGGCCCCCTGCTGGTGACGCTGCGCCACGACACGCCCCACGCCATGGCCACCTTCGCGGCGGCGCTGCCCGCGGCGCATCCCGCCCCGGTCAGCGGCGGCGACGTGATGCTGGGACTGGTGGAAGCCATCATCGACCGCATCGCCGACGTGCTGCAGGATTTGGGCACCGGTCTGGACGGCATCTCGCACCGCATCTTCCACCAGCCCCACGGCCCCCAGCACCGCCGCCGCCGCGCCGGCTCGCGCGAGATGGAGGCCCTGCTGCGCACCATCGGGCGCACCGGCGACCTGTCGGGCAAGGCGCGCGAAACCCTGCTGGGCCTGAAGCGCGCCACCGCCTTCCTGCCCCACGGCGAGGGCGCCCTGGGCCTGTCCGGCCTGCCCGACCGCCTGCGGGCCATCGACCAGGACCTGCATTCCCTGGCCGAGTACACCGACTTCCTGGGCAACAAGATCAATTTCCTGCTGGACGCCACCCTGGGCCTGATCGGCATCCAGCAAAATCAGGTGATCAAGCTGTTCACCATCATGTCGGTGCTGTTCCTGCCCCCCACCCTGGTGGCCAGCTGGTACGGCATGAACTTCAAGATCATCCCGGAGCTGCAGTGGGAGCTTGGCTACCTTTGGGCCATCGGCCTGGCGGTGGTCTCGGCGGTGCTGCCCTACCTCTACTTCCGCCGCAAGGGCTGGGTGTAGCTCAGCCCCCTTTGGCCGCCTGGGCCAGCCGGGCCTGGTCCGGGCCGTAGGCCGCGCCCTGCCACAGCATGGAATAGGCGATCTCCTCGTTGCCGTTCTCGCACAGTTCCAGCACCGATTTGAACAGGGGCTGGAAGGTGGCGGACCGGTGGGACTGCTCGTGCTCGGCGAAGCTGGTCCAGAAGGTGATGATCAGCGCCTCCCGCCCGGCCAGGGGCGAGCCGACCGCCTGGCCCACCGTCGAGCCCTCGTTGGAGATCATTCCGGAATTCAGGCAGACGAAGCCGCCGATGAAGCCGGTCTCCGAGTGCCAGGTCTTGACGTTCTCGCACAACAGCGCCACCCGCTCCTCCAGATCGTCCACCGTGAAGCCGGGCTTCAGCACCACCCGGTTGACCGTCACCACGCCATCGGGGGGAAATCCTTGGATCAGCATCGACGCCTCCTATATTCGATGATGCTGATATTGTGATTGCCGGGCAGGGTTCAAGAGCGGCGTGCGCCGCGATCAGCCGCCATTGAGGCGGCGGCCAAGGGCGCGGAAGGCGCCCGCCCGGCGAGGGACAAACATAAATGGTCCAAGCCCCCCTCTTGCCGCAGCCGCCATCCTCGGGAAAGATGGCGCCTTCCAGGGGAGCAGAACATGGCCGCGGACACACCCTTACCACAGGCGCAACAGGCCTTCGCCGCCGCCGCCCAGGCCTGGCGGGACGGACGATGGGACGAGGCCGAGCAGGGCTTCGCCGCCGCCGCCCTGCTGGCGCCCGCCTGGGCGTCGGCCCACGCCAATCTGGGCGCCGTCCTGCGCCGCCAGGGCAAGCCGGCGGCGGCGGTGACCAGCTATCGCCGCGCCATGGCGGTGGGCGGCGACGACGCCTCCACCTTGTCCAACCTGGGCAACGCGCTGCGCGACCTGGGACGGCTGGAGGAGGCGGAGACCGCGTTGCGCCGGGCCGTGGAGCTGGCCCCCGACAATGCCGGCTACGCCTACAACCTGGCTTTGGTGCTGCGCGACCGGCGCAAGCACGCCGAGGCCCACGCCATGCTGAGCCATCTGGCCGCCGCCGATCCCGACAACGCCGAAATCCAATGGGATCTGGCCCTGGCCGACCTCTATAGGGGCGATTACCAGAAGGGCTTCGCCGGCTACGAATGGCGCACCCGGCTGGCCCGCAATCCCACCCGCCCCCTGCCGGGGCCGCGCTGGACCGGCGACGATCCGGCGGGCCGCACCGTGCTGCTGCTGGCCGAGCAGGGCTTCGGCGACGCGCTGCAATTCGTCCGTTACGTTCCGCTGCTGGCGGCGCGGGGCGCCAGGGTGGTGCTGGAATGCCTGCCCGAGCAGAGCGAGCTGTTCGCCGGCCTGCCCGGTCTGGCGGCGCTGGTGCCCAAGGGCACCACCCCGCCCGTCCATGATTGCTGGGCCCCGCTGGCCAGCCTGCCCCACCTGATGGACACCCGCTTCGACGCCATTCCGGCCCAGGTGCCTTATCTGAAGGCCCCGCCGCGTCCCAACCTCCGCCTGGCGCCGCCGCCGGGCCAGAAGCTGGCGGTCGGTCTGGTCTGGGCGGGCAAGACCACGCCGCGCGACCGGTCCTGGCCGCTGGAGGATCTGGGTCCGCTGCTGGACGATCCCCATGTGACCTTCTATTCGCTGCAGATGGGACCGCGCGCCGAGGATCTGAAGCGCACGGGGCTCGACCGGCTGGTGCGCGACGCCGGCCCGGCGCTCAAATCCTTCGCCGACACCGCCCATGTGATGGAGCGGATGGACCTGATCATCACCATCGACACCTCGGCCGCCCATCTGGCCGGGGCGCTGGGCCGCCCGGTCTGGGTACTGCTGCGCTACGTTTCCGATTGGCGTTGGCAGGACGAACCGCTAACGTCACCCTGGTACCCGACCATGCGGCTGTTCCGGCAGCCCGACCCTTCCGATTTCAAGACCCCGGTGGCCGAGATGGCCGCCCAGCTCGCCTCTCTCATCGACGCCCCATTGACCGACGAAAGACACTGACATGCTGATCGCCAAGGACACCGTCGTCACCCTGACCTACCGCGTCAGCGATTCCGACGGCAACATCGTCGACGAGGGCGCCGAGCCCATCATCTACCTGCACGGCGGCTATGGCGGCCTGTTCCCCCGGCTGGAGGAAGCCCTGGAGGGCAAGGAAGCCGGCCACGAACTGTGCATCAAGCTGCAGCCCGAGGACGCTTTCGGCGAATACGACGCCGAACTGGTCAGCGTCGAGGAGGCTTCGCTGTTCCCCGACAACGTCCAGGTGGGCATGCAGTTCGAACGCGTCATGGACGGCAACCAGGACGAGGCCATGCTGTTCTCGGTCACCGACGTGGCCGACGGCAAGGTGGTGGTGGACGGCAACCATCCGCTGGCCGGCATGGCCCTGGTGTTCGACTGCACCGTGGCCGAGATCCGCGCCGCCTCGGACGAGGAGGTCGAGCACGGCCACCCCCACTTCCCCGGCCATCACCACCACTAGGAACATGTCATCCCGAGCGGAGCCGAGGGATCTCATCCTGGCACAACGGCGCAGACGGAGATTCCTCGGCTCCGCCTTGGAATGACAGACTGGCATTATTGACTCCCCCGCCACCCGGAGTATGTTCTGGGCCCCGTTTTCAGACCGCTTGAGCAGGAATCCGCCATGAGCTTCGCCGCCCTTGAAAAGACCATCGACGCCGCCTGGGAAGCCCGCGACGGCATCAATCTCCAGACCAAGGGCGAGGTGCGCGACGCCGTCGAGGCGACCCTGGCCGCCCTGGATTCCGGCACGCTCCGCGTCGCCCAGAAGACCGGCGGCACGTGGGTGGTCAACCAGTGGGCCAAGAAGGCGGTGCTGCTGTCCTTCCGCCTGTCCGACAACAAGGTGATGGGCGACGGCCCCGCCACCTGGTTCGACAAGGTCCCCACCAAGTTCGAGGGCTGGGACGATGCCCGCTTCCGCGCCGCCGGCTTCCGCGCCGTACCGGGCGCCGTGGTGCGCCGCTCGGCCTTCATCGCCCCGGGCGTGGTGCTGATGCCCAGCTTCGTCAACCTGGGCGCCTATGTGGATTCCGGCACCATGGTCGACACCTGGGCCACGGTGGGCTCGTGCGCCCAGATCGGCAAGAACGTGCACATCTCGGGCGGCGCCGGCATCGGCGGCGTGCTGGAGCCGCTGCAGGCCGGTCCGGTGATCATCGAGGACAATTGCTTCATCGGCGCCCGCGCCGAGGTGGCCGAGGGCGTCATCGTCGAAACCGGCGCGGTGCTGTCCATGGGCGTCTATATCGGCGCGTCGACCAAGATCGTCGACCGCGAGACCGGCGAGGTGTTCATGGGCCGCGTTCCCGCCTATTCCGTGGTGGTGTCGGGCACCATGCCGGGCAAGCCCCTGCCCGACGGCACGCCCGGCCCCAACCTTTATTGCGCGGTGATCGTGAAGCGGGTGGACGAGCGCACCCGCTCCAAGGTCGGCATCAACGAGCTGCTGCGCGACTGATGAGCCTCTCCGACCCCGTCCCGCTCGCCCAGGAGCTGATCCGCCGCCCCAGCGTCACGCCGGACGACGCGGGTGCGCTGGACGTGCTGGCCGGGGCGCTGGAAGGCCTGGGATTCGTCTGCCACCACCTCCGCTCGGCGACCGGCGGGCCGGAGATCAGGAACCTCTACGCCCGTCTGGGCACCGAAGCGCCCAACATCTGCTTCGCCGGCCACACCGACGTGGTGCCGCCCGGCAAGGGCTGGACGGCCGAGCCGTTCGGGGCTGCCCTTGACCAGGGCCGCCTGTTCGGGCGCGGCGCCGCCGACATGAAAGGCGCCATCGCCTGCTTCGTCGCCGCCGTGGCGCGGCTGAAGGCCGAAGGAGCCATCCGGGGCTCGGTCTCGCTCCTGATCACCGGCGACGAGGAAGGCCCGGCGGTGGACGGCACCGTCAAGGTGCTGGACTGGCTGGCGGCCCGGGGCGAGCGCCTGGATTGCTGCATCGTCGGCGAGCCCACCAATCCGAAAAAGCTGGGCGACATGATGAAGATCGGCCGCAGGGGCAGCCTCAACTGCCGCCTGACGGTGTTCGGAACCCAGGGCCATTCCGCCTATCCCCATCTGGCCGACAATCCCATTCCCCGCCTGCTGGAGATCCTGCGCCTGCTGACGCAAAAGCCCCTGGACGAGGGCACGCCCCACTTCCAGGCCTCGACCCTGGCGCTGACCACGGTGGACGTGGGCAATCCCGCCACCAACGTCATTCCCGCCGAGGCCCGCGCCGGCTTCAACATCCGCTTCAACGACCTGCATTCCGGCGCGTCGCTGGAAAAATGGATCAGGGACACCGTCGCCCAGGTCGAGGGCGAGTGCGAGGTCAAGGTGGAGGTGTCGGGGGAATCCTTCCTGACGCCCCCCGGCCAACTTTCCGAAGCCATCGCCCAGGCGGCCTTCGAGGTGACGGGGCTCGTGCCCGAAGCCTCCACCTCGGGTGGAACCTCGGACGCCCGCTTCATCAAGAACCATTGCCCGGTGGTGGAGTTCGGGCTGGTCGGCCAGACCATGCACAAGTCGGACGAGCACGTGGCCGTCGCCGACATGGAGGCCCTGACCGAGATCTACCGCCGCGTCCTCGTGCGTCTGGCGGCAACACCATGATCACCGCCGGCGACATCTTCGCCGGCGTTTTCGGCGCCTGGCGGCTGGCCCGGCGCGACCCCACCGGACTGATCTGGATCGATTCCAGCCCGCGCGGCTTCGTCAATTCCTTCTGGGGCCCGGCCCTGATCCTGCCCGGTTTCCTGGTGCTGCGGTCCCTGGACGGTTCCTTCGAGGACGACCTGCTGCGCCCCCTGGCCGTCGAGTTGATCGCCTATGTCATCGGCTGCGTCGCCTTCCCACTGGTCATGGACCACATCTCGGAAGGCCTCGAACGCTCGCACCTCTATTTCCGCTACATCGCCGCCTACAACTGGTCGCAGGTGATCCAGATGGCGGTGCTGCTGCCGGTGGGATTGCTGATCCACCTGGCGCCGGGCCCCGGCATGGCGCTGCTCAACCTGGCCATGACGGTGGTGGTGCTGGTCTATCAGGCCTACGTCGCCCACCAGGCGCTGGACGTCAAGCCCAGCGCCGCCGGCCTGCTGGTCCTTCTCGACCTGTCGATCGGCGCTCTGGTCCAGATGGTCGCCGCCCGCCTGCTGGGCGGCTGAACGTCCCCTCGCCATGTCATCCCGACGCCCGGAGGGCGGAGGGATCTCATCCTGGCCCGGCTTTTCAGAACCGGCACCGCTGATCCAGGCGAAAATCCCTCGCTTCGCTCAGGATGACAATTCGTTCAAATGAAAAAGGGCCGCTTCCCGGCGGAAACGGCCCACTCTTTCACGTGACCCTCGACCGAATTACTTGGCGGCGGCGATGGCGGCGTCGTAATTGGGCTCGTCGGCGATCTCGGAGACCAGCTGGGTATAGGCCACCTTGCCGCCCTTGATCACCACCACGGCGCGGGCCAGCAGGCCGGCCAGCGGACCGTCGACGATCTTGACGCCATAGCGCTCGCCGAAGCCCTTGTCGCGCATGTCGGACAGGGACTGCACCCGCTCCAACCCCTCGGCGCCGCAGAAGCGCTTGTGGGCGAAGGGCAGATCGGCCGAGACGCACAGCACGGCGACGCTGCCCAGCTTGTCCAGCTCGGCGTTGAAGCGGCGCACCGAGGCGGCGCAGGTGGGCGTGTCGATGCTGGGGAAAATGTTGAGGACGACGGTCTTGCCGGCCACCGCATCCAGGCTCACGTCGGCGAGATCGACGCCGGTCAGGGAGAAAGCGGGAGCGGCAGCCCCCACCGCCGGCAGAGTGCCGTTGGTGTTGATGGGATTGCCCTTAAGGGTGATGGCAGCCATGGCGGAACCTCTGGTTTTGTTTTTGGAAAGGCTCGACTCTGCCCCAGGCGCGCCCGCCAGGCAACCGGTCGTCGGAATAAGATCGAAGAATTTTCAGCGCCGCTTGATGGCGCCCCACACCAGCCAGGCGGTGATGGCCGGCGCGCAGATCAGCAGAACCCGGTCCAGGGCCACGGCAAAGCCCCAGCGTTCGCCGGTGAGCAGCAGGGCCTGCTTGCACTTGTAGCGCTGCTGGAAGCTGCCCTCGCAGGACTTCATGCGCTCCTGCATGGCCTTGCCGGTGTGATTGTCGAAAATCTCGTCCGGCATGTCGGCGACGAAGAACGTCCAGGTGGAAAAGCCCAGCCACAGGCAGCAGGCCAGCGTCACCAGGATGTCGCCCAGGCGTCGGCGCCGTTTGGGATCGGCCAGACCCTCGGTAATGAAATCAGGCAGCATGAGCGACATCGGCGGCATGGGTCTGGAATCCTTCGAGCCCTGTCACGCTAACAGGTCGCGGTTAAGGGACGATTAAATCCGGCACCGCTACCCGGGAAAACACTTATCAGGTAATTACCGTACGAAAGAGCCGCAAGCCCCTTCACTTTGCAGCGGCTCGACGATACTGTGTCGCCGCGATACAATTCGTTACCGTTCGGGGGAGCAGGCGATGGCTTCCGGCTGGCAGGGGGGAAGCCTTCGGTGTATTCGACTCGGACCCGTATCGTTACCCGCCTGACCGCGGGATTCGCCGCCGTTCTGCTGCTGACCGTGATCATGGCGGCCATGGCGGCGCGCACCATGCTGGTCATGGCCGATATGGCGGCCGACCTCTACGCCCATCCCTTCGCCGTCACCAACGCCCTGATGCAGGTGGAAGCGCAGGTCAACGCCATGCGCGCCGACATGCTGCTGATGATCTACAACCGCTCGCCGGCCGACGTGCCCCGGCTGGCGGGACAGGTCAGCATCAAGGAAAGCGAGATGGCCGCCAGCCTGGCGGTGATCCGCTCCCAGTACCTGGGAGCGAAGGACGACGTGAAGCGCCTGTCGGACAAGCTGGCCGAGTGGAAGGTGGTGCGCGACCAGAACATCCACTATTGCCAGAACGGCGAGTTCGACAAGGCGGCGGAGAATTCACGCCAGTTCGGTTCACCGCAGATCGTCGGCCTGCGCCGCGAACTGGCGGGCATCTACGCCTTCGCCCAGGACAAGGCGGCCGAGTTCAACCGCCGCATCGGGGAGCGCCGCGACGCCGCGCTCCGCGACATCGCCCTGACCCTGGCCGGGCTGCTGCTGCTGGGCGCCGTCCTGGCGCGGCTGATCACCCGTTCCATCGTGGTGCCGCTGGGCCAGTTGCGCGACACCATGCACCTTCTGGCGGACGGCGACCTCGGCGTCGCCATTCCCAATCACTCGCGCGTCGCCGAGGTGGCCCGCATGGCGGCGGCCGTGGAAGTGTTCAAGGCGGCCGCACTTCGCCTGGAAAGCGAAGGCTGGATCAAGGACAGCGTGGCGCGCCTGTCGCCGGCCTTGCAGCAGGTGGACACGGTCGCCGAGTTCGCCTCCACCGCGCTCGACTTCCTGGTGCCGCTGTCGGGGGCGGGCGTCGCGGTGTTCCATGGCCGCCCCACGGGCAGCGGGCGCTTCGAGCGCCTGGCCGGCTGGGGCCTGTCGCCGTCCCACCACCAATTGCCGGAATCCTTCGGCCCGGGCGAGGGAATCGCCGGCGAGGCGGCGCGCGGCGGCGCGCCCATCCTGATCTCGTCGCCGCCGGACTCCTGGCTGAACGTGGCCTCGGCCACCGGGGCCGCGCCGCCGGCCGAGATTCTGGTCGTCCCGGTCATGTCGCGCGGAATTGCCCTGGCCGTGCTGGAATTCGCCAGCTTCACGCCGTTCAGCGAGTCCCAGCGGGCGGTGATCGAGGCGTCCGTCCCGGTTCTTGCCCTCAACATGGAGATCCTGGAACGCAATATCCGCACCCAGGACCTGCTGGAGGAAACCCAGACCCAGGCCGAGGAACTGCGTTCGTCGGAAGAGGAACTGCGCACCCAGAGCGAGGCCTTGCAGGTCGCCAACGAGGAACTGCGCGTCTCGGAAGAGGAACTGAAGGTGCAGCAGGAGGCGCTGCAGGCCGCCAACGAGGAACTGCGCCTGAAGACCGAGGCCCTGGAGGAACGCGGCCAGGCGCTGGAGGAAGCCCGGGCCGAGGCCGACCGCCGCGCCCTCGAGGTGGAGCAGGCCAGCCGCTACAAGTCGGAATTCCTGGCCAATATGAGCCACGAGCTCAGGACGCCGCTCAACAGCGTGCTGATCCTGGCCCGCGACCTGGCCGACAACGAGTCCGGCAACCTCACCCCCGACCAGACGGAATCGGCCCGCGTCATCCATGACAGCGGCACCCATCTGCTGGCGCTGATCAACGACGTCCTCGACCTGTCCAAGGTGGAAGCGGGCAAGATGACCCTGGCGCCGGTGACGGTTCCCCTGGCCGAGCTGGCCCAGGCAATCCGGGGACGCTTCGCGCCGGTGGCCGCCGACAAGGGGCTGGACTTCCGGGTGGAGGCGGCGCCCGACCTGCCCGAGACGCTCTCCGCCGACCGCGGCAAGATCGAGCAGATCGTCAACAATCTGGTCAGCAACGCCATCAAGTTCACCTCCGAGGGCGGGGTCACCGTTCGCCTCGCCCTCAGCGGCGGCGGCCATGTCCTCGCCCTGTCCGTGGCCGACACCGGCATCGGCATCGCCGAACAGGACCGCCAGCGGGTCTTCGCCGCCTTCGAACAGGCCGACAGCAGCACGTCGCGCCAGTTCGGCGGCACCGGCCTGGGGCTGACCATCTCGCGCCGGCTGGCCCGTCTGATGGGCGGCGACATCACCCTGGACGGCAACGCAGAGCGGGGCAGCGTCTTCACCCTGGCGCTGCCGCTGAACGGCGCGGCGATCCCCACCGCCCCCTGCGCGCCCGAGCCGCCGCCCGCCATGAAGGCCAGCCCGGAGCCTGCCGCCGTCATCCTGCCCGCGGACCCCCACAAGGCCGACGGAACGCTTCTGCTGGTCATCGAGGACGACCCGGTGTTCCGGCGCGTCGTCTGCGAGCTGGCCCAGGCCAAGGGCTTTTCCACCATCACCGCCGAGGACGGCCGGACAGGCCTGGAGCTGGCCCGCCTGCACCGCCCCGGCGGCGTCGTGCTCGACATCGGTCTGCCGGGCATGAGCGGCTGGGAGGTGATCGAGCACCTCAACCGTTCGCCCGAGACCCGGGGCATTCCGGTCCACGTCATCTCGGCGGGCGACGAGCCGGGCAAGGGCGCCCGGCTGGGAATCGTCGGCCACCTGACCAAGCCGGTCAGCCGCGAACAGATCAACGGTGCCTTCGAGGTCCTGCTGCGGGCCGGATCGGAGGCCGGGCACCGCCGGCTGCTGCTGGTGGACGGGGACGAGGGCAACCGCGCCGCCATCCGCCAGACCCTGGCCAGCCTGGACCTGGACATCACCGTCGCCGAAACCGGCGCCCAGGCCCTGGAACAGATCACCAGGGAGAAATTCGACTGCGTGGTGCTCGAACTGGCGCTGCCCGACATGCAGGGCGCCGAGATTCTGGAACGGGCCGAACGCGCCGGCCAGGGCCTGCCGCCGGTCATCGTCTATTCCAGCGGCGAGCTCAGCCAGGAGCAGACCCTGAAGATCCGCGAATTCACCGACAGCATCGTCATCAAGGGGGCGCGCTCGTCCGAGCGCCTGCTCGACGAGGTCGGGCTGTTCCTGCATGCCATCGAGGCCAGGAGCAACGGCAAGGCCAAGGCCAAGCCCGCGCCCGAAGCCGTCGACGCGGTGCTGGCCGGGCGCACGGTGCTGCTGGTGGACGACGACATGCGCAACGCCTTCGCCCTGTCCAAGGTGCTGCGCGCCAAGGGGCTGAAGGTGCTGATCGCCCAGGACGGCGCCAAGGCCATCAGCCATCTGCAGGCGCGCGAGCACGTGGATCTGGTGCTGATGGACATCATGATGCCCGGCATGGACGGCTACAGCACCATGGGCGAGATCCGCAAGGACCCGCGCTTCGCCAGATTGCCCATCATCGCGCTGACCGCCAAGGCCATGCCGGGGGACCGCGACCGCTGTCTGGCCGCGGGTGCCGACGACTACCTGACCAAGCCGGTGGACATGGACCTGCTGCGCCAGGCCATGGCCCGCCAGATCGAGCGGAGCGGACATGCCGACCCGAACTGACCGCCTGCGCGCCCTCGAGGTCGACCTGTTCGTCGAGGCGCTGGCCCGGCGGCACGGCTATGATTTCAGCCATTACGCCAAGGCATCGCTGCGCCGCCGGGTCTCCGCCCTGGCCCTGAGCCAGGGATGCGCCACCATCGCCGAGCTGCTGCCGCGGGTGATCCACGACGACGGCCTGCTGCCCACTATTCTGTCGACGCTCTCGGTGCCGGTCACCGAGATGTTCCGCGATCCGCCGGTCTTCCGCGCCATCGCCGAGCGGCTGTTCCCGGTGCTGGCCACCTATCCCCGCCTCAACATCTGGCAGGCGGGCTCGGCCACCGGCGAGGAAGCCTATTCCCTGGCCATCCTGCTCGAGGAGGCCGGGCTGCTGCACAAGGCCCAGATCTACGCCACCGACATCAACGACGCCGCCATCGCCAAGGCCGAGGAAGGGATCTTCTCGGCCGAGCATGTGGCGCGGTACGACGCCGCCTACCGCAAGGCCGGCGGCACCAAAGGCCTGTCCCACTATTTCAGCCTGGGCTACGGCTTCGCCAAGGTCAGCGGCGCGCTCAAAGACCACATATCCTTCGCCCACCACAATCTGGTCTCGGATGGGGTGTTCTGCGAAGTGAACATGGTGATGTGCCGCAACGTGCTGATCTATTTCGACAAGAAGCTGCAGGACCATGTGCTGGGCCTGTTCGCCGCCAGCCTTTCTCGGGGCGGCTTCCTGTGCCTGGGCACCCGCGAGAATCTGGGGGGATCGGCGCAGGCGCACCACTTCTTCTCCATCGACAACGACCTGCGGCTGTTCAAGAAGAGCGGAGACCTGGGGTGAGGCGGATCGAGGCCGTGGCCATGGGATGCTCGGCGGGCGGGATCAAGGCACTGCACGACATCCTCCCGCTATTGCCCGCCGATCTGGGCGTGCCGGTGATCGTCGTCTGCCATTCCGGCCCGTCGGCCCGCGACCTGTTGAGCTCGGTGCTGGCCCGCGACTGCGCCCTGCCGGTGGCCGAGGCCGAGGAGCGCGCCCCCGCTTTGCCCGGCCACGTCTACGTGGCGCCGCCCGACTATCACCTGCTGGTCGAGCCGGACGGCACCTTCGCCCTGTCGGCGGAAGGGCGGATCAACAACGTGCGCCCGGCCATCGACCCCTTGCTGGAATCGGCGGCGGACACCTGGGGCGAGGGATTGCTGGCGGTGCTGCTGACCGGCGCCAACCAGGACGGTGCCGCCGGCATGGCCGCCGTGCGCCAGGCGGGCGGCATCTGCATCGTCCAGGACCCCGAGGGCGCCACCGCCGAAGCCATGCCGCGCGCCGCCATCGCCCAGGGCGGCGCCGACTGGATCGCGCCGCTGGACCGCATCGCCTTCCTCGTCGCCTCGCTGTGCCAGCCATCCCCCCCGCCCCAGGACCACGCCCCATGAGCGCAATCCGGCCGAAGATTCTGATCGTCGACGACACGCCGGCCAATCTCCTGGCGCTGCGCAAGATCCTCAACAAGCTCGACGTCGAGGTGATCGAGGCCGCCAGCGGCAACGACGCCCTGATCCACTGCCTGGAACACGATTTCGCCCTGGCCCTGCTGGACGTCAACATGCCGGGCATGGACGGCTACGAGCTGGCCGGGCTGATGCACGACGAACCGCGCACGGCCCAGGTTCCCATCATCTTCCTCACCGCCGCCTATTCCGACGAGATTCACCGCCGCAAGGGCTACGACGTGGGGGCGGTGGAATACATCCAGAAGCCCGTGGACGATTTCATCCTGCGCTCCAAGGCGCGGGTGTTCCTGGAGCTCTACGTCAGTCGCCGGGCCCTGGAGGCCGAACTGGCGCGCACCACCGCCATGACCCAGGTCCTGAGGGAGAGCGAGGCCCGCCTGCGCCATGCGGTGTCCGAAGCCCCCATCCCCATCATGATCCATGCCGAGGACGGCACCGTGGTGCTGCTCAGCCGGGTGTGGACAGAGCTGACCGGCTATGGCGCCTCGGACATTCCCACCGTCGGGGATTGGACGGCGCGGGCCTATGGCGACAAGGGTCCCGAGATCGCCCGGCGCATCAAGAGCCTTTACACCATGGACGGCCCCCGCGCCGAGGGCGAGCACGAGGTGATCACCGCCGACGGCTCCGTCCGGGTGTGGGACTTCCGCTCGGCGCCCATCGAGAAGCTGCCCGACGGCCGCCGCCTGGTGATCAGCATGGCGGTGGACGTCACCGAGCGCCATCGCGTCCAGGAGGAACTGGCGGGCAAGACCTCGGAACTGGAGCGCTCCAACGCCGATCTGGAGCAATTCGCCTATGTGGCCAGCCACGACCTGCGCGAGCCGCTGCGCATGGTCAATTCCTTCCTCGGCCTGCTGGACAAGAAGTTCGGCCCCGAGCTCAGCGACGAGGCCCACGAGTATATCGGCTTCGCCCGCGACGGCGCCAAGCGCATGGACTCGCTGATTCTCGACCTGCTGGAATACTCGCGCATCGGCCGCAACGCCCTGCCGGACCAGGCCGTGGATCTGGGACTGGCGCTGGCCACCGCCCAGTCCAACCTGACGGTGGCCATCGAGGAAAGCGGCGCCACCCTCAACCTGCCCGAAACCCTGCCGTCGCTGTGCGTCGACATGGGCGAGTTCGTGCGGCTGTTCCAGAACCTGATCGGCAACGCCATCAAGTACCGCTCGCCCGACCGCGCGCCGGTGATCTCGGTCACCGCCACGCCCCGGCCCAACGCCTGGGAATTCCGCATCGCCGACAACGGCATCGGCATCGAATCCCAGTACTACGACCGCGTCTTCCAGATCTTCCAGCGCCTGCACTCCCGCGCCGAGACGGCGGGAACCGGCATCGGGCTGGCCGTCTGCAAACGGGTGGTCAACCGCTATCGCGGCCGCATCTGGGTGGAATCGGTGCCGGGCGAAGGCAGCACCTTCTGCTTCACCCTGCCCGTCCCCAAGCCGGGGGGCTGAACCTGACGGGCTGGGGCCGATTCCGCCGTCCATTGCCATGCGCCGCACCTGAAGACACATGGATTCCCGCTTTCGCGGGAATGACGGGGAAATCTTGAGTTTGTTCCGTAGCCAGCTACCCCTTGGGCACGCCCGAGGTGGTCGAGTGCTCGAAATGCAGCGCCTCGCCGGGATGGACCACGTCATGGGCCGAATGGGCGACGCGGGCGGCCTCGGCGAAGCCGGCCAGGATCAGCTTCAGCTTGCCGGGATAGGTGCAGATGTCGCCCGCCGCATAGATGCCCGGCGCATCCGTGGCTCCGCTCGCCGGATCGACGGCGATCAGGTTGCGGTCCATGCCGAGATTCCACTGGGCGATGGGGCCGAGTTCGCTGGACAGGCCGTAGAAGGGCAGCAGCACATCGGCCTCGAGCCGCCGGATCTCGCCCTCCAGGGTGGCGACCACCACCGCCGACAATTGGCCGTTCTCGCCCTCCAGACCGTGCAGCTGATAGGGCACCACCAGCTCGACCGCGCCGGATTCGGCCAGCTGCTTCAAGCGCGCCTCGGATTCGGGGGCGGCGCGGAACTTGGGCCGGCGGTGCACCACCATCACCTTGGCCGCCACCTCGGCCAGCGAGATGGCCCAATCCACCGCCGAATCGCCGCCGCCGGCGATCACCACCGTCTTGCCGCGGAAATCCTCGCGCCGGCGCACCAGATAGAACACGCTGGTGCCTTCGAACCGCTCCAGCCCGTCCAGGGGCGGACGGTTGGGACCGAAGGCGCCGCCGCCGGCGCAGACGATCACGGCGCGGGCCGCGATGGTCTCGCCGCTGGACAATCCGCACAGCCAGCGCCCGTCGTCCAGGCGCGACAGCGTGCTCACCTGGGTGTCCAGGTGATAGGTGGGGGCGAAGGGCGCCGCCTGCTCGGTCAGGCGCTCCACCAGATCGGCGGCCAGGATCGAGGGATAGCCGGGAATGTCGTAGATGGGCTTTTCCGGGTACAGCGCCGAAAGCTGGCCGCCCACCGCCTCCAGGGCATCGACCACGTGGCAGCGCACCTTGACCATGCCGCACTGGAACACGGTGAACAGGCCCACCGGGCCGGCGCCGACGATCACCGCATCGGTTTCGTGCATGACGGACATGAAAGGGCTCCTTACCAGACGAACTTGGAAATGGCGGCGACGGGCGTCTCGCCGTGATGGCGGGCCAGCTCGGCCAGCCGGACCGGGTCGGCGGTCTCGCCCCACGCAATGCCCAGCTCGTCGGCATGGATGCCGCCGGTGACCAGCACCGCGTCGATGCCCCCGGCCCGCGCCCCCCGGATATCGGTGTGCAGCGCGTCGCCCACGGCGCAGATGCGGGCCTTGTCGGCAATGCCAAGCGCCGCCAGCGCCACGGTATAGATGGCCGGATCGGGCTTGCCCCGGCTCACCACCTGCCCACCCATGTCGGCGTAGCGGTCGGCGATGGCTCCGGCGCAGGTGATGCGCTTGCCCTGGCGGATGACCACGTGGTCGGGATTGGCCGAGACCATGGGCAGGCGCCGCGCCAGGGCGCGGTCCAGGATGGACTGGTAGTCCTCCACCGTCTCGCTGAGATCGACCGGCCCGGTATTCAGGACAAAATCGGCCTGATCAATATCGACCGACCGGTAAGTCAATGTATCGAAGACATTGCGGTCCCGCTCCGGCCCCATGTGATAGAGCGCCTCGCCCAGGGCGGCGAACACCGGATCGGTCCGGCGCTGCAATTCCAGATAGACCGCCTCGCCCGAGGACAGCACCTCGTCGTAGAGGCCGCGGTCGATGCCCATCCGGGTCAGCTGCTCGATCAGGGCGGTGGCCCGTCTGGGGGCATTGGACAGCATGATGGTGCGCTTGCCCGCCGCCCGCAGCGCCGCCAGGGTCTCGGCCACGCCGGGATAGGCGACCACGCCGTCGTGGATCACCCCCCACAGGTCGAGCACGAAGCCGTCATAGCGATCGGCGAGTGCCGACAGGCCGGAAACCTGAGTGATCACAATCCATGGCCCCGATGATCGGCGCCCACCGCCTCGGCGATGGACTTGAAGCCGTCGCGGGCCAGCAGTTCGACCATCTCGCGCTTGATGCGGGTGACCAAAGCGGGGCCTTCGTAGACCATGGCGGAATAGAGCTGCACCAGGGAGGCGCCGGCCCGGATCTTGGCATAGGCCTCCGAGCCCGAGGCGATGCCGCCGACACCGACGATGGGCAGCTTGCCCCGGGTCAGCTCGTAGACCCGGCGCAGCATGGCGGTGGAGGATTCGAACAGGGGCGCGCCCGACAGCCCGCCGGTCTGGCGCGCATTGACCGACCGCAGGGTCTCGGGCCGGGCGATGGTGGTGTTGGAGACGATCAGCCCGTCCAGGGCGCCGTCCAGCGCCACGGCGGCGATGTCGGACAGGTCTTCCCAGGCCAGATCGGGGGCGATCTTCAACAATAGCGGCGGCGCGCCCGAGGGCATGGCCTTGGCCAGCGCGGCGCGGGTGCGCCCCACCAGGGCGGCAAGCTGGTCCTTGCCCTGCAGGGCGCGCAGGCCCGGCGTGTTGGGCGACGAGACGTTGATCACCAGATAGTCGGACAGCGGCGCCAGGCGGGCGGCACCCTTCTCGTAATCGGAGGCCGCGTCCTCGGTATCCTTGTTCTTGCCGAGATTGGCGCCGACGATGCCGGTCCTGGGCCGGGCCGCCAATTTGGCCGCCACGAAGTCCAGCCCCAGGTTGTTGAAGCCCATGCGGTTGATGATCGCCCGGTCCTCGGGCAGCCGGAACATGCGCGGCTTGGGATTGCCGGGTTGCGGCCGGGGCGTCACCGAGCCGATCTCCACGAAGCCGAAGCCCTGGTCCAGCATGGCGTCGGGAACCTCGGCGTTCTTGTCGAAGCCGGCGGCGAGGCCCACCGGATTGGGAAAGTCGCGGCCCCACAGCCGGACCTTCAGCGCGTCGGGGTTATAGACCGGCTGCCTGGGCACCAGCCCGGCCTTCAGCAGGCCAATGGTCATACCATGGGCGGTCTCGGCGTCGAGCAGGCGGACCAGCGGTCCGGCGAGGCGGAAATAGTCCAAGGCTCAGTCCTCGATGGAAGGGAACAGATGGACGCCATCGGCGCCCAGCGTCAGGTCGGACACCCATTTCACCGCCGACAGCGGCAGGGTGCCGTAAAGATGGGGAAACAGCCGGCCGCCCCGCGAAACTTCCCATCTCAGGCAATCGCCCAAGACTTGCGGGTCGACGGCGACGATCACCAGTCCGTCCTGGCCGGCGCGATGCTTGGCGACGCTGGCCCGAACCTGGTCGGGGCCGGAAAAATGAATGAAGCCGTCGGCCGCGTCCTGGGACGAACCGCCATACACCCCTGTCGTCTGGGCATATTGCCACTCGGTCCGATGGCATACATGATAGATGGTGTGGGGCGTGCTCATGGCGGCGGAACATACTGGAAGATGCGGCCGAAGGCTAGGGTGGCGCTTTTTTACACGATGGCAGCGCCGGACGGCTTTGCACATTTTTTCATAGCGGCGACGCCACTTGTTTGCGACCATGTCGTGGATGGGCAGCGGCAATGACATTCGCCGGGAGATGCATGGTGGGGACGAGATGAAGATTCTTATCGCCGATGACCATGAACTGTTTCGTGACGGGCTCCGCCATGTTCTCGACCAGTTCGAAGGACCGCCCACGATCATCGAGGCCAGCGACTTTCCCCAGGCCATCGCCGCCGTCCAGGCGGAAAGCGATATCGACATCGTCCTTCTGGATCTCACCATGCCCGGCATGGCCTGGGCCGAGGGACTGGCCAAGCTGAAGGAATTGCTGCCGTCGGAAGTGCCGGTCATCGTGCTGTCGGCCTCGGACGACCGCCGCCATGTGCTGCAGGCGGTCAACATGGGCGCCGCCGGCTTCATCCCCAAGACCTCGTCGTCGCGCGTCATGCTCTCGGCGCTCAAGCTGGTGCTGTCGGGCGGCGTCTACCTGCCGCCGGCCCTGCTGGACCAGAGCGGCCCCGGCGGCGACGACGGCGCGCCGGTGGCGGGCGAAACCGCCATCGCGGCGCTCACGCCGCGCCAGCGGGAAGTTCTGGCCCTGCTGGGGCAGGGCAAGTCCAACAAGGAAATCGCCCGCGTGCTGGAACTGGCCGAAGGAACGGTCAAGCTGCACGTCACCGCCATCCTCAAGGCCCTCAACGTCAACAACCGCACCCGTGCGGTGGTTGCCGCCTCGCATCTGGGGTTGACGCCCCCCGATGCCGCCCCCTGATCCGGAAGCCGCCTGGCACCGACTTGATGCCGCCCTGACCCGCGCCCGCCTGGGCTGCGGGGCGCAAGGTCTGAGCGAGGACGTGGCCGCCGCGCGCCGCGCCGAATTCGGCTTGAACCGCCTGCCGGAGAAGCCTCCCCGGCCCGCCTGGGCGGTCTTTCTCGACCAGTTCCGCAACCTGCTGACCCTGATGCTGCTGGCCGCCGGCTTGGCTGCAGGGCTGGTGGGCGACACCACCGACATGGTGGTGGTGCTGGCCGTCACCCTGTTCAACGCCTCGCTCGGCTATGCCCAGGAACGCCGCGCCGGGCGCATGCTGGGCGCGCTGAAGGCCATGCTGGCCCAGAAGGCCCGCGTGCGCCGCGACGGCGCGGAAAGCGTGATCGCCGCCGAATTGCTGGTCCCCGGCGATCTGGTGCTGCTCAAGGCGGGCGACCGGGTGCCCGCCGACGGACGGCTGGTGAACGGTCAGGACGTGGAGGCGGACGAGGCCTCGCTGACCGGCGAATCCGAACCGGTGGCCAAGGTGACGCAGGCGCTGGATCGTGACGCCGTGCCGCTGGCCGAGCGGGTCAACATGCTGTTCATGAACACCGTGGTGACCCGCGGCCGGGCCGAGATGGTGGTGACCGCCACCGGGCCGGCCACCGAGATGGGCAAGGTCGCCGCCCTGCTGGATGCCGCCGGGGAAGGCCCGACGCCGCTGCAGGAGCGCCTGGACCAGCTGGGCCGCCGCCTCTCGCTGATCGCCGCTGTGGTGGTGGCCTTCGTCCTGATCCAGGGGCTGCTGTCGGGCGAGCCGCTGGGCCAGATGCTGCTGACCGCCGTCGCCCTGGCGGTGGCCGCCATTCCCGAGGGCCTGCCCGCCGTGGTCACCGTCACCCTGGCGCTCGGCATGGTGCGCATGGCCACCCGTGGCGCGGTGATCCGCCGTCTGGCGGCGGTGGAGACCCTGGGCTCGACCAGCGTCATCTGCTCGGACAAGACCGGCACCCTCACCCTGGGGCGCATGACCGCCCTGGAGGGTTGGGCGTTGGAGCGTTCCCACGCCTTTTCCGGCGACGGCCACCCGGCCGGCCTGGAAACGGCCCTGGCCCCGGCCGGACTGTGCACCGAGGCCCGCCTCAACCCCGCCACCGGCGAGGCGGTGGGCGATCCGACGGAAGTGACGCTGCTGCGCCTGGCCGAACGGGCCGGGGCGATGCCCGCCCCCGGTGGCTGGCGGCGTCTGGCGGAACTGCCCTTCAGTTCCGAGAGGAAACTGATGGCCACCCTGGACAGCGACGGCGCGGCCTGCCGGCTGTCGGTCAAGGGCGCGCCCGACCGGGTGCTGGATCTGTGCGACAGCCTGCTGACCAGCAATGGCACCCGGCCCCTGGACGACGGAACGCGCCGGGCCATCGCCGCCCGCATGGACGAGATGGGCGGCCGCGCGCTCCGCGTCATCGCCCTGGCCAGCCGCCCGGCCCGGCCGGACGAGGACCCGGCCGCCGCCCTGGGCGGGCTGACCCTGCACGCTTTGGTCGGGCTGGCCGACCCGCCCCGCCCCGGCGCCGCCGACGCCATCGCCACCTGCCGCGCCGCCGGCATCAATGTGAAGATGATCACCGGCGACCACCGGGTGACGGCGGGCGCCGTGGCCCGCGAGTTGGGGCTGGACGGCGAGGTGGTCTCCGGCACGGATCTCGACGCCATGGACGACGAAGCGCTGGCCCGGCGGGTGGAGGCCATCGCCGTGTTCGCCCGGGTGACGCCCGAGCACAAGGTGCGCATCGTCCGGGCACTCAAGGCGCGCGGCCACGTCACCGCCATGACCGGCGACGGGGTCAACGACGCCGCCGCGCTGCGCACCGCCGATATCGGCGTGGCCATGGGGCGCACCGGCTCCGACGTGACCCGCGAGGCCGCCGCCATGGTGCTGACCGGCGACGATTTCTCCACCGTGGTGGGTGCGGTGCGCGAGGGACGCATCATCACCGACAACATCGTCAAGTTCGTGCGCTTCCAGTTGTCCACCAATATCGGCGCGCTGCTGGCGGTGCTGCTGGCCCCCTTATGCGGCCTGCCGGTGCCGTTCAGCCCCATCCAGATCCTGTGGGTCAACATCATCATGGACGGGCCGCCGGCCATGGCGCTGGCCTTCGACCCGGCCCGGCGCGGCCTGATGGACCAGCCGCCGCGGGGCCGCGACGCCCCCATCCTGCCGCTGTCGCGCCTGGCGCGGCTGCTGGGCTTCGGCCTGCTGATGGCGCTGTGCACCTTGGGCGTGCTGTGGTGGGAAGGCGGAAGCGGCCAGGACATGATCCGGGCCCGCACCATGGCCTTCACCACCTTCGTGCTGTTCCAGGTGTTCAACGTGTTCAACGCCCGGGTCGGGGCGGAAAGCGCGCTGGGCGCCGCCGCCCTGGGCAACGGCAAGCTGTGGGCGGCCCTGGCCGGCATTCTGGCCCTGCAGGCGGTGGCGGTGCATTGGGGACCGGCCCAGGCCCTGTTCCACACCACCGACCTGGATCCCGCCGAATGGGCGATCGCCGCGGCACTGGGCGCTTCGGTCCTGGTTCTGGAGGAAATGCGGAAGCTGGTAAGGCGGCTGCTTTCCACCAGGGTCCGCGCGCCTTATGGCGCGGGAGGCAAGGGCGCACCGCGCCCGCCCGCCGATTGAGGGCGGTCTCGAGGATCGGACACGATCATCGAGACAATGTGTAAGATTCAGCCCAGCGAACGGGACAGGATGTCCTGAAGCTGGCGGCCGTTGACCGGCTTGTGGAGGATGGGCGTGCCCTGGGCTTCCGCCTCCTTGAGGCCCTCGCCGGTGACGGTGGTGTCGCCGGTAACCACGGCGCCGGGGATGGCATCGCCGAAATTATTGCGCAGCAGGGTGATGGCGTCGGTGCCGGTCCGGCCGTCGCGCAGACGGAAATCGGACAGGATGAAGTCCGGGGCCTCGCCGCCTTCTTCCTCGATCAGGGCGACGGCTTCATCCGCCGACTGGGCGGCAATGACGCGATAGCCCCAGCTTTCGAACAGCATCTGGTAGCCGGCAAGGACGATGGCCTCGTCCTCGATGACCACGACCAGGGCCGGCAGGCCGGCAAGGTCGCGTGCCTGCGAATTCCGTCCTTCCGATATCATCACGGTGAATTCCAATCCATCATCCCACGTCCATGATGCGCGCGAAGCCGTCCCGAGTGAAGCGCACGGTGGTCATAGCCACCTATACACAAGGCAGGTGGGGCGAGAACTGCCCCTCGGGGGTGGTGAAGGGTTGCTTTGCCGGGGCGATTCGTCCTTTACTTCCCCAAACCAACCCGCCCCCCGGGAGAAAGCCTGTCCGATGACCGATACCATTGTGTTGCCCGCCGCCGGCGCCATGACCGAAGCCGACATCGACCCCACCCTCGACCTGGTCGCCGAGATCGACCGCCTGCGCAAGGAGCGCAACGCGGTGATCCTGGCCCATTACTACCAGGAGGGCGAGATTCAGGACCTGGCGGATTTCGTCGGCGACTCGCTCGACCTGTCGCGCAAGGCGGCGGCCACCGACGCCGACATGATCGTCTTCTGCGGCGTGCGCTTCATGGGCGAGGTGGCCAAGATCCTGTCGCCGTCCAAGCTGGTGGTGATCCCCGACGCCGAGGCCGGCTGCTCACTGGAGGAATCCTGCCGGGCCGAACCCTTCCGCGCCTTCCGCGCCAAGCATCCCGACCATATCGCGGTCACCTACATCAACTGTTCCGCCGAGGTGAAGGCGGCGTCGGACGTGATCGTCACCTCGTCCAACGCCGAGGCCATCATCCGCCAGCTTCCCGCCGACCGGCCGATCCTGTTCGCCCCCGACCGCCACCTGGGCGCCTACATGCAGAAGAAGACCGGGCGCGAGATGACCCTGTGGCCGGGCAGCTGCATCATCCACGAGCAGTTCTCCGAGAAGGAGCTGGTCAAGCTGAAGGTCCGCCACCCCAAGGCGCTGGTGGCGGCGCATCCGGAATGCCCGGAAACCATCCTGAAACACGCCGACCATGTGGGCTCGACCCGCAACATCCTCGACTTCGTGCTTTCCAGCCCGGAAAAGGAATTCATCATCGCCACCGAGCAGCACATCATCCACCAGATGAGCAAGGCCGCGCCGGAAAAGACCTTCATTCCGGCGCCCGGCGCCGATGGCGGCTGTTCGTGCTCCAACTGCCCGTTCATGGCCAGGAACACGCTGGAGAAGATCTATCTCTGCCTGAAGAACGACGCCCCCGCCATCACCGTGCCGGAGGAGCTGCGCGTCGCCGCCCTGAAGCCGCTCGAGCGCATGCTGGAGATGAGCAAGTCGGTTCCCATGTCGGGTGGGACTGGGTCGGGCGAGAAGACCAATGCGGCCTGAGGTCGACTGGGATGATGCGCGCCGCGTGATCCTGGCGGCGCTGGCCGAGGATACCGGAGCGGACAAGGGCGGTGAAGGCCAGGACATCACCTCGGCCTCGGTGATCCCCGCCGATCTGCGCTTCACCGGCGTGATGGCGGCCCGCCACACCATGGTGGTCGCCGGCTTGGCCGTGGCCGAGGAGGTGTTCCGCATCGTCGTTCCCGACGCCCGCTTCACGGCCAGGGTCAAGGACGGCGACAAGGTGGAGGCCGGCACGGTGCTGGCCGAGATGGAAGGCCCGGCCCGCGGCCTGCTCACCGCCGAGCGCACGGCGCTCAACCTGCTGCAATTGCTGTCGGGGATCGCCACGCTGACCCGTCAGTACGTGGAACGGATCGCGGGTACCGGCTGCACCCTGCTCGACACCCGCAAGACCATTCCCGGCCTCAGGCGCCTGTCCAAATACGCCACCCTGTGCGGCGGGGCGAAGAATCACCGCATGGGCCTTTATGACGGCGTCCTGATCAAGGACAACCACATCGCCGTCTGCGGTTCCATCGGCGAGGCGGTGCGCCGCGCCAAGGCCGACGGGCGGCCCAATATCGAGGCCGAGTGCGACACCCTGGACCAGGTGGCCGAGGCGGTGGCCGCCGGGGCCGACATCGTGCTTTTGGACAACATGGGGCCCGACGTGCTGCGCCAGGCCGTGGCCATCGTGGCGGGCCGGGCCAGGACCGAGGCGTCGGGGGGCGTGACGCTGGACACCATCCGCGCCATCGCCGAGACCGGCGTGGATTTCGTCTCGGTGGGACGCATCACCCAATCGGCCCCTGCGGTCGATATCGGGTTGGACTGGAGCTGACATGACGCGTACCGCCGACCCTTACGATCTTCTGGTCATCGGCTCGGGCGCCGCGGGCCTTTCGGTGGCGCTGGGCGTCATGGCCCACAAGCCTGCGGCCCGGGTGGCGGTGCTGGCCAAGAACGACCTGTCGGAAGGCAGCACCAAATACGCCCAGGGCGGCATCGCCGCCGTGCTGGACGCCGCCGATTCCATGGAATCCCACATTGCCGACACGCTGAACGCCGGAGCGGGCATCTGCGTCGAGCCGGCGGTGCGCGCCGTGGTCGAGGGCGCGCCCGAGGCCATCCGCTGGCTGATCGATTGCGGCGTCCTGTTCGACCATGAAGACGGCGACCTGCACCTGACCCGCGAGGGCGGGCATTCCCACCGGCGCATCGTCCATTCCGCCGACGCCACCGGCAAAGCGGTGGAGATGGCGCTGGAGACCCGCATCCGCGCCAGCGGCGCCGATTTGTTCGAGCACCACAACGCCGTCGACCTGATCCGCGAGAAGCTGCCCCAGGGACGCCAGGGACGCTGCATCGGCGCCTACGCGCTGGATCGCCGCGACGGCCGCGTCCACCGCTTCGCCGCCCGCAACGTGGTGCTGGCCACCGGGGGGGCGTCCCGCGTCTATCTCTATTCCTCCAATCCCGACGGCTCCACCGGCGACGGCATCGCCATGGCCTGGCGCGCAGGCTGCCGCGTCGCCAACATGGAGTTCAGCCAGTTCCACCCCACCTGCCTCTACCACCCCAAGGCCAAGTCCTTCCTGGTGACCGAGGCGGTGCGGGGCGAGGGCGGATTGCTGCTGCGTCCCGACGGCACCCGCTTCATGGACGAGTACGACCCCAGAGGCGAACTGGCGCCCCGCGACATCGTGGCGCGCGCCATCGACGACGTGATGAAGCGCCTGGGCTGCGAGTGCGTCTATCTCGACATCAGCCACAAGCCCGCCGATTTCGTGAAGTCCCACTTCCCCACCGTCCATGCCGAGGCGCTGAAGTTCGGCATCGACATGACCAAAGAGCCGCTGCCCGTGGTGCCCGCCGCCCACTACACCTGCGGCGGCGTGCTGACCGATCTGGCGGGCCGCACCGACGTGGACAACCTGTATGCCGTGGGCGAGGTGGCCTTCACCGGCCTGCACGGCGCCAACCGCATGGCGTCCAACTCGCTGCTGGAATGCCTGGTGCTGGGCGCCGCCGCCGCCAAGGACATCGCCGCCAGAATCGGCACCATCTCCGACCTTCCCGCCATCGCGCCGTGGGACGAGACCTGGGTCACCGATTCCGACGAAGAGGTGGTGGTCGCCCACAACTGGGACGAACTCAGGCGCTTCATGTGGGACTATGTGGGCATCGTGCGCTCCACCAAGCGGCTGGAGCGGGCGCGCCACCGGGTCAAGCTGCTGAAAGACGAGATCGACGAGTATTACGGCAGCTTCCGCGTCACCTCGGACCTGCTGGAGCTGCGCAACCTGTCCATGGTGGCCGACCTGATCATCCGCTCGGCCCTGGCCCGGCGCGAAAGCCGGGGCTTGCACTTCACCATCGACTTCCCCACCCTGGACAGCATCGCGCCGCCCCAGAACACCATCCTGGTGCCCAAGAATTTCTCCATCCGCCGCGTCGACTGAACGCCGAGAGGCCCGTCCATGAACAATTCCGCCCGCCGCGTCATCTTCCCCAAGGGCGCCACCGTCTTCGCCGAGGGCGAGCCGGGCACCACCGCCTATGTGGTGGAATCGGGCCGCGTCGCGGTGTTCAAGACGGTCAAGGGCAAGCGGGTCGAGATCGGCGAGGTCACCCAGGGCGGCATCTTCGGCGAGATGGCGCTGATCGATGACCATCCGCGCATGGCCTCGGCGGTGGCCGAGGAGGAAACCGCCTGCGTCATCATCGGCAAGGAACGCCTGTCCGAACAGCTGGACAAGGCCCCCAAGGGCGTCAAGGTGATCGTCAACGCCCTGCTGGGCAACATCCGGGCCATGGGCGCCGAACTGGCCGAGGCCACGGTGATCCTGGCCCATGACGCGGATTAGGCGGCCATGAAGCGCCGCGCCCTTCTCGCCGCCCTGCTCGCCCTTCCCGCCACCGCCCTGGCGGCGGAGAAGAAGGACGACAAGAAGAAGGAAGAGAAGAAGAAGGAGGGCAAGGGCGCGCCTTTGCCCATTCCCACCAAGGGCCAGCGCTACGCCCGCATTCCCACCATCGCGCTGGAGTTATGGGACGGCTACGGCAATTTCCACCTGTCGACCATCGACCTGCTGCTGCTGGTGCCCGAAGAGGCCAAGTTCTCCGAGAAGGTCATCTCGGACAAGATGCGGAAATTCCTGAACGGCATCCCCTACGAGGAATACATGGCCGGCAATCCGGCCCCCATGATCAAGGCCTCCATGCTGGAACTGGTGCGCAAGGAACCGGGCTGCGAGCAGACCATCGACGTGCTGATCTCCAAGATGCTGTTCCGCTGACGGCGGAACGCAGCCTAAGTCAGTCCCCTGCCCCGAAGAATTCCAGCTGCCACTCCATCTCGGCCACCGACAGCGGGTGATCGCCCTGCATGGGGTTCAGCACCTTGGAGGCCGAAAGGCGCAGCAGCTTGGCTTGCAGCTGGGTGCCGAAGCCGGCGGACAGGCCGGCTTTCCAGGTGACCGCCACCATGCCCTTGGCGCTCTTGGTGTAGACCACCTTGCGCACCGCCTTGGGCGGCAGTTCCGACAGCACCGCCAGGGCGGCGGTGACGAAGGCGTGGTCGCCCGACGCGAGGGCGGTGTCCACCGCCGTCTCGTCCAGCTGGCCGGCGGCGTGGAGCGCCCGGGCCCGCTGCAGGGCGGCGGCTTCGTCGGCGTCGCGCCGGGCCTCGCCCTTGGCGCCGGCATCACCCTCGATCTCGTCGATGCGGCGCGACACCACGGCGGCCACCGCGGCGATGGCCTCGGCGTCCAGGTCCTTGCGCGCCGCCAGGGTCTGCAGCAGGTTGGCGGCGACGAAGCGGGCCAGCTTCTGGGCGGTGCGGGCCGACAATTGCGGCCGCTCGATCATGGGCCGGTGCCAGGCCTCGATATCGGCGGCCCGGTCGGCGAGGCGGTCCAGGGTCTCTTCGCGGATCTGGGCGGACGGGTTACCCAGCAGCACGGCGATGGCGTCCACGTCGTCGGTGGCGGCGATGGCGTCGGCCACCTTGACGTTGACCACCGAGCGCCGCGAAATGCAGGCCAGGGCGCCGGGAATGGGGCCGGCGCCGATGATTTCCAGCAGGTCGTCGTCGGTCAGCACCGGCGAGAACTGCAGCACCGGCCCGGCCACCACCAGTTCGGCGTCGCGGGCCAGACGGCGGATCACGTCGGGCGGCGCGCCGGCCACGTCCTGCAGCGCCTCGGCCAGAATCTGGCGCACCTTGGGGATCTGGTCGCGGGCCAGCATCTCCAGGGATTCGAAGGTCATGCGGCGCAGGCGGTCCTGCTCGTGCGCCGACAGGCCGGGGGCGACGCGCGCGATCTTGGCGGCCAGGTCGCCGCGCACCGCGTCATCGGCATCGGTGGCGAGCAGCAGGTTGGCCTGGGCCGGGGCATGGGGATTGGCCGCCACCTGGCGGCGCACCTCGGCGTCGGTATCCTCGGCCAGGAAGTAGAGGATCTCGGCCTTGACGTCGTCGCGGCCGGCCAGTTCGGCGCGGACCTTGGAATCGGGATGGGCGGCCAGTTGCTTGGCCTGTTCGTAGTCGAGCGGTCCTTTACGCCCGCCGCCGAACAGCCGTTTGAGAAACCCCCCGCTCACGCATCCTCCTTACCGCCGGCGGGCGGCGCGATGTGCCACGCGCCCTTGCCGGTACGCTTGACCTGATACATGGCCTTGTCGGCCCGCGCGATCAATTCCTCGATGGTTTCCGCCTCGCCGCCGGCATGCACCGCCACGCCCAGCGAGCAGCCCAGCGGCTTGTCCGGCCCGCCCGAGAAGCGGTCCAGCTCCTTGGCCGCCTCCAGCAGATCCTCGCAGCGCTTGATGGCGATGCGCTCCTCGGCGGCTTCCAGCCAGATGGCGAATTCGTCGCCGCCCAGGCGCGCCACCAGATCGATGGGCCGGGTGTGCTGCAACATCATGTCGCGCACCGCCAGCAGCGCCTCGTCGCCGGTCTGGTGGCCGTGGATGTCGTTGACCGCCTTGAAATTGTCCAGGTCCACGTAGATCAGCGCGGCGGGCCGTCCCTCGCGCTGGAGGCGGTGGAAGCGCCGGGCGATCTCCTCGAAGAAGGCGCGGCGGTTGAACAGGCCGGTCAGCCCGTCGGTGCGCGACAGCTTGACCATGCGCTCGTGGTTGGTGATCTGCTCGGAGGCCAGCCCCACCTGATTGGCCACGTCGTCGATCAGCAGGCGGTCGTCGTCGCTCCAGGCGGCGCGGCTCATCTGCCGCCACAGCAGCACCGCGCCGTTGATGGAATGGCGGTAGCGGCACACGCTGGCCAGCACCCGCCACTCGCCCAGGTCGGAATCGTAGTGATCGGTGGATTCGAAGGTGTCGAGCACCGGCTTGGCGTCACCGAACTGGCCGTAATCGGCCGACAGGGCGAAATCGGAATCGTCGGACTGGATGCGGAAGATCTGGCAGCCGGTGGCGCCCAGCGCGCGGGCGGTGGCCTCGGCCGCCGCCTTCAGCATGTCGGCGGGGTCCACCTCGTCCCTGATGGTGCGCACGATGTAGCTGAGCAGCCGCTCGCGGTTGTTGGCGCGGCTCAGCGCCGCGTCGCGCAGCCGTTCCTGGGTCACGTCGCGGCACACCCCGCGCGCGCCGCGCCATTCGCCGCCGTCGCCGCGGATGGGGGTGGACGACGCCAGCAGGCAGAGCGGCTGGCCGTCGCTTTGGCGCATCCACACCTCGATATCCTCGACCGGCGCGACCGCATCGAACGGTCCGGGGCCGTGGGATTCCTCTTCCTGCAGCACGAATTCGGCGGGACGGCGCCCCACCAGCTCGTCGGCGGCGAAGCCCAGCGCCCCCTTGGGGCTGACGAAGACGAAGCGGCCATCGGCCCCGGTCTCCCAGGCGAAGTCGCTGGAAATCTCCACCAGGTCCTTGTAACGCTGACGCGATTCCACCAGCGCGGCCCGCAGGTTGCGCTCCAGCGTCACGTCGCGGCCGAACAGGATGGTCTGGCCGCCCTCGGCGGGAATGGAGACCAGATCGAGGATCAGGGTGCCGCCGGTGGCCAGCGGCAGGCTCTCCACCGAGGTGGCGCCGGGCTGGGCCAGCAGGGCCGACAGGCAGCCGAGGCGATCCTGGGCCACCACCTGGGCCAGGGCCTCGCCCCGGCCGTTGGCGGCAATGATGCCGCCTTCGCGATCGAGCAGCACCGCGGGACCGGGAAGAGCATTCAGCCCATCCGCCCCCAGGACCACGCCGGAGCGCCCCCGTTGCGGGGACATTCCTTTCGGCACTTCTCCTGTTGCGCTCATACGATCTAATTCCAACTCATCTTGCCGCCCATCCTCCTTAACATAGGTATGTGCACTTAACGATCCCCTAAAGGGGGATGGCTTGCCTTGGAGGCCGGAGCGCGCTACGTCTTGCCCATGGACAAGGACTTTCCCGATCTGTCGCGCATCGAGACCTGGGTCTTCGACCTGGACAACACGCTCTATCCGGCGTCGTCCAGCCTGTTCCCCCAGATCGACGTGCGCATGCGCCGCTTCATCGCCGACCGCCTGCACCTGTCGCTGGACGAGGCCTTCGCGCTGCAGAAACGCTATTATCGCGAATTCGGCACCACCCTGCGCGGGCTGATGCTGATGCACAAGATCGAGCCCGAGGCGTTCCTGGCCTTCGTCCACGACATCGACTGCACGGTGCTGGACGCGGCGCCCCGCCTCGACGCCGCCCTGGCCGGGCTGGCGGGGCGCAAGTTGATCTTCACCAACGGCTCGGAGCGCCATGCCGAGAACGTGCTGGCCCGGCTGGGGCTGACGCGGCATTTCGAGGGCATCTTCGACATCAGGGCGGCGCGCTTCATCCCCAAGCCCCAGCCCGAATGCTACCAGTTGATGATCGACCGCCACGCCGTCGACCCGGCCGCGGCGCTGATGGTCGAGGACATCCACCGCAACCTGCGTCCCGCCGCCGCCATCGGCATGACCACCCTGTGGGTCAGGGAGGACGGCCACCCCGACACCGAGGTGCTGGGCCAGGATTCGGGCGACCTCTCCCACGTCCACCACATCACCGACGACCTGGCCGCCTGGCTGGAGCGGGCCGCAGGCTGAGTCTTAGGCCGCGGCGATGGATTTATCTTTCCGGCGCGTGATCTGAAGCTGTCCGTCGCCGCCCTTGACGTAAGCGGTCTTGCCCACCGCAAGATTGTCAAGGATGGTGACCAGGGCGCGGGGAATGGCCGCGAATTCCCTGGAACCGCGATTACCGGAATTGTATGTGGCGATGGCGGCGCGGATCTGATCGCGCGTCACCGGCTTCCCGTCGTTCCCGATCATCGGCATCCCCCCTGACGTTAATAATGCGGCGGCGGCTTCTCATCCTGCTGCGAAGGCGCATACCCGGCCTCCGCCGCGGCAAGACGAGCGCGCAGGCGACGAATCTCGGCCGCAAGATCGTCGATGACGCGGCCCTGCCGCGCCGCGACCTCGGACAATTCCTCTGCCATGACCTCATGGTGGGAAAGCCGGCTTTCGAGGGCGACAAGACGCCGGCTCACTTCGTCGTCCCAGGCCTCGTCAGTCATTCCCGGTCCCTCTTCCATCGCCGCGAAGCCCAATTTCCCGGCCGAGTCCCATGCTTTGGTGGCCCCTGCCGGAATCGAACCGGCACGCCCGAAGGCGAGCGATTTTAAGTCGCTTGCGTCTACCAGTTCCGCCAAGGGGCCTTGGGGGAGTGGGGCTCTTATAACCCAGGCTTGTCCGCGCCCCAAGCTCCGGTTGGTCGAAAATGGTCAGACCAAATCACCGGTTGCTAATATTAAGACATTTGGATTAAATAATGTTCTCCTCTTATGGGGGATTTATTTTACATCCATGCGTTCCCGGCGTGCGGGGCCGATGAACCGCCTCCCCCCGGAACGGCCGAGCCCGGGCATTGAACCGGCGCAACATTTCAGGGGAAGGAACGAATAGCCCATGGCCTTTGGAATTGCCGCGCGTTTCGGCGCAGCCCTGGTCGCCATGTCGGTGGGCACCGCCGCCACTTTGGGTTGGTTCAGCAACAACCATGCGGTATCCCTGATCGAGCAGGCCGAGCAGCGGGAACTGATGGGCCGCTTCGAGCAACTGGCCGATTCCATCGGCGGCTCGGCCGATCAGGCGCAGGCCATGGCCGCCCTGGTGGCCAACCTGCCCGGCGTCCCCCATCTGGTCGCCACCGGCAGCCGTGACGCCCTGGCCGCCCAGATGATCCCCACCTTCAAGGCCATCGCCCAGCCCTTCGGCATCGAGCAGTTCCAGTTCCACACCCCGCCCGCCACCTCGTTCCTGCGCGTCCACGCGCCGGCCAAGTTCGGCGACGACCTGTCGGCCATACGCCAGACGGTGGTGGAGACCAACGCCACGCAGAAGCCCACCCATGGCCTGGAATACGGCGTGGCCGGACTGGGCGTGCGCGGGCTGATGCCGCTGTTCGACGAGGGCCGCCACGTGGGATCGGTGGAGTTCGGCCTGTCCTTCGGCCAGCCCTTCTTCGCCGAGTTCAAGAAGGCGTTCGGCGTCGACGTGGCGCTGCACGTCAAGGCCAAGGACGACTTCAAGATCTTCGCCGGCACTATCGCCACTTCCGCGCTCTCGCCCGCCGAGATCGCCGCCGCCCTGGGCGGCCGGGACGTGATCAAGGCCGTGGAGACCGACAAGGGCGGCCGCGTCGCCGTCCTGGGCCGCGCCGTCAAGGATTACGGCGGCAAGCCCTTGGGCGTGGCCGAGATCGCCATGGACGCCTCCCATTACGCCGCCCAGCTGGCGGAAGCGCGCCGCACCATGACCGGCCTGATCCTGGGCGCCGTGGTGGTGGCGGTGATCCTGGGCATCGTGCTCAGCCGTTCCATCACCGGGCCGGTGCTGGCCATGAGCGCCGCCATGGACCGCATCGCCCGGCGCGATTTCTCGGTGACCATTCCCGGCCAGGAGCGCAACGACGAGATCGGCCACATGGCCCGCGCCGTCCACGTGGTGCAGCGGGAAGTGGAACGCACCGCCGAACTGGAAGCCGCCCAGCAGAAAAGCCTGGCCGAGCTGGAACAGGGGCAGAAATCCCTTCAGGACGGCATGCAGCTGCAGTTGGAAGGCATCGTCGAGGCCGCCATGCAGAGCAACGAGGCCGGCGTGGTGCTGGCCCGCATGTCCGGTTCGGTCCGCCGCGCCTCCGAGCAGAGCCAGTCCATCGCCAGCGCCATCGAGCAACTGGTGGCCTCGGTCAACACCATCGCCCAATCCTCGGAAATCGCCGCCGGCGAGGCCTCGGACGCCGAAGCCGCCGCCCAGGACGGCGTCGCCGCCACCGCCACCGCCCGCCAGGCCATGGACGGGCTGCTGCAGGCGGTGTCCGACGTGGGCGCCAAGATCGAGGCCCTGTCCGGCGCCTCGGACCAGATCGCCGCCATCACCAACCAGATCGAGGACATCGCCGGCCAGACCAACCTGCTGGCCTTGAACGCCACCATCGAGGCCGCCAGGGCGGGCGAGGCCGGAAAAGGCTTTGCTGTCGTGGCGGGCGAGGTCAAGACCCTGGCCAACCAGACCGCCAAGGCCACCATCGACATCCGTTCGCGCATCGAGGCGCTGGTCGCCGACATGGACGGCGCCCGCGCCTCCATGGAACGCTCGCGCGGCGCCGCCCACGAGGGCATGACCGCCGTGGGCCAGGTGACCGGCGGGCTGGAAGCCATCGCCGGGCGCATCGACGGGGTGACCCGGCGCATGCACGACATCGCCGGCATTCTCAGCCAGCAGAACGCCGCCGCCGCCGAGGTCTCGTCCGCCACCGGCGAGATCGCCAATCTGGCCGAACACAATCTCGGCGAAATCGCCCAGGTGCTGGGCGCCATGACCGAGGCGGCGGGCGTGCTGGACCGCCGCGCCGAGGATTTCGCCAAGCTGGGCACCGCCGAATCCCTGCTGCAGGTGGCCAAGAACGACCATATCCGCTTCAAGCGCTCCATCATCGACCGCATCATGGGCCGCAACGAGCTGACGCCCGACAAGCTGGCCGACCACCATACCTGCCGCCTGGGCAAGTGGTACGACGGCCTGAAGGACGAGCGGCTGACCCGCCTGCCCGCCTATGCCCGCCTGCAGGAGCCGCACCAGGCGGTCCATGCCCACGGCAAGCGGGCGCTGGAGCTTTACGCCCGCGGCGAGGTGGATGCCGCCATGGCCGAGGTGGACCGGCTGAACGACACCTCGCGCCAGGTCCTCGCCCTGCTGGAGGAAATGGCCGAGGCGTTGCGCCGCGCCGCCTGAAAACCGGCATTCCATCGCCTCGAAACCGGCCCGCGACATTGACAGATGGCGGGCCGGCCTCTATCTGTTGCCGGTCACGATTGGCCCCTTTCCACGGGCCTGCTCTCTTACCTTGGGGAAGCTTCATGTTCGGCGCCCTTGCCCGGCGGATCTTCGGAACCGCCAACGACCGAGTTCTCAAGCCGCTGAAAAAGCATGTCGAGGCCATCAACGCCCTCGAGCCGGCCTTCGAGAAGCTTTCCGACGACGAGCTCCAGGCCAAGACCGCCGAGTTCCGCGCCCGCCTCGAAAACGGCGCCCAGCTGGACGATCTGCTGGTGGAAGCCTTCGCCACGGTCCGCGAAGCCGCCAAGCGCACGTTGGGGCAGCGCCATTTCGACGTCCAGCTGCTGGGCGGCATGGTTCTGCACCAGGGCCGCATCTCCGAGATGCGCACCGGTGAAGGCAAGACCCTGGTGGCCACGCTGCCGGTCTACCTCAACGCGCTGTCGGCCAAGGGCGTGCACGTGGTCACCGTCAACGACTATCTGGCCGCCCGCGATTCCGAATGGATGGGCCAGATCTACCGTTTCCTCGGCCTTTCCGTCGGCGTCATCACCCATGGCCTGGACGACCTCGAGCGCCAGCAGGCTTATGCCTGCGACGTCACCTACGGCACCAACAACGAGCTGGGCTTCGACTATCTGCGCGACAACATGAAGTTCCGCCTGGAGGAAATGGTCCAGCGGCCCTTTAACTACGCCATCGTCGACGAAGTGGACTCGATCCTGGTGGACGAGGCGCGCACGCCCCTGATCATCTCCGGCCCCACCGAGGACAATTCCGAGCTCTACCGCCTGGTGGACAAGCTGATGCCGTCCCTGGTGCCCGAGGATTTCGAGAAGGACGAGAAGGTGCGCGCCGTGACGCTCACCGACCGCGGCACCGAACACGTGGAAGAGATGCTGCGCGCCGCCGACCTGATGAAGGGCACGCTGTACGACATCGGCAACGTGTCGCTGGTCCATCACGTCAATCAGGCGCTGCGCGCCCACAAGCTGTTCACCCGCGACGTGGACTACATCGTCAAGAACGACAAGGTCGTCATCATCGACGAGTTCACCGGCCGCATGATGGAAGGCCGCCGCTATTCCGAGGGCCTGCATCAGGCGCTGGAGGCCAAGGAAGGCGTCACCATCCAGAACGAGAACCAGACGCTCGCCTCGATCACCTTCCAGAACTATTTCCGCCTCTACCCCAAGCTGGCCGGCATGACCGGCACCGCCATGACCGAGGCCGGCGAATTCCAGGAAATCTACAATCTCGAAGTGGTGGAGATTCCCACCAATCTGGCGGTCAGCCGCAAGGATTTCGACGACGAGGTCTATCGCACCGCGCGTGAGAAGTACGAGGCCATCGTCACCCTGATCGAGGAATGCCGTGGCCGCATGCAGCCGGTCCTGGTGGGCACCACCTCCATCGAGAAGTCCGAGCTGCTGTCGGACATGCTGAAGAAGAAGAAGATTCCCCACCAGGTTCTGAACGCCCGCTACCACGAGCAGGAAGCCTATATCGTCGCCCAGGCCGGCGTGCCCGGCGGCGTGACCATCGCCACCAACATGGCGGGCCGCGGCACCGACATCCAGCTGGGCGGCAACCTGGACATGCGCACCAGGATGGAGCTGGCCGAAATCACCGACCCGGCCGAGCGCGCCAAGCGCATCGACGGCATCAAGGCCGAGATCGAAGCCAACAAGCAGAAGGTGCGCGAGGCCGGCGGCCTCTACGTGGTGGGCTCGGAGCGCCACGAATCCCGGCGCATCGACAACCAGCTGCGCGGCCGCTCGGGCCGCCAGGGCGATCCGGGGGCAAGCAAGTTCTTCCTGTCGCTGGAAGACGACCTGATGCGCATCTTCGGCTCGCAGCGCATGGACGGCATGCTGCAGAAGCTGGGTCTCAAGGACGGCGAGGCCATCGTCCATCCCTGGATCAACAAGGCCCTGGAAAAGGCCCAGCAGAAGGTCGAGGCCCGCAACTTCGACATCCGCAAGAACCTGCTGAAGTTCGACGACGTGATGAACGACCAGCGCAAGGTCATCTACGAACAGCGCAAGGACCTGATGAGCGCCGACGACGTCTCTGAGGAGATCGTCGCCTTCCGCCACGAGGTCATCGCCGAGATGGTCGCCCGCTGCATCCCCGAACGCGCCTATGCCGACCAGTGGGACGTGGCGGCCCTGCACGAGGAAGTGCTGCGCGTCTTCAACCTGGACCTGCCCATCGCCGATTGGGCCAAGGAAGAAGGCATCGCCGACCAGGAAATCCGCATCCGCATCACCGACCACGCCGACCGCAAGGCGGCGGCCAAGGCGGCGGAATACGGCCCCGACACCATGCGCATGGTCGAAAAGAGCATGCTGCTGCAGATCCTCGACCAGGCGTGGAAGGAGCACCTGCTCCAGCTCGACCACCTGCGCCAGGGCATTTCCTTGCGCGCCTACGCCCAGCGCGATCCCTTGAACGAGTACAAGCGCGAAGCCTTCAACATGTTCGAGCAGATGCTGCTCGACCTGCGCGAGCGCGTCACCTCCATCCTGGCCCATGTCCAGCTGCGCTTCTCCAACGAGGAAGAGGCCGAGCAGGCCCTGACGCCCCAGCGCAGCACCCGCACCCGCGAAACCCGCGAGGACCCCGCCTTCTCGGGCGGCGAAGGCGCCTCGGTGGCCTTCACCCAGCGCAACACCGCCGTGGACCCCAACGATTCCACCACCTGGTCCTCGACGCCCCGCAACGCGCCGTGCCCCTGCGGCTCGGGCAAGAAGTACAAGCACTGCCACGGGGCGGCATAAGCCCCCCCTGCCCACGTGAGGCCGTCATCACCGGGCTTGTCCCGGTGATCCGCGCCCGTCCGGCGGGCTGCCGCCCCGCGTTTCCCCAACGGCAAAGAAAAAGGGCGGGAAGCCGTGGCCTCCCGCCCTCGTTTCGACCGAAGCCGCCGGATCAGCGGGTCGGAACCGGGGTCTCGCCGGTGTAGTCGTAGAAGCCGCGGCCGGTCTTGCGGCCCAGCCAGCCGGCTTCGACGTACTTCACCAGCAGCGGGCAGGGGCGGTACTTGGTGTCGGCCAGGCCGTCATGCAGCACCTGCATCACCGCCAGACAGGTGTCGAGGCCGATGAAGTCGGCCAGTTCCAGCGGGCCCATGGGGTGGTTGGCGCCCAGCTTCATGGCGGTGTCGATGCAGGTCACCGAGCCGACGCCTTCGTACAGGGTGTAGACCGCCTCGTTGATCATGGGCAGCAGGATGCGGTTGACGATGAAGGCGGGGAAGTCTTCGGCCGAGACCGGCTTCTTGCCCAGCTTCAAGGTCATCTCGCGCACCAGGGAGAAGGTCTCCTCGCTGGTGGCGATGCCGCGGATCAGCTCGACCAGCTGCATGACCGGCACCGGGTTCATGAAGTGCATGCCCATGAACTTGGCGGGGCGGTCGGTGGCGGCACCCAGGCGGGTGATGGACAGCGACGAGGTGTTGGACGCGATGTGGGCTTCGGGCTTCAGCACCGGGCAGAGCTGGGCGAAGATGGCCCGCTTGACCTTCTCGTCCTCGGTGGCGGCCTCGATGACCAGGTCGCTGTCCGAGAAATCGGCATAGGCGGTGGTCGACTTGATGCGGCCGAGCGTGGCGGCCTTGTCAGCCTCGGTCAGCTTGCCCTTGGACAGGGCGCGGTCCAGGTTCTTGGTGATGGTGGAGAGGCCCTTCTTCAGGGCCTCTTCGTTGATGTCGAGCAGGATCACGTCAAAACCGGCGGCGGCGCAGACATGGGCGATACCATTGCCCATCTGGCCCGCGCCGATAACACCGATCTTCTTGATAGCAGTCATTGTCAGGCTCCCGGATGGTAGGGCGTTTGCCGTTGGGCAGATTGATGGATGATTACTTGTTCAGCTCGGCCGCCAGGTCGGGCAACACCTTGAAGAGATCCGCGACCAGGCCGTAATCGGCGACCTGGAAGATGGGGGCCTCTTCGTCCTTGTTGATGGCGACGATGACCTTGGAATCCTTCATGCCGGCCAGGTGCTGGATGGCGCCCGAGATGCCGACGGCGATGTAGAGGTCGGGGGCGACGATCTTGCCGGTCTGGCCCACCTGGAAGTCGTTGGGCACGAAGCCGGCGTCCACGGCGGCGCGGGATGCCCCCACGGCGGCCCCCAGCTTGTCGGCCACCGCTTCCAGCAGGTGGAAGTTGTCGCCCGACTGCATGCCGCGACCGCCCGAGATGATGATGCGCGCCGAGGTCAGCTCGGGGCGCTCGGACTTGGACAGCTGGCTGCCCACGTAAGCCGACAGGGCCGGGTCGGCGGCGGCCGCCACGGTTTCCACCGAAGCGGAGCCGCCTTCGGCCTTGGCGGCCTCGAAGCCGGTGCCGCGCACGGTGATCACCTTGACGGCATCCTTGCTCTGCACGGTGGCCAGGGCGTTGCCGGCATAGATGGGCCGCACGAAGGTGTCGGCCGACACTACCGCGGTGATCTCGGAGATCTGGGCCACGTCCAAGAGCGCCGCGACGCGGGGCGCCACGTTCTTGCCCCCCGTGGTGGCGGGCGCCAGGATGTGGCTGTAACCGCCGGCCAGGGAGACCACCAGGGCGGCCAGGGGCTCGGCCAGGGTATGCGCGTAAAGGGCGGCATCGGCGGCCAGCACTTTGGCGACGCCCGCCACCTTGGCGGCGGCCTCGGCCACCGCGCCGATGCCCGCACCGGCGACCAGCACATGGACGTCGCCGCCGATCCTGGTGGCGGCGGTAACGGTGTTCAGCGTGGCGGATTTGAGAGCGCCGCCCTCGTGCTCGGCAATGACGAGAACGGTCATGATCAGATCACCTTCGCTTCGTTCTTGAGCTTGTCCACCAGGGCGGCCACGTCGGCCACCTTGATGCCGGCGGAACGCTTGGGCGGCTCGGCCACCGAAAGGGTGACCAGGCGCGGGGCGATGTCGACGCCCAGATCGGCCGGCGAAACCGTGTCGATGGGCTTCTTCTTGGCCTTCATGATGTTGGGCAGCGAGGCGTAGCGCGGCTCGTTCAGGCGCAGGTCGGTGGTCACCACCGCCGGCAGCTTGAGGCTCACCGTCTCCAGGCCGCCGTCGATCTCGCGGGTCACGGTGACCGCATCCGAGCCGATCTCCACCTTGCTGGCGAAGGTGCCCTGGGGGCGGCCCAGCAGCGCGGCCAGCATCTGGCCGGTCTGGTTGGAATCGTCGTCGATGGCCTGCTTGCCCAGGATGATCAGGCCGGGGGCCTCCTTCTCCACCAGGGCCTTCAGGGCCTTGGCGACGCCCAGGGGCTGCACCTCGTCGTCCGTCTGCACCAGGATGCCGCGATCGGCGCCCATGGCCAGCGCGGTGCGCAGCGTCTCCGACGCCGCCGCCGGGCCGATGGAGACCACCACAACTTCGGTGGCCTTGCCGGCTTCCTTGAGGCGAACCGCCTCTTCCACCGCGATCTCGTCGAACGGATTCATGGAGAACTTCACGTTCTGGGTCTCGACCCCAGAACCATCCGACTTCACGCGAATCTTGACGTTGTAGTCGATCACCCGCTTGATCGCGACCAGGACTTTCATTTGTCTTTCAATCCTCTAATCCGGAGTGCGCATAAATCGGCATCGCCGGGCGGAATTTACTATTGCATTGCACAATATGACGGGAGGTTGGGGTTGTCAACGCGCACCCCCCGGCACCCACAGCACGTCGGCGGCACCGTTGCCGTTGGCCAGACGGGCCAGGACGAACAGCAGATCGGAAAGCCGGTTGGCGTAGATGATGGCGGCGGGATTGACCGCCTCGACCTCGGCCAGGGCGACCATCAGGCGCTCGGCCCGGCGCACCACGGTGCGGGCGTGATGCAGATGGGCGGCCAGGGCGGAGCCGGCGGGCAAAATGAAGGAGGTGAGCGGCGCCAGCTTCTCGTTGGCCGCGTCGATCTCTGCCTCCAGCCGGTCCACCTGGGACTGGACGATGCGCAGGCGGGAACCGGCGGCCTCGTCGGCGCCAGCAGGCGTGCACAGATCGGCCCCCAGGTCGAACAGATCGTTCTGCAGCAGTTCCAGAAGCCCCATCATGTCGGCACCGGCATGCAGGCGGGCCAGCCCGATCACCGCATTGGCCTCGTCCACGGTGCCGTAGGCCTCGACCCGGAGGTCATGCTTTCCCACCCTGGTGCCATCGCCCAGAGAGGTCTTGCCCTTGTCGCCCGTCCGGGTATAGATGCGCGTCAGCGTGACCATCGCCTCGTTTCCTTGCTGTCAGTCGAAAAGGTTTATGACACGGGGAGACGGGAAACCTCTATACTCCGCTTTCATCGAACGGCAGCGAATTTCGGGCACCATGCGTCTTTCCCCCATCATGAGCGGCTATATCGGGCGTCAGTTCGCCTCGGCCTTCGCCACGGTGCTGCTGGTGATTTTAGGGATCATCCTGCTGTTCGACGTCATCGAGCTGATCCGCCGGGCCGCCGCCCGTCCCGACCTGGGCATCGCCCCCATCATGCTGATGGCGTTCTTCAAGCTGCCGCAGATGCTGCACACGGTGCTGCCCTTCGCGGTGATGATCGGCGCCATGGTGTGCTTCTGGCGCCTGACCCGCACCCATGAACTGGTGGTGGCCCGCGCCGCCGGCATCTCGGTCTGGCAGTTCATCACCCCGGTGCTGTTCGTGGCCGGGGTGTTCGGCGTGTTCGAGATCACCGCCTTCAACCCCATGGCGGCAGCCATGTACGGCCGCTACGAGCGGCTGCAGGACGAGTTGCTGAGCAACAAGCCCAGCGCCTTCGACCTGTCCGAGGGCGGGCTGTGGCTGCGCGAGCCCCATAACGACGGCGAGATGGTGGTCTATTCCGAATCCGTGCGCCAGGAAGGTCTGGTCCTGCACATCAGGGACGCCCAGTTCTTCCTGTACGACCGCCCCGACCACTTCCACCAGCGCATCGCCGCCGAGAGCGCCTCGCTGATCGACGGCACCTTCGAAGTGCGGCGCGCCTGGGTGATGGAAGGCGGCAAGCCCTCGGTCTTCCTGGAGCAGATGCGCATCCCCACCCAGCTGACGCTGTCGCGCATCCACGACAATTTCGCAGCACCCGAAACCCTGTCTTTCTGGCAATTGCCGGGATTCATCCGCTTTTTCGAGCGGGCCGGCTTCACCGCCAACAAGCATCGCCTGTACATGCAGTCGCTGCTGGCCTCGCCGGTGCTGTATTGCGGCATGGTGCTGATGGCCGCCGTCTTCTCGCTGCGCCCCAACACGAGGTCGGGCGGATTGCTGGCCCGCATCGGCGGCGGCGTGGCCGCTGGATTCGCCGTCTACTTCTTCTCCAAGGTGATCTACGCCCTGGGCCTGTCGGCCACCCTGCCGCAGACGCTGGCGGCCTGGACCCCGCCCCTGTTCGCCGGCCTGATCGGATTGTCGGGACTGTTCCATCTCGAGGACGGCTGATGGCGCCTGGCCTGTTGCGCAATCCCTGGGGCTGGGCGATTGCCGCCCTGGTGCCCCTGGTGCTGTTTCCGGGCATCGACATCGCCGTCTCGTCCCTGTTCTTCGACCCGGCGAGCCGCAGCTTTCCCTTCCGGGTTCATCCCCTGGGGGAATTCGCCCGCAAGACGCTGCCCCTCTTCCTGTTCGCCACCGCAGGCCTGATCGGCCTGGCGGGAACCGCCGCCGCCATCCTCAAGCGTCCCGTGGCCGGCATCCGCCCGGCCATGGCGCTGCTGGTGGTGGGGTCCCTGGCGCTCGGCCCCGGCCTGGTGGTCAACCTGATCCTCAAGGACAATTGGGGACGGGCGCGGCCCTCGACCATCGCCCAGTTCAATGCCGGACACCAGCCGGACCGGCAGTTCACGCCGGCCCTGGTCATGTCGGACCAGTGCCCGGACAATTGCTCGTTCCCGTCCGGCCATGCGGCTCTGGGCTTCTGGACGGTATCGCTGGCCCTGCTGGCCCCTCGCCGCCGCCGCCCGGCCGCCCTGGCCGCCGCCTTCGCCTTCGGCGCCGCCATGGGATTGGTGCGCATCGCCCAAGGCGGGCATTTCGTTTCCGACGTCGCCTTTTCCGGCGTCATCGTGGTCGGCCTGACCATGGGGTTGTACCGGCTGCTTCAGCCTGACGACCGCAGTGCAGCACGAAAAAAAGCTCATTCTGAGGCCGCAGACGCCCCGTAAGCCCCTATGCGGAGGCATGATTCTCAGGTAATGATATAGGTTCAGGCTGACCTTGGCACGCACGAGCCGGGCGGAATGCCCTCGCGTGGGTGCGGGGGATTTTGTTTACTTACGACGAGAATGACACATGGCATGGAACCGAGATAATCATGGCAGGGGCGAGCGCGGTCGCGGTCGTCGGGACGACTTTGGCGAACCGGCTTTCGATCCGCGCCCGTCGCGGCCGATGGCACCGAGCTCTTTTGACCGTCAGATGGTCAGTCAGGCGAACGTCACCGCCACTGTGAAGTGGTTCAATGCCTCCAAGGGCTTCGGCTTCGTCGCCCCCTCCGACGGCAGCCCGGACGCCTTCCTGCACATTTCCGCCCTCGAGCGCGCCGGCCTGACCCAGGTCGCCGAAGGCGCCACCCTGGTGGTGGACCTGGGCGCCGGCCAGCGCGGCCCGCAGGTGGTGATGGTCCATGAAGTGGACAGCACCACCGCCACCCCGCGCGCCCCGCGCCGGGAAGAGCGCGGCCCGACCCAGACCGTCGAAGGCGTGGTCAAGTTCTTCTCGGCCGAGAAGGGCTTCGGCTTCGTCGCCTGCGACGAGGGCGGCAAGGACGTGTTCGTTCACGTGAAGGCGCTGGAGCGCTCCGGGATCAAGACCCTGGAATCCGGTCAGCGCGTTCGCGTCACCACCACCCTGGGGCTGAAGGGCCCGCAGGCGGATACGGTCGCGATCCTCTAGGTCGTAAAGCCAGGCCCTCCCCCATACGGAGGGCCTGGTACGATCTCGAGGAATTTTGCTTGATTCGAATCCGGCATTCTGGTACCACAATGCTCATTACTGCTTTGTCTCCCTGAGATTGGGCGGGACACGGTGATGAGCCGGGTCCCGCCACTTTTTTCACCCCACCCGAAATTTTGTTGCGCGCAATGCCCCGCTTACGCAAGTAAGTGGTAACCGCATTTATGCTGCATCGCACAAAAACCTGTCGCATTCCGCCCCCGATTCGGTGCAGACTGTTTGTCGAGGGGATGCCTGCACCTAAGGAATTGGGCGAGGATTTGGAATGCTTGGACCCGCGGAACTTCGCGAAATCTACGACTGCCTCAAGGGCATGGGACTGGAGCCGGTGCGCGTCACCGATGGCCGCAGCCCCTATATCAACCCCGCCTACGCCGCCGGCAAGGCGCTGACCAAGGCCGTGCGCACCGCATCGCCCCTGGCCGTGGCGGCCGCTCCGGCCGCCGGGGCTGCCGACAAGGCGAAATAGGCTTCGCCTCCAAGCCAAATCCGGGCCGATACCCCGGATTTGGCATCACAGGCAGCTCCGCAGCCCCTCGCGGTAGGTGGGGTAGCGCAGGCGAACGCCCAACTCCCGCTTCATCCGCCCGTTATCCACCCGCTTGTTGTCGGCATAGAAGCTGAGCGCCATGGGCGACAGGGTCGCCCGCGCCTCCTCCCAGGGAATTTCCGGCGGCGGCTCCACGCCGAGCAGGGCGCAGGCATGGGCGATGACGTCCTGGGGCGGCGCCGCGTCGTCGTCGCACAGATTGTAGATGGCGCCGGGATGGGGATTGGCCAGCGAGGCCGATACCGCGGCGGCGATATCCTCCACATGGATGCGGCTGAACACCTGGCCGGGCTTGACCACCCGGCGGGCCTGGCCGGCGCGCACGCTGTCCACCGCCGAGCGGCCGGGGCCGTAGATCCCCGCCAGCCGGAAGATGTGGGCGCCCAGCCCCCGCCAGCGCGTCTCGGCGGCCAGCCGCCGGCGCGAGCGGTCGAGGCCGGGAGTGGGCGGCGTGTCCTCGTCCACCAGGGCGCCGCCGTGATCGCCGTAGACCCCGGTGGTGGACAGATAGCCGATCCAGGCGGGCGCGGCCGCCCGGACGGCCCCTTCCATCCGGTCGAGCACCGGGTCGCCGTCGCCATCGGGCGGCACCGAGCACAGCACCGCGTCAAATCCGTCCAGGCAATTGGGCGGCAGCGGATGCTCGCGGTCGAAGGGCAGGATCCGCACGCCGGGGCAGTCCACCGCCTCGCCCGAGCGCGTGGTGCCGCAGACCTCCCACCCCGCCTCGACCAGCCGGCGGGCGATCACCCGGCCGGAAAAGCCCAGCCCGAACAGGAAAAATCGCTTGGCCATCTCTCTTCCCTTGCACCATGCGCACAATCGGCGAGACTACCGCCCCATGAGACCATACGCCATCCCCCTGCTGATCCTGCCGCTGCTGTGGCTGCCCGCCTCCGCCCCGGCCCAGGCCATCGATTCCAAGATGGAATACCGCACCTGCCTGAACCTGGCCCGCGCCAAGCCCGAGGAAGGCTGGGAGGAGGCGCTGGCCTGGGCGTCGCTGGGCGGCGGCGAGCCGGCGCGCCATTGCGCGGCGGTCGCCCTGATCGGGCTGGGCAAATACGAGGAGGCGGCCAAGCGCCTGGAAGCCCTGGCCTCGTCCAGCCGGCGCGAGGAGATCATGCGCGCCGAGATGCTGGCCCAGGCCGGGCAGGCCTGGCTGCTGGCCGGCAAACCCCAGCAAGCCCTGGCCGCCCAGGACACCGCCCTGAAGCTGGTGCCCGGCCACCCCGAACTGATGCTGGACAAGGCGGTGACCCTGGCTTCGGCCAACCATTACGCCGAAGTGGTGGACGTGCTGACCTCCTTGCTCAAGGCCCAGCCCAACCGCATCGAGGCCATGGTGCTGCGCGCCGTGGCCTACCGCTACCTGGACAGGCTGGAACTGGCCAAGGACGACCTGGCCCGCGCCCTGGTGCTGGACCCGGCCTTTCCCGACGCCCTGTTGGAGCGCGGCATCATCCGCCGCCTGGAGGACAACCAAGCCGGCGCGCGCGAGGACTGGATGAAGGCCATCGCCGCCGCGCCCGAAAGCTCCGCCGCCGACACGGCGCGCCGGAACCTGGAGATGATGGACGTCAAGGTGAAGTGATCTTCCATCCTGTCATCCCGACGCCCTTGGGTGGAGGGATCTCATCCTGGAACGGCTTTTCAGAACCGGCACCAGTGGTCCAGACGGAGATCCCTCGGCTTGCGCCTCGGGATGACAAAACCGTTTGCGGGGCTCGGACATTGCCCCCCCTACAGCCGCCGGGCTTCCTCGTCCCTGGTGAGCGTGGTCAGCGCCAGGGCATGCACCCGGCCGGCCAGTTCCTCGGCCAGCAGGGCGTTGACCATGCGGTGACGCTCCACCCGGCTTTTCCCCACGAAGGCCTCGGAGACGATTTCCAGACGGAAATGGCTTTCGCCCTGGGGATTGTGCCCGGCATGCCCCGCGTGGCGGTGGGATTCGTCGATGATGTCCAGACGCGACGGAGCCAGCCCGTCCTCGAGCTTCTTGCGCATCACCGGTGTCACCTGCATAGCCTGGCCCTTTCGCCTGATTGAACCCTCCCCAATTGGGGCCATTGCCCCCCGCCGTCAAGAGGCCGTTCGGCAAGGGGGCAATTTGCCCTCGTGCCTTGCCTTGGCGCTTTCGAGCCTCCATTATGAGCCTTGCCATGAAAGCGACCAACGCCCGCAGATCCTGGCGGCCGGCCTTCGGCCCCACTCCGGCGCAACCGGCCACCCGCCGCTGCGACCATCCCGGCTGCGCGCTGGAAGCTGAATACCGCGCCCCCCAGGCCCGCGACCGGCTGACCGATTACTACTGGTTCTGCCTGGAGCATGTGCGCGAGTACAACTCCGCCTGGAACTACTATGCCGGCATGGGCGCCGAGGAGATCGAGGCCGAGCTCCGCAAAGACACCACCTGGCAGCGCCCCACCTGGCCGCTGGGCATCCAGGGCGCCAAGCGCAAGTTCGCCTATACCGTCCACGACCCCTTCGAGGTGTTCGAGGATGCCGCCACCGAGGAGGCGCGGCCCAAGGCCCGCGTGCCCACCCCGGAGGAAGAGGCCATGGCGGTCCTCGAACTCACCCCGCCGCTCACCGCCGAGACGCTGAAGACCCGCTACAAGGAGCTGGTCAAGCAGCACCACCCGGACGCCAACAACGGCGACAAGGACTCCGAGGAGCGCTTCAAGCGCATCAACCACGCCTACAACACCTTAAAGCTCAGCCTGAGCCTGTAAGCAGCAGCCCCCCAAGGACGAGAGTATGACCTCCAAGACGCAAAGCCCGCTTGCCTCCGACCATCCCCTCGCCATGCCCGATACCCAGGTGTCCGCCCGCGAGGTGTTCGGCATCGACATCGACATGATGGTCCCCGCCTTCTCGGTGGGCAGCGAGCACGTGCCCGACGTGGACCCGGCCTACCGCTTCGATCCCGACACCACCAAGGCCATCCTGGCGGGCTTCGCCTATAACCGCCGCGTCATGGTCCAGGGCTATCACGGCACCGGCAAGTCCACCCATATCGAGCAGGTGGCCGCAAGGCTCAACTGGCCGTGCATCCGCGTCAACCTGGACAGCCATGTCAGCCGCATCGACCTGATCGGCAAGGACGCCATCGTGGTCAAGGACGGCAAGCAGATCACCGAGTTCCGCGAAGGCATGCTGCCCTGGGCGCTGCAGCACCCCTGCGCCCTGGTGTTCGACGAGTACGATGCCGGCCGCCCCGACGTGATGTTCGTGATCCAGCGCGTCCTCGAGGTGGAGGGCCGCCTGACCCTTCTCGACCAGAACCGGGTGATCCGGCCGCACGCCGCCTTCCGCCTGTTCGCCACCGCCAACACGGTGGGCCTGGGCGACACCACGGGGCTCTACCACGGCACCCAGCAGATCAACCAGGGCCAGATGGACCGCTGGAACATCGTCGCCACGCTGAACTACCTGGCCCATGACGACGAATGCTCCATCGTGGTGGCCAAGCTCAAGGAATACGACACGCCGGAAGGGCGCGACGTGGTGTCCAAGATGGTCATGCTGGCCGACCTCACCCGCCAGGGCTTCATGAACGGCGACATCTCGACGGTGATGAGCCCGCGCACGGTGATCACCTGGGCCGAGAACACCCGCATCTTCGCCGACCACGGCTACGCCTTCCGCGTGACCTTCCTCAACAAGTGCGACGAGGTGGAACGGCCCATCCTGGCCGAGTACTACCAGCGCTGCTTCGGCGCGGACCTGCCCGAGGGGCCGGCCCGCATGCTGGCCTAAGGGCCTGGGGAGAGATCTTGCAGCAGAATTCCACGGGCAAGGACGGCACCAGGGGCGAAAGCATCGGCGACACCATCCGCCGCGCCACCGCCGCCACCCTGAAGGCCATGTCCGGCCAGCCCGAGCTGGATGTGGGCTATGCCGCCGGCAACGGGAGCGTGCGGGGCACGGAAATCCGCCTGCCGGCGCCGCCGCGCACCATCCTGGCCTCGGATCTGGCCCGGCTGCGCGGCACCGCCGACGCCATCGCGCTGCGGCTGCGCTACCACGACGACACCGTCCACGTGCGCCGCATGCCGCAATTGCCCGACGCCCGCAAGATCTACGACATGGTCGAACAGGCCCGGGTCGAGGCCTTAGGCGCGCGGCTGATGCCGGGTGCCGCCATGAACATCGCCGAGGTGCTGGAGGTCAAGGCCCGCGCCGAGGGCCTGGACCGTGCGGTCAAGCGCGAGCAGGTGCCCCTGGCCGACGCCATGCGCCTGATCGCCCGCGAGATCTTCGCCGGGTTGGAGCCGCCGCCCTCGGCCAGGGCCGCGGTGGATCTGTGGCGTGACGAGATCAGGGCCAAGGCCGGCCCGACGCTCGATTCGCTCAAGGACCTGCTGCGCGACCAGGAGGCCTTCGCCAAGGGCCTGCACAAGCTGCTGCACGATCTGGATTTCGGCACCGACCAGCCGTCGGAAGCCGACGAATCCGAGAATTCGCAGCAAGACGGACAGGAGCAGGAGGCCCAGGGCGCCGGCCAGGAAAAGGAAGGCGAGCAGGAGGGCCAGGGCCCCCAGCAGGAGGGCGACACCCAGGCGCCGGGCTCGTCCGAGGGCAGCGGCGACGACCAGGGCGAGGGCGACGGCGAGGAGATGATGCTGACCGGCACCGGCACCGAGGAGCCGGGCGGCCCGTCCAAGCAGGTCCAGGAGCAGCTCTCCAATTCCGCCGCCATGCAGGACCGGCCCTACAAGCCCTACACCACCCAGTTCGACCAGATCGTCACCGCCGAGGATCTGTGCGAAGCCGAGGAACTGAGCCGCCTGCGCCGCCAGCTGGACCAGCAGCTCTCCCACCTGCAGGGCGTGGTCTCCAAACTGGCCAACCGGCTGCAGCGCAAGCTGATGGCGCAGCAGACCCGCAACTGGGATTTCGACCTGGAAGAGGGCATGCTCGACACCGGCAGGCTGGCGCGCATCGTCGCCAATCCCATGCATTCCCTGTCCTTCAAGATCGAGAAGGACACCAATTTCCGCGACACCGTGGTCAGCCTGCTGATCGACAATTCCGGCTCCATGCGCGGGCGGCCCATCACCGTGGCGGCCATGAGCGCCGACATCCTGGCCCGCACGCTGGAGCGCTGCGGCGTCAAGGTCGAGGTGCTGGGCTTCACCACCCGGGCGTGGAAGGGCGGCAGCGCACGCGAGAAGTGGCAGGCCGAGGGCAAGCCGGCCAATCCCGGACGCCTCAACGACCTGCGCCACATCGTCTACAAGGCGGCCGACGCCCCCTGGCGCCGGGTGCGGCGCAATCTGGGCCTGATGCTGAGGGAAGGCATCCTGAAGGAGAACATCGACGGCGAGGCGCTGATGTGGGCGCACGAACGCCTGATCGCGCGATCGGAACAGCGGCGCATCCTGATGGTCATCTCGGACGGCGCCCCGGTGGACGATTCGACCCTGTCGGCCAATCCCGGCAACACCCTGGAAAAGCATCTGCGCGACGTCATCGCCTATATCGAGAACCGCTCGCCGGTGGAACTGGTGGCCATCGGCATCGGCCACGACGTCACCCGCTACTATCGCCGCGCCGTCACCATCATGGACGCCGAGGAACTGGGCGGCACCATGATGCGCCAGCTGACCTCCCTGTTCGACGACGAGGCCGAGGCGTCCGGCGGCCGGCGCCGGGCGGGCTGAGCATGAACGGCGGCAGCGTGGATATCTCCCATCCCGGCCGCACGGACAAGGACGCCGCCTCCCGGCCGTCGCGGCTGCCGCGGCCCCGGCTGCTGCTCGGCCTGATCACCGCCATCGCGGTTCTGGGCGGCCTGGCCGGGCTGGGTACGCTCACCTGGTTCGACCGCGAGGTGGCCCTGGCCGACTGGACCGCCAATCTCAGCCTGTCTGCCCGGCTGGTGGAATCCCAGACCCGCGCGGCCCATGGCGCCGCCCACGCCAATCTCGGCATGGTCGGCGACCACGTGGCCAATCGTCCGCTGGCCAGCCTCAGGAATTCCCGCCACGAGCAGCAATGGCTGTCGTCGGTGCTGTCCAACCTGCCCTACGGCATCGGCATCGCCATCCACGACGAGCGGGGCGACCCGGTGCTGGCCCACGACAGCCTCGGCCTGTTCGCCGCCAACGCCGCCCACCGCGACCACTTCACCGTCGCCATGGCCCAGCCGGGCCGCACGGTGATGAGCGCCGTGGTGCCCGGGCGGGGCGACCAGGGCCGGGTGATCATCTTCAGCCGCGCCATCCCGGACCCGGCGGGGCGCGCCATGGGCGTGGCGCAGATCGCCATCAGGACCGACTACTTCATCGATTTCTACCGCGACCTGCAGCCCGAACCCGGCTCCATCTTCCTGGTGTCTCGCCTGGATGGCGGATTGGTGGCGCGCTATCCCATGCCCGACGCCACCTTCACCCGCTTCGACACCTCCAAGGCGCCGTTCACCCACTTCGCCAAGGGGCCGTCCGGCGTCTACCGCTCCACCTCGGTGGTGGATGGAATCGAGCGGTTGGTGGCCTACCGCAACCTCCCGGACCTGGACATGGTGGTCACCTCGGGCATCCCCATCGAGGTGGCGCTTCGCGAATGGAGCGTGCGCACCAGGCGCAACGTGCTGCTGTTCGCCACGGCCATGGGGCTGCTTCTGGTGCTGGCCGCCATCACCGGCGAGAGCCTGCGGCACGAGGCGCGGCTGCTGGCCACCGGCGAGCGCCGCACCCGCGAACTGACCACCGCCCTGGCGGAAAAGGACGTGCTGTTCCAGGAAGTCCATCACCGGGTGAAGAACAACCTTCAGGTCATCTCCTCGTTGCTGACCATGCAGTCGCTGCACGTCACCGACGAGAAGGTCAAGGCGACGCTGAAGGACGCGCTGGACCGCATCCACTCCATGGGCCTGGTGCACCAGACCCTGTACGAACGCAACCTGGCCTCCAACGTGGATCTGGGCACCTATTTCGGCAAGCTGGCCGAAGCGCTGGCCGGGTCCTATTCCGCGTCACCCGGCGGCGTCACCGTCGAGGTGGAGGTGGAAGGCACGCTGGACCTGGAACGGGCCGTGCCGCTGGGCATGCTGGCCAACGAGGTGCTGTCCAACGCCATGAAGCACGCCTTCTCGGACGGGCGGCGCGGCACCATCTGGATCACCCTGGTGCGCGAGGCGGGCGAGTGGCACTTCACGGTGCGCGACAACGGCGTGGGCATGCCCGACAAGCCGGGACGCGGCATCGGCATCGGCCTGATCCGCGCCCTGGCCCGCCAGCTGGGCGGCCGCTCCCACATCTTCGTGGACGAGGGAACGGTGGTGTCGGTGACCTTCCCGGCCTAGCGCCTGCCTATTTGGCCTTGGGCCGGAAGGCCTTGCACACCGCCGGATCGGTGTCGATGAAGGGGCCGCCGATCAGGTCGATGCAATAGGGCACCGCCGGCATCACCGCGTTCAGGCAATCGGCGATGGCCGAGGGCTTGCCCGGCAGGTTGATGATCAGGCTTTTGCCCCGGATCCCCGCCGTCTGGCGCGACAGGATGGCGGTGGGCACCACCTTCAGGCTTTCCGAGCGCATCAGTTCGCCGAAGCCCGGCATCATCTTGTCGCACACCGCCTCGGTGGCTTCGGGCGTCACGTCGCGGGGCGCCGGGCCGGTGCCCCCGGTGGTGACGATCAGGGCGCAGCCCTCCACGTCGGCCAGTTCCTTCAGGGTCGCCTCGATCAGCGCCTGCTCGTCCTCGATGACGCGCGCCACCGCACGCCAGGGCGTGGACAGGAAGCGGTTCATCTCGGCGATGATGGCCGGCCCGCCCTTGTCCTCGTAGATGCCCCGGCTGGCGCGGTCCGAGATGGTGACGACCCCGATGGGGACGGGCTGTTCGGTCATGGCGAATTCTCCTGGCAAAGGAAGACGGAGTGTGATGACCTCGGTCCTATGGGTCAAGAGCACGAGGGCAGCATGATCATCACCACCACCGATTCCGTCGAGGACAAGCGCATCACCGCCTATCTCGGCATCGTCTGCGGCGACGCGGTCATGGGCACCAACATCTTCCGCGACATGATGGCCAGCGTGCGCGACATCGTCGGCGGCCGCTCGGGCGCCTACGAAACCGTACTGCGCCAGGCCAAGGAAGCGGCCCTGGCCGACATGCAGGCCCAGGCCGCCCAACTGGGCGCCGACGCGGTGGTGGCCGTCGATCTGGATTACGACACGGTGGCGGGCGACGGCAAGACCATGCTGATCGTCTCGGCCAATGGCACGGCGGTGAAGCTCGGTTAATCACTCGTTAAGACTTACAACGGGTTCCGGGTGGTTTTTGAGATATTCCGTGACTTTTCGGCCGTAATTGCGCTAGATGATTGGATTCCAGCGCTGCGGAACCGCGACCCTTGTCCAAACGTCTTGTCTTCGCCGTTCTGACCTTGGCCTTGCTGGGCGCGTGCTCCTCACCGCCGCCCCGGCCCGCTCCGCCGCCGCCCATCCTCGATCCCGATTCCGCCTGCCTGAAGGATCTGCGCGACCGCCGTGTGGCCTTCGAGCCGCAGGCGGCGGTCGGCGGCCCCGGTTCGTGCTCCATCGCCAATCCCGTCAAGGTAACCGCCGATTCCGGCACCAGCTGGAACCGCCCCGGCGTGATGTCCTGCTCCATGGCCCGGGTGGTCGATCGCTTCGAAACCCAGGTGGTGCAGGCCGCCGCCCAGAGGATCCTCGGGCAGCGCGTCGCCAGGCTTCATCACATGGGAACCTATGACTGCCGCAACCGCCGCACCGAAACCACCGTTGCCTCCTCGGGCGAGGGCGGCAGCCGCGGCGGGCGGCTGTCGGAACACGGCAAGGGCCAGGCCATCGACATCGGCGGCTTCGAACTGGCCGACGGCACCATGATCTCGGTGAAGAAGGACTGGAAGGGCGCCGGCAAGAAGAGCGAGTTCCTCCAGGCCGTGGCCCGGGCCTCGTGCGAGCATTTCAACGTGGTGCTGACGCCCAACCACAACAAGCTGCACGCCGACCACCTGCACCTGGACATCGGCCCGCACAAGCTCTGTTCCATGTGAGGAATGGCCTCACACCGGTAACGGCTTTCCTCTGGACGCTGTGTCTCTGTGGTGATCTCACCGGCCGCCAAAATTCTTCGGCGCCGCCGAAAGTGGGTCTAACAGGGTGCGGAAAAACTCGTCCCAAGAAGTCGTCATTCCCGCGAAAGCGGGAATCCATGTATCAGCCAACCACATCTTGTGTTGACACTGCCAAATTACGTCAACATAGACCCCCGCCTTCGCGGGGGTGACGAGTAAATAGCGTGGCAGACGAGTTTTTCCGCAGCCAGCTACAGCACCGTCAGCATGCTGGCCACCAGCGGGTGACGGACGATGTCCTTTTCGTTCAGATGCACCACCGCCACGTCGGGCAGGTCCGACAGCCGGGCCGCGATGTCGGCCAGCCCCGACATGCCGGGCAGCAGGTCGCTCTGGTCGGGGTCGCCGGTCAGCACCATGGTGGAATGCCAGCCCAGGCGGGTCAGCAGCATCTTGATCTGGCCGTAGGTGCAGTTCTGCGCCTCGTCGATGACCACGAAGGCGTTGTTGAGCGTGCGGCCGCGCATATAGGCGATGGGGGCGATCTCGATGGAGCCGTCGGCCAGCAATGCCCGCAGCCGCTTGCCGCCCAGGCGGTCCGACAGGGCGTCGTAGAGGGGCCGCAGATAAGGCGCCAGCTTCTCCTGCAGGTCGCCGGGCAGGAAGCCCAGGGATTCCCCCGCCTCCACCGCCGGGCGCGACAGCATGATGCGCGCCACCTTGCCTTCCTCGAAGGCTTCCACCGCCGCCGAGATGGCCAGATAGGTCTTTCCCGTTCCCGCCGGCCCCAGCGCCAGGGTCAGGTTGCCCTCGGTGATGGCCCGCAGCAGCTGGCGCTGGTTGTCGCTTTGCGGGCGGACCTTGCGCACATAGCTCTGGTCGCGGTTCCGGTCGTCCTCGCCCAGCGGGCTCCAGGCCTTCTCGGCGGGATACAGCGACACCACCGGCTCATTCTTCGACGCGGCAACCCGCGTAGCGCGCTTGGCCATCTGGGACTCCTTCGGAATGGGAAAGGAATGAGGGCAACAAAAAAGGGCCTCTCGACACGAGAGACCCCTGATGGGAGAGGCGGAGGATGCTGCGGCCCACCTGCGGCGGGCGACCCTGTCCGGAAATGCCTTCCGGTGCTCGGCTCAAGCAGCGAATCAACGTGGATTCCTCCGTCCGCGATCACAACCCGCAAAAACCTTAACCAACGGAGACTCGGCTTGTCGACAACAAATCGGCCCCGTCACCCGATTGTAATACCATATGTGGAGTTAACGGGATGTGAACGGGGTCACTCAATCGCCGGCGGCCGGGACAGGCGGCGTCACCCGGAGCGAGGTGATCTGATTGCGCTGGCGCCGGGCGATCTCGAAGCGGAAGCCGTAGAAGCGGAACACCTGGCCCACGTCGGGGATCTGCCGCGCCTCGTGCAGGACCAGCCCGGCGATGGTGGAGGCCTCGCCATCGGGCAGCCGCCATTCGAACTGCCGGTTGAGGTCGCGGATGGTCACCGAGCCGTCGATGATGTAGGAGCCGTCCGATTGCGGCCGCACGCCGGCCACCGTCACATCGTGCTCGTCGGCGATGTCGCCGACGATCTCCTCCAGGATGTCTTCCAGGGTGACCACGCCCATCAGGGTGCCGTACTCGTCCACCACCAGGGCGAAATGCTCGCGCCGCGACCGGAAGGCCTGCAACTGCTCCAGCAGGGTGGTGGAATCGGGTATGAACCAGGGGGCCGAGGCCAGTTCGACCACGTCCAGCTTGTCCATCTCGCCTTCCAGGGCGCGGACGGCGCGCAGCAGGTCCTTGGCGTGGACCACGCCGACGATGTTGTCGGGATCGTCCTTCCACAGGGGCACGCGCGAGAAGGGCGAGCCCACCACCAGCTCCAGAATCTCGACGGCGGGCAGCCCGGCATCCACGGTGACCACGCCGCGGCGATGGGTCATCACCTGCCCCACCTCCACGTCGCCCAGTTCCAGGATGGAGCGCAGCATGCGGCGCTCTTCGCGCACTTCCTCCTCGCCGGCATGGACCTCGATGGCGCCCTTCAGCTCCATCATGGAGGCCTCGACGCTGACGGCGGCGGCGTATTTGGCGCCGAACAGGCGGAACACCACCTTGACCACCAGTTCCACGGCATGGACGAAGGGGGTCAGCAACCAGACCACGGCGGTGACCGGGCCGGAGAACAGCAGGGCCACGCGGTTGGCGTGATAGATGGCGTAGGTCTTGGGCAGCACCTCGCCGAACACCACGATGATCACCGTCATGGCGGCCGAGGCATAGGCCACGCCCACGTCGCCGAACAGCCCGACCAGCAGGCCGGTGGCCAGCGACGAGGACAGGGTGTGGGTGAGCGAATTGCCGATCAGCAAGGCGCCGATCAGGCGCTGGCGGGCGTCGATCAGCCGGTTGACGCGCTTGGCGGGAACGCTGCCGTCCTGTTCCAGCTGGTGCATGACCGGGCGCGACACGGCGGTCAGCGCCGTCTCGGTGCCGGCGAAGAACGCCGAGCCCGCCTGCAGCACCACGATGGCGACCACCGAAATGGTGAGAAAAAGCGTCCCCTGATCCATTCCCACCGTCCCCCCCTTACCGTCCGGCGGCCATCTCCGCCAGCATGGACGCCAGTTCAGCCTCCGGCACCTCGCGGGTGAGGAAGCTTTTGCCGATCCCCCTGGCCAGCACGAAGGTGACCTTGCCGTCCTTGACCTTCTTGTCGCCAGCCATGTGGTGGATCAGCCGGTCCACCGCCCACAGCCGGGGCTTGGGCAGGGCGGCGGGCAGGCCCACCGCACTCAGGTGACGTTCCAGCCGCAGGGCATCGGCGGCGGGCGCCAGACCCAGCCGGGCCGACAGGCGAAGCGCCATCACCATGCCGATGGAGATGGCCTCGCCGTGCAGCATCTCGTCGGAGAAGCCGGTCTCGGCCTCGAGCGCATGGCCGAAGGTGTGGCCGAGGTTGAGGAGCGCGCGCACGCCCCCTTCCCGCTCGTCGGCACCGACGATGCGGGCCTTGGCGCGGCAGGACACCGCGACGGCGTGGCGCCGCGCCTCCATGTCGCCGTCGATGACCTTTTGCCCGTTCTCCTCCAGCCAGGCGAAAAACGGCTCGTCGTCGATCACGCCGTATTTCACCACCTCGGCATAGCCGGCCAGCACCTGGCGCTTGGGCAGGGAATCGAGCACCGCCGTGTCGGCCAGCACCAGGCGGGGCTGGTAGAACGAGCCGATCAGGTTCTTGCCCTGACGGGTGTTGATGCCGGTCTTGCCGCCCACCGAGGAATCCACCTGGGACAGCAGAGTGGTGGGGATCTGGACGAAATCCACGCCGCGCAGCAGGATCGAGGCGGCGAAGCCGGTGAGGTCGCCGATCACGCCGCCGCCCAGGGCCACGATCATGGCGCCGCGTTCGGCCCGGGCCTCCAGCATGGCGTCGAGCAGGGCTTCCAGATGCTTGAAGTCCTTGGTCTGCTCGCCGGCCGGCACCACGGTGTGCATGGTGGTCACCCCGGCCTCGGCCAGGCTTTTCTGCACCCGCTCGAGATAGAGCGGCGCCACGTTGGCATCGGTGACCACCAGGGCGCGGCCGCCCCGCATCTTCGGCTTGATCAGCTCGCCCGCCCGGTCCAGCATGCCGGGGCCGATATGGATGGGATAGCTGCGCTCGCCCAGTTCGACCAGGACCTGTTCAGGGGCGGCGCTCATCATTTGCTCTCCGAGTTCAAATGCTTGATCAGACCTTCCATGACGCGGATCACGGTGGCCTCGGGGACTTCGTCGGTGGAATCGACGATGATGTCGGCCTCGGCATAGATGGGATAGCGGGCCTCCATCAGCCGGCCGAGAATCTCGCGCGGGTCGCCCTGCTTGAGCAAAGGCCGGTGGTCGCGGCCCACCGTGCGCTTCAGAAGCAGGTCGAGGTCGGCCCGGATCCACACCGAAGTGCCGGTGCGCTTGATACGCTCGCGGGTGGCGGGATCGACGAAGGCGCCGCCGCCGGTGGCCAGCACCACCGGGGGACCGTCGAGGAGGCGCGAGATCACCTTGCGCTCGCCGTCGCGGAAGGCGGGCTCGCCGAAGCGGGCGAAATAGTCGCTGATGGTGCTGCCCGAAGCGGCCTCGAACTCGGCGTCGGAATCGAGGAAATCCATGCCCAGCCGGGCGGCGAGGCGGCGGCCGACGCAGGACTTTCCCGCCCCCATCAGCCCGACCAGCACGACGGTCCGGCCGATGCGCCCGTCCAGCAGCGGCGCCAGTCTCGCCAGTTCGTCGGCCATGCCCTGATCCACGGTCGGTCCCGTTCCCTTGAAAAAAGCGTTGAGCCGGCGTTGATCCCCGCCGTCTTGGCCGATACACTGCGCCCACGAACGCAATGGGGCCGTCCCTGCCGCTTTTAGCCGCACGCCCACGGTCCTGTCCAGAAATGTCGCTGTCGCGAGAGGTCTTCCGTCTCCCATGAGCAAGATTGCCGGCCTTCTTGTTGCCCTGCTGCTGGCGGTGATCGTCGGCGGCGGATTGTTCCTGTCCACCTGGGACCCGCCGCCCCCGTCGGCGAAGATCGAGAAGGTCGTACCGGATGCCCGCTTCCCGCGCTAAAGCCCTGGCCCTGGCCCTGGGCACAGTTCTTCTGGCGCCCGCCGCCCTGGCCCAGCAGCCGGGCAAGCCGCTGATCCTGACCTCGCCCAATCTGGAGGCCCCACCCCCGGCGGAGGCGCCCAAGGCCGAGGCCCTGCCTGCGCCCCACTCCACCACCAGCACCGCCACCGAATTCCCCGGCGGCCCGGCCAAGCCCGGCCCCCGCTTCGAGGTGGAGGAGCTGAAGGCCCCCGACCCCGATTCGGTGGGAGCGCTGGATGAAAGCCACGGCGGTCTGGGCATGGGCATGTGGCACGGCACCTCCGCCGCCCTGGTGCGCAAGATCCTGCCGGCCCTGCCCGCCGCCCCCGGTTCTCGCGCCGCCCATTCCCTGTCGCGCCGGCTGCTGCTGTCGGCGGCCGCCGCCCCCGAGGGCAATCGCGGCCAGACTCCGTCGCTGCTGGAACTGCGCGCCGAGCGGCTGTTCGCCATGGGCGAGATCGAGGGCCTGGCCTCCCTGCTGAAGGCCGCCCCCGCCTCGCTGGCCTCGCCCGGGCTGTCGCGCCTCAAGGTCGATACCTTCCTGCTGGCCGGCGATGCCAAGTCCGCCTGCGCCGAGGCCGCCGTCCTGGCCCAGGGGGCGCCGCTGGATGCGCGCCTGTCGGTGTTCTGCCAACTCTCGGCTGGCAAGACCCTGGAAGCCGGCATGGCGCTGGACCTGATGCGCGAGCGCAAGGACGCCGACCACGCCTTCATCGCCGCAGCCGAGGTCATGGGCGGCACGCCGCCGGCCAAGGTGGACAAGCTGCCCAATCCCACGCCGCTGCATCTGGCCGCCTTCAAGGCCGCCAAGCTGCCGCTGCCCGCCGACACCGTCGCCAACGCGCCGCCCTCCATGCTGCGCGCCATCGCCGACAATCCCGGCATGGCCGCCGACCACCGGATCACCGCCGCCGAGCGGGCCGAGGCGCTGGGCATCCTCGACACCGAGTCCTTACGCAAGCTCATGGCCGAGGTCACCCTGACCCCGGCCGAGCAGCAGGCCGCCGCCACCCAGGGCGACAAGAGCCCCAGGGGCCGCGTGCTGTGGCTGCGCGCCACCGGCGCCGAGCAGGTCGCCACCGTCCGCGCCGAGCTGATCACCCGCATCCTGATGGCGGCGGCCGAGCGCCACGCCTTCGCCGCCACCGCCCGGCTGTATGCCCCGCTGATCGCCGAGTTGAAGCCGGCTCCCGATCTGGCGGGGGCCGCTCCCATGCTGGCCCGCGCCCTTTACGCCGTGGGACGGTCCGAGGCGGCGGGCAACTGGCTGGCCCTGGCCAAGACCGACCCGGCCGCCGCCAAGCTGGCCGCCGGGCTGTGGCCCCTGGCCCGCATCGCCCGCGTCGGCCTCGATTCCAGCCCCGCCGAGTCCTTTGCCGCATGGCTGGAAGGCTCGCAACCGAACGAGCGCCGCACCGTGGTCACCCTGTCCATGCTGCAGGCGGTGGGCGAACCCATCCCCGCCTCGGCCTGGATCACCCATGCCACCGGCACCATCACCGGCACCGGTCCGAAGCCGGCGCTGAAGGCGCTGCTGCGCGCCGCCGCCGAAGGGGCGCGCCGGGGCGAAACCGCCCTGCTGTCGGTCGCAGCATTGGGCGAGGGGGGGCTGGAAAGCGCCGATCCCGACACCCTGAACCGGGTGGTGGTGTTCCTGCGCCAGGCCGGGTTCGAGCGCGAAGCCCGCGAACTGGCCCTGGAAGCGGTGCTGGCCAACGGCGGATGAGCGAAGCCTTCGACCGACACGTCGAGGCCTTCCTCGAAATGATGCAGGTCGAACGGGGCGCCAGCCCCAACACGCTGGACGCCTATGGCCGCGATCTGGCCGATTTCGCCGAGTTCCTGAGCGGGCGGGACCTCTCGCCCCTGCGCGCCGACCATGACGCCGTCGCCGCCTATATCGCCCGCCAGGCCGACATCGGCATGGCGGCCCGCACCCAGGCCCGGCGGCTGTCCTGCCTGAAGCAGTTCTACGGCTTCGCCTTCGCCGAGCGCCTGCGCCCCGACGACCCCACCGCCAATGTCGATGCGCCCCGCCTGGGCCGCCCTTTGCCCAAATACCTGCGCAAGGAGGAGGTGACCGCCCTGCTGGACGCCGCCCGCGCCCTGGACGGCCGCGACGCCACCCTGATGACCGCCCTGCTGGAGACCCTCTACGCCACCGGGCTGCGGGTCTCGGAACTGGTGTCGCTGCCGCTGGCCGCCGTGGCCCGCGACCCCGCCGTCCTGATCGTGCGCGGCAAGGGCTCGAAGGAGCGCATGGTGCCGTTGTCCGACCCGGCTCGCGCCGCCTTGACGGCCTGGAAGGCGGAACGAGCGGCCATGCTGCCCAAGTCCAGGCCGTCGCGCTGGCTGTTCCCATCCTTCGGGGCCACCGGCCACCTCACCCGCGACGGCTTCGCCAAGATGCTGGCCCGGGTGGCGGTCCAGGCCGGCCTGGACCCCGCCAAGGTCTCGCCCCACGTGCTGCGCCATTCCTTCGCCAGCCATCTGCTGGCCGGCGGCGCCGACCTGAGGAGCGTCCAGGAGATGCTGGGCCATGCCGACATCGCCACCACCGAGATCTACACCCACCTGATCGACGACGAGGCGTCGCGGCTGGTCCGCGCCCATCATCCCCTGGCCGGCAAGACAGCCCAAAAGACCTAGCGCACCCGAGCCCGCTTATGCCCATACGCATATACACCTAAAAGGCGCCATCACACCTGATCCACCGATAAGCATTTTCACTTATTCACGCTTCGTTCCGTTGACAGAGTGGTAATACCCCGCCAATTCTGTAGGTGTGCCGGGGAGTTACCCATTACATCCCCGGCTGAGGGTATCACTCGCTCTGGTTGGGGAGAGCACCGGACATGACCGACGACGAGTTCACGGAGACATTACGGCGGCTGGGATTGTCCCAGGCGGCCCTGGCCCGGCTGCTCGACGATTTGGGCGAACAGCAGCCCGCCCCCACCACCGTGTGGCGCTGGGCCGACGGGCGGTCCCGGGTTCCCATCGGGGTCGGCGCACTGCTGCGGCTGCTGGAGCAATTGCCATCCGATCTGCGCAATCAGGTGACCCGCAAGGCGCTGAGGGCCTGAAGCCAAGAAAAAGGGCCGCCCCAAGGCGGCCCTTGATCATTTCCCGAAATGCTCCGGCGTCACGCCGCCTGATCGCGGCCGGGCGGCAGCTGCTTGCCGTAGCGCTTCATGTAAAGCGGCAGGATTGCCTCGGCCGAGGTCGGCGTGATGCCCAGCTCGGTCAGGCCCGGCTTGCCGCCGCGGACCACGTTGTCCACCTTCATCATCCGCACCTGATCCTTGGTCAGCAACGGCGCGGGCAGCATCTGCAGGAAGGTGGCCTGCAGCATGCCCAGGCCGAAGGGCAGCGGCACCAGCAGGCGGTCGCGGCCGGTGGAGGCGTTGACCAGTTCCATGACTTCCTTCATGGAATAGCGGCGCGGCCCGCCCAGTTCGAAGGTCTTGCCCGCATGGCGGGGGTCCTCGAGCATGGAGACGATGGCCTGGGCCACGTCGGAGACGCTGACCGGCTGGAAGATGGGGCCGCCCGACCCGAACAGGTCGATGGAGCAGCCCGCCTCGCTGCACACCGGCTTGAAGCCGTCGCCGGTGAACACCGGCAGCACCGGCGATACCATGGACAGCTTGCCGAAGCGGTTGAAGAAGTCGTCATCGGGGCCGAACACCACCGAGGGCCGCACGATAGAGGCGCCGGGGAAGGCGGCGGTGACCGCCTCTTCGCCGGCGGCCTTGGACCGGGCGTAGGCGGCATCGGAATTCTTGTCCGCGCCCAGCGCCGACATGTGCACCAGCCGGGTGACGCCGGCGGCCTTGGCAGCCTGGGCCACATTGGCGGCGCCCTTCACATGGATGGCATCGAAGGTGGCCCGGCCGCTCTCGTAGAGAATGCCCACCAGGTTGACCACCGCGTCCACCCCGGCCACCGCCATGGCCACCGACTTGGAATCGGTGATGTCGGCGCGCAGCGGCGTCACCTGTCCCACATCGCCCATGGGCTTCAGGAACTCGGCGGCGATGGGGTCGCGCACGGCGGCGCGCACCACCCACCCCTGGGCGGCGAGACGCTTGACCACGTTCCTGCCGATGAAACCCGAACCGCCGAATACCGTGACAACGCGCCGCGCCATGCCGTCCCTCCATATCGTCCGGCGGCATTCGCGCCGCCCCCTAGCCAAAACAAGGCTAAATCTTTGGGTCGGAAGCTAGCCCATAAGCCGCCCGGGTGTAAAGGGTGCGGGGGTCCGAACAAAAAAGCGGTTTGGGGCGAAAAAACATCGTTGACACCGCCGGCCGCCTCGCATATTTCTTCGCGCCTCGGACGGCTGAGGCGGTCCGGGGGCTACCTGCCCAGGTGGCGGAATTGGTAGACGCGCACGGTTCAGGTCCGTGTGGCAGTGATGTCGTGGAAGTTCGAGTCTTCTCCTGGGCACCATCTCTTAACCGCGGCGCGGTCTAGCTGATGGATACATCGGACGCGGAGCCGCCCTCCCCCAACCGGGGAATAGAAGGAGCGGCTCCGTGACCGTTTTCTACCACAAGAACGATCTCCCCGACGGCCTTGACCTCGGCAAGCTGGTCGCCATCGATTCCGAGACCATGGGCCTCAACCTGAGCCGCGACCGCCTGTGCGTGGTGCAGCTGTCGGCCGGCGACGGCGACGCCCATGTGGTGCACTATCCCAAGCCCGAGTGGAATTCGCCCAACCTGGTCCGCATGCTGTCGGATCAGTCGGTGACCAAGCTGTTCCACTTCGCCCGCTTCGACGTGGCCATGCTGCGCCGTTACCTGGGCGTGCGCTGCAATCCGGTGTTCTGCACCAAGATCGCCTCGCGGCTCACCCGGACCAACACCGAGAGCCACAGCCTCAAGACGCTGTGCAAGGAATTCCTGGGCGTCGATCTGTCCAAGCTGCAGCAAAGCTCGGACTGGGGCGCGCCCGAGCTTTCCGCCGACCAGCTGGCCTATGCCGCGTCGGACGTGCTCTACCTGCACCAGCTGAAGGAGCGCTTCGAAACCCTGCTGGACCGCGAGGGCCGCCGCGCCCTGGCCGAGGCCTGCTTCGCCTTCCTGCCCGACCGCGCCGAGCTGGATCTGGCCGGCTGGGACGCGGAAGACATCTTCTCGCATTGATTTTTCAGCCCTTTCCTTGCCGTCACCCCCGGACTTGATCCGGGGGTCCAAGGATGGCCGGGTCAAGCCCGGCCATGACGGGTAAAGAAGGGGTATCCACCCAAGTCAGCCCCTCAGCCACCGGGCCGGAATGCACGAAACGGACCAACCGCCTTCGTTTTGCCTTTCCGTCATGGGTCCGTTGCGTATAGTTATGCACCCTCGCCGCCAAGAGCGGGGAACGGATCAGTTTGACCGGATGCAGTAATGACCGCCGATTCCGATGCCCTCGCCACCGCCCGCCGGGTTCTCGACACCGAGGCCCGCGCGCTGGATTCCCTGGCGGCGGCGCTCGACGGCCCCTTCCTCAAGGCCGTCACCCTGATCGAGGGCGCGCCGGGACGGGTCATTGTCACCGGCATGGGCAAGAGCGGCCATGTGGGGCGCAAGATCGCCGCCACCCTGGCGTCCACCGGCTGCCCCGCCTTCTACGTCCACCCGGCCGAGGCCAGCCACGGCGATCTCGGCATGGTGACCCGCGACGATGCCGTGGTGGCGCTGTCCAATTCGGGCGAGACGCCGGAACTGGGCGACATCATCGCCTATACCAGGCGCTTCGGCATCGGGCTGATCGGCATCACGTCGAAGGACGGCTCGACGCTGGCCACCGCCGCCGACGTCGCCCTGGTGCTGCCCGCCAATCCCGAGGCCTGCCCCATGGGGCTGGCGCCGACCACCTCGACCACCATGATGCTGGCGCTGGGCGACGCCCTGGCGGTCACCCTGCTGGAACGCAAGGGCTTCACCGCCGCCGACTTCAAGGTCTTCCACCCCGGCGGCCAGTTGGGCCAGCGCCTGCTCAAGGTCTCGGACCTGATGCATGGCGGCGACGGCCTGCCCCTGGTGGGCGCCGATGTCGCCATGGCCGACGTGCTGCTGGTGATGACGGCGAAAAGCTTGGGGGTCGCCGGCGTGGTCGATGCGGACGGCAAGCTGGTCGGCATTCTCACCGACGGCGACTTGCGCCGCCATATGAGCCCCGACCTCCTGACCGCCAAGGCGGCGGAGGTGATGACCGCCTCGCCGCGCACCGTGCCGCCCAACCTGCTGGCCGCCGAGGCGCTGCGCCAGATGAACGCCCGGTCCATCACCAGCCTGTTCGTGGTGGAAAGCGACGCAACCCCGGTGGGCGTGCTGCACGTCCACGACTGCCTGAGGGCCGGCCTGGCATGAGCCTGCACGCCGACAGCGGGTCAGCGCCGCCCCAGCAGCGGCACCCCAACGGACGGCACCTGCGGGGGCCGCGCCGCGGCCCCTTCGCCGACCACACCCATTTCGTCTCGGTGATGAAGATCGCCCTGCCCGCTTTGGCCGCCCTGCTGCTGGGCCTGGTCGTCGTGTGGCCCAAGCTGTCGCGCCTGGACAGCGGCTTCAAGCTGGGCTTCGCCAGCCTGTCGCCCAAATCGGTCGACACCCTGGTGATGAAGAACGCCCGCTATTTCGGCGTCGACGAGTCCAACCGCCCCTTCGCGGTCACCGCCGACACCGCCACCCAGGAGCCCGGCAACCAGGACCTCATCCATCTGGTCAATCCCAAGGCCGACTTCACCTCGTCCTCGGGGGCCAATATCGTGGTGGATGCCGTGGCCGGCATCTATCATCAATCCACCAAGGTGCTGGACCTGTCGGGCGGCGTGAACCTCTACCACGACAGCGGCTACGAGATTCACACCCCCACCGCCACGGTGGAGCTGACCAACAACGCGGCGCGGGGATTCGAGCCGGTGGCAGGCCACGGCCCGCAGGGCGCCATCCGCTCGGCCGGGTTCGAGATCACCGGCAAGCGCCACGACATCACCTTCACCGGCAAGTCGCAGCTGAACCTGCGCGCCGTCAGCCACAAGGCCCCGGGAAAGGGCCAGGGCAAGGGAGCCAAGACCCGATGAAGCCGCCCGCTCTGATACCGCTGATCGCCGCCGCCGCCCTGATGGCGGCCCTGCCCGGCTCCGCCCTGGCCCAGGGCTTCGAGATGAGCAAGTCCGGCGACCAGCAGATCCAGGTCTACGCCGACAACGGCATCGAATGGCATTCCGAGGAGCTGCGCGTCATCGCGCGCGGCAACGCGCATGCCATCCGCGGCAACATGACGGTGGACGCCGACGTGCTGACCGCCCATTACCGCAAGGGCCCCAAGGGCGACGAGATCTGGCGCCTGGACGCCGACGGCAACGTGGTGATCCGCTCGCCCAACGACACCGCCACCGGCCACAAGGCCATCTACGACCTGGACAAGTCCATCTTCGTGCTGAAGGGCGCGCCGGCCAAGCTGGTCACCCCCACCGACACCTTCACCGCCACCGACAGCCTGGAATACTGGGAACTGAAGAAGATGGCGGTTCTGCGCGGCGACGCCGTCGCCACCCAGCAGGGCGAGAAGACGCTGAAGGGCGACGTGCTCACCGCCCATTTCAAGGACAAGTCGGCCACCGCCCCCAAGGCGGGCGCCAAGCCGGCCCAGCCCGGCCAGTCATCGGGCGGCGACGGCAACGGCCTGGAACTTCAGCGCGCCGACGCCTACGGCCATGTGGTGATCCAGTCCAAGACCGAGACGGTAACCGGCGAGAGGGGCGATTACGACGCCGAAACCGGTATCGCCACCGTCACCGGTTCGGTTAAGATCAGCCGCGAAGGCGGAAACCAGCTGGAAGGGGGATGGGCGCACGTGAACCTCAACACCGGGGTCAGCAAGCTGTTCCCCACCGCCGCCGGCGCCGCCGAAAGCGGACAGAGGGTCCAGGGCCTGTTCATTCCGCAGAAAAAGGGCGATAAGGGCGAGCCGCCGGGCAAGGCGGGGTTTGTCGGCAACGTGCCGGCATCCGGATCGGGGGGACGATGAAAAGCACCAAGCCAGCCTCGCCTTTTACCGCCGGAAGCCCCAGCGTCTCCGGGCCGCGCCTGGTGGCCGACAATCCCGGTCTGGTGGCCCGCAACCTGGGCAAGAGCTTCAAGGGCCGCCCGGTGCTGCGCGACGTCTCCATCTCGGTGCAGCGGGGCGAGGCCGTGGGCCTGCTGGGCCCCAACGGCGCCGGCAAGACCACCTGCTTTTACTGCATCACCGGCCTGATCAATCCGGATGTCGGCTCCATCCTGCTGGACGGCACCGAGATCACCGATCTGCCCATGTACCGCCGCGCCCGGCTGGGCATCGGCTACCTGCCGCAGGAAGCCTCCATCTTCCGGGGGCTTTCGGTGGAGGGCAACATCATGGCGGTGCTGGAAGTGGTCGAGGCCGATGCCGAACGCCGCCAGCACGATCTGGAAAGCCTGCTGGCCGAGTTCTCCATCAGCCATCTGCGCCGGGCGCCCGCCATGGCGCTGTCGGGCGGCGAGCGCCGCCGCGTCGAGATCGCCCGGGCACTCGCCTGCCGCCCCCATTTCATCCTGCTGGACGAGCCGCTGGCCGGTATCGATCCCATCGCCGTGTCGGACATCCGCGATCTGGTGGCCCACCTCAAGCATCGCGGCATCGGGGTGCTGATCACCGATCACAATGTGCGCGAGACCCTGGACCTCATCGACCGCGCCTATATCCTGCACGACGGCGCGGTGCTGATGGAGGGCCGCCCCGCCGAGATCGTCGCCCACGAAGGGGTGCGGCGCGTCTATCTCGGCGAGCGCTTCAGCATGTAACGCCTCGCCATGGCCATCGGTCCCCGGCTTGATATCCGCCAGACCCAGTCTCTGGTGATGACGCCGCAATTGCAGCAGGCGATCAAGCTGCTGCAATTGTCCAATTTCGAGCTGGCCGCCTTCATCGATCAGGAGCTGGAGCGCAACCCGCTGCTGGAGCGCGAGGAGGGCGAGCGGGGCCTGGAGTCCGCCGAGCCCAAGGCCGATGCCTCCGACCTGCCCGTCCTCGATTCCGCCCCGGCCGAGACGCCGCTGCTGGACGGCATGACCCCCGGCTCGGCCGAGGACGGCATGGACGTGGATTACGACAACACCTTCAACAACGACAGCGCCTCCGACGCCGTCCAGGACGAATCACTCAGCCAGTGGGGCAATGTCAGCGGCGGCGGCGGCTTCGAGGACGGCGAATCCAGCCTGGACCAGATGACCGCCGGCGAGATCAGCTTGCGCGACCATCTGGCCGCCCAGGTCAACATGGACATCCCCGCCCCCGCCGACCGCCTGATCGCGCTCCACCTGATCGAGATGCTGGACGAGGCCGGCTACCTGATCGGCGACCTGGACGAGCTGGCGGAAAAGCTGGGCTGTTCGCGCCAGCATGTGGAAGTGGTGCTGCGCCGCGTCCAGGGCTTCGACCCCGTGGGCGTCTTCGCCCGCTCACTCAAGGAATGCCTGGGGCTGCAGCTGGCCGAGAAGAACCGCCTGGACCCCGCCATGCAGGCGCTTCTGGACAATCTGGAGCTGCTGGCCCGGCGCGACCTGCCCGGCCTGATGCGGGTCTGCGGCGTCGATGCCGAGGATCTGGCCGAGATGATCGGCGAGATCAAGGCGCTGGACCCCAAGCCGGCGCTGGCCTTCGACCACGTGGTGGCCCAGCCGGTCACCCCCGACGTGCTGATGCGCCGCACCCAGGACGGCGCCTGGGTGGTGGAGCTGAACTCCGACACCCTGCCCCGCGTGCTGGTCAACACCCGCTACTATTCCAAGATCGCCGGAGCCGCGCGCAGCAAGGACGACAAGACCTACATCTCCGAGCGCTTCCAGTCGGCCAACTGGCTGGTGAAGTCGCTGCACCAGCGCGCCACCACCATCCTCAAGGTGGCCACCGAGATCGTGCGCCAGCAGGACGCCTTCTTCCGCCTGGGCGTCCAGCACCTGCGCCCCCTGGTCTTAAGGGACATCGCCACCGCCATCTCCATGCACGAAAGCACGGTCAGCCGCGTCACCTCCAACAAGTACATCGCCACCCCCAGGGGCATCTACGAGCTGAAGTACTTCTTCACCCAGGCCATCAGCTCGGCCGATGGCGGCGACGCCCATTCGGCGGAAGCGGTGCGCCACCGCATCAAGGCGCTGATCGATGCCGAGGGCAAGAGCGTGCTGTCCGACGATTCCATCGTCGACGCGCTCAAAGCCGAAGGCATCGACATTGCCCGCCGGACGGTGGCAAAATACCGGGAAGCCATGAACATCGGCTCGTCGGTCCAGCGCCGGCGCGAGAAGTCGCTGGGCATGTGATTGGCCCCTTCGTCCGCCATGCTTGACTTCGGACAAGTCGGGGCCTATTTTCCGCCCGCCCCGTGGGAGAGACGGGACGGGGAGCTTAGGCGCGGTAGAGCGTATCCCGCGCGCGTTATGTGAAGACCCAGCGGAACCAGGCGTTCCGCGCTCATAGGGTGGATTCATGGAAATCACCGATCTGATCAGCCCGGCCGCCGTCATTCCGAATTTGCGCGCTACGTCCAAGAAGCAGGCGCTGCAGGATCTGGCCAAGAAGGCTGCCGAGATTACCGGCCTGCACGAGCGGGCCATCTTCGACGTGCTGCTGGAGCGCGAGCGTCTGGGCACCACCGGCGTCGGCAACGGCATCGCCATCCCCCACGGCAAGCTGCCGGCCATGGAGCGCCTGTACGGCGTCTTCGCGCGGCTGGAAAAGCCCATCGCCTTCGAATCCATCGACGAACAGCCGGTTGACCTGATTTTCCTGCTGCTGGCCCCCGAATCCGCCGGCGCCGACCATCTGAAGGCCCTGGCCCGGGTGTCGCGTCTGCTGCGCGACAAGGGCGTGTGCGAAAAGCTGCGCGGCACTGACAATGCCGACGCCCTCTACGCCCTGCTGACCGAAAGCCCGGCCAGCCGGGCGGCGTAGTTTCGCGGAAAGTCCCTCGGCTACGCCTCGGTGTACTTTCCGCGAGGATCTATTGAAAAAATGGGCTTAAGGCGGCTTCGCGCCCATTTTTGACTCATCTTACCCAATCCGAGACATTCGTCTCGGATTGGGGAGAAATAAAGCAAAGCCCGCGCGCCGGACCGCCCCAAGCGCGGGCTTTTCCTTATTCTTCCATCGTGAAAAGTACACTGAGCCCGCAGGGCGAAGGACTTTTCACGACGTCACGTCAGTGCACGCTCATGGGCTCCATCTCGTGCTGGACGATGGCGGCGAAGGCGGTGTCGCGCGACGGCGCCGCGCCGATCACCGTGCCGTCGGCGGCATGGATGGACCAGCCGCCCTGGCCGCCGTTGTCCTCGTGCTTGAAATAGGCAATGGCCGGCATGCCCCAGTTGAGGAAATCCGTGGCGCTCATCAGGTGATGGCCCATGATGGCGTTTCTGTTGTCCGTGGTCTTCATGTTCAGACCTCCCTCTTGTGGCCGGTTCTGGCCCGGGATGACGCCGGCGAGGCTTCGTCGGCGGAAACGGTGATGGTATGGGGGGCTTCGCCCGCCCGTCCGATGGGAATGGTGCGGACCTTGGGCTCCGGCACCCGGCGGATCAGGTCCACGTGCAGCAGGCCGTTGTCCAGCGAGGCGCCCATGACCTCCATGCCGTCGGCCAGCAGGAAGGCGCGCTGGAACTGGCGCGACGCGATGCCGCGATGGATGAAGATGCGATTGCCCTCGTCCTCGGACTGGCGGCCGCGGATGACCAGCTGATTATCCTCGAGCGCCACCGACAGGTCGTCCCACGAGAACCCGGCCACCGCCAGCGTGATGCGCAGGCCGTTCTCGGAAATCTGTTCGATGTTGTAGGGCGGATACCCCTCGGGCGAGGTCTTGGACATGCGGTCGAGCAGCCGGTCGAAATGGTCGAAGCCGAGCAGCAGCGGGGAATTGAACGCGGACAAACGGGACATGATCTTCGTTCTCCTCGGGCATGAGCGAGTACGCCAAGGAAGGGCCCGACACCGGCACCCTTCGTCATATTATCTTGGTGGGAATTAAAGGATCGTCAAGCGCCCCTGAACTTGTCATCCCGACGACCAGGGGGAGGAGGGATCTCATTCTGGCACGGTTTTTCAGGATCGGCAGCCCCGCTTCAAGCGGAGATCCCTCGGCTGCGCTCGGGATGACAGGCGGCTCTCAGCCGCCTTTCCTGAGCCCGCTGACCAGGTCGACGTAGTCGTGCTCGACGTCGGGCGAGATCAGGCCGTGGCGGATCAGGAAGTCGATGATCACCAGATTGACGTTGAACTTGAACTCGTCGGTGTCCCTGACCAGACGGGCCACGTCCTCCACCGGCATCAGGGTGAAGCCCTGCAGTTCGCCGTCGGTGTTGCGCGGCGTGAAGCCCTCGGGCACCTCCAGGTCGTAGCAGAACATCACGTCGGGCTTGAGGCCCCACTCGTCCTCCAGGCAATAGGAGACCACGCCGACGGGGCGCGCGGTGGCGGCCAGCGCCGCCGGAATGTCGGCCTCCTCGGCCGCTTCCTTGATCAGGTTGTCGGCCAGGGAGAGGTCACTGGGCTGGCCGCCGGCCACCATGTTGTCCAGCTTGTTCGGCGCCACGCTCTTGTCCTTGGCGCGCCGGCCGATCCACAGGTGAAGGCCGTCGGGGCGGCGCACCAGGCCGTTGACGTGGACGCCATAGGCGCGGATGCCGAACAGGCTGACCACGCCCCGGTCGATGCTCATCAGGGCCGGATCGCCGAAGCGGGCCGAGACCCTGTAGCGCTCGCCCCGCAGCTTGGGCGTGCCCCAATCTTCGGCCAGTTCGCGGGCCACCTCGTCGATGGCGTTGCTGCGCGCCTCGGGCGTGGCCAGGCCCGGGTGGAGGCTGACGCCCTCGATGGACACCCGGAAGGCCTCGGGAAAGGCGGCAAGCCGCTGGGCCACGTCATGGCGGACCCAGCCGATCCACTTGCCCTCCACCGAGAACGGCCGGAACTTGGCCAGATCGTGGCGGTTGCAGGTGCGGATGTGGTCGAGAAAGGCCATGATTCGGGCTCCGGCGAAGGATGCGCCAGGGTGCAGAAGCCGCCCGCAAACGTCAAGGCCGCCTGCCGTTTAAGAAATGTTCATATGGGGCCTCCACCCTCTATTCTCTTTGCGGGAAAAGCGGTAAAAGAGACGCATGAGGACCCTTTACCATCACCCGCTCTGCCCCTTCTCGCGCCTCGTGCGCGTCGTGCTCGCCGAGAAGAAGCTGGACTTCGAGCCCCAGATCGAAAAGACCTGGGAGCGCCGACCCGAATTCCTCGCCCTCAATCCGGCGGGCCAGCTGCCCGTGCTGATCGAGGACGACGGCACCGCCCTGGCCGATTCCACCGCCATCGTCGAGTATCTGGAAGAGACCAGCCGCGAGACCCCGCTGCTGCCGGCCGACCCCCTGGCCCGCGCCGAGGTGCGCCGTCTGGTCGCCTGGTTCGGAAGCAAGTTCCACGCCGAGGTCACCGACCATCTGGTGGGGGAAAAGGTGTTCAAGCGCCTGGAATCGGGCAAGAACGAGCCGGATTCGCGCCGCATCCGCGCCGGCTACGCCCATATCCACCAGCATCTGGACTATGTGGGCCATCTGGCCGAACGCCACGGCTATCTGGCCGGCGGCGTGTTCACCCTGGCCGACATCGCCGCCGCCGCCCAGATTTCCGCCGTGGATTACGTGGGCGACGTGCCGTGGGACCAGCACGCCCCGGCCAAGGACTGGTACGCCCGCGTCAAGTCGCGGCCCAGCTTCCGCGTGCTGCTGGCCGACCACCTGCCCGGCCTGGCACCCCCCCGGCACTATGCCAACCCGGATTTCTAGAATGCCGCGCCTCAAGGGTGAGGCGCGGCATTCTAGCTTTATCATTGCCCCTCGCCGGGCGCGCGCCTCCGCGCGCTTGGCCGCCGCCTCCCTGCGGACCATGGTCCGCCCGGGCCTATGGGCAATGGCGGCTGTCGCGGCTCTCCTCCTCCTCCTCGCCGCCCCCGCCCGCGCCGAGGTCATCGAGCGGCTGCCCACCCCCACCGCCGACAAGGTGGTGGCGCTGACCTTCGACGCCTGCGAGGCAAGGGGCCAGCCGGCCTTCCTCGACCAGACCATCCTCGACGTCCTGGTCGCCGAGCAGGTGCCCTACACCATCTTCGCCACCGGCCTGTTCGCCCGCCGCAACGCCGAGGCGCTGAAGACCCTGGCCGCCAGCCCCCTGGTGCGGGTGGAAAACCATTCCATGGCCCACCCCCGCCACATGGAACGCTTCGACGCCGCCGCCATCCGCAAGGAGGTCGAGGACGCCGACGCCGCCATCCAGGCGGTGACGGGCCGCAAGCCCCGCTTCTTCCGCTTTCCCGGCGGCGACCACGACAGCCGCAGCCTGGCCGAGGTGGAAGCCACCGGCCACAGAGTGGTGCACTGGAGCTTCCCCTCCGGTGATCCCGCCCCAGGCGTCACCCCCCGGCATCTGACCGAATGGGTGCTGTCCCGGACCCGCCCCGGCGCCATCCTGATCTTCCACGTCAACCGCCGCGCCCCCGCCACCGGCCCCGCTTTGCCCGCCATCCTGGCCGGACTGCGCGCCAAGGGCTATCGCGTCGTGCCCCTGGAGGAGGCCTTGCCGCCATGACCGTCATCGCGCTGGACGGCGCCCTGCTCCGCCCCCTTGACGCCGCCGACGCCCCCGCCCTGGCCCAGGCCCTGGCCGCCATGGATCCCTGGGCCCGGCTGGGCTATGGCGCGCCCGCCCTGGAGCGTTACCTGAAGCGCGGTGATCCGGCGCTCACCCGCTGGATCGTGGAAAGAAACGGCCGGACGGCCGGCCTCCTCGCACTCCGCTCCCCCTGGCTGCGCGGCCCCTATATCGAGCTGTTCGCCATCCTGCGTGAGGTCCAGGGACACGGCCTGGGCGGCACGGTCATGGACTGGACCACCCGCCACGCCGCCGAAATCGCCCCCAACCTGTGGGCCTGCGTCTCCGACTTCAACGCCCCGGCCCGGGCCTTCTACGCCCGCCACGGCTTCGCCGAGGTGACGGGGCTGGACGGACTGGTGAGCGCGGGAACGAGCGAGATTTTGCTGCGCCGCCGCCTACAGCAATAGGCTGCCCAGCGCCGCCCCCCCGAACACCATCAGCATGACGCCGGACAGGTGGTTGAAGCGGCGCATGCGTTCCGGCGTGAAGCGGTTCCTGGCCGCGGATGCCAGGGCCGACAGGGTCAGCCACCACAGGGCCGAACCGGCGAAGATTCCCGCCACCAGCAGGGCGGTCGGCAGGCCGATGCCGGGACGCCCCATGGGCCCCAGGGCGGCGAAGACGCCGGCCACCCCGAAGATGGTGCCGGGATTGGTGATGGTGATGGCGAAGGTGGACAGGAAGTCCCGCGCCATGCCGGGGCCCTTGCCCGGTTCGGCCTCCACCATGACCGCCGCCGAGCGCCAGGTGTGAACGCCCAGCCCCAGCATGAAGACGCCGCCGACCACCTTCAGGGTCACCATCTGGCCGTCGATGAAGCTCATCACCGCCCCGATGCCGAAGGCCGCCACCGCGCCGAACAGAGTATCGGCCACCGCCGCCCCCAGCCCGGCGACGAAGGCCGCCAGCCGGCCATCGGCCAGGGCCTTCCTGATGCACAGGATGCCCACCGGGCCGATGGGCGCGGCGATGGCGAAGCCGATGGCGATGCCGCGCAGGAAGGGAATGACGGAGTCCACCGGACGACCTTCGACGGGAAACGGGGCGCCAGGAAAGACCAAAACCTCGCCCCAGGCAACACTCTCACCCACAGCCACGGATTGCCAAGCCGGATTCCAGACGCCCTCTGCCCGAGCCATGGCCTCGGCCATTTACCAACGAGATGCCTGTGTGTATATTTTTCTCCTATTCATAAGAGGGAGGGGCGTCATGACACTGGGACCCGTCATCAATGTGGCCATCGGCATGATCATGACCTTCGCGGTGATGGCCCTGGTGGTCAGCGCCGTCTATCAGGCTCTGTCCACATTCTTCCAGACCCGGTCGACCAACCTCCGCGACGGCATCGGCGCCCTGCTCAACGACCCCACCTTCAGCGGCCTGGCCGGCCGGCTGTTCACCCATGCGGCCGTCCACCCGCTGGGCGACGGCAAGCCCCTCGACCAGCAGGCCAAGGGGACGCTGCCGACCTTCGTCGCCCCTATGCAATTCGCCCAGGCGTTGGTGGAGGTGATCCAGACCCCCGACCCGGTGGGCAAGCTGGGCCTCAAGGATGCCATCGACCGGATCACCGACCCTCAGATCAAGACGTTCCTGAGCGGCGTCTATGCCCGGGTCGACGGCGACGCGGCCCGCTTTCACCAGGAACTGGCCGGCTGGTTCGATGGCGCCATGGAGCGGGTGCGGGACAACTTCAAGCGCAACTCGCAGAAGTGGACATTCCTGATCGCCCTGATCCTGGCCGTGGCCCTGAACATCGACGCCTTCCACATGGCCAGGGCCATCTGGGCCAGCCCCGAACTGGTGGCTCAGGTCAAACCGCTGGTCAACGACAACACCAAGGCCATGGAGGATCTGGCCGCCCTGGCCGCCGCCGGGCTTCCCATGGGCTGGAGCGAGGTCGAGCTTGGACGCCTGATGGCGGGCGGCGGCAAGGACTGGCTGGCATGGCTGCTGGCCAAGTTTGTCGGCTGCCTGTTCACGGCGTCGGCGTCCATGCTGGGGGCACCGTTCTGGTTCGGCCTTCTGAGCCAGATCCGCGGATCGAGCGTCGCCCCGGCCCCCCAGGCGGCTCCGCAATCCGCCCCCCAGCCCTCTATCCCTTGACCGGCAAGGGCGGGAAGAAGCGGGTGGGAAGGATGATCTCGTCCTGGCCCGCCACCAGGGCCAGTTCCCGCCCGCCCGCCGCCCGGCTCTTCTCCAGCACCCCGTAGAGGCTGGAGACCGCCATGGACAGGGCCTCGGGCAGGTCGCACCCCTTGAGGAGGTGGGCCAGCAGCAGCGCCGACAGGGTGTCGCCGCCGCCGTTGGGCGGCGTGGAGAAGCGCAGCCGGGGGGTGCGAACCACCCAGGCCCCCTCGCCGTTGACCGCCAGGCAGCCGATCATGCCGTCCCCCGCCGGCAGGCTGGTGGCGACCACCGCCTTGGTTCCCCGCTCCATCAGCAGGCGCGCCGCCCCGATGGCGTCCTCGGCGGTGGCGATTGACCGACCGGTCAGTATTCCCAGTTCGAAGCAATTGGGCGTGACGATGTCGGCCAGGGGAGCCAGGACGTCGGCGAAGACCCGGGGGATGCCGTCGGCCACATAGAGGCCGCCATCCTCGTCGCCCATCACCGGATCGCAGACATAAAGGGCGGCAGGATGGACGCGGCGCAGGCGGCGCACCGCGTCGGCCACCACCCGGCCGGTCTCGGCCAACCCCAAATAGCCGGACAGCACCGCACCGAACGTATCCAGCAATCCGGCGCCGTCCAGGCCGTCCACCACGTCGCCGAGCGATTGGGCCGGATGGGCGCCGCCGCGCCAGGCGCCGTAGCCGGGATGGTTGGAGAACTGCACGGTATCCACCGGGCACGCCTCCAGCCCCAGGCGCTGCAGGGCGAAGATGGCGGCGGAATTGCCCACATGGCCGAAGGCCACCGCCGATTGGAAAGAAAGAATCTTCATCTCCAGGCCGGTATAGACGATGCAATGTTGCGCCGCAACCGGACCATCGGGTAGTCTGCCCCGCCTTTTGCCACTTTGTCGGAGTTTCGTCCATGGCGACCACCGCGCGGCCCCGCCGTTCCGTCCTCTACATGCCCGGTTCCAATCCGCGCGCCCTGGAAAAGGCCCGGACGCTTCCCGCCGACGGCCTGATCCTCGACCTGGAGGACGCCGTCGCCCCCGATTCCAAGGAAGAGGCCCGCAAGCAGGTTGTCGATGCGGTCAAGGCCGGCGGCTACGGCGCCCGCGAACTGCTGGTGCGCGTCAATTCGCTGGCCACCCCCTGGGGCCAGGCCGACGTGGCCGCCGCCGCCGCGTGCGGAGCCCACGCCGTGCTGATTCCCAAGGTGGAAAGCGCCGACACCGTGCGTCAGGTGGAAGCCATCATGGTCTCCAACGGGGCGCCCGCCGACATGGCCATCTGGTGCATGATGGAAACCCCGCGCGGCATGCTGCGCGCCGAGGAGATCGCCGGGTCCAGCCCCCGCATGGGCGGCTTCGTCATGGGCACCTCGGATCTGGCCAAGGACCTGCACTGCGCCCACACCCGCGACCGCCTGCCCATGATCACCTCGCTGGGCCTGTGCCTGCTGGCGGCCAGGGCCTATGGGCTGGCCGCGCTGGACGGCGTCTATCTCGACTTGAACGACGACGAGGGCTTCGCCTATTCCTGCCAGCAGGGCCTGGAACTGGGCTTCGACGGCAAGACCCTGATCCACCCCAAGACCATCGACGCCGCCAACCGGGTCTTCGCCCCGGCCGAGAAGGAAATCGAGTGGTCGAAGAAGATCATCGCCGCCCATGCCGAAGCCGCCTCCGCCGGCAAGGGCGTGGTGGTGGTCGACGGCAAGCTGATCGAGAACCTGCACGTGGAGAACGCGCGGCGCATCGTGGCGCTGGCCGACCAGATCGCCGCCATGGCGGCCGCCTGACACCCTCCCCGTTTCACCCCGTCATGCCCGGACTTGATCCGGGCATCCATGGACCCCCGGGGCAAGCCCGGGGGTGACGAAAATAAAAGGGTCCCGCAATGACCAAGACCAACGCCGGCAATTTCTTCGAGGACTTCCGCCTCGGCCAGGTGATCAACCACGCCACGCCGCGCACCGTCACCAGCGGCGACGTGGCCATGTACACCGCGCTGTACGGCTCGCGCTTCGCCGTCAATTCCTCGGCCGAGTTCGCCAAGTCGCTGGGCCTCGCCGCCGAGAACATGGGCCACATCGCCCCCGTTGACGACCTGCTGGCCTTCCACGTGGTGTTCGGCAAGACCGTGCCCGACATCAGCCTCAACGCCGTCGCCAACCTGGGCTATGCCGTCGGCCGCTTCGGCGAGATGGTCTATCCCGGCGACACCATCACCACCACCTCGACGGTGATCGGGCTGAAGGAAAACTCCAACAAGCAGACCGGCGTGGTCTATGTCCGTTCGGTGGGCACCAACCAGCTCCACGAGATGGTGGTGGAATACGTGCGCTGGGTGATGGTCAGAAAGCGCGACCAGAACGCCCCCGTCGCCGAGGAAAAGGTGCCCGACCTGGCCGAGTCCGTCGCCGCCGCCGATCTGGTGATCCCCGAGGGGCTGAAGCTGTCCGCCTACGACACCACGCTGGCCGGCAGCCCCCATCTGTGGGACGACTACGCGGTGGGCGAGAAGATCGACCATGTGGACGGCATGACCATCGAGGAAGCCGAGCACATGATGGCCACCAGGCTGTGGCAGAATACCGCCAAGGTTCACTTCAACCAGTACACCGAAGGCCAGGGCCGCTTCGGCCGCCGCCTGATCTATGGCGGCCACATCATCAGCCTGGCCCGCGCCCTGTCCTTCAATGGCCTGGGCAACGCCTTCAAGATCGTCGCCATCAACGGCGGACGCCACACCAACCCCACCTTCGCCGGCGACACCATCCACGCCTGGACCGAGGTGCTGGAAAAGATCGAGGTTCCGGGGCGCAAGGACGTGGGCGCGCTGAGGCTCCGCCTGGTCGCCACCAAGAACTGCCCTTGCGCCGGCTTCCCCTTCAAGGCGGAAAACGGCAAGGACTTCGACCCGGCGGTGGTGCTGGACTTCGATTACACCGTGCTGATGCCCAGGAAGAAGTAGGATCGGGTAGGTGCGAGGGGAACTCCCCTCGCACCGGCCTTGGAATTCCAGCCATCACTTAAAAGCGTTTCAACGCAGGCATTCCGCCGTATCACACTCGGCCCGGCGTTTGGCCCTACTCCCTCCGGGTAGGATTTCCCGCCGGAAAGTGTGGTCCCTATCGTTGACTCCGAAGGCACGAGGGGCTAAACACCTACACCGCATCGCCGCAAAGGGCCGATACAAGGCCCATGTCGTCCGTATTTCAGGGGCTATTGCCATGACAACGCGCACCCGGCCGCTTTCGCCTCATATCCAGGTTTACAGGATGCCGTTCACCGCCATCCTGTCCATCAGCCACCGCATCACCGGCGTGGCTCTCGCGGTCGGCACCGTCGTGCTGGCCTATTGGCTGGCCTCGGCCGCCTATGGCCCCGTCGCCTATGGCCACGCCCAGGCCGTGCTCGGCTCGTGGCTGGGCAAGCTGGTGCTGTTCGGCTGGACCGGCGCCCTGTTCTATCACCTGTGCAACGGCATCCGTCACCTGTTCTGGGACAAGGGCCGTGGCTACGAGATCGCCGAGGCCGACAAGTCGGGCCGCATGGTCGTGGGCGCCGCTGCGCTGCTGACCCTGCTGGCCTGGATCTTCGGCCTGTAATCGGGAGCGCCAGATATGAGCCTCGAATCCCCTGTCGGCCGCGCCCGCGGCCTCGGTTCCGCCAAGGAAGGCGCCGGCCACTGGATCGCCCAGCGCGTCACCGCCATCTTCCTGGTCCCGCTGTCGCTGTGGTTCGCCGTCTCCGTGATCGGCCTGTCGCATGCCGACTACGCCACCTTCAAGGCGTGGATGGCCAAGCCCGGCAATTCCTCGCTGCTGCTGCTCACCGTGCTGACCGTGATGTATCACGCCGCGCTGGGCCTGCAGGTGGTGATCGAGGACTACGTCCACTGCGAATGCAAGAAGGTCGCAGCCCTGGTCGGGTCCAAGCTGGTCATCGCCTTCCTCGCCGTCTTCATGACGGTGTCGATCCTCAAAGTCGCGATTGGAGCCTGACGTCATGGCTGCCTACAAGATTATCGACCACACCTACGACGTGGTGGTTGTCGGTGCCGGCGGCGCCGGCCTGCGCGCCACCATGGGCATGGGTCAGGCCGGCTTCAAGACCGCCTGCATCACCAAGGTGTTCCCCACCCGCTCGCACACCGTGGCCGCCCAGGGCGGCATCGGCGCCTCGCTCGGCAACATGGCCGAGGACACCTGGCAGTGGCACATGTACGACACCGTCAAGGGGTCGGACTGGCTGGGCGACCAGGACGCCATCGAGTACATGTGCCGCGAGGCCGTGCCGGCCGTGCATGAGCTCGAGCATTTCGGTGTGCCCTTCTCGCGCACTCCGGAAGGCAAGATCTACCAGCGTCCGTTCGGCGGCCACATGTCCAATTTCGGCGAGAAGCCGGTGCAGCGCGCCTGCGCCGCCGCCGACCGCACCGGACACGCCATCCTGCACACGCTGTACTCCCAGTGCCTGAAGCACCAGTGCGAGTTCTTCATCGAGTACTTCGCGCTCGACCTGATCATGGATGCCGACGGCACCTGCCGCGGCGTGATGGCCTGGAACCTGGACGACGGCACGCTCCACCGCTTCCGCGCCCATCAGGTGGTGCTGGCCTCGGGCGGCTATGGCCGCGCCTACTTCTCGTGCACCTCGGCCCACACCTGCACCGGCGACGGCCACGGCATGGTGACCCGCGCCGGCCTGCCGCTGCAGGACATGGAGTTCGTGCAGTTCCACCCCACCGGCATGTACGGTTCGGGCTGCCTGATCACCGAGGGCGCCCGCGGTGAAGGCGGCTACCTGACCAACTCCGCCGGCGAGCGCTTCATGGAGCGTTACGCCCCCACCGCCAAGGACCTGGCGTCCCGCGACGTGGTGTCGCGCGCCATGACCATGGAAATCCGCGAAGGCCGCGGCGTGGGCAAGGACAAGGACCACATCTTCCTGCATCTCGAGCACCTGGGTGCCGAGACCCTGGAACTGCGCCTGCCCGGCATCACCGAGACCGCCAAGATCTTCACCGGCGTCGACGTGACCAAGGCCCCCGCCCCGGTTCTGCCCACCGTCCACTACAACATGGGCGGCATCCCCACCAACCTGCACGGCGAAGTGCTGCGTCCCACCAAGGACAATCCCGACGCCACGGTGCAGGGCCTGATGGCCATCGGCGAGGCCGCCTGCGTGTCGGTGCACGGCGCCAACCGCCTGGGCACCAACTCGCTCTTGGACATCGTGGTGTTCGGCCGCGCCGCCGCGCTGCACGCCGCCAAGATCCTCAAGCCCGGCACGCCGCACAAGCCGCTGCCCAAGGATGGCTCGGATCTGGCCGTGTCGCGCTTCGACCGTCTGCGCAACGCCTCGGGTTCCATGCATACCAGCGAGATCCGCCTGGCCATGCAGAAGACCATGCAGAACGACGCCGCGGTGTTCCGCACCTCGAAGTCGCTGGCCGAGGGCTGCGAGAAGATGGGCCAGGTGGCCTCCACCCTGCCGCAGATCAAGATCAACGACCGCTCCACCGTGTGGAACTCGGACCTGGTCGAGGCTCTCGAGCTCGAGAACCTGATGGATTGCGCGCTGGCCACCATCGTCGGCGCCGAAGCCCGCCACGAAAGCCGCGGCGCCCATGCGCACGAGGACTTCCCCGAGCGTGACGACGTCGAATGGCAGAAGCACACCCTGGCCACCGTCAAGGACGGCAAGGTGACCCTGGACTACCGTCCGGTGCACACCTACACGCTGACCGACGAGGTCGAGTACATCAAGCCGCAAAAGCGCGTGTACTGAGGAAGGGTAAGGAGAACGCACATGGTTGAATTCGCCCTGCCCGCCAACTCGCGGGTCCAGCCCGGCAAGGTCTACAAGGCCACTGGCGCCAAGAACGTCAAGGTCTTCAAGATCTACCGCTACGACCCCGATTCCAACGCCAACCCGCGGCTCGACAGCTACGAGGTCGACCTCGACGCCTGTGGCCCCATGGTTCTGGACGCCCTGTTGAAGATCAAGAACGAGATCGACTCGACCTTGACCTTCCGCCGCTCGTGCCGCGAAGGCATCTGCGGTTCGTGCGCCATGAACATCGACGGCACCAACACGCTGGCCTGCCTCAAGCCCATCGAGGACATCAAAGGCGACGCGGCCATCTATCCGCTGCCGCACATGCCGGTGGTCAAGGACCTGATCCCCGACCTGACCCTGCCCTATGCCCAGCTGGCCTCCATCAAGCCCTGGATGCAGACCCAGACCGCCCCGCCGCCGGACGGCGAGCGCCTGCAGAGCCCGGAAGAGCGCGAGAAGCTCGACGGCCTGTGGGAATGCATCCTGTGCTTCTGCTGCCAGACCAGCTGCCCCAGCTACTGGTGGAACGGCGACCGCTATCTCGGCCCGTCGGTGCTGTTGCAGGCCGCCCGCTGGATTCTCGACACCCGCGACGAGATGACCGGCGAGCGTCTGGACGCGCTTGAAGACCCCTTCAAGCTGTACCGCTGCCACACCATCATGAACTGCACCAAGACCTGCCCCAAGGGACTCAATCCCGCCAAGGCCATCGGTGCCATCAAGGAAAAGATCGCCGAGCGCCGCCTCTAAGGGCGTCTGGCGATCCCTTAAACGGATGGGGCGGCTCCCATGGGGGCCGCCCCTTTTCATTGCCTTATTCCTCGGCGGACGGCTCCTTCGGCCGGCGTTCGCGCTCCCAGGCCTTCACCTGGGAATTGGAGAACGGATCCACCAGAGCTCCATTGGCCATGCGCATATCGGGATCGTAGCAGTAATAATTGGCCAGATGCGGAACGGTCAGGCGGCACTGCCACTTCAGCTCCCTGACCAGCATGGCCTTGAGGCCGTAAACCTCACAGGCTTCGGCGGCCAGCCGCTCGCGCTCCGCCTTGGGGGTGTCGTTGCCGTAACAGACCGTCAGATTGCCATCATGACCGGGAAGTTTCTGCTTCTTGACGGACTTTTCCATCTCACGGCGGTCGACGAACGCCTCTCCCATGGAGCAGCCGCCCAGAAACGCGACCAGCAGGACGAAGGCGGTAGTGCGGATGGCATGCATCGGAGACGCCCATGGAAACCGGAAAAGCCCCCATTGTTTAAACCAACTCCCCACTTTTTTAAAAACATTCCTGCGCCAGGGACGTTGTCACTGGAACCACTCGAGGCTATTCTCGGGGAAATGGTGTCTACCCCTGGGGTGGGAAAGAGGAGTAGGTCTATGTCCGACGGCAAGAAATTCCGGCTGGTTACCCGCAGCGACTTCGACGGTCTGGTCTGCGCGGTGCTGCTGAAGCAGCTCGATCTCATCGACGACATCAAGTTCGTCCATCCCAAGGACATGCAGGACGGCATCATCGAGATCGGGCCGAAGGACATCACCACCAACCTTCCCTATGTGGAAGGCGTGCACATCGCCTTCGACCACCACCTGTCCGAGACCATCCGGGTGGGCAAGAAGGAAAACCACGTCATCGAGGCCGAGGCCCCCTCGGCCGCCCGCGTGGTCTATAACTATTACGGCGGCTCCAAGGTGTTCCCGGCGGCCTGGAACGAGATGATGGCGGCGGTGGACCAGGGCGATTCCGCCCAGTACTCGCTGGAGGAGATCCTCAATCCCACCGGCTGGACCCTGCTCAACTACATCATGGACGCCCGCACCGGCCTGGGCCGCTTCCGCGAGTTCCGGGTGTCCAACTACCAGCTGATGATGGACCTGATCGATTACTGCCGGAACCACAACATCGACCAGATCCTGGCCCTGCCCGACGTCAAGGAACGGACCGACATCTATTTCGAGCACGCCGAGAAGTTCAAGGACCAGATCAAGCGCTGCTCCACCGTCCACAAGAACCTGGTGGTGTTGGACCTGCGGGGCGAGGACACCATCTTCGCCGGCAACCGCTTCATGATCTACGCGCTGTATCCGGAGACCAACATCTCCATCCACGTGCTGTGGGGCGTGAAGAAGCAGAACACCGTCTTCGCCATCGGCAAGTCCATCGTCAACCGCTCGTCCAACACCAATGTGGGCGAGTTGTGCCTGAAGTACGGCGGCGGCGGCCACATGAACGCCGGCACCTGCCAGGTGGACAACGCCGTGTGCGACAAGGCATTGGGCGACATCATCGCCAAGATCAACGCCGACGGCTGAACGCCCCCGGCATCCAGGACCGGGCGGGAGGCGACTCCCGCCCGCTTTCGTTTCGGGAGCTTGAAGGAACCATGGGCGAAGGCCCCCTGTTCGCCTACCGCGCCAAGGTCGCCAGTGGCGAGGTCCGACCGGACGTCGCCCAGGAACTGGCCATGGAGAAGCTGCAAAGCCTTCACCATGCCCTGGCCCGCTACCGGCCGGCGCTGGGCGAGACCGGCTGGCTGGCCCGCTTCGGCCTGAAGAAGGCGGCGCCGGCCTCCGCCTGGAGCTGGGGCGGCGGCGATCTCGAAGCCCAGGCGGGCCCCAAGCACGGCCTCTACATCTTCGGCGAGGTGGGGCGCGGCAAGTCCATGCTGATGGATTTGTTCTTCCACACCGCCTCGATCCCGGGCAAGAAGCGCGTCCACTTCCACGAGTTCATGCGCGACATCCACGCCGACATCCACAAATGGCGCCAGACGCCGAGCCGCGGCGATGCCGACCCCATCCCCAAGCTGGCCCGCTCCATCGCCTCGGAAGCCTGGCTTTTGTGCCTGGACGAACTGCAGGTCACCGACATCGCCGACGCCATGATCGTCGGCCGGCTGTTCAAGTGCCTGATGGATGACGGGGTGATCGTGGTCATCACCTCCAACCGCCATCCCAACGACCTCTACAAGGATGGGCTCCAGCGGGAACGCTTCATCCCCTTCATCAAGCTGATCCAGGAAAAGCTGGACATCCTGGAGCTGAACTCGGATCGCGATTACCGCCTGGGCCGCAAGCGCGGCCTGCAGGTCTACCACGCGCCGCTGACCGAGGAGGCGGAGAACGCCCTGGAACTGGCCTTCGCCCGGCTGACCGAGGGCGCCGGCGCCACGCCCCACACCATCGAGGTCAACGGGCGGCAATTGCGCATCCCGCTCGCCGCCGTGGGCGTCGCCCGCTTCTCGTTCTCCCAGCTGTGCGGCGCGGCGCTGGGGCCCAGCGACTACCTGGCGCTGGCGTCGCGCTACCACACCCTGGTGCTGTCCGACATCCCCCTGCTGTCGCCCGCCAACAAGGACGAGGCCAGGCGCTTCGTCACCCTGATCGACGCCCTCTACGAGCACAAGGTGACGCTCATCTGCTCGGCCGCCGCGCCCCCCGAAACCCTCTACCCCGAGGGCGTCGGCGCCTTCGAATTCCAGCGCACCGTGTCCCGCCTCATGGAGATGCAGGCCGAGGATTACGTGATGCGGGAGTGGGTGGGGTAGGCGGATCGCCGCACCGCAACATGCCCCAGCCAACCCCTACGGGTAGCCGGCAACCCCTTCCGGGTAGGGTTTCCTGTAACGAGTCCAAAGCATTACCGCCCTGGTCCTACCGCTTTGTGGCCAGTGTTCGGAAATCCCAAGGTTTCCGGCGGGGCGGCTTTGCGCCCGCTGCATGCCAATCCGCTTGCCCTTGGGCGCGAATCGCGTTACCTAAGCCCCCCAGGCCATTTTTGCGCGCTTCCGCGCGCCCCACCCGTTCGTCTAGAACCATCTCACGATTTCGAGGGAACTCCATCCATGGCACGCAAGAAGATCGCTCTCGTAGGGTCCGGCAACATCGGCGGCACGCTCGCCCACCTGATCGGCCTCAAGGAACTGGGTGATGTCGTCATGTTCGACATCGCCGAGGGCATCCCCCAGGGCAAGGGCCTCGACATCCTCGAGTCCACCCCGGTCGAGGGCGTGGACTGCCGCTATTCCGGTGCCAACGACTACTCCGCCATCGCCGGCGCCGACGTGGTGATCGTCACCGCCGGCGTGCCGCGCAAGCCCGGCATGAGCCGCGACGACCTGGTCGGCATCAACCTCAAGGTCATGGCCGCCGTCGGCGAGGGCATCAAGAAGAACTGCCCCGGCGCCTTCGTGATCTGCATCACCAACCCGCTGGACGTGATGGTCTGGGCGCTGCAGCACTATTCCGGCGTTCCCTCGAACATGATCGTCGGCATGGCCGGCGTGCTGGATTCCGCCCGCTTCCGCACCTTCCTGTGTGAAGAGTTCAACGTCTCGGTCGAAGACGTCACCGCCTTCGTGCTGGGCGGCCACGGCGACACCATGGTCCCGCTGGTCCGCTACTCCACCGTCGCCGGCATTCCGCTGCCCGACCTGGTGAAGATGGGCTGGACCACCCAGGAGAAGCTGGACAAGATCGTGCAGCGCACCCGTGACGGCGGCGCCGAGATCGTCAACCTGCTGAAGACCGGCTCGGCCTACTATGCTCCGGCCGCCTCGGGCGTCCAGATGGCCGAAGCCTTCCTGAAGGACAAGAAGCGCGTCCTGCCCGTCGCCACCCTGGTCAAGGCCGGCACCTACGGCCAGCCCGACGACGTGTTCGTCGGCGTGCCGGTGGTGATCGGCGAGAAGGGCGTGGAGCGCATCGTCGAGATCGAGCTGAACGCCGCCGAGCAGGCCGAGTTCAACAAGTCGGCCGACGCCGTTCGCGGCCTGGTCAAGGTCGCCAAGGGCCTGATGGGCTAATCGACAAGACACTCAAGGGGAGCAAGACCCGATGAACATTCATGAGTATCAGGGCAAGCAGGTGCTGGCCAAGTACGGCGTCGCCGTGCTGAAGGGCGGCGTCGCCTACACCCCCGACGAGGCGGTGCAGGTTGCCAAGGAACTGGGCGGCCCGGTCTACGTGGTGAAGTCCCAGATCCACGCCGGTGGCCGCGGCGCCGGCCGCTTCAAGAACGACCCCAACGGCAAGGGCGGCGTCCGCGTCGTCAAGTCGGTCGAGGAAGTGAAGAGCAACGTCGAGGCGATGCTGGGCCAGATCCTGGTCACCAAGCAGACCGGCCCGGCGGGCAAGGAAGTCAAGCGCGTCTACATCGAGCAGGGCTGCGACATCAAGCGCGAGCTGTACCTGTCCATGCTGGTTGACCGCGCCACCTGCCGCGTCACCATCGTCGCCTCCACCGAGGGCGGCATGGAGATCGAGGAAGTGGCCCATAACCACCCCGAGAAGATCCTGAAGGTCGCCATCGACCCGGTCGAGGGCTTCCAGCAGTACCACGGCCGCCAGATCGCCTTCGGTCTGGGCCTCGAGGGCAAGCAGGTCAACACCTGCGTCAAGTTCGTCGGCGCGCTCTACAAGGCGTTCATGGACCTGGACTGCTCCATCGTCGAGATCAACCCGCTGGTGGTCACCGGCGCCGGCGAGCTGATCGCTCTCGACGCCAAGGTGAACTTCGACGACAACGCGCTGTTCCGTCACAAGGACATCGAAGAGCTGCGTGACGAGTCCGAGGAAGACCCGGCCGAGCTCGAAGCCGCCCGTCACTCCTTGAACTACATCAAGCTGGACGGCCAGATCGGCTGCATGGTCAACGGCGCCGGCCTGGCCATGGCCACCATGGACATCATCAAGCTGTACGGCTCCGAGCCCGCCAACTTCCTCGACGTCGGCGGCGGCGCCACCAAGGAGCGCGTCACCACCGCCTTCAAGCTGATCCTGTCGGATCCCAACGTCGAAGGCATCCTGGTCAACATCTTCGGCGGCATCATGCGCTGCGACGTCATCGCCGAAGGCGTTGTCGCCGCCGCCCGCGAAGTCTCGCTGAACGTCCCGCTGGTGGTTCGCCTGGAAGGCACCAACGTCGAGCTGGGCAAGAAGATCATGGCGCAGTCGGGTCTGCCGATCATTGCCGCCGACAACCTCGCCGATGCCGCCGAGAAGGTGGTGAAGGCCGTGAAGGAGGCTGCATAAAAATGGCCGTTCTCGTTAATTCCAACACGAAGGTGATCTGCCAGGGCTTCACTGGCGCCCAGGGCACCTTCCACTCCGAGCAGGCCATCGCCTACGGCACCAAGATGGTTGGCGGCGTGACCCCCGGCAAGGGCGGCACCACCCACCTGGACCTGCCGGTGTTCAACACCGTCGCCGAGGCCAAGGCCAAGACCGGCTGCAACGCCTCCGTGATCTACGTGCCGCCGCCCTTCGCGGCCGACGCCATCCTGGAAGCCATCGACGCCGAGATCGAGCTGGCCGTCTGCATCACCGAGGGTATCCCGGTGGCCGACATGCTGGCCGTCAAGCGCGCCCTGCAGGGCTCCAAGACCCGTCTGATCGGGCCGAACTGCCCCGGCGTCATCACCCCTGGCGAGTGCAAGATCGGCATCATGCCCGGTCACATCCACCAGCGCGGCAAGATCGGCATCGTGTCCCGTTCGGGCACCCTGACCTATGAAGCGGTGGCGCAGACCACCGCCACCGGTCTGGGCCAGACCACCTGCATCGGCATCGGTGGCGACCCCATCAACGGCACCAACTTCGTCGACAGCCTGGAGCTCTTCCTGGCCGACCCCGAGACCCAGGCGATCATCATGATCGGCGAAATCGGCGGCGACGCCGAGGTCCAGGGCGCCGAGCTGCTGAAGCGCTCCAAGGTGAAGAAGCCGACCGTCGGCTTCATCGCCGGCCGTACCGCTCCGCCCGGCCGCCGCATGGGCCATGCCGGCGCGGTGATCTCGGGTGGCAACGACACCGCCGACTTCAAGGTGGAAGCCCTGTTGTCCGCCGGCATCGCCGTCGCCGACTCGCCCGCTTCGCTGGGCTCGACCATGGTGAAGCTCCTCAAGGGCTAAACCAAAAAGTACCAAACGGTCCGGCGCGTCGCCGGAGCGCCGGACCGCCGGTGCGTCGGACCGTCTTTACTAATAATAATAACAAAGCAGTTTGCGCCGTAAACGAGCGGCGCCCGGCGGCGCCGCCCGGCCCAAGCACGAAAGGGACGCGGGCTAGAACCTGCGTCGAATCCCGAACATGACAAAGCAGTTCGACGAATCGTCCTTTCTCAGCGGCGGCAACGCCGTCTTCATCGCCGAGCTTTACGCCCGCTACCTGGAAGACCCCGCGTCGGTGGACGCCTCGTGGGTGTCGTTCTTCCAGGATCTGAAGGACGACGGCTCGCAGCTCATTCAGGACTTCAAGGGCACCGCCAGCGCGCGGCGCGACGTCAAGATCATCGGCGCCGTCGATCCGGAAGCCGCCGCCGCCGCTGCCGCCGCCGCCAAGAAGGCCGGCGACAAGGGCAAGGGCGCTCCCGCCGCGCCTGCCGTCGACCCCGCCGCCATCCGCCAGGGCCAGATCGATTCGATCCGCGCCCTGATGCTGATCCGCAGCTACCGCGTGCGCGGCCACCTGATGGCCAAGCTCGACCCGCTGGATCTCACCAAGCGCGAGCAGCACCCCGAGCTGGATTACCGCACCTACGGCTTCACCGATGCCGATCTCGACCGCGAGATCTTCATCGACCACGTGCTGGGCCTGGAGACCGCCAAGCTGCGGGACATCGTCAGCATCGTGCAGGAAACCTACTGCTCGAACATCGGCGTCGAGTTCATGCACATCCAGGACCCGGACCAGAAGGCCTGGATCCAGAAGCGCATCGAATCCATCCATAACCGCACCGACTTCACGCCGCGCGGCAAGACCGCCATCCTGGAGCGCCTGACCGAGGCCGAGGGCTTCGAGCGCTTCCTGCAGATGAAGTACACCGGCACCAAGCGCTTCGGCCTGGAAGGCGGCGAGTCCGTCATTCCGGCGCTGGAGCAGATCCTGAAGCGCGGCAGCCAGCTGGGCGTCGACGAGGTGGTGCTGGGCATGGCCCACCGCGGCCGCCTCAACGTGCTTGCCAATTTCATGAAGAAGCCCTACCAGGCCATCTTCTCGGAATTCCAGGGCAACGCCGCCAACCCGGAAGAGGTCCAGGGCTCGGGCGACGTGAAGTACCACCTGGGCACCTCCGCCGACCGCGACTTCGACGGCAAGACCGTGCATCTGTCGCTGATGCCCAACCCCTCGCACCTGGAAGTGGTCGGCCCGCTGGTGGTCGGCAAGGTGCGCGCCAAGCAGACCCAGTTCGGCGATACCGAGCGCAAGCGGGTGATGGGCATCATCCTGCACGGCGACGCCGCCTTCGCCGGCCAGGGCGTGGTGCCCGAGACCATGCTGCTGTCGCAGCTCAAGGGCTACGCCACCGGCGGCACCATGCACATCATCATCAACAACCAGATCGGCTTCACCACCGCGCCGCAGTACTCGCGCTCCGGCCCCTATTCGTCGGACGTGGCCAAGGGCTTCCAGGCCCCGGTGTTCCACGTCAACGGCGATGACCCCGAAGCCGTGGTGCACGTGGCCCGCATCGCCACCGAGTTCCGCCAGGAATTCGGCGCCGACGTGGTTCTGGACATGATCTGCTACCGCCGTCACGGCCACAACGAGTCGGACGAGCCGGCCTTCACCCAGCCGCAGATGTACCGCAAGATCGCCTCCCACCCCACCACGCGGGCCATCTACATGGAGAAGCTGGTGGCCGAGGGGACGCTGTCGCGCTATGACGCCGACGCCATCTTCGCCAACTTCCAGGCCCGCCTGGAGCAGGACTACGAGGCCGCCAAGAGCTTCAAGGTCAACAAGGCCGACTGGCTGGAAGGCAAGTGGCAGGGCCTGGCCCAGCTGGCCGAGGAAGAAGAGTTCCGCGAGGAGAAGACCGGCGTGGCCGCCGACATCCTCAAGGAAGTGGGCCATGCGCTGGCCCGGACTCCCGACGGCTTCAACGTCAACAAGAAGATCGTCCGCCAGTTGGCCGCCAAGAAGGACATGGTGGACAAGGGCGAGGGCATCGACTGGGCGACCGCCGAGGCCCTGGCCTTCGGCACCTTGCTGGTGGAGGGCAATCCCGTCCGCCTGTCGGGCCAGGATTGCGGCCGAGGCACCTTCTCGCAGCGTCACTGCCGCCTGACCGACCAGGAGACCGAGGAGCGCATCGAGCCCCTGAACCACATCCGCCCCGGCAACCAAGCCTATTTCGAGGTCATGGATTCGCCGCTGTCGGAAGAGGCGGTGCTGGGCTTCGAATACGGCTATTCCCAGGCCGAGCCCAACACGCTCACCCTGTGGGAAGGCCAGTTCGGCGACTTCGCCAACGGCGCCCAGGTGATCATCGACCAGTTCATCAACTCGGGCGAGTCCAAGTGGCTGCGCATGTCGGGTCTGGTGATGCTGCTGCCCCACGGCTATGAAGGCCAGGGACCCGAGCATTCCTCGGCCCGCTGGGAACGCTATCTCCAGCTCTCCGCCGAGGACAACTGGCAGGTCTGCAACATCACCACCCCGGCCAACTACTTCCACGCTCTGCGCCGTCAGCTGCGCCGCAACTTCAGGAAGCCGCTGATCATCATGACGCCGAAGTCGTTGCTGCGTCACAAGCTGTGCGTCTCCAAGCTGGACGACCTGGTCACGGGGTCCCGCTTCCGCCGCGTGCTGCCCGAGACCGAGACGCTGGTGGCCGATGCCAAGATCCGCCGGGTGCTGATGTGCTCGGGCAAGGTCTATTACGACCTGCTGGAGGAGCGCACCAAGCGCGACATCAAGGACGTGGCCATCATCCGCGTCGAGCAGCTCTATCCCTGGCCCAAGGACACCATCAAGGCCCAGCTGGCCCGCTATCCCAACGCCGAGTTGCTGTGGGTGCAGGAAGAGCCGGCCAATATGGGTCCGTGGACCTTCGTCGACCGCCGTATCGAGTTCATCTGCGAAGAGCTCGACATCAAGGCGAAGAAGGCCCTGTACTGCGGGCGCCGCGCCGCCGCGTCGCCCGCCACCGGCCTGTACAAGACCCACGTGGCGGAACAGGAATGGATTGTCGGCATGGCGCTGACCGGTGAACTGGTCACCCTGCCCCAGCCGTTCCGCCGTGCCTCCAAACTCTCGCGCCTGACCGCCTAAGAAGAGGGAAAAGCAGTAATGTCCACCGAAATCAAGGTGCCCACCCTGGGCGAGTCCGTCACCGAGGCCACCGTCGCCAAGTGGTTCAAGAACGTGGGCGATGCCGTCCGCGCCGATGAGCCGCTGGTCGAGCTGGAAACCGACAAGGTCACCGTCGAGGTCAACGCCCCCGCCGCCGGAACCCTGACCGACATCGTGGCCGCCACCGGCGCCACCGTGGAAGTGGGAGCCCTGCTGGGCGTCCTCGGCGCCGCCGGTGCCGCCGCCGCGGCTCCGGCTCCCAAGGCCGCCGCTCCGGCTCCGGCTGCCGCTCCCGCCGCCGCCCCGGCCGCTCCGGCGGTCATGCCGTCGGCCAAGAAGATCGCCGCCGATGCCGGTGTCGATACCTCGGCCATCAGCGGCACCGGCAAGGACGGTCGCGTCACCAAGGGCGACGTGCTGGCCGCGGCTGCCGCTCCGGCCCCCGCCGCCGCTCCGGCCCCCGCCAAGCCCTCGGGCCCCAGGGCCAAGGCCGACCGCGAGGACCGGGTCAAGATGACCCGTCTGCGCAAGACCATCGCCGGCCGCCTGAAGGAGGCCCAGAACACCGCCGCCATGCTGACCACCTTCAACGAGGTGGACATGGGCGCGCTGTTCGACCTCAGGAACCAGTACAAGGACCAGTTCGAGAAGCGCCACGGCGTCAAGCTGGGCTTCATGTCCTTCTTCGTGAAGGCCTGCATCTCGGCGCTGAAGGATTGGCCCGCCGTCAACGCCGAGATCGACGGCGACGATCTGGTCTACAAGAAGTACTACGACATCGGCGTGGCCGTGGGCACCCCCCAGGGGCTGGTGGTGCCGGTGCTGCGTGACGCCGACCAGCTGTCCTTCGCCGGGGTCGAACAGGGCATCGCCAACCTGGGCAAGAAGGCCCGCGACGGCAAGCTCAGCATGGAAGACCTGATGGGCGGCACCTTCACCATCTCCAACGGCGGCGTCTACGGCTCGCTGATGAGCACCCCCATCCTCAACACGCCCCAGTCGGGCATCCTGGGGATGCACAAGGTGCAGCAGCGCCCCATGGTCATGCCCGACGGCAAGATCGAGGCGCGGCCCATGATGTATCTGGCGCTCTCCTACGACCACCGCATCATCGACGGCCGCGAGGCGGTGTCGTTCCTGGTGCGCGTCAAGGAGTGCATCGAGGACCCGCAGCGCATCCTGCTCGAGATGTAGGATCAGCCACGTTTAACCGTCATGGCCGGACTTGATCCGGCCATCCATGGACCCCCGGACCAAGTCCGGGGGTGACGCTCTGCCAGGGGACGAATCCATGTCCGAGAACGCTTTTGACGTCGTCATCATCGGCGGTGGCCCGGGCGGCTACGTCGCCGCCATCCGCGCCGCCCAGCTGGGCCTGAAGACCGCCTGCATCGAGAAGCGCGGCAGCCTGGGCGGCACCTGCCTCAATGTCGGCTGCATTCCCTCCAAGGCGCTGCTGACCGCGTCCCACCACTACCACGCGGCGGCCCACGAGCTGGGCTCGTTCGGCATCAAGGTGGGCAAGGTGGAAATGGACGTGGCCGGCATGATGGGCCACAAGGACAAGGTTGTCGCCGACAACACCAAGGGCATCGAGTTCCTGTTCAAGAAGAACAAGGTGACCTACATCGTCGGCGCCGGCGCCATCACCGCGCCCGGCCAGATCGAAGTGACCGCCAAGGACGGCGCCAAGTCCGCCGTCGCCGCCAAGCACATCGTCATCGCCACCGGCTCCGAGGTCACCCCGCTGCCCGGCGTCGAGATCGACGAGGAGGTGATCATCTCGTCCACCGGCGCCCTGGCCCTGCCCAAGACGCCGAAGCACATGGTGGTCATCGGCGGCGGCGTCATCGGCCTGGAACTGGGCACCGTCTGGGGCCGCCTGGGCGCCAAGGTCACCGTGGTGGAATTCCTCGACCGCATCCTGCCGTTCAATGACGGCGAGGTCTCCAAGCAGATGCAGCGCCTGTTGGGCAAGCAGGGCATGGAGTTCAAGCTGGGCACCAAGGTCACCGGCATCACCAGGAAGGGCAAGACCGCCACCGTCACCGTCGAGCCCGCCGCCGGCGGCGCTGCGGAAAAGATCGAGGCCGATTGCGTCCTGGTGGCCATCGGCCGCCGGCCGTTCACCGACGGGCTGGGCCTGGATAAGGTGGGCGTCGCGCTGGACAAGCGCGGCTTCGTCCAGATCGACGGCCATTTCCGCACCAACGTGCCCGGCATCTACGCCATCGGCGACGTGGTCGGCGGCGCCATGCTGGCCCACAAGGCCGAGGAAGAGGGCGTGGCCCTGGCCGAAATCCTGGCCGGCCAGCACGGCCACGTGAACTACGACGCCATCCCGGCGGTGGTCTACACCTGGCCGGAAGTGGCCAGCGTCGGCAAGACCGAGGAACAGCTGAAGGCCGAGGGCATCGCCTACAAGGCCGGCAAGTTCCCCTTCACCGCCAACGGCCGGGCGCGCTCCATGAACGAGGTGGACGGCTTCGTCAAGATCCTGGCCGACGCCGCCACCGACAAGGTCCTGGGCGCCCACATCGTCGGCCCCAACGCCGGCGACCTCATCGCCGAAGTGGTCCTCGCCATGGAATTCGGCGCGGCGTCGGAAGACATCGCACGCACCTGCCACGCCCATCCGGGCCTGGGCGAAGCCGTCAAGGAAGCCTGCCTCTCCGTCCTCGGCCGCCCGCTGCACACGTAGTTTTTTCGTTCCTGACGCGGAAGGGGCGCTCCTTATGGGGCGCCCTTTTTGTTTCGGGATGGGAAGGACGGAAAAGAATGCGAAGGGACTCGTCCCTTCGCGCATCCCTGGTCCCTTATCCCCGCGTTCACAGCCGCCTGAATCTCGTCACCCCCGGGCTTGACCCGGGGGTCCACGCCTCCGCCCGATTGTCACCCTGAGCCGCAGGCGAAGGGCCTTTCAGGCATGTCGCGTCAGGTCTTACGAGAACCCTTCAGCTTCGTCCGGTATTCCCTCAAAGCACGGCGGCCAAGGAAATTCAGCGTCTTTGCCTGCTCCAATGCCTCAAATCCGGATACCGCCTCACTCCAGCACCGCTGGGCAGCGTCGAGTTCCTCCTTGGCCGCATGGTAGTCGCCCCACAGGCTGATCAATCGCGCCTTGCCCTGCCTATACGCCGGCTTTTCCGGTTCTTTGATCAACAACGTATCGATGATCATCTCTGCTTGGCGGAGTGCGCTTACTGCCTCATCCGTCTCGCCCATTGTCAAAGCCACATTGGCGGTCAAACCAAGAACAGCACCCAGATAATATTGCCAATTCGTGTTGCTAGCATCCCTGGCGGCCAACCCCACAACAATGCCACGGGACTGAGTGAGCATTGCCTTTGCTTCACTAAACCTACCCTCCTTCATCGCTACATCACAAAGCCGGCTCCACACTGCCCCCAACTCGCACAGCCCTTCACCGTCATTTGCATCCTTAGCCACCAGACCCGCGAAGATGTCACGACTTTGGGTAAATGCTGCCTTTGCCTCTTCAAGATTCCCTACCTCCATCGCTACATCGCCAAGCCCTCCCCACGCCCCCCCCAGATCCCTACGGAATTCATCGTTACTCGCATCCGCAGCGACCAGACCCGCGAAAATATCTCGGAATTGGATAAAGGCTGTCTTGGCATCTTCCAACTGACTGGCTGCCAGCAAAGCATCGCCCAAATTTCCATAGGCGGCACCTAAGGTCCGTAGCTCTTTCCGCGACTGCGCCACTTCGATAGCACGCTGGGCAACATCAATGGCCTCTTCCAGCAGTCCCTGCTCCTGACGTGAGCGCGACAGCAGAATCAAGGCATAGGGATCTTCCCGCTTTTTGCCTGCCAGCGCACCCGCATAGCGGGCAACATCGGCCGGCTTACCCTTGGCCAGCGCCTGCTTGGTCAGGCCGGTCAATTGGTCTTCCGTCAAGTCCTGCGGCGGGGTGTTCCTGGTCTCGGCCTCCAGACGCTCGCCCTCAGGTGTCGATGCCGGCGGAGACCGGAGGTTCACCAGTTCGGCGGTGATTTCATCCGAGCGCGTCCGGTTCTTGGCAAGCGCCTCAACATGGGCGTCGCCCTGCTGCTTTGCCGCCTCCATGTCCTTGGCCAGCGCGTAGCCTTTCTGCTTGGCTACCTCCATATCCCCGATCAAACCATCGGCCTTCCTCTGGACGGCCTCCAAAATCTCCAACTCTTTAGCCTCGAGTCCCTGAGTAAGTACAGTAACCTTGGCTTTCAACTCCCCTTCCATGGACCGCATCTTCTCATCAGCCACTGAGCGGGCCTTGCGGCCAGCATCCCAAGCGCCCAAAGCGAAGATGGCCAGCAGCAAGGTGATCGCCACCCCTCCGAATCCCAACAGCATATTGAAGTTACTGCTCAGGCCCTGAAGCTGACCGGTCAGACTCTCCTTGGCGCCCTGCACCTGGGCAGCAGCGACATCCTTCGCCCCCTGAATCTGGGCGGCCAGTTCGGCCTTTGGCCCGTCCGCCGCCTTATCCGCATGGGCACGCAGTTCGCGGTTCTGGGCATCCAGTTCGCCCACCCGCTTTTCCAGATAGATCAGGCGCGCCTCGTCCTGGGCGGACAGGGATGGCCCCGCCGCCCATGCGGGCATGGACAGGCAAAGCAGCAGCGCGACGGCAAGCAGGCGCATGGAGACTCCCCCTCGAAGGTTGCGCAGCCTACCATCAATTGGCGACGGCGGAACCCCTGAAGAGGATGATTAGGGCCAATCGACATTGAGGCGGATAAGCCTGGAAATTGGCCACAGATGAACACGGATCCCCGCTGCGCGGGACACAGATAAGGGCTTAATCACTCTTCATCTGTGTTTATCCGTGTGCATCTGTGGCTGAAATTTCTATTCAGCAAATGTCATCAGCCGAATGTCCTGAATGTCGATCCGGCCTAGGCTACCGCCCGCCCCCGCTGAAACTCCGCGAAGGCGGCGTCGCAGGTCAGGATGTGGTCGCACAGCCAGCGCTTGAGCAGATCCACCAGTTCGTCGGCCACGTAATCGGGGCCCGAGATCATCAGGCGCTCGATCAGGACGTCCAACTGGAAGATCAGGTATTCGTGCTCGTAGCGGTGATCGTCGCGGCCGGGATAGCCGGCCTGTTCCATGCTGTGCTGTTCGCGGGCGAAGTGTTCGCGGGTGAACAGGCACAGATCGGCCACCGCCTGGGTGACCATGTCGGCGCCCAGGCGGGCGGCCGAGAAGATCTGGTTCATCAGCGCGAACATCTCGCGATGGTCGTCGTCTTCCTGGTCGGCATGCACAAGCAGGTCATCAGACCACTCGATCTTGCCGCCGCCCCATGAAACAATCCGATTCGAGGCCATATGAAAGGGTCCTTCCTCTCCCGACGAGGCGCCCACGAAAGCTCCCCAAAGCTTTCCCTTACGGTATACACCTTATGCGCGAATTGAAACAAACCGAAAGTTATGGATTATTGTGGTGAGTGAGCCCCCGTCCCAGGGCGCCAAGGCCGTTTTCTGCCTGTGCGCGGCGGAAGTGCTGACCATGGTCGGCGTCTTCGCCTTTCCCACTCTGCTGCCCGATTTCGTTGCCGCCTGGGGCTTGTCCAACACCGATGCCGGATGGATTTCCGGGATTCTGTTCGCCGGCTACACGGTGGCGGTGCCGGTGCTGACCACCATGACCGACCGGGTGGACGCCAAGAAGGTGTATCTGTTCGGCGCCCTGGTGGCGGGCGTCTCGTGCCTGGCCTACGCCGTCTGGGCCGAAGGATTCTGGTCGGCTTTGACCTTGCGCTTCATCGCCGGAGTGGGCTTGGCCGGCACCTACATGCCGGGGCTGAAGGCCCTGGTCGATCGTACCAGGGGGCCGAGCCAGGCCCGCTGGATCAGCTTCTACACCGCCAGCTTCTCGCTGGGCACCAGCGGATCCTTCCTGATCATTGGCGCAATCGCCGAAATCTGGGGATGGAAGATCGCCTTCCTGCTGGCCGGGCTTGCGGCCCTGGCCGCCTTCGTCCTGGTCCTGACCCTCTTGGAGCGCGCCAATCCGGTGCCGCCGGCCCAGCCGGTCAATCCCTTCGATTTCGGACCCGTCTTCCGCAACCGCGCCGCCATGGGCTATGTCCTGGGCTATGCCGCCCATGTGTGGGAGCTGTTCGGGGCGCGGTCCTGGATGGTGGCCTTCCTCGCCTGGGTTCTGGCCGCCCAGCCCGGCGCCGGCGGACCGTCGCCCGCCACCGCCGCCACCATCGGCTCGCTGCTGGCCATGGCCTCGTCGCTGATCGGCGCCGATCTCGCCATCCGCTTCGACCGCCGCCGGGTCTGCGCCGCCGCCATGCTGTCGTCGGCCGCCCTGGCCGCCGTGATCGGCTTTACGGGCGGGTTGCCCTATGGAATCGTGGTGGCGCTGATCCTGCTCTACAACGTGCTGATCCAGATCGATTCGGCGGCGCTGACCACCGGCGCGGTGATGGCGGCCGAGCCGGACCGCCGGGGGGCGACCATCGCCATCCATTCCCTGCTGGGCTTCGGGGCCGGCTTTGTCGGGCCGCTGGCGTTTGGCATGGTGCTGGACATGGCGGGCGGCGGCAATTCTTCCCTGGCCTGGGGGCTAGCCTTCGCCTCAATGGCCGTGGTGGTGGGCCTCGGCCCCCTCGCCCTCAGGCTCAGATAAGCCGCAGGATCATCACCCCGCCCTGGCCCGCCCGGTAGACCAGACGCCAGGGCAGGCCGGGAAGCGGCAGTTCGCGGGTGCCGGGCGCGGTGCCGTCACGGCCGCGTTCGGGGAAGTCGGCCAGGCAATCGGCGGATTCGGCGATCAGGCGGCCGATCCGTTTGGCGGACTCGCCCCCCAGGCCGCTCCGCAGCCGGAACAGATCGGTGAGCGCCGTATCGGACCAGCGGATCATCTCAGCACGACCCCGGCGGCCCGGATTCGCCCTCGCCGCCCCAGCCCAAGAGCCACAGCCGTACCCGGGCATGGTCGGCGGACAGGCCGGGAACCGCACCGAACTCACCCTCACCCGCCGCCCTGATCACCGACTCGCGCGCCGCAATCCGGTCGTCCTCGGCGTCGAGGAAGAAGCGCAGCGCGCTTTCCAGCAGCGCCGCCGCATCGCCGCCCTCCGCCGCCAGACGCTCCTCCACCCGCCGCGCCAAATCATCGTCGAGAACCAGCTGAACCGTGCGGGGCATGGGCGTCTCCTTCCAAGGGCTTGCATACTACAGCCCCTTGCCGCCCCTGTGCATTAGGCATACGCTCATACTTCCGGTTGATCGTGCCATGGGGGAAGTGGGACATGTTCGAAGCGGCTGAACTGGGACGCAAGATCTCGCGCGAGGAATTCGACGCCATGGCCCCGGGCCTGCGCACCGACCTCCTGGCCCTGCAACAGCAACTGCGCGAGGCGGACTTTCCCGTCATCGTGCTGTTCGCGGGCGTCGACGGCGCCGGCAAGAACGAGACGGTCAACCTCCTGAACGAATGGATGGACCCGCGCTGGATCGTCACCCGCGCCTATGGCCCGCCATCGGACGAGGAACGCGAACGCCCCGAATACTGGCGCTACTGGCGCGACCTGCCGCCCAAGGGCAAGGTGGGGCTGTTCATGTCGTCGTGGTACCACCATCCGCTGATTGATCGGGTCACCGGCAAGATCACCGGTCCCGAACTGGACGAGCGCCTGGAACGCATCGTCCATTTCGAGAAGACCCTGGCCGACGAAGGCGCCCTGATCCTCAAGTTCTGGATGCACCTGTCCGAGAAGGCCCAGAAAAAGCGCCTGAAAAGCCTGGAAAAGGACCCGCTCACCGCCTGGCAGGTCACCAAGCAGGATTGGGAACACTGGGAGATGTACGACAAGTTCATCTCCGCCGCCGAACGCCTGATCATGCAGACCAGCAAGGGCCACGCCCCCTGGCAGATCGTCGAGGGCGCCGACGCCCGCTACCGCTCGGCGGTGGTGCTGCAGACCCTGAAGGAGGCCATCACCAAGCACTTCGCCACCCGCGAGGCGGTGAAGAAGGTCAACGCCGAGATCAAGGGCAAGTCCAAGGCCAAGAAGACCACGGAACCCGCCGCCCTGACCGCCCAACCCTCGATCCTGTCGTCCCTGGACATGAGCCTGGCCATCGAGGGGGCCGAGTACAATCAGGCCCTGCAGGAACAGCGGGCGCGCCTTGCCCACCTCTACCACGCCGCCAAGGAGCAGGGCGTCTCCACCGCCCTGGTGTTCGAGGGCTGGGACGCCGCCGGCAAGGGCGGCACCATCCGGCGGCTGACCAACGCGCTGAACGCGCGGGACTATCAGGTCATCCCCATCGCCGCCCCCACCGAGGAAGAGCGCGCCCAGCACTATCTGTGGCGGTTCTGGCGCCATGTGGCCCGTGCCGGACGCGTCACCGTGTTCGACCGCTCGTGGTACGGCCGCGTCCTGGTCGAAAGGGTCGAGGGCTTCTGCTCCGAGGAGGCCTGGCGCCGCGCCTACGGCGAAATCGTCGATTTCGAGAAGCAATTGACCGACCACGGCATCGTCATGTGCAAATTCTGGCTGCACATCACCGCCGAGGAGCAGCTGGCCCGCTTCAACGCCCGCGGCGAGATCGAATACAAGAAGTGGAAGCTGACCGACGAGGACTGGCGCAACCGCGAGCAATGGGGCGTCTACGAACAGGCGGTCAATGACATGGTGGAAAGGACCTCCACCACCAACGCGCCCTGGACCCTGGTCGAGGCCAATTCCAAGAATTACGCCCGCGTCAAGGTGATGCGCACCGTGGCCGACGCCCTTGAGGCCGCCCTGGGAAAGGTGGGCAAGAAGCGAAAACCATAAAAAATTTATTGAGTCCTTTGGATATGCAAAACCTATCCGACAGAGGTAATAGACCGAAATCGGTGGTTGACTGCCGATTTATTTCTACATAAAAACCCTTACGAATGGGGAGAAGAGTGCCCTAAGCACCATTTCCCGCGCTGGTAGGGGGGTTATATGAAGATCGCGATCCGACTGTGGCTGATCGTCGCCACCGCTTTGTGCGGCATCGCCGCCGTGGTGGCCGCCAGTCTGGCCCAGATGAACCACGACCTGATGGATGACCGCGAGGTCAAGACCCGCCATATCGTTGAGGTCGGCCAGTCCCTGCTCGCCCATTTCGAGGAGATGGAACGCGCAGGCAAGCTCAGCCGCGACGAGGCCCAGGCCGCCGCCCTGGCCGCCGTGTCCAAGCTGCGCTACGAGGGCGCCGAATACCTCTGGGTGCATCGCCACGACCAGTCGGTGATGCTGTCGCATCCCAACGCCAAGTTGATCGGCCAGCCGGTGGAGGACATGAAGGACCCCACCGGCCTGTTCCTGTTCCGCGAGATGAACCGCATCGTCAAGGAAAAGTCCGCCGGCTTCGTCTACTACATGTGGCCCAAGCCTGGCGCCACCGAGCCGGTGAAGAAGCTGTCCTACGTCCAGGCCTTCGCCCCCTGGGGCTGGGTGATCGGCAGCGGCATCTACATCGACGACGTTTCCGCCGCCTTCCGGTCCCGCGCCATCGAATTCGGACTGGCCGCCCTCGGCATCCTCGGCCTGGTCTGGCTGATCGCCGCCTGGGTGGGCCGCGGCATCACCCGTCCCCTGGGCGACGTCACCGCCACCCTGGAGCGCCTGACCCAGGACGACCACGGCGTGGAAATCCGCCACACCGACCGCGTCGACGAGATCGGCGCCCTGGCCCGCGGCCTGAAGGTCTTCCAGAAGCACATCGAGGCCGCCGCCCAGGCCGCCGCCGAGAAGATGCGCCAGCAGGAAGCCGATCTGGCCCGCCAGCGCCGCATCGAGACGCTGACCGCCGAGTTCGACGCCAAGGTGGCCGGCGTGATCAAGTCGGTGGGTGCGGCGGCTGCCCAGATGCAGTCCACCAGCCAGTCCATGTCGGCCATCGCCGACCAGACGGCACGCCAATCCACCGCCGTGGCCGCCGCCGCCAACCATGCCGCCATGAGCGTGCAGACCGTGGCCGCCGCCACCGAGGAGCTGCATGCGTCCGAGGCCGAGATCGCCCGCCAGGTGGAGGTCTCCACCGCCCGGTCGCGCACCGCCGTGGAGGAAGCCGAACGCTCCAGCGAGATCGTCGCCGGCCTCAATTCCGCCGCCGGCCGCATCGGCGAGGTGGTGGCCCTGATCAACGACATCGCGTCGCAGACCAACCTCCTGGCCTTGAACGCCACCATCGAGGCGGCGCGGGCCGGTGAAGCCGGCAAGGGCTTCGCCGTGGTCGCCAACGAGGTCAAGACCCTGGCCAACCAGACGGCGCGCGCCACCGACGAAATCACCACCCAGATCGGCGAGGTCCAGTCGGCCGCCACCCAGGCCGCCGACGCCATCGCCGCCATCGTGCGCACCATCGCCGAGATCGACGAGACCTCGTCGGTGGTGGCCATCGCCGTGGACCAGCAATCGGCCGCCACCACCGAGATCGCCCGCTCCATCGAGCAGGCCGCCACCGGTACCGCCGAGGTTTCCAGCAATATCGGCGAGGTCAGCGACGCCGCCCGCCACGCCGGCACCACCGCGTCGGAGGTGCTGGCCGCCGCCGCCGAGCTGACCGGCCAGGCCGATGCCCTGCGGACGGAAGTGGAATCCTTCCTGGGCGCCATCCATGGCGGGGAAAAGGCACCGCAGCTCTATCTGGTGGCGGCGGAGTAGCCGTTCCGTCCCTTGTGCGTCATGGCCGGGCTTGTCCCGGCCATCCACGCGGGTCCGCTGGAACAGGTTATGAAACAATGGTCCCTGCGGATGGGCGTGGATGCCCGGATCAAGTCCGGCCATGACGCACAAGGGGGGAGGCCCCCCCCTATCCCTTGCGCGACAGCACGAACAGGCCCTGGTCGGCGAACAGGTTGGCGATGCCCTCGCAGGACGGAATGGGCATGGTCTTGCCGCTGCGGTCGAGCGGAATGGACCGCTCCACCGTGATGCCTAAATCCCGGCACAAATCCAGGAAATCGCGGATGGTGCAGAAGTGGATGTTGGGGGTGTCGTACCACTCGTAGGCCAGGGTGTCGGTCACCGGCATGCGGCCCCGGGTCAGAAGGTGCAGCCGCACCCGCCAATGGCCGAAATTGGGAAACGACACGATGGCGCGCCGCCCGATGCGCAGCATGTGGCTGAGCACGTCGCGCGGCGCGTAGGTGGCCTGCAGCGTCTGGCTGAGGATCACATAATCGAAGGCCCCCGAGGGGTAGTCCTTCAGATCGGTGTCGGCGTCGCCCTGGATCACGCTGAGGCCGTGCGACACCGCCGCCGACACCCCGGCCATGCTGAGTTCGATGCCGCGCCCGTCCACGTTCTTGGTGCGGCCCAGCCAGTCCAGCAGAGCGCCTTCACCGCAGCCCACGTCCAGCACCCGCGAGCCGGGCTCCACCATGTCGGCGATCAGCTTGAGATCGACGCGCAGATTGCCGTTGGAGACGGTCATCATCGTGCCGCCCCCCCGTCGTTGCGCGGCAGGCCGCGATGGGCGGCGGCGCCTTCGAGAAAGCCGGTGAGCGTGGCGTGGAATTCGGGCTCGTCCAGCAGGAAGGCGTCATGGCCCTTGTCGGACTTGATCTCGACGAAGCTGACATTGGCCGCCACCGCGTTCAGCGCATGCACCACCGCCCGGCTTTCCGGGGTGGGGAACAGCCAGTCGCTGGTGAAGCTGACCACGCAGAAGCGGGTGCGCGTGCCGCGGAAGGCGTTGGCCAGCACGCCCCCGTTCTCGGCGGCCAGATCGAAATAATCCATGGCCCGCGTGATGTAGAGGTAGGAATTGGCGTCGAAGCGGTCGACGAAGGTGTTGCCCTGGTGGCGCAGATAGCTTTCCACCTGGAAATCGGCGTCGAAGCCATAGGTGATGGTGTCGCGGTTCTGCAGGTTGCGGCCGAATTTCTGGTGCAGCGCCGGCTCGGACAGATAGGTGATGTGCGCCGCCATGCGCGCCACCGCCAGCCCGCGATGGGGCCGCGTGCCTTCCTGCAGGTACTTGCCGTCACGCCAGTCGGGGTCGGCCATGATGGCCTGGCGCCCCACCTCGTGGAAGGCGATGTTCTGGGCCGAATGCCGGGCGGCGGCGGCGATGGGAATGGCCGAGAACACCCGCTCGGGATAGCTTTGCGCCCATTTCAGCACCTGCATGCCGCCCATGGAGCCGCCGACCACGCAGAACAGCTGGTCGATGCCGAGATGATCCACCAGCCGGGCCTGGACCTTGACCATGTCGCCGATGGTGATCACCGGGAAATCCAGGCCCCAGGCCCGGCCGGTGGCGGGATTGTCGTCCATGGGCCCGGTGGTGCCCATGCAGCCGCCCAGCACGTTGGAGCAGATCAGGAAATAGCGGTCGGTGTCGAACACCCGTCCCGGCCCCACCAGTTCGTGCCACCAGCCGGGCTTGCCCGTGATGGGGTGGGGATCGGCCACGTAATGGTCGCCGGTCAGCGCATGACAGATCAGGATGGCGTTGGACCTGTCGGCGTTGAGCCGACCATAGGTCTGGTAGGCCACGGTCACCGGCCCCAGATCGACGCCGCAATCCAACCGAATCGGCCGGTCGCGCCCCAATTCGACCTTCAGGCCGAGGGCGTTGGCGGGGGCAGTCGGAACAGGCTCGCTCTGGGACATGGGATCACGTGCCGCGACAGGGAATGGATTAGCTATGGTCGCGGACGGGGACTGTCAACGTTTTCTTTGATTTCCGGGCCAAGCCGCACTAAACCTATCCCTCTTGGACCCACCATTTCCGGCCCCCTTTTCCACCATGACCCAGGACAGCGCCGCCCTCGAGCAGCTCCGTCGCGAAATTGATCGCATCGACGATCAGTTGCACGACCTGCTGATGCGCCGCACCGGACTGGTGGGCCGCATCGCCGCCGCCAAGACCGACCGCAAGGTGACGCTGCGCCCCGGGCGCGAGGCGCAGATCCTGCGCCGTCTGGCGGGCCGCCACACGGGCGAGTTCCCCAAGCTGGCCCTGGTGCGCATCTGGCGCGAGATCGTCGGCGCGCTCACCGGCCTGCAGGCGCCGCTCCACATCGCCGTCCACGCCGCCGGCCGCTCCACCGCCGCCATCGAGCTGACCCGCAACCACTTCGGCGTGGTGGCGCCGCTGTCGGCCTTCCGCAGCCCCGGCCAGGTGGTGCGCGCCGTCGCCGACGGCATCGCCACGGTGGGCGTGATCCCGCTGATCCCCGGCACCGAGGCCGCCGACGAGGCCGAACCGTGGTGGACCAGCCTGACCCTGGAAAGCGGCGACGCGCCGCGCGTGGTGGCCCGCCTGCCCTTCGCCCCTACGCCCGCGGTCAAGGGCTCGGCCGAGCCGCTGCAGGCCCTGGTCATCGCCTGTCGCGACCACGATGAATCCGGCGACGACCGCACGCTGGCGGTGCTGGAGACCGGCCCCGACGTCAGCCGCGACCGCCTGCGCGCCATCCTCGCCGCCGGGGGGCTGGAACCCGCCGAGCTGCTGGCCATCCACCGCCACGGCGGCCAGTGGCTGCACATGGTGGAGATCCTGGGCCACGTCACCGCCGCCGACCCGCGGCTCGCCGCCCTGGTCGCGCCGAAAGACCCCGTCGGCCGCATCGCCATCGTCGGTGGCTACGCCACCCCCTTCGCGCCCGAAGCGCTCGCCTGACCCGTTCCCCCCTTTTCGCTGGAGATAGAATCGTGACAGCTCCCACGCCCCGCCCCGGCATCATGGACATCCGCCCCTATGTGGGCGGCGAATCCGCCATCGAGGGTGTCGACCGCATCTTCAAGCTGTCCTCCAACGAGGGCGCCTTGGGCCCCAGCCCCAAGGCCATCGAGGCGCTGCGCGCTTTCGCCCCCGAGATGCACCGCTACCCCGACGGCGGCGCCGAGGAACTGCGCAAGGCCATCGCGGCCCGCTATCACCTGGACGCGTCGCGCATCGTCTGCGGCGCCGGCTCGGACGAGTTGCTGGGCATCCTGTGCCGCTCCTATGCCGGTCCCGGCGACGAGGTGCTGTACTCGGCCCACGGCTTCCTGATGTACGCCATCGCCGCCAAGGCCTGCGGCGCCACCCCGGTCACCGCGCCGGAAGTGGAGCTCACCGCCAACGTGGACAACCTGCTGGCCGCGGTGACGCCCAGGACCAAGATCCTGTTCCTGGCCAATCCCAACAACCCGACCGGCACCTACCTGCCGGCCTCGGAAGTGGCCCGCCTGCGCGCCAATCTGCGCCCCGACGTGCTGCTGGTGATCGACGCCGCCTATACCGAGTTCGTCAGCCGCAACGACTATTCCGGCGGCATCGAGCTGGTGGAAGCCGGCGACAACGTGGTGGTCTGCCGCACCTTCTCCAAGATGTACGCACTGGGCGGCCTGCGCCTGGGCTGGGCCTATTGCCCGGAGAACGTGGCCGGCGTCTTGAACCGGGTGCGCAATCCCTTCAACGTCGGGGCCCCCGCTTTGGCCGCCGGTCTGGCCGCCTTCGAAGACACCGCCTACGCCGACCTGTGCAAGAGCCACAACGACTACTGGCTGCCCTGGCTGTCGGGCAAGCTGGCCGATCTCGGCCTCCACGTGGTGCCCAGCGTCTGCAACTTCATCCTGGTCCGCTTCCCCGCCACGCCGGGCAAGGACGCGCCCACCGCCGACAAGTTCCTGCGCTCGCGCGGGATCATCGTGCGGGCCATGGGCGGCTACGGCCTGGGCGATTCCTTGCGCATCACCATCGGCACGGCCGAGGAGAACCAGGCGGTGGTCGATACCTTGAAAGAGTTCGTGGGAGCATGAGCAACACCACGCCGTTGTTCGATACCGTCTGTTTCGTCGGCATCGGCCTGATCGGTTCGTCCCTGGCGCGGGCCATGCGCAAGCATGGCCTGGCCCGGCGCATCCTGACGCTCGACACCAGCGAGAAGGCGCGTAAGACCGCCCTGGAGCTGGGCGTGGTCGACGCCGCCAGCGACAATCCGGCGGCGCTGATTCCCGAAGCCGATCTGGTGGTGGTGGGCGCCCCCGTGGGCGCCACCCAGGCGGTGGGCGAGGCCATCGGCCCGCATTTGAAGCCCGGCACCATCATTACCGACGTGGGCTCGGTCAAGCTGTCGGTGATCCGCGATCTCGGCCCCCATATTCCCGACGGGGTCGAGCTGGTCCCCGGCCACCCCATCGCCGGCACCGAGCATTCGGGTCCGGAGAACGGCTTCGCCGAACTGTTCGAGGGCCGCTGGCACATCCTCACCCCCGTCACCGGCGGCGATCCCAAGGCGGTGGACAAGGTGGCCGAGCTGTGGCGCCGGGTCGGCTCGCAGGTGGAGATCATGGACCCCCACCATCACGACAAGGTGCTGGCCATCACGTCGCACCTGCCGCACCTCATCGCCTACACCATCGTGGGTACCGCCAACGATCTGGAAGGCCACATGCAGCAGGAGGTGATCAAGTTCTCCGCCTCGGGCTTCCGTGACTTCACCCGCATCGCCGCCTCCGACCCGGTGATGTGGCGCGACGTCTTCCTCAACAACCGCGAGGCGGTGCTGGAGGTGATCCAGCGCTTCACCGAAGACCTCACCGCGCTGCAGCGGGCCATCCGCTGGGGCGAAGGCGAGGTGCTGCACAAGCGCTTCACCGAGACCCGCGCCATCCGCCGCGCCATCATCGACGCCAAGCAGGCGTAAATCACTCCGTTCGTGGATGCCCGGGTCAAGCCCGGGCATGACGGCATACAACAGGTTTCGTCATTGCCGGGCTTGACCCGGCAATCCATCTCCGTCGCCGGAAGGAAACCGCCATGACCAGCCGCATCACCGGCCTCGACCACGTCATCATCGCCGTTGCCGACCTGGAAAAAGCGGCGGCGACGTTCCGCGCCCTGGGCTTCACCCTGGCCAGCCGGGGCGAGCACGCCGAATGGGGCACCGCCAATTACTGCGTGATGTTCGAAGACGACTACCTGGAGATCCTGGCTGCAATCGGCGAAGGCGGCCCGGCGGACCGGCTGCGCGCCCATCTGGCGGCCAAGGGCGAAGGCCTGATGGGACTGGTGTGGGGCACCGAGGACGCCCAGGCCGATTGCGCCCGTCTGGGGCTGGACGCCCCCGGCGACTTGAGCCGCACCATCGAAGGCGAGATGGCCCGCTTCAAGGCCGGCATCCTGCCGCCCGAGACCACGCCCGGAATCGCCTCGTTCCTGTGCCAGCACCTGACCCCGGAAAAGCTGCGCCAGCCGGGCTGGACCACCCACGCCAACGGCGCGCTGGGCATGGTGTCGGTCACCGCCCTGATGGCCGAGCCGTTGGAGCTGATGCCCGCCTGGGACCGCCTGATCGGCCCGGCCGCCGCCACCGCCACCGACGAGACGGTGACGGTGCATACCCGCCACGGGCTGGTCTTCCTCTGCCGTCCCGACGATCTGGGCCAGATGCACCCCGAGGCCGAGGACGAGGACTTCCCCCCCGCCCCGGCCCTGGCCGCCCTGACCCTTCGGATCAAGAGCGCCGAGACGGCCGCCGGCGCGTTGAAGGCGGCGGGCATCGCCTATGACCGCGACCGCCAGGGCAAGGTGGTGATCTATCCCGAGGATGCCTGCGGCGTGCTGATCGAGCTGCAGGAATAGCCATCGACCAGAATTCGGTCTATATTCGGACTCATGAAGCTCTCGGAACGCGTCAAACCCATCAGCTATCTCAAAGCCCACGCCCCGGAGATGATTCGGGGCCTCGCCGACAACCGCGAACCGCTGATCATCACCCTACATGGCGAAGCCAAGGCGGTCCTGCAGGATATCGACAGCTATGAGCAGACCCAGGAATCCCTGGCGCTGCTGAAGATGCTGGCCCTGACCACAGCCCGCATCGAAGCCGGCGCGGCAAAACCGGCCGCCGAGGCCTTCGCCGCCCTGCGCCGCCGCCTGAAGCCCACATCCGAGCAATGACCTTCGAGGTTCTGCTGTCCTCGGACGCCGAGCGGGACATGGAGGATCTCTACCGCTTCGTCACCCTCAACGATTCCCCGGCCAAGGCGGAGGCGCTGCTGTCGGTCATCGAGGCGGCGTGCCTGGGACTGGCGGAGATGCCCCAGCGCGGCAACATCCCAAAGGAACTGGAACGGCTGGGCATCGCGGAGTTCCGGGAACTCCATCACAAACCGTATCGGGTGATCTATCGGATCAGGGGCTGCCAGGTGGTGATCTATTGCATCCTGGACGGCCGCCGCGACATGCAGACCCTGTTGCAGCTGCGATGATCCCCCTCCCCCGAGGAAAGGGGGATCACCCGCAATCTTACAGCCCGTAGGCCTTGGCCATTTCCGGGTCCTTGGCGGCCACCGCACGCGCCAGATCGACCATGACCTTGGCCTGCTTCCAGGTGGCGTCGTCCTGCATCTTGCCGTCGATCATCACCGCGCCGGTGCCGTCGGGCATGGCTTCGAGAATCTTACGAGCGAACAGCACCTCGGCCACGTCGGGGCTGAACACCTTCTTGGCGATGTCGATCTGCTTGGGGTGCAGCGACCAGCCGCCGGCGCAGCCCAGCAGGAAGGCGTTGCGGAACTGGGCTTCACAGGCCGCGTCGTCCGAGAAGTCGCCGAACGGGCCGTAGAAGGCCTTGATGCCGGCCGACTGGCAGGCGTCGACCATCTTGGCCACGGTGTAGTGCCACAGATCCTGCTGGAACAGGGTGCGGCCGGACTTGCCCTCGGCGGCGTCTTCCAGCACGCCGTAGAAGGGATGGCCGCCGCCGACGCGGGTGGTCTTCATGCCGCGCGACGCGGCCAGGTCGGCCGGGCCGAGGCTGATGCCGTGCATGCGGGGGGACGCCTGACAGATGGCGGCCACGTTCTCCACGCCCAGGGCGGTCTCCAGGATGGCGTGGATCATGATCGGGCGCCGGACAGAGTGCTTGGCTTCCAGCTGGGCCAGCAGCTGGTCGAGGTAATGAATGTCCCAGGGGCCTTCCACCTTGGGCAGCATCACCACGTCCACCTTGTCGCCGGCCTCGCCGACGATGGCATTCATGTCGTCCAGGAACCACGGCGAGTTCAGACAGTTGACGCGGGTCCACAGGCCGGTATTGGGATTGTCCCAGGCCTTGGCCACCTCGACGAAGCCGGCGCGGGCCGCGTCCTTGGCGTCGGCGGGAATGGCGTCTTCCAGATTACCCAGCAGCACGTCCACGTTGCGGCCCATCTCGGCGGCCTTGGCGCGCATCTTCTCGTTGTGCGGCGGGAAGAAGTGGATCATGCGCTCGAGGCGCACCGGCAGTTCCCGATAGGGGGCGGGCGCGCCGATGGCGAGCGGCTCGAAGAACTTGCGGGGCGGCTTGACGGACATGGGGCGCAATCTCCTTGCGGCGAATGACGGTGGGCCGCAATAATGCTTCGCCCTGCTGCGCCGCACAAGAAGAAAGCGCCCACGCTGGGGCTCCCGCCCCTGTTCGCGTCGTCATCCCGGACAAGCGAAGCGCGATCCGGGATCCAGGGGGTGCACCTCCAGCCTTTTCCGCGACTCCTAGACCCCGGCTCAAGGCCGGGGTGACGAAAGTGAACAGGTGCGGGCGATAGCCCGGTCTACCGCCAACCGACCCGGTCGAAGATGCGCACGGCGACGGGGTTGTTCTCGCCCAGCATGGCGACGTTGATGTCCTCGGCCTTGAAGGCTCCCCAGGCGGCGACGATGGGCGAGGCCTGGGCGGAAGGCAGGACGGGGAATTCGTTGTTGGCCTCGGCGAAGGTCTTCTGCGCCTCGGGGCCCGACAGGAACTCCAGCAGGCGGGTGGCCTCGGCCTTGTGCTTGGCGCTGGCGGTGACGCCGGCCCCGGCCACGTTCATGTGCGCCCCCCGGCCCTGCTGGTTGGGGAAGAAGATGCCGACCTTGGCGGCGGCGTCCTTTTCCTCGGCCTTGGGCGAGGCCTGCATGCCGCCGAAATAATAGGTGTTGGCGATGGCCAGGTCGCACTGGCCGGCGGCCACGGCGGCGATCTGGTCGCGGTCGCCGCCCTGGGGCTTGCGCGCCATGTTGGCGACCATGGCCTTGGCCCAGGCTTCGGCCTTATCAGGCCCCATCACCGCGACGAGCCCGGCCAGCAGCGACTGGTTATAGGTGGACGACGACGAGCGCACGCAGATGCGGCCCTTCCACTTGGGATCGGCCAGATCCTCGTAGGTGGAAAGCTCGGCGGGCTTCACCCGGTCCTTGGCGTAGAGCACCACGCGGGCGCGGGCCGACAACCCGTACCAATAGCCCTGGGGATCGCGGTAGCGGGCGGGAATGTTCTTGTCCAGCTCGGCCGATTGGGTGGGCGCTAGCACCCCGGCGACGCGCGCCTTGTGCAGATGGGCCACGTCGGTGGTGATGAACAGGTCGGCGGGGCTGCCCGGGCCTTCGCTCTTCAGGCGCTCCAGCAACTGCTCCTCGCCCGCCGACAGCAGGTTGACCTTGATCCCCGTCTTGGCGGTGAACTGGTCGAGCACCGGCTTCAGCAAGTGATCCTTGCGCGCCGAATAGACGTTGACCTCGGCGGCGGCGGCGGCCCCAACCGCCATCACGCCACCCAATACCAGACCCAGCAGACGCATCATGACCTTGCCCTCATGACCAGTTGATATTGCGACGGACTCGCATTCTCATAATCATGTAGCATGGTTCCCGTATTAAAAAAAGGGCCTTGGGGAAAATCAGGGTCCGTCGCCCCCGGCGGGAAAGACGAAGGCCTGGGCGGGGTCTATGTGCAGGCGGACCCGCGCCCCTTCCGCCGGACAGATGGAACCGGGCAGGCGGGCGTGCAGGTGCTGCGGCGCCATTCCGGGCTTTTCCACCCGCAGATGGACCAGGCTGGAGCGGCCGAGATGGTGGCTGACCAGCACCACGCCCTCGCCGTCGGAGGCTGCGGTCAGGGTTACGCCCTCGGGGCGGATCAGCACCCCGGCCGCCTGGGCCTCGTCCAGTCCCGGGGCGGCGAAGCGGCCCACGGCCGTCTCCACCGCGCCGCCCGCCACCTGGGCCTCGATCACGTTGATCTCGCCGAAGGTGGAGGCCACGAAGGCATCCACCGGGCGATTGTAGAGCAGGGCGGGTTCGCCCATCTGCACCACCTTGCCCGCCCGCATGACGGCGATGCGGTCGGCCATGAACATGGCCTCCTCGGGGTCGTGGGTGACCATCAGGGTCGAGACGCCCGAGGTCTTCAGCACGTGCAGGGTCTCGTCCCGCACCTGATCGCGCAGTCGCTTGTCCAGGCCCGAGAACGGCTCGTCCAGCAGCATCAGCTTTGGGTGGGGGGCCAACGCGCGGGCGAGCGCCACCCGCTGCTGCTGCCCGCCCGACAATTGGTGCGGCCAGGCATCGGCGTAAGCCGCCATGCCCACCTGATCGAGCACCGCCAGCGCCCGGCCCCGCCGTTCCGTCTTAGACAGGCGATCCAGGCCGAACTCGACATTGCCCAGGACGTTCAGATGGGGGAACAGGGCGTAGTCCTGGAACAGGAAGCCCACGTTGCGATGCTCGGGCGCCAGATGGGTGCCGTCACCCGACACCAGCCGGCCGCCCAGGAAGACGCGCCCCTTGCGCGGCGCCTCCAGCCCGGCGGCAATGCGCAAGGTGGTGGTCTTGCCGCAGCCCGACGGCCCCAGCAGGCAGACCAGCTCGCCCGGCCCCACCCGCAGGGAGACCTCGCGCACCACCTCCTTGCCGCCGTAATCGTGGCTGACGGACTCGATGATCAGGCCGGTCTCGGTCATTCCTCTTCTCCGGGTCGGGAACGGGCGATGGCCCGGCTCAGCAGCATCACCGGCAGCAGTCCGGCCACCACGATGGCCAAAGCGGGCGCCGCCGCGTCGGCCAGGCGCTCGTCGGAGGCCAGGGTGAAGGTCCGGGTCGCCAGGGTGTCGAAATTGAAGGGACGCATCAGCAGGGTGGCCGGCAATTCCTTCATCACGTCCACGAAGACCAGCAGCGCCGCCGACAGCAGGCTGGTGCGCATCATGGGGATGTGGACGCGCCGCAGGGTCTTGCCCAGCCCGGCGCCGAGCGTCCGGGCGGCGGCCTCCATGGACGGCGTGATCTTGCCCAGGCTGGATTCCACCGCATTGACCGACACCGCCAGGAAGCGCACCAGATAGGCGTAGGTCAGCGCCACCACAGTGCCGGTGAGGAACAAGCCGCCCAGCATGCGGTCGAGCGCGGTGAGCGGCACCATGATGCCCACGGCGATGACCGAACCCGGCACCGCATAGCCCAGCGAGGCCAGCCGCACGCAGGTCTTGACCAGGGGGGAGGGCCGCAGCCGCTGGGCATAGGCCAGCGGCAGGGCCACGGCCACGGCCGCCATGCCCGCCATGCCGGCCAGAATCAGGCTGTTGCCGGCCAGTTCGCCCAGCCCGGAAAGGATTCCGTCCTGCACCACCCAGACGGCGAGCATGCCGCCGGGGGCCAGGAAGCCCAAGACCAGCGGCATGGCGCAGAACGCCAGGGCGGCCAGGGCCTTAGCCCCCCTCAGCTCCAGCTGGGGCAGGCGGCGGTAGCGGCCGGTGGTGTGGTGGAAGCGGGCCGCTCCCCGCGACATGCGCTCGGCCAGGACCAGCGAGAGGACGAACAGCATCAGCACCGCGCCCAGCTGCGCCGCCGCCGCCGGCTGGCCCAGGCCCAGCCATGTGCGGTAGATGCCGGTGGTGAAGGTGTCCACGGCGAAGTAATGGACGGTGCCGAAATCGTTCAGCGTCTCCATCAGGGCCAGGGCCACGCCCGCCACCACCGCCGGGCGGGCCAGCGGCAGCGCCACCTGGACGAAGGCCCGCCAGGGCGAGCGCCCCAGGGTGCGCGCCGCCTCCAGCACGCAGACCGACTGTTCCAGAAAGGCGGCCCGCGCCATCATGTAGACATAGGGATAGAGCACCATGCTCATCACCCAGATGGCCCCGCTTAGCGACCGCACCTCGGGGAACCAGTAATCCCGCGCGCTTTTCCAGCCGAACAGGGCGCGCAAGGACGACTGCACCGGCCCGGCGTAATCCAGCAGCCCGGTATAGGTATAGGCGACCACATAGGCCGGCATGGCCATGGGCAGCAGCAGCGCCCATTCCAAAGGACGGCTTCCCGGAAAGCGGCACATGGTGACCAGCCAGGCGGTGCCCACCCCGCCGATGCCGACGCCCACGCCGACGCCCAGCATCAGCCACAGGGAATTGGCGATATAGGACCCCAGCACCGTCTCGGCCAGATGGCTCCACACCCCTTCGGTGGGCGCCACCAGATTGGCCGCCACCACCACCACCGGCAGGGCGACCAGCCCCGCCAGCCCCACGGCCAGAACCACCCAGCCCGCGCCGGGCGGGCGGGAGGAAAGCGCTTTGACGGCGGGGACGGACGGCAATGACGCGGACATGACCGGCCCACATTAGTGCGAACGCCTCTCAACGGCAACGCCTGCCCATAAACTTTATATGGAGTTTGATGCCGGGCCCCGATCGAGGCCCGGCTAGGCCCAAGGGGCCGCGCGGCTTATGCCGCGGAAGCCAAGCGGGCTTGAGGCCCGCGCCCGGCGACTGAGAAGCATGCGGCTCTACTGGCTGACCCGAAGATTGCTGAGGCTGGTGGCGATGGCGCGAAAGGCGCTCTTCAACTCGTCCTGGGAGGGCGAGTCGAAGTACTTGGACGGGTCGGTGGCGCAGGTCTTGTAGATGTCCTTGGTGGCCTGGTTGATGCCCGAGGTGAAGGTCACCGTATAGACGATGATGTTCTTGGCCTTCATGGCGTTGCATACCGAGGCGAGGCGGTTGTTGATGGTGGTCTTGGCGGTGGTGGTGCTGGTGGTGCCGATGCGGCCCAGCTCGTCCAGGCGGCCATAGGCGCTGTAATCGGAATTCACCGCGCTGTTGACCTTGTTGACGCCGGTATTGCTGGTCAGCTTGTAGAACTGGTTGTCGCCGTCGGTCATCAGGATCACCGCCTTGCTCCATTTGGGCGTGCCCCAGGGCAGCCCCTCGGTGAAGGGCGGCTCGGGCGACAGCACGCGCAGGCCCCAGGCCATGCCCACATCCGACAGCGTGCCGCCCCGGCTCCACGCCTCCTGGGCGTTGATGGCGGCGGTCAGCGTCGCCTTGACGTTGGTGAGCGGCGTGATGGCCGTCGGACAGCCCACATTGGGACCGGTGGAGCCGTTGCCGTGGGACGGGCTGGCGTAGACGGTGGAGGCCTTGGTGACGTCGTAGTAATTGTCGATGGCCGGCAGCCAGTTGTAGCGGGTCCAGGGGGCTGTCGCCGCCGAGGTGTCGCCCATGGCGTTGGCGCCTGCCCGCTCCACCACGCAGCCCTTCCAGCCCAGCACGTTGTTGGGGGCGTAGGTGTCGCCGGTGGTGATCAGGCTGGGCGCCACCGAACCGGGATTGACCGCCACCGAATAGGGCACCAGGGCGATCTTCAGATAGGGATGCACCGTCGCCGTGCCGAACAGGATGTCGGTCAGCTGGTTGGCGGCGTCGCGCACCGCCTGGATGTTGTTGTTGGTGGTCATGGAGCCGGTGTTGTCCAGCACCATGGCCAGTTCCAGCCCGGCGATCTGGCGGTTCACCGTGCTGTCGACCGCGATGGGCACCTCGTTCACCCCCATCACCTTCATGAACACGGTGGCGACCGCCGCCGAGGCGCTGGCCGAGATGACGTCGCCGCTCACCTTGACCGCGACGGACGGGTGGGCCCCCAGGCTGCCGGGGGGATAATTGGCGTCGAAGAATTTCTGCGCCACGGCGGAAAGCTGGGCGTCGGTGCCCGAACTTGATCCCACCGCCAGGGCGGCGGCGTCCAGCGCGGCGGCCATGCGGCTCTTCACCGCATAGGCGCGGGCCACGTCCACCCCCAGACCGATGGTGGCGACGATGGGCAGCAGGCCGATGGCCAGCATGATCACCATGTTGCCGTCGCGGCTGCGGATCAGGCGGGCGAGCAGGGATCGGAGCATGGCTAGCCTCCCACGCCGTTCAAGGCGATCTTGCGCACCAGACGGGGGCGCGTATAGGACATCTCGGTGAAGGTCTTGCTGGGCACCAGATGGTGGAGCACCGGCACGCAGACATAGGAAAGACGGACCATGATCACGCTTTCCCCCGCCGCGCCCAGCCCCTTGGCCCCGGCCAGCGACGGCGCGCCCGACACCGCGCCCCACTGGTAGCGCCACAACTGGCTGGGAGTACCGGCGGCGTCGAATCCGACGCTGACCACGTCCAGGCCGAGATTGCCGGCATTGCTGACCAGGGGATCGAGCACCCGCTGGGCGGCGGTGCGGATGGAATCCATCTGGGCGGTGGTGAGCGCCGAGGACTGGGCGGCCAGATCGGCCACCGTCTGGGCCGCCGAAACGGTCTTGCCGTAGCTCTTGACCAGATTGGTGATCTCCACCGTGCCCAGCAGGGCGGTGATCATGATGGGCAGGGTCAGGGCGAATTCCACCGCCGCCACGCCTTTGCGGTCGCCCATCAGGCGCCGGAGCGTCGCGGGGCTCATGAATACGGCTCCGACTTGAACACCGCGGTCGAGGTCACCGGCAGGGTGTTGCCGCCTCCCGCCCCCATCAGCCTGCCGATCAGCGGCGTGGCGAAGACGTGGCGGTAGATCACCCGCACCGTCATGATGGTTCCCGCGCCGCCCGGGGTGAACTGGGCGTTTGACACGTTGCCCTGGGCATCGAATTGCGGCGCCGGCAGGGTGATGGCGGTGAAGTCGGAGAAGCTGCGCACGTCGAAGGTGAACGAGCTGCAATTGTACAGGCCGAACAGCGAGGCGCAGAACGTCTGGCGGAAGGCGCCGGCGGGATCGGCGCTGGTCTGGGCCTGACCGGTGCGCAGCCGCCGCGCCGCGTCGCGGGTGGCGCCTTCCACCACCGAGGTCTCGAACAGAACCATCCCCATCTCGAAGATGCCGAACAGAATCATCAGGGCGGGCAGCAGCAGAATGGAATACTCCAGCATGACCGAGCCGCGCTGGTCCCGCCGTAAATTTCCGATCCGCTGGAACATCCGCCTGAACATGGCATCGCCCATGAAATTATCCGGTGGATATCATGGCATGTTCCGCCGCCTCGTTTCCGTGGCGGGCCTCACAATGTCGGGATGATTATTGCGGCGGAACTTGCGGCGCGGGCGCGGCGCCGGCCGCCTTTGCCTTGTACGGGCTTTCCCCCGACAAGACGTTGGCCGGGGCGCAGGTGTTGAGGCCGCAATCGACGATGGCCGTCGCCCCGCCCGGCACCCAATTCTTGCCGGTGCCGTAGCGAAGCGTCACCGACGTGTCGCCGCCGGCCAGGACCACCACCCGGCGCTGAAACAGCACGCCGCCGCCGGCATCGAGCACCGCCAGGGTGGTGCCGCCCGGCGCCTTGCCGAACACCGTGATGGTGCCGGGGCCATCGACGGTGACGTCGGCGATGGCGGGATTGCCCACCACCACCGAGCGGGCCATGCCCCGCATGGGCAGCAAGCTGGCGCCGCCCAGGGGCACTTCCAGCATCTCCGCCGCCGATCCCGCCGAGGGGGCGGCCCAGATCAGGCCGGCAAGCAGCAGGGAGAAGCAATAACGGGACGTCATGGCGAACCTCGATCGCACGTGGTGACGCCTTTCATCCTAGGCATGAATGAAGCCGGCCACAGTGGTAGGCTTCACAAAGGCGTATGAGTATGGATGATAACCCCAAGCGCTTTCGGAGTCCCAGACATGACCAGCCGCCTCGCCGCCCTGCCCCTCGCCCTGATGCTGGCCGCCTGCTCGGTGACCGGCGGCGGGGACAACGGGCTGTCCTCGGCGGTGGAGCCCTCCTTGCGCGCCTCGGCCCTGGCGGCCGAGGCCGGCCGCGACTATCGCGGCGCCATACAGCACTTCTCCACCTTGTACCAGCGCCGCCCCGACGACACCGGCCTGGCCATCGGTCTGGCCCGCAACCTGCGCTATTCCGGCCAGGGCCAGGCGGCGGCCGACCTGATGCAGGCCCATCTGGCCCGCCTGGGCCGCGATGCCGAGGCCCTGCTGGAACTGGGCAAGGATTATCTCGCCGCCGACCGCGCCGCCTTGTGCGTCAAGGTGCTGGAGGAGGCGCGGACCATGACGCCCGGCAATTGGGAGGTCCACTCCACCTTGGGCGTGGCGCTGGATTCCCAGGGCCGCGCCGCCGAGGCCCAGGCGGCCTATGCCCGCGCCCTGGAGATCACCCCCGACAACGCCGCCGTGCTGAACAATCTGGGGCTGTCCCAGGCCCTTTCCGGCCAGTTGGACGCCGGGCTGGCGACGCTTGTCCGCGCCGCCGACCTGCCCGCCGCCACCGCCCAGGTGCGCCAGAACCTCGCCTTGCTGCTGGCCTTGAAGGGCGAGGGCGCCGAGGCCGAACGCATGGCGCGCCGAGATCTTTCGCCGGAACAGGCCAAGGTCAACGCCGACACACTGCGCGCCCTGGCGGCCTCGGCGCGGCGCTGATCGCGGCAACTCGACAAACCTCGCCGGAAGTTGTTTCAATAAGGACGTGTAACACGCAGGCCCAACGCAGCAATATGTTTGCACTGAAACGTAGCTATCAGCCTTCGGCTGGTAATACCACAAGGTGCAGCCCCATGAAGTATTGCATTCGAGGCACGGCCAACGTCTGGGGAGGGCATCAGGTCGAACTTCTCATTGAGATGATCGATTGGCTCAAGGCCACTTGCCGGACCCCCTACATCGCCCCCAAATTCGACGAGGCGAAGTTCATCAGCCGCCAGGATGCCGAAAACTTCGCCCGCAAGTGGTTCGAGCCCGGCAATTGGCGCCTGTACGAAATGGGCAGCCATTGCCGCACCGTCTGCAGCCACAAGGCCAAGACCGAATGCGCGCCGCTCCCGGGCTCGCTCCCCTTCGCCGTCAGCTCCCGATGCGGGAATTCACTTCATCATCCCTGAGACCTGGATCGCCGCCGGACCGGCGATGATCAGGAACAGCACCGGCAGGAAGAAGACGATCATCGGCACGGTCAGCTTGGCCGGCAGGGCGGCGGCTTTCTTCTCGGCCGCCGCCATGCGGCCCTCGCGGTTTTCCTGGGCGATGACCTTCAGCGCCTGGGCCACCGGCGTGCCGTATTTCTCGGACTGGATCAGGGCGGTCGAAAGGGATTTGACCTGGGCCAGGCCGGTGCGTTCGGCGAAATTCTCCCAGGCGTGGCGGCGGTCGGCCAGGAAGGCCAGCTCGGCGGCGGTCAGCCCGATTTCCTCGGCCATCTCGGGCGCGCCGATCATCATTTCCTCGGTGACGCGGCCCAGCGCCGTCTCCACCGACAACCCGGCATCGACGCAGATGACGATGAGGTCGAGCGCGTCGGGAAAGGCCCGGCTGAGCGCCATCTGCCGCTTCTGCACCGCGTTGGCGAGCCAGATGTCGGGCAGCAGGGCGCCGATGCCCATGGCCACCGCCAGGATCAGGACGCGGACCATCAGCGGCTGCTCGTCGAACAAGGTGGTGGCGTAGATCAGGCCGAGCACCAGCAGCAGCACCGGCAGCGCCACCCGGGCGAAGATGAAGGTGAGCGGCGCCGCCTGGCCACGCCAGCCGGCGCTGGCCAGCTTGGCCTTCAGCGCCTTGGCCTCCAGCACGTCCTGCAGCTTCAGACGGTCGATGACCGCGCGCATCAGGGCGACGCGGCGCTGGGGACGCTGGCCGCGCCGCCGGCCGGGGGCGCGTCCCTGATCCAGCTCGGCCTTCTGGCGCTCGGACAATTCGCGGCGGCGCGACGACACCGCCCTGATGCGCGACGCCCGGCGGTCGCGGGCCAGAAGCGGCAGGGCCACCGCCAGGACCGAAGCCGCCGCCGCCAGCGCCGCCATGACCATGATGAGGGTCGTCAGCATGACTGAGCCCCGCCTGTCATCCCGACGACCATCGGGAGGAGGGATCCCGTCCTGCTCCGTCTTGTCCGGCCCGGATCCACCAGGCCAGACGGAGATCCTTCGCTACGCTCAGGATGACAGGTGAAGGTGTGGACCAGCATCCCGCCCCCCTCAGATGTCGAAATTGATCATGTTGCGCATCACCAGCACGCCCACCCCCTCGGTCAGCAGGCCGATGGCCAGCAGGACGTTGCCCAGCTCGGTGGTGAACAGCAGGCCGATATATTGCGGCGCCACCAGCGACAGGATGCCCACCACCAGCAGGGGCAGCGAGCCGATGATGGCGGCCGAGGCGCGGGCCTCGGCGGCATAGGACTGGACCTTGTCGCGCATGCGCTTCCTGGCGCGCAGCACCTCGGACAGCTTGGCGAGCGTCTCGGCCAGATTGCCGCCGGTCTGCTGCTGGATGGCCAGCACGATGGCGAAATAGCGCATCTCGGCCATGGGCATGCGCTCCACCGCGCGGGCCATGGCCTCGTGCAGCGTCAGGCCGATACGGGTGCCCTCGGTGATCTGGCGGAACTCGGCGCCCACGGGATCGGGCATCTCGCGGCCGATGATGGCGATGCATTCGCCCAGGGGCAGGCCGGAACGGATGCCGCGCACCACCACGTCCAGCGCGTCGGCGAACTGGGCGACGAAGGCCTTGAGCCGCTTGCCCGCCGCCACGCCCAGGATCAGCTTGGGCGCTCCGATTCCCAGACACAGGGCGGACGGCAGGCCCCAGACAAGCGGCAGGCCCGAGGCCTCGCCCACCGCCAGGACCAAAAGGGCCAGGGCGGCCGAGCCGGCCAGATAGTGCCAGACCTCGATCCGCCAGCCCGCCTGCATCAGCTGCTCGCGCAGGCGGTAGCCGAAGCGCCGCTGGCGCGCGCCTTCCACTTCCCTGAGGCGGGCCTGCACCGATTTGCGCTGGGGCCCGCGCACCGCCTGGCGCCGCGCCGGGGCCTGGCCTCCCGCCACCACGGCGAGGCGGCGCTTCAGCCGGGCCCGGGGACCGTGGATCAAGGCCACCATGGACCAGCCCAGCACCGCCAGGGCGACCAGCAGCACCGCCACCAGCACGGCGATTTCCGGCGGCAGGCGGGCGAGCAGGTCAAACATGGACCTCTCCCAGCGCCTCGGCCAGGTCGCGCTCCAGGCCATAATAGCGGGCGCGGTCCCAGAAGGCGGGACGCAGGCCGGTGGGCCGGTGGCGGCCCAGGATGCGGCCTCGGCTGTCCTCGCCCTCGAACTCGAAGACGAACAGATCCTGCAGCGTGATGATCTCGCCTTCCATGCCCACCACCTCGGTGACATGGGTGATCTTGCGCGAGCCGTCGCGCAGGCGCGACGCCTGGACGATGATGTTGACGGCCGACGCGATCTGCTCGCGCACCGCCTTGGCCGGCAGGTTGTAGCCGCCCATGGCCACCATGTTCTCGACGCGCGACAGGGCGTCACGCGGCGTGTTGGCGTGGATGGTGCCCATGGAGCCGTCATGGCCGGTATTCATGGCCTGGAGCAGGTCGAAGGCTTCCGGCCCGCGCACCTCGCCGACGATGATGCGTTCGGGCCGCATGCGCAGGCAGTTCTTCACCAGATCGCGCATGGTGATGGCCCCGGCCCCTTCCAGGTTGGGCGGGCGGGTTTCCAGGCGCACCACATGGGGCTGCTGCAATTGCAGCTCGGCGGCGTCCTCGCAGGTGACGATGCGCTCGGTCTGGTCGATGTAGCGGGTCATGCAGTTCAGCAGCGTGGTCTTGCCCGACCCCGTGCCGCCCGAGATCAGGATGTTGCACCTGACCGCCGAGGCGATCTGCAGCACGCGGGCGGCCGGGGCGGACAGGGAGCCGAATTCCACCAGCTTTTCCAGCGTCAGCTTCTCGCGCTTGAACTTGCGGATGGTCAGCGTCGGCCCGTCGATGGCCAAGGGCGGCGCGATGACGTTGACGCGCGAGCCGTCGGCCAGGCGGGCGTCGCAGATGGGGCTGGATTCGTCCACGCGCCGGCCCACCGCCGCCACGATGCGCTGACAGATGTTCATCAGCTGGGCGTTGTCGCGGAACTTGATGTCGGTGAGCTCGATGCGCCCATCGGTCTCGATGTAGACCTTGTCGGCGCCGTTGACCATGATGTCGGCGATGTCGTCCCTGGCGATCAGCGGCTCCAGCGGCCCCAGGCCCAGCACGTCGTTGCAGATGTCACTGATCACCACCTGCTGCTCGGCGGCCGAGATCACCAGGTTCCGCATGGAGATGATCTCGGCGACGATGTCCGAAATCTCCTCCCTCACCTGGGCCGGCTCCAGGTTGCCCAGCTCGGTGGGGTCCACCGAATCGATCAGGTCGTTGAAGATGGCGATCTTGATGTCGGACAGGCGCTGGTCCAGCTCCGCCCCCCGCGCCGCCGCGGCCGGGGCGGGAATCGCGGCGGGCTTCGCCGTCTCGCGGACGGGCTGGGCCTTGGGGTCGGGAGGAGCGGAGCGCCGGCCGAACATGATGGCCTATCTCCTCAGCCAGCCGAGCAGGCCCTTGCCCCCCGACGGCTTGCGCGCCGGGGACGCCGCCTTGCCCGACAGCGCCGCCGCCAGTTGCGCCAGGGACTGGCTGATCTTGTGGCCTTCCGCCACCTCGCCCAGCATGCGGGCCTCGGTGGCCGCCTCGCCGAACAGCGCCGGATCGGCGGGAATCACCAGGGCGGGCTGGACTTTCAATGTCTCGGCGAAATCCTTGGCCGACAACTGCGCCTTGCGGCCGTTCTCGGCCCGGTTGAGCACCAGGCGGGGCTGGCTCAAGCCCTGGCGGCGGGGAGACAGCAGTTCCAGCAGCACCTTGGTGTCGCGCAAGCATGCGAAATCGGGAATGGCGGTGACCACCACCTCGTCGGCGGCGGCCAGGGCAGCTTCGCTCCACTGGTCCCACACATGGGGGATATCGAGCACCACCAGGGCGGCCATGCGCGACGCCAGCTCCACCATGTGCTCGACGGCGTCGGGAGAAATGGACACGCGGCTGCGCCCGTCGCCGGGTGCGGCCAGGACCTGCAGATGGTCGTCGTATTCGGACATGCAGCGGTCCATCAGCACCTCGTCCAGGCGCTCGGGGTTCGCCAGGGCGTCGGCCACGCTCTGCTTGGTGTCCAGGTTGAAGGCCAGGATCGAGGTGCCGAAGGGCAGGTCGAGATCGATGAGAATCACCTGCTCGCCCAGATGGCGCGACGCCGCCCAGGCCAGATTCTGGGCGATGGTGGACGAGCCGGTGCCGCCGCGCGCCCCCCAGCAGGCCACCACCCGGGCCCGCGGCGCCGAAGCCGGGTCGGCGAACAGGCCGGTCAGGCTGTCCACCAACTGGCGGGGGGCCACCGGGGCGGGCAGGTAGTCGGCGACGCCCTTGGCCATCAGCTCGCGGTAGAGGCGGATGTCGTTGGTGGGGCCGATCACCACCACCTTGGTGCCGGCGACGCAGACCTCGGCCAGTTGGTCGAGGCGCGACCGCAGCAAGGCCGGGTCGGTCTCCTCCACCACCAGCACCTGGGGCGTGGGCAGGTCGGCGTAATGGCCGATGGCCGCCGCCAGCCCGCCCTCCATCAGACCGAGGCGCGACTTGGCCAGCGGCCGGTCGAGGACGGCGGCGCGCAGGGCCTCGGCGGTGTCGGGGCCGCAGCAGAACGCCTCGATGGTCAGGCGATAGGCCATGTCCGCCTCCTACTTGCTCCCGCCCGAGGATTTCGCGCCGGCCGACGATCCCACATCCGAGGTCGAGCCGGCGCTGAGGGCTTCCTTGGCCGAACCGGTGGCATCGCCCTTGCCGTACTTCTCCAGCACGGTGGAGGCCCGGGCGCCGTCGCGGCCCGAAGTTTCGCGGGCGCGGACCAGATCGGCCGGGTTCTGCACCATCAGCGCCCGGTTGCGCTGAAGGGAGCAGCCCCAGTTGCTGTGAGGCGCGTTGGCATAGTCCGGGTTGAGCCCCCGGTCGAAAGTACCGCATTCCGGCGCCTTGGCCTCCCAGACCGGCACCCGGACCTGGGCCTGGCCGGGTTGAAGGGCGGCATCGGGACCGCTGGCCACCGCCACGTTCACCGCGGCCACGCCCCAGGCACGCAGCGTGTCGGCCAGGGTCTGGGCGAAGGCCTGGGCGCCCGCCTCCTCGCCCGGCCGCGCACCGGCGGTGATCTCGATGGCGCCGGCGCCGCGCCTGAGCGATTCCTCGGCCAGACGGCCCAGGCGGTCACGGTCGGCGGAGGACAGCGGCGCGCCCTCGGCGGGGCGGGCGAACAGGGCCACCGCCGCCTTTTCCTCCACGACGATAGGGTGGGCCAGGCGATAATCGTGCTCGGCCAGATCGGCGGCGCAACCGCCGAGCAGCGGAGCCAGGACCAGGGCGGAGAGGACGGCGCGGAACGAAGTCATGATGTCCTCCTCACTGGACGATATGGCCATAGGGGCCCTGCAGGGCCGGGGGCGCGGCCGGCGCTTCGCGGGAGCGGGTGGTGTAGGTGTCCTGCAACCGGCCCAGCAGAAAGCGCTTCAGGTCCGAGCTGGGGGCGAAGCCGTCGTTGGGGGTGGCCAGCCCCGGCTGCTCCAGCGGGCGGACCACATAGGCCGACAGGATCACCACCAGTTCGGTCTCGTTCCTCTGGAAGGCGTTGGAGCGGAACAGCGAGCCCAGCACCGGCAGGTCCATCAGCCCGGGCAGGCCGGCGATGTTGCTGGTGATGTCGTTCTGCAAAAGGCCGGCGATCATCAGCGAGCCGCCCGAGGGCAGTTCCACCGTGGAGCCGGCGCGCCGCACCTTGAAGGCGGGAACCGAAATGGTCGAGCTGACGGCGGTCTTGTTGGCGGTGTCGATGGCGCTGACCTCGGTGCTCATCTTCAGGCTGAGGCGGCCGGGATCGAGCACCACGGGGGTGAAGGCCAGCAGCACGCCATAGGGCTTGAACTCGATGTTGATGGCGCCGTTGGTCTGGGAGACGGGAATGGGCAGCTCGCCGCCGGCCAGCATGGTGGCGGTCTCGCCCGACACCGCCGTCAGGTTGGGCTCGACCAGGGTGCGGATCAGGCCCTGGTTTTCCAGGATGTTGAGATTGGCCACCAGCGCGCCGATGCCGGTGATGGTGGCGGTGCCGAAGATGGCCGAGCTGGACGAATCGATCAGCCCCACCGAGGCGCTGGTCTTCGACCCCGACCCGATGGCGGCGCCGCCGAAGAGCGGAATGGCCTTGTTGGCGGTGACGCCCACCCCCAACTCCTTCAGCACGGTGCGCTGGATCTCGGCCACCTTGACGTGAAGCAGCACCTGCTGCTCGTTGACCACGCGCAGCAGGTTGACCAGCTTGGTGTCGTCGGCCACGAAGCGCCGCGCCACCAGCTTGGCGTCGCGGACCGCCGCGTCGTTCTTCACCGCGCCCGACAGGTACAGGCTGTCGGCCACCGCCTCGACGGCGATGGAGCGCTCGTCGGGAAGCACGGCGCGCAGAGCGTCCTTCACCGCCTGGGAATCGATGGACACGTTGAGATCGATGCGGCGCATGACCCGGCCGGAGCGGTCCATCAGGAAGACATTGGTCTGCCCCACCGCCCGGCCGGTGATGTGGACCAGATTGGGGGCGCGCACGATCACATCGGCGATGTCGGAATTGCCCATCACCACGTCCCTGACGGCGCCGGGCAGGGGCAGATCGATGCTCTTGCCCACCGGGACCTGCATGGATTCGGCCGAAACGGCGGCACCGGCCCGCAGGACCTGCGGCGTGCCGGGACGCGGCGCCCGGGCCGGTTCGGCCGGGGCGTCCACGCTGACCACCTTGGCGCGCGGCGAGGCCAGCGGCGGCGGCGGCTCCTCGTCCCGCGCCAGGGCGGGCGCGGCCACGAGCACCGCCAGCAAGGCGGCAAACAACTGACGCCGGATCATCGTCCCACCCCTTCCGAACTGATCTGGCCGGCGCGGTTGACCCGCACACCCTTGGGAGCGGGCGGCGCCGCGCGCTCGGCCTTCGGCTTGAAGCCGACCACCGCTTGCAGCACCTTGCCAGCTTCCAGGTCGGCGGTGAAGTCCAGTGTCTCGGCCGACGCGGGCGACGGCGCCGATTCCGAGCCGCGCGGCGGCCGCAGGGACAGTTGCAGGTTGCCCATCATGCCGGCCACGGTCAGCACCTCGGCCTGTTTCGGCGTAACCTCGAGAGTGGCGGTCTTGCCCTGGATGGGCGCGCCGTCGCGCCCCCTGGTGATCTGCTGGTCGATGGCCAGCACCCGAAGATCGGCCAGCACCGTCTCGGCGCCGTAGCGAAGCAGCAGCCCGCTGCCCGATTCCATGGCAGGGCCGCCCTCGTCGGCCTTCTTGATATCGGTGGCCAGCACCACGTCCACCCGGTCCCCGGGCGTGATGAAGCCCGACACGGCGGTGGGGTTGGTGATGGCGATGGAGACGGCGCGCATGCCCGCCCCCAGCATGCCCGCCAGCACGCCCGACGCCTCGGGCCGGAAGGTGGTGGCGGCGGAGACCGGCTCGCCCTCGGCCAGCGGCCGGCGCGCGATCATGCCGACGAAGGCCGCCTTGGTGTCCTCGCCCGGCTTGCGCACCGCCAGGCGGTCGCCCGCCGCCGATTTCGGCCAGACGTCATAGCGCAGGTCGTCGCCGACCAGGGCGGCGCCCGACGGCACGTCGCGGGCGACGATCAGGACCTCCACGGTGGCGGGCTCGTCGGCCGCCTTGGCGCGGCGCGCCTCCTGGCGGTCGAGCCAGGACTTGGCCAGCATGGCGGTGCCCCCGGCCGCCAGGGCGGCCACCACGACGATGATGACGATGGGTCGCATGACGCACCTCTCCCCGAACTCAGCCGGCCAGCCGGGGCAGCAGGCTCACCGCCGCCCAGTCCAGACCGCCGGCGGCGATGGCGACGCCGTAGGGAACATGGCCGCGCATCACCGGGCGCAAGTCCCCGGCCTCGGCGCGGCGCCGCACCAGGGCGGCCAGCGCCACCAGGCCGCCGACCAGGGCCATGACCAGCAGGAAACGCGGCAGCTCGGCGGGGCCGACCCAGAGAAGCACGGCCGGCACCAGCTTGGCGTCGCCGCCGCCCCACACCCCCAGGCTGAACAGCATGGCCGCCGCGACGAAGGAGAGGACGCCGGTGCCCAGATGCGCCAGCCAGGCCTCGCCGTCCAGGCCCATGGCCAGGGCGGCCGGCACGAAGGCCGCCAGCACGGTGAGCGGCACGCGGTTGGGGATGCGCAAGGCGCGCAGGTCGCCCCAGGCCGCGTCCAGCAGCGCCGCGACGAAAACAATCGCCGAAATCATGAGGATGATATTGCCCATTCCCGCCTCCAGGGGCCGATATGCTTCCATCCGGAAGATTCACGACCCGACTTCATCCCGCTTCCTACATTAATCCTAGCGGCCACCATCATGGCGCACAGTGAAATTATCCACAGATACCAAAGAATTACACTTACAACAGGCGCATTCATTCCAATCAAAATAAAAAAGGCGCCCCGATCCAGGGCGCCCTGTTTATATTCTGCTGCGCAGCCTTGGCGGCCGCATCTCCTGCTACATGCTGCCGGCGATGGTATTGAAAGCCGTCAGGATGCGGGGGCCGACCAGCAGCATGCCGGGGATGGCGATGATGGAGATCAGGGCGGCGATCAGACCGTATTCGATGGCGGTGGCGCCCTGCTCGTCACGGGAGATCTTGGTCATGGTGTTGCGGATCGAAGTAAACATTTGTCATCTCCTTTAATCTGTTCGCGGAAACTCTGAACCATCTCATCGCTTCCGTTCGAGTGTCCCGGGTCTGAACTGCGTTTCGCGTTCCCGCCCCTATCTCGTGAGACAATATTTGCCATACCATACCAAATCTTTCTGTGAAGACTCGCACAGAGACATAAGTTTTATTTGTGCAGATTAGTTCAAATTTTAGCAAAAGCCGCCCCCATCGCCCGGCCATGTGGCCGGACGGGCGGGACTCCCGGTGGGAATTGGCGGGATTTAAGCGGCGCCGCGGGCCGCCGCCATCAGCTGCAGGCGGGGCAGGTCGCAGATGACCAGCCCCATGGAGCGGCGCCGCACCACGCCTTCGCGGGCCAGCTCGCCGATGGCCTGGGCCACCTTTTCGCGGGTGGTGCCCGCCCAGGCGGCGATTTCCTTGTGGTTGGGCAGATCGGCGATCTGCCACGAATCCGGCTTGGCCGGATCGGGCTGGGCGAGGCGGAGGATCTCGCCCCACACGCGCTGGCTTTCGCTTTGGCTGGAGAGCTGGGCGACCCGGCTGTCCAGGCTGCGCACGATGCGGGTGAGGCGCTCCACCACCTTGATGGCGATGACCGGGTACTGGCGCATCAGTTCGAGAAAGGCGCCGCCCTCCAGCGAGGCCAGCACCGAATCCTTGGTGGCCACCACGCGGGCCGAGCGCTTCATGCCGTCGATGGCGGCGAGCTCGCCGAAGTAATTGCCGGCGATGACGTCGGCCAGGGCGACCTCGCGCTCGTCCGAGCCGGTGGTCAGGATGCGCACCGCCCCCTCGACGACGAAATAGACGTCCAGCGTGTCGCTGTCCTTGTCGAAGATCTGGGCGCCCGTGGGAACCCGCGACCAGTTGCAGCGGGCCTCGATATCGCCCAGCGCCGTCTCGTCCATGTCGGAGAACAGGGATACGCGGGCCAAGCCGCCATCGATCACGTCCATCATCTGCGAACCCGTCATCAACGCCCGTTCCCCGTCTTGGAGTATCGGCCCGGGCCGGCCGCTTTTCAATACGGGCTTGGCCCCATCGCCCGCCGCCATGCCACCCCGTCACACTTGGTCGAGGATGGCGACAATTCGGACATTCCCCCCGGTCGAACACCCTAATACCATGGAATGAGCAAACTCCGCCCGATGGACGCCGCCATGGACAAGGACCTGCGCCACTGCCTGCCGGACCGGATTCGGGCCATCGTCGGATTGCTCAGCCATATGGCGGCTTCCGACTCCATCGCCCCGCTGATCGCCGATGGCTGCCGCTGCGCCGAGGAGCGCCCCTGCATTCTTTGGGATGCATGCAAAAGCATACACCGGGCCTTCCAGACCGACATTCATTGATGTCGGGGGCTTACCCGAAATCATCACGATCGGACTAAAGTCGTGCCTTCCCCCGGCGGAATCCCTGGGGTTAGCATGATGATCATGAACGCAGACACCCCCCTTGCCGCCCCCATTTCCCCCACCGCCCCGTTCGGTCCGCCGGATGGTCCGGCCATGGACCGGGTGGTGGCCTGGCTGAGCGAACCGGCCCGTCGCCTGCACGGCATGATCCGCCAGCTTCCGGGCTTCGCCCCCCTGCGCCATGCCTCGCTGTCGGTCTATGACGCCCAACACGACATGCTTTGGGCCTTCTCGTGCAATTCGGACGGCGCCGGCCCTCCCGATGTGAACGAGATCGTGATGACCGACGTCCCGTCCCTGGTCATGCTGGCCGACAGCCACGAGCCCAGAATCGTCAACGATCTGGCGGCGTTCGGCGGGGAAGGCCGGTTCCATACCAGCGGCGCGCGCAATTCCGACACCCGCTCCAGCATGACGGCCCCCATCCTCGTGGATGGCCATCTGTTGGGCTTCGTGATTTTCGGAGCCGCCATTCCCAATTTCTTCACCGCCCCGGTCTGCGACACCCTGGTGACCTTCACCGAGGCCTTCGGCATCCTCATCGAGCGGGCGAGGGGCCTTTCCGACTAAGCCCCGGGACGCTATGCTCCGGCCCAGCCGCGTCCGGAGACCGACCAGTGCCGCCCCATCCCCCCCAATCCCTGCCCATGTTCTTCTTCGGCACCCTGATGGACGAAGAGGTTCTGGCCGCGGTGCTGGGGCGCACGGCGGACCCCGCGCTGATGGAGCCGGCCCGGCTGGGCGGCTGGCGGCGGACCAACATCGCCGGCCGCACCTATCCCATGCTGATCCCCCACCCCACCGGCGCGGTGGAGGGCCTTCTGGTCCGCGGCCTGGACGAGCGGGACTGCCGCCGCCTCGACCATTACGAGGGGCCGGAATACCGGGTAGGCTGCCTGATGGTCCGCAGGCGCGACGGAACCGAGGCGATGGCGGAAAGCTACCTCTGCCCGCCGGGTGTCACCGGCGGCCGCGAGGAATGGCGGCTCGAAACCTGGCGCCTGCGCCACAAGCGGGCGGCGCTCACCCGCATCCGCGCCCTGATGGCGGGATGGCGGGATTAGAGCAGGCTGCGGAAAAACTCGCCCGCCACCCTTTTACCCGTCACCCCCCGCGAAGGCGGGGGCCATGTTGACGCAATTCTACCATCTCAACACAAGATGTGGCTGGTGGATGCATGGATCCCCGCCTTCGCGGGGATGACGGGACTTTTTCCGCAGCCCGCTAAACCCAAGACGGATTGTCACCCCGAGCCTAAAGCGAAGGGTCTTTCAGGCACAGACGGCAACCGCCTCAGGCTGAAAACGCTCAAGCCATGACAGCGCGATCAGGCGTTGGGATTGACCGGCTTGCAGGCTTTGCCGGCCTTGCCCAGGCGCTTGCAGGCGGCGCGGGCCTGGTCCTCGGTGAAGCCGGAGATGCGGGCGCGATAGACCGTCTTGGCGCCCTTGCCCGCCTTGTCGATGTCGATGGAGGCCTTGGACACCAGCCCGCCCAGCTTCTTGGCGGCATCGCTGGCCGCCTTGTGGGCCGGCCGGTACTCGTTGAACGCGCCCACCTGGATGGCCCAGCCCGCCGGGTCGGCATCGCCCACCGCGTCGTCGTCGTCGTCGTCATCCTTGGCGGCGCGGGCCGGGGCGCGCATGGCGACCTTCTTGGCGGGAGCCGGCTTGGCGGCGGCCTTGGCCTTAGGCTGAGCCTTGGCCGCCTGGGCGGCGGCCACCAGCTCGTCGAGGTCGGGCAGGTCGTCGGCCTCGGCCTCGGCCATCTCGACGCTTTCGCCCTTCCGCAGCTTGGCGAAGCCCTTGTCCAGCAGCTGACCCATGTGCTTGTCGCGCGACGCGGCGGTGTTGCCGCCGAACACCACGCCGATGATGCGCTTGTCGCCGCGCTTGGCCGACGAGATGAGATTGAAGCCCGAGGCGTGGATATAGCCGGTCTTGATGCCGTCGGCACCCTGGTAGCGCAGCATCAGGCGGTTATGGGTGTTGATGGGCTGGCCGTCATAGACGAACTGGCGGGTGGAGAAATACTTGTAGTAGCCGGGATGATGGCGGATCAGGGCGCGGGCCAGGGTCGCCTGGTCGCGCACCGTGGACACCTGGCCGAGATCCGGCAGGCCCGAGGCGTTGCGGTAGGTGGTGGAGCGCATGCCCAGCGCATGGGCCTTGCGGGTCATCATCTGGGCGAAATTGGCCTCGGTGCCGCCCACGCCTTCGGCCGCCACCACGGCGGCGTCGTTGGCCGACTTGGTGACCAGGGCGAGGATCAGGCTTTCCACCGAGATCTTCTCGCCGGGCTCGAGCCCCAGCTTGGACGGCGACTGGGCGGCGGCATGGGCCGAGGTGGTAAACTTGGTGTCGAGGCGGATGCGCCCCGCATCCAGCTCGTCGAACAGCAGGAACAGGGTCATCACCTTGGTCAGCGACGCCGGATAGGATTTGGCGTCGGGACTTGCCGCATGCAGGACGGAACCGGATTCCGCGTCGATGACGATGGAGGCGTAGCGCCCGGCCAGCGCCGGCTGGGCCGACAGCGTCAGGACCGCCGCCACGGCGACGGCCAACAGGCGGACACGATTCAGGAATCCGGTGCGGCTCAGGTGCAACGTCTCGACCTTCCGTTCAGCGACTGAGTTGGCTTAGGGTATCGCCGAAACCTTAAAGATTTTGCGAATCTGTGTAAAGCTTCGCGAACCGCCCGATTCCCGCCATATTTCCCTGCCCATCCTTGCAGGTCCCGCCCCTCGCCAACGGAAAACCGCCATGCCCCGCCGCCTCGCCCTCTCCACGCTCGCCCTCGCCGCCGCCCTGTCGGGATGCGCCTATACCGGCGGTGATGTCGGCAACCCGCTGTTCCGCAAGGTCCAGTGGTTCTCCTTCGTCGAGGGCGCGGACATCCGGGAAGCCTGCGCGCCGGGTTCGCCCGAGCGTTTCCGCCTGGTCTACAATGCCCTGTGGGACCAGCAGGTGCGGTTCTACGAATGGGAGTCCACAGCCCCGAACCTGAAGATCAGCGCCATCACCCGCCCGGGCAATGTCGCCACCATCGAGCTGACCGACCCGCTGTCGCCCTGGCGGGCCGATACCGCCTCGGCTCCCCTGGATCAGGCGGCGCGGGACGGGTTGTCCGCCGCCCTGGACCAGTCCGGCGCCTTTGGGGCGCCGGCGGTGGGATTGCAGTTGCCGTCCCACTCCTATTACTGGACCGCCGCCAGCTGCCGCCAGGGCAGGTACACCTTCACCGCCTGGGCCTACCCCTCGGCCGCCTACGACGCCGCCCGTTTCCCCGCCGCCCTGGCCGCCCTCGATCCCGGCCGCGACAAGATCGTCCCCCCCGGCCCCGTAGCCTTCGACCCCTTCCGCGAGAACGACCGCAAGCGCGGCGGGTTGGGCGAGTTCACCCTGAAGGTTGGAGCCGACGGCCTCGATTACGGGCTGTAGCCGAGCCGGGCGGGACTATGGCTTCCGAGCTACGCCCTGCCTCGATGCCAGCCGAAAGAGATACGTATAAGTTCGCACCACGTTAACCTTATGTCCTCAAGATACGCTTGCCCCGATGGCACGACCGCCATCTCAAGCCGAGGATGACAGACATGGCCGCGACCCTGACGGTGAAGACCCGCATCTATGGCGGCTTCCTCAGTATTCTCGCCTTCCTGGTGATCGTCGCCGTGATGGTGGGCATCGGCCTCGTGACCATCGAGCGCAACGTCTCGGAATTCCAGCGGGTCAACGCCAACACCATCCGGGTTCTGACCATCGACCGCAACGTGGTGGGATTGCGGCGCAACGTCCTGGCCTATACCGGCAGCCAGGGCGACGCGGGCGCGCTGAGCCGGATTCGCGCGCTGCAGGGCAGCCTGGAGAAGGACCTGGGCGACGCCATCGCCGCCACCATCGATACGGAGCGCAAGGCGACCCTGACGCGCATGAAGGCGCTGTTCGAGGAGTACAACGCCAATTTCGACAAGATCACGGTGCTGCGCGGTGAACGCGACAAGGCGCTCGTCGAGCGGGCCGCCCCGGCGGGCGCCGCCATGGTCGATGCGCTGGGCGGCGTGGTGGACGGCGCCATGGCCGATGGCGAGTACCAGACGGCCGCGCACGCCGGCAAGGCGCTGCAGCACCTGTTGCTGGCCCGGGTCAGCGCCAACCGCTTCCTCGCCACGCCGGACCAGAAATTCGCCGATTCCACCCTGGCCGAGCTGGCCGCCACCGAGGCGGCGCTCAAGGTCCTGGCGGCGCAGGCCCGCGACGCCCGCAGCCGCAAGGCCGTCGATACCGTCGGGCAGATCCTGCCCGCCTACCGCGCCGACTTCGTGGTGATCCTGAACGGCACCCTGGAGATCGACCGGCTGGTCTCCAAGGAGGCGGCACGCCTCGGCGCCGAGTTCGCCGACCTGGCCGTCAAGGTCAAGGATGCCCAGATGGAGGTCATGACCGCGCTGGGCAGCAGCACCGAGGCCACCATCGACAGCCAGGAAGCCTGGTCCAAGGCGGTATCGACGGTGGCGGTGGTGCTGGGCCTGATCTTCGCCATGCTGATCGCCCGCTCGATCCTCGGCCCGGTGGGCGCCATGACCGGGGTGATGGACCAGCTGGCCCGCAACAACCTCGCCATCGACGTCCCCTATGCCGAACGCGGCGACGAGATCGGGACCATGGCCCGCTCGGTGGCCCATTTCAAGGATCAGCTGATCCGGGTCAAGCAGCTGGAAGCCGAGCAGGAGGAGCAGAAGAAAAGGGCCGAAGCCGACCGCCTGATGGCCATGCGCAAGATGGCCGACACCTTCGAGGACAGCGTAGGCAAGGTGATCGAGACGGTGACCTCGGCCGCCACCGAGCTTCAGGCCGCCTCGGGCCAGATGGCCGGCACCGCCACCGAGACCAGCGCCCAGGCCACCACCGTCGCCTCCTCGGCGACCCAGGCTTCGGCCAACGTCCAGACCGTCGCCTCGGCCACCGAGGAGCTGTCGTCCTCCATCAACGAGATCTCCCAGCAGGTGGAGCGCTCGCAGGCGGTGGCCGAACGCGCCCGCGAGGAGGCCAGCCACACCACCGATCAGGTCCGCTCGCTGTCCGAGAACGTCGGACGCATCGGCGAGATCGTCAACCTGATCAACGACATCGCCGCCCAGACCAACCTGCTGGCGCTCAACGCCACCATCGAGGCGGCACGCGCCGGCGATGCCGGCAAAGGCTTCGCCGTGGTCGCCAACGAGGTCAAGAACCTCGCCAACCAGACGGCGCGCGCCACCAGCGAGATCGCCGGCCAGATCTCCGCCGTGCAGCAGAGCACCTCGGCCGCCGTGTCGGCCATCGACAGCATTTCCGCGGTGATCGGCGAAATGGGCGAGATCGGCACCTCGGTGGCCTCGGCGGTGCAGCAGCAGACCGCCGCCACCGCCGAAATCGCCCGCAACGTGGAACAGGCCGCCGCCGGCACCTCCGAGGTCTCGGGCAACATCGTCTCGGTGGAGCAGGCGGCCCGCGAAACCGGCGCCGCCGCCGAACAGATCCGCGAATCAGCCACCGACCTGTCCCGGCAGGCGGAATTCCTGCGCCACGAGGTTTCCACCTTCCTGGCCCAGGTGCGGGCCGAGAAGAAGGACATGGTGCTGCTGCGCTGGGATGCCGCCCTGGAGACCGGCCAGGCCTCGGTGGACCAGCACCACCGGGACCTCTACGATCTGGTCAACAAGGCCTATCGCGCCATGATGAGCGGCGACGGCCAGGTGGCCGCCGCGGATCTGCTGGCCGAGCTGGACCGCTCCATGCACGCCCATTTCGACGACGAGGAAGGCCTGATGAAGCGCCACGCCTATCCCGAGGCGGATGCCCATGCCCGCAGCCATCGCGCCTTCTTCCAGCGGATCGACCAGCTGCGCGCCGCCATCGCGTCGGGCAACGCCTCCGCCGGGGCCGAGCTGTTCGATTATGTGGCGACCTGGCTGGTCCAGCACATCCGCAAGGAAGACCTGGTCATGGCCCGCTTCATGGCGGAAAGGCATGCCGCCTGACGGCGGGGCCGCCTCTACGATTACGGATATATTGCAGCGCAACAAACCCTATTGACTCGCTGCAACCAGACTCGCATGATACGCCCCATGTTGCATTGCAGCATGGGGCGGTCTGTTTGTCCCGGCTGCGCGAACCCAACCAGGGAGATTCCTTCCATGACCACCGCCAAGGCCAAGCCGGCCGCCGCCAAGACCGCCGCCACCACCCCCGCCGCCGCCCCCGTGAAGGCCACCAAGGCCCCCGCCCCCATCGCCGCCGCCCACGCCGACGCCGTCAAGACCATCGAAGAGGCGGTCACCGTCGGCAAGGAGACCATCCAGACCGTGGTGAAGGCCTCCGCCGACGCCGCCGTCAAGGGCTACGACAAGGCCGCCAAGGGCTACGACAAGGCCGTCGCCATCGGTAAGGAGCAGGTCGAGGCCGCCGTCGCCGTCTCCAAGGAGACCATCGAGACCGTGGTCAAGGCGTCCGCCGACGTGGCCGCCAAGGGCTACGACAAGGCCGTGGCGCTGTCCAAGGAGCAGGTGGACGTCGCCGTCGCCGCCTCCAAGGAAGCCGTGGAATCCGTGGTGAAGGCGTCGTCCGAGGCCGCCGCCAAGGGCTACGACAAGGCCGTCGCCATCAGCAAGGAGCAGGTCGAGGCCGCCGTCAAGGCGCAGACCGCCGCCTACAAGGGCTACGAGGACGTGCTGTCCTTCGGCAAGGAGAACGTCGAGGCCTTCGTCAAGGCCGGCACCATCCTGACCAAGGGCCTGCAGGACATCTCCAAGGCCTTCGTCGGCCTGACCCAGGCCAGCATCGAGGAGCAGGTCGCCGCCTCCAAGGCCCTGCTGTCGGCCAAGACCCTGAAGGAATTCATCGACCTGCAGACCGACCTGACCAAGGCCGGCGTCGACAAGCTGGTGGCCGAGTCCACCCTTCTCGCCGAGCAGTCGGTGAAGCTGGTCGAGGACGCCCTGGCCCCCATCGGCGACCGCGTCAACGCCACCGTCGACAAGCTGGTGAAGGCCGCCGCTTAATTCGGCAAGCCTTCCTGTCAAGACAGAGGCCCGGCGGAAACACCCGCCGGGCCTTTTTCATGCCCGCAATCCCCTCATGCGGAAAAAGGGGCCTTTTCGCCGGGCATCCGCACCCAATATGATAGGGGTGTAAAGTCAACCAAGGCCCAAGCACACAGGCATGAGCGAAAACGGTAACGACAAGCACGGCGGCGACGACGGTCAGACGGGGGTGGTCATCAAGACCCGCCCGAAAACCAAGAAGCCGTCCATGTACAAGGTCCTGATGCTGAACGACGACTACACGCCCATGGAGTTCGTCGTGCATGTCCTCGAACGCTATTTCAACAAGAGCCGAGAGGATGCGACCCGCGTCATGCTGCATGTCCATACCAGGGGTGTCGGGATTTGCGGTGTTTACACATATGAGGTGGCGGAGACCAAGGTGACCCAGGTCATGGACCTGGCGCGCCAGAACCAGCATCCGCTGCAGTGTACGATAGAAAAGGAATAGCCCGCCTGTCGCGGCGCGTTCCCCCAGGATAAGGATCGGCCCCATGCTGTCGCGCAACCTGGAGCAAAGCCTGCACCGTGCCTTGTCCCACGCCTCCGAGCGCCGCCACGAATACGCGACGCTGGAGCACCTTTTGCTGTCGCTCACCGACGACCAGGACGCCGTGGCGGTGCTCAGGGCCTGCAATGTCGACCTCGACAAGCTGAAGCGGGACCTCTCCGAGTTCATCGACACCAACCTGTCGGAACTGGTCTCCCCGCGCGGCACCGACCCCAAGCCCACCGCCGGCTTCCAGCGGGTGGTGCAGCGCGCCGCCATCCATGTGCAGAGCTCGGGGCGCGAAGAGGTCACCGGCGCCAACGTCATCGTCGCCCTGTTCTCCGAGCGCGAAAGCCACGCCGTCTACTTCCTGCAAAGCCAGGACATGACCCGGCTGGACGCCGTCAACTACATCAGCCACGGCGTCGCCAAGGCGCCCGGCCGCGGCCAGAGCCGCACCGTCCACGGCGCCGACGAGGAAGCCTCGGGCGAGAAGGTGGTGAAGAAGGGCCAGGAGGCGCTGGGCGCCTATTGCATCAACCTCAACAAGAAGGCGGCCCAGGGCAAGATCGACCCGCTGATCGGCCGCGACGAGGAAATCGACCGCACCATCCAGATCCTCTGCCGCCGGTCGAAGAACAACCCGCTCTATGTGGGCGATCCCGGCGTGGGCAAGACCGCCATCGCCGAAGGACTGGCCCGGCGCATCGTCAACGGCGAGGTGCCCGACGTCTTGAAGAACGCCACCATCTTCGCCCTGGACATGGGCTCGCTGCTGGCCGGCACCCGCTATCGCGGCGATTTCGAGGAGCGCCTGAAGGCGGTGGTCACCGAGCTGGAGAATTACGACGGCGCGGTGATGTTCATCGACGAGATTCACACGGTGATCGGCGCCGGCGCCACCTCGGGCGGCTCCATGGACGCGTCGAACCTCTTGAAGCCCGCCCTGGCGGCGGGGTCCTTGCGCTGCATCGGCTCGACCACCTACAAGGAATTCCGCAATCACTTCGAGAAGGACCGCGCCCTGGTGCGGCGCTTCCAGAAGATCGACGTCAACGAGCCGTCCATCCCGGATACCATCAAGATCCTGAACGGCATCAAGACCTATTACGAAAGCCACCACAAGGTCCGCTACACCGCCGAAGCCATCAAGGCGGCGGTGGAGCTGTCGGCCAAGTACATCACCGACCGCAAGCTGCCCGACAAGGCCATCGACGTCATCGACGAGGTGGGCGCGTCGCGCATGCTGCTGCCCGAATCCAAGCGGCGCAAGACGGTGACGGTCAAGGATGTCGAGGAGATCGTCGCCAAGATCGCCCGCATCCCCCCGAAAAGCGTGTCCACCAACGACGTGGAGGCGCTGCGCAACCTGGAACGCGATCTCAAGACCCTGGTGTTCGGCCAGGACAAGGCCATCGAGGCCCTGGCATCCGCCATCAAGCTGGCGAGAGCCGGCCTGAGGGAGCCGGAAAAGCCCATCGGCTGCTACCTGTTTTCCGGCCCCACCGGCGTCGGCAAGACCGAGGTGGCCCGCCAGTTGGCCAAGATCATGGGCATCGAGCTCACCCGCTTCGACATGAGCGAGTACATGGAGCGCCACTCGGTGTCGCGCCTGATCGGCGCGCCGCCCGGCTATGTGGGCTTCGACCAGGGCGGCCTGCTCACCGACGCCATCGACCAGCACCCCCATTCGGTGCTGCTGCTCGACGAGATCGAGAAGGCCCACCCGGACCTGTTCAACATCCTGCTCCAGGTCATGGACCACGGGCGGCTCACCGACCATAACGGCAAGACCGTGGACTTCCGCAACGTGATCCTGATCATGACCACCAATGCCGGTGCCGCCGACCTGGCCAAGGCCGCCATCGGCTTCGGGCGCGAGGCGAGGGAGGGCGACGACACCGACGCCATCAACCGCATGTTCAGCCCGGAATTCCGCAACCGCCTGGATTCCACCATCGCCTTCGCCAACCTGACGCCGGAGATCGTCGCCCAGGTGGTGGACAAGTTCGTCATGCAGTTGGAAACTCAACTGGGCGACCGCGACGTCACCATCGAACTGACCGACGAAGCCCGCGCCTGGCTGGCCAGGAAAGGTTATGACCGCTCGTTCGGCGCGCGCCCGCTGGCCCGCGTCATTCAGGAGCACATCAAGAAGCCGCTGGCCGAGGAATTGCTGTTCGGCCGCCTGGCCAAGGGCGGCATCGTCCGCATCCGGGTGGGCGAGGACTCCAAGCTGGACTTCGAGTTCCTGGCCACCGCCCCCAAGGCCGACAAGATCCCCGAACTGGTGGAATAAGGACTTGCCCCCGGGCAATCGCAACCAGGGCGCTCCCTTCGGAGCGCCCTTTTGCTTGCCCTGGATGAGGGGCTAATTCTTGACAATTACCCTCCAGTTGGAGATAATGAACCCGTAACAGAGAAGGAGGCGAGCCGGGATTGGAAGGTTGTCACGACAGTATCCGATGCTCCAATCGCCTCACCCGAGGCAAAGGCAACACCGGACAGGAGGATGTTGACAGCATGACGCCACCGGGTCGAGTTTGAGGTGCCGATATAGTGGCACAAAAGACTTTTACATCTCTGCACTACAACTTATCGGCCCTTGCGCCGACCATATAGGACCTGTGGGTCCCCAAACCATAAGCCCCGCACGGAACGCGATGTCTCCGGCGGGGCTTCGGTTTGTCTGGGCGCATATTTAGGGCATCGAGCCTCAAATATGAGGCGCGGTGCTCCTGCGCCCATTGAGGGCGCGGCCAAGCGCACGAAGGCGCGCGCTAAGGCAGAGGGGCGGCGAATAAACTGAGAGAGCGTGATGCACATTTTGGGCATCACGCTCTAGGGGTTGTCCGAGCCTGACGGCATCGACCCGGCCAAACTCGGACAAACTCCAGGTCGATCAGACCTGCCCGATGGGCGGCAGGGTGACGGAGAAGCGGGTGCCTTCGCCGGGGGTGGAGGTGACCCAGATGCGCCCGCCGTGGTGCTCGACGATCTTCTTGCAGACGGCCAGGCCGATACCGGTGCCTTCGAATTCGCCCCGGCGGTGCAGACGCTGGAAGATCAGGAAGACGCGGTCGTAATACTTGGGCTCGATGCCGATGCCGTTGTCGACGACGGTGATGATCCATTCCTTGCCGGTATTCTCGGCCTCGATGGTGATCACCGGCTTGCGCTCGGGCGAGCGGTACTTGATGGCGTTGCCGATCAGGTTCTGGAACAGGCGCATCAGTTCCTCGCCGTCGCCCAGAACGGTGGGCAGGACTTCCGGCGGCGTGGCGATCTCGGCGCCACTTTCCTCGATCTTCACCGACAGGGCGCGCAAGGCGCGTTCCACCACGGGGCCCAGCGCCACCGGCAGCATGGGCCGGGTGATGCGGCCGATGCGGGAATATTCCAGCAGATCGAGGATCAGCCGGTCCATGCGCGTCGCACCGTCCTTGGCGAAGGCGATGAACTCGCGGGCATCGTCGTCCAGCCGGTCGTTGTAGCGCCGGGCCAGCAAGTCAACGTAGGAGGAAACCATCCGCAAGGGCTCGCGCAGATCGTGGCTGGCCACATAGGCGAACTGTTCCAGTTCGGTATTGGAACGTTCCAGTTCCGCGGCCTTGTCCCGCAATTCCTGCTCGGCGCAGCGCTGCTCGGTGATGTCCCTGATGGTGCCGACCATGCGGACGGGCTTGCCGCCGGCGTCCCGTTCGATCCGGCCCAGCCCCGCCACCCAGCGCAAGGTGGAATCGCTTTGGCGGACGATGGCGTAGGCTTTGTCGAAATCGTGGTCGCCCGCCTGAATTTCCGCCAGATAGGCCGCCAGTTCGGCCTTCATCTCGGGCGCCACCAGATCGAGCCACCCCTGGCCGCTGCGGAGGTAGTCGGGACCGATACCGAAAATCTCGTCCAGGATGGGAGACGACCGCCAGCGATCGGCCCGCATGTCGTAGTCGTAATAGCCGAGATTGGCGACGCTCTGGACCTCCAGCAGCAGGGCCTGGTGCTCGCGGATGGCGGTTTCGGCCCGCATCTTCTCGGTGATGTCCTGGACGGTGCCGAGGATCTCCTGCGGCTCCCCCGTCTCCGACGTGGTGAGCTGGGCGCGGGCCGTCACCCATTTGACCTCGCCGCCGTTGGCGATGATGCGATGCTCGACCTCGAACGCGCCGCCGTTCCTGAGGGCATTCATTTCCTCCCGGACCCGATCGCGGTCGTCGGGATGGATCATCTCCATCACCTTGGCGAAGGATACCGGAATGCCGGGGGAAAGGCCGAAGATATGGTAGGTCTCCTCCGACCAGCGCACCTGATCGGTGGGCAACTCCACCTGCCACGAGCCGATATGGGCGACGCTTTGGGCCCGGCTCAAGGTCGCCTCGCTGTTCTTGAGTTCGGCGCGGGCGGCCACCTCGTTGTGATAACGGCGCAGCAGCATCACGAACAGCGCGGTGAGCGACACGATGCCCGCCCCCACCATGCCGGCCAGGCGGACCGTCTGACGCCGCCACTCGCCCAGAACGGAATCCACCGGAACGGCGGCGATCAGCACCAGGCCATAGCGCTCGAGCCGCCGGAACGCCGTGACGCGGGTCACCCCATCCAGGGGCGAGGTGGTGACGGCGGCCCCATTGACGCCGCCTTCGGAAATGGCGGGGAAGATCTTTGAATTGTCGACCTTCGAGCCCACCGCCCCTTCAAGGAAGGGATGGCGGGCCAGAATGACGCCGTCGCCACGCTGCAGGTTGACGATGGAGCCGTCGCCCAGGCTGAGAGTCTGGAAAAACGGCTGGAAGGCATCAACCCGAAGAGTGGCGCCGGCCACGCCGGCGAAGCCGCCATCGGGATTGGACAGCCGCCGGCTGATGATGATGACCTGATTGCCGGTCACCGCGCCGATGACGGGGGCGCTGATCTCGGCCTGGTCAAGGGTGCTGGCCCGGTGGAGCTTGAAGTACTCCCGCTCGGCGATGGAGATGGGGCGGAAGGGAAAGCTTTGGCCATGCAGGCGGATGATGCCGGCCTGATCCACCATGTAGAGAATGGGAACCGCCGACAGCGCCTTGCCGTAATCGTGGAGGATCTGCCAGCTCGTGCGGTCGTTGGCCAGAACGCTCCAGTCGCCGATGCTGCGGAACTGAATGCGCGCGGCGTGCAGCGCCATATCGGCGCCCTCGACGGTGCGCAGCACCTGCTCGGCGGCGATGTCCGCCATGGACTGGGTGCGGAAAGCCGCCTGGGCCATGAAAGTATCGCGGTCGCGCAGAACGGTCATGGCCGACCAAACGACCACCACCGCCATGACGGCGCTCCATAGCGCCAGCGGCCACCATTTCAGGGGCTTGGCGGAAAGGCTGGGGCTGCGGCTGGCGGCGAGGGACAAGGAAACTACCATTCCGGGGGAGGGACTGCTAACCAATGGTATAAAAGGCGGTTAGGGACGTAAAGCGGATAGATCAAATTCCCCATAAGGAAAGGGCTCCGCCATGGCGGAGCCCTTCAAATAAATAACCGCACTCAGGTAGTTCTACTTACCCGCGAGCCATCTTGGCCAGACGCATGCGCAGCGCATTGAGCTTGATGAAGCCCTGGGCGTCGCGCTGGTCGTAGACGGAGTCTTCCTCGAAGGTGACGTAGTCCATGCGGTAGAGCGACTTGGGCGACTTGCGGCCCACCACCGAGGCCACGCCCTTGTAGAGCTTGAGCCGCACGGTGCCGGTAACGTTCTCGCTGACCTTGTCGATCATGGTCTGGATGGCGATGCGCTCCGGGCTGAACCAGAAGCCGTTGTAGATCAGCTCGGCATAGCGGGGCATCAGCTCGTCCTTCAGGTGGGACTCGCCGCGATCGAGAGTGAGGCTCTCCATGGCGCGGTGCGCCACGATCAGCACCGAGCCGCCGGGGGTCTCGTAGACGCCGCGGGACTTCATGCCGACGAAGCGGTTCTCCACCAGATCCAGGCGGCCGATGCCGTTGGCGCCGCCCAGCTCGTTCAGCTTGGTCAGCAGGGTGGCCGGGCTCATGCGCACGCCGTCGATGGCCACCGCGTCGCCCTTTTCGAACTCGATCTCCACATAGGTGGGCTTGTCCGGTGCCTTCTCGGGGGAAACCGAGCGGGTGTACATGTCCTCGAAGGGCTCGACCCACGGGTCTTCCAGCGCCTTGCCCTCGTAGGAGATGTGCAGCAGGTTGGCGTCGGTGGAGTAAGGCGCCTCGCCGCGCTTGTCCTTGGCGATGGGAATCTGGTGCTTCTCGGCGAAGTCCAGCAGCTTGGTGCGCGAATTGAGGTCCCACAGACGCCACGGCGCGATCACCTTGATGTCGGGCTTCAAGGCGTAATAGCCCATCTCGAAGCGGACCTGGTCGTTGCCCTTGCCGGTGGCGCCGTGCGACACGGCGTCGGCGCCGACCATGTTGGCGATCTCGATCTGGCGCTTGGAGATCAGGGGGCGCGCGATGGAAGTGCCCAACAGGTACACGCCTTCGTACAGGGCATTGGCGCGGAACATGGGGAAGACGAAGTCGCGGACGAATTCCTCGCGCAGGTCGTCGATGAAGATGTTCTCTTCCTTGATGCCCATCAGGCGGGCCTTGGCGCGGGCCGGCTCCAGCTCCTCGCCCTGGCCGAGATCGGCGGTGAAGGTCACCACCTCGCACTGATACTGGTCCTGCAGCCAGCGCAGGATGATGGAGGTGTCGAGACCGCCGGAATAGGCCAGAACGACCTTCTTGACTTCGCCCTTCATGGCAAACGCCTTTCCGAGATGGGGGAGGGATTTGGCGGCGCAGTATAGGCAAAGCCGCGCCGCTGGCAACAGATTCAGCCGTGATGTTCGTCCACGATGCCGGCGGCGGCGCGGGCCTTGGCCAGGCTGGCCCGTTCCCGCTGGCTTTCCGAGCGCAGCTGGCCGCAGGCGGCCAGGATGTCGCGGCCCCTGGGCATGCGGATGGGGGCGGAATAGCCGGCATCCTGCAGGATGTCCGAAAAGGCCTTGGTGGTCTTGATGTCGGGGGTTTCGAACTCCGAGCCCGGCCAGGGATTGAACGGGATCAGGTTGAACTTGGCGGGCAGGCCCTTGACCAGCTTCAGGAGCGCCCGGGCGTCGGCGGGGGAATCGTTGACGCCCTTCAGCATGATGTATTCGAAGGTGATGCGGCGCGCATTGGAGGCGCCGGGATAGTCGCGGCAGGCGGCCATCAGCTCCTTCAAGGGATACTTCTTGTTGATGGGCATGATGCGGTCGCGGATCTCGTCGGTGACCGCGTGCAAGCTGATGGCCAGGTTGACCCCCAGGCGCTCGCCGCATTCCTTCATCATGGGCACCACGCCCGAGGTCGACAGCGTGATGCGGCGCTTGGAAATGCCGATGCCCTCGCCGTCCATGGCGATTTCCAGCGCGGTGGCCACGTTCTCGAAATTGTAGAGGGGCTCGCCCATGCCCATGACCACGATGTTGGAGAGCAGGCGCCCGCCGTCGTCGGGGGTGGGCCACTCGCCATAGGAATCGCGGGCCACCATGAACTGGCCGACGATCTCGGCCGCCGACAGGTTGCGCACCAGCAGTTGGGTGCCGGTATGGCAGAAGCGGCAGGTGAGCGTGCAGCCCACCTGGGTGGAGATGCACACCGCGCCGCGCTCCTCGTCGGCATCGGGGATGTAGACGGTCTCGGCCTCGTGGCCATCGTCGAACTTCAGCAGCCACTTGCGCGTGGTGTCGGTGCTGGTCAGCTCCTTGGTCACCTGCGGGCGGCGCACAACATAGCGCTCGGCCAGGGCCGACTGCATGGTCTTGGAGATGGAGGTCATCTTGGCGAAATCGGTTTCGCCGCGATTGTACATCCAGTGCCACAGCTGCTTGGCGCGGAAGGGCTTTTCGCCGATGGCGGCCATCTCGGCGATCAACTGGTCGCGCGACAGGCCGATGAGATTGGTCTTGGTGTCGTCCATGGTGGGCAACACATAAGGATCGGCGCGCCCTAAAGCAATGGCGGCGTGCGCAAAGGGGTGTTGTGGAACCTGACATAACGCTGGCATCATGCTTGCCCGACCGGTTGGTCTAGAATGGAGATGACGGATGCCCCCTCCCTCTCGCCGCGACGATCTGGTGGCCTCGGCGCTCCGCCTGTTCCTGCGCGACGGCTTCCACGCCACCGGCATCGCCGCCATCCTGGACGAGGCCGGGCTGACCAAGATGACGCTCTATCACCACTTCAAGTCCAAGGAAGAGCTGATCGTCGCCGCCCTGGAACTGCGCGACCGGCAGTTCCGCGACTGGCTGTTCGGCCGCATGCAATCCATGGGCGGCACGCCGCGCGCCCAGGTGCTGAACATGTTCGAGGCCTTAAGCGAGTGGTTCCGGGGCGAGGCGGTGATCGGCGGCACCGAGCCCGAGGCCTTCCGCGGCTGCCCCTTCGTCAAGGCGGCGGCCGAATATGCCGAGGGGGCAGACCCCATCCACCGGGTGGCCGCCGACCACAAGCGGCGCATCGTCGAGACCCTGGGCGAGATGTGCCACAAGGCCGAGCTGCCCGAGCCCGAACGCCTGGCGCGGCGCCTGGTCCTGCTGAAGGAAGGCGCCATCGCCGACGCCACCATCGCCGGCGATTGCCTGGCCGCCGCCGAGGCCAAGTTCATGGCGGTGCGCATGCTGTAGCCTCCGTGCCAAGAACGCCGCCATGGACCTGCATCATCCCGAACTGACCTACGCCGCCATCGTCGCCCTGGCCGCCGTGCTGTGCGGCGGTTTGATGACGCGCCTGAAACAGCCGGCCATCGTCGGCTACATCCTGGCCGGCGTGGTGCTGGGACCAAGCGGCTTCGGGCTGGTCAGCAACCGCGACGCGGTGGCCGTCCTGGCCGAGTTCGGCGTGCTGATGCTGCTGTTCGTCATCGGCATGAAGCTGGACATCTCGCGCTTCCTCGGCGTGTGGAAGGTGGCGGTGTTCACCACGCTGCTGCAGATCATGGGCAGCGTCGGCACCGCCCTGGCGCTGCGCCACGTCCTGGGCTGGAGTCTGGGCATGTCGGTGGTGCTGGGCTGCGCCGTGGCGGTGTCGTCCACCGCCGTGGTGATCAAGGTGCTGGAGGCGTCCGACGAGTTGGACACGCCGGTGGGACGCACCACGCTGGGCATCCTGATCGCCCAGGACATGGCGGTGGTGCCCATGATGCTGGTGCTGGAATCCATGCAGACCAAGGCGCTGCTGCCCGCCGACATGGCCCGCGTGGTCCTTTCGGTGCTGTTCCTGGCGGTGCTGTTCTGGTGGTTGTCCAAGCGCCGCGTCGACCTGCCGCTCACCGCCCGGCTTTCTCGGGATTCCGACCTCGCCACCTTGTCGGCGCTGGCCTGGTGCTTCGGCACGGCGGCCATCTCGGGCGTTCTCGACCTGTCGCCGGCCTATGGCGCCTTCCTCGGCGGCGTGGTGCTGGGCAATTCCGCCCAGCGCGACGTGCTGCTGAAGCGCGCCCAACCCATCGGCAGCGTGCTGCTGATGGTGTTCTTCCTGTCCATCGGGCTGCTGCTCGACTTCAAGTTCATCTGGAAGAATCTCGGCACCGTTCTCACCCTGCTGGCCATGGTCACCCTGTTCAAGACGGCGCTCAACGTCGCGGCGCTGCGCCTTGCCCGCCAGGACTGGCCCAGCGCCTTCCTGGCCGGCGTCGCCCTGGCCCAGATCGGCGAGTTCTCGTTCCTGCTGGCCGAGACCGGCAAGGCGGTGAAGCTGATCAGCGCCCAGGAGACCAAGCTGGTGGTGGCCGTCACCGTGCTGTCCCTGGTGCTGTCGCCCTTCTGGCTGTTCACCATGCGGCGCATGCACCGGGTGGCGGCGGTACATGTCCATTCGTTCCGCGATCTGGTCTCGCGGCTCTACGGCGACGAGGCCCGCGCCATGGGCCGCGCCGCCCGGCGGGCCCGGATGCTGGCCCATCGCGCCTCATGGAGGGATGACCCCAATGCCGGACCTGGCTCTGGAATCTGAAATCACCGGCGCGGTCTGCGGCATCGACGAGGTGGGCCGCGGGCCTTTGGCCGGGCCGGTGGTGACCGCCGCCGTGATCCTCGACCCCGCCCGCCTGCCCCGGACCTTGCTGGACAGGCTCGACGATTCCAAGAAGCTGTCCAAGCGGTTGCGGGAAGAACTGGCCGAACTGGTGCCGGCCACGGCGATCATCGGCTTCGGCGAAGCCTCGGTGGAGGAAATCGACCGCCTCAACATCCTGCAGGCCACCTTTCTCGCCATGCGCCGGGCCTATGACGCCCTGGGCCGGGACTGCGCCCTTGCCCTGGTGGACGGCAACCGCCCGCCAAGGCTGCCCTGCCCGGTGCGCTGCGTGGTGGGCGGCGACGGCATCTCGCTGTCCATCGCCGCCGCCTCGGTGGTGGCCAAGGTCAGACGCGACGCGCTGATGGCGGAACTGGCCCTTGCCCACCCCGAATTCGGCTGGGAGCGGAACGCCGGATACGGCACCGCCGAGCATCTGGAGGCCCTGAAACGCCTCGGCCCCACTCCCCATCACCGCCGCTCTTTCGCCCCCGTGGCCCAACATATGCTGTTCTAACCTGTGGATAACCCACTACCTGTGGCAATGAATCATTAGATTCCAACAGGTTCTTGACGGACTCTCATGTTTGACTCAAATTGAGTCGTCCAACTCATTTGAATCGGTCCGCCATGACCCTGCCTCTCAACACCATTCTCTCCGGCGATTGCATCGCCATGATGAACTCGCTGCCCGCCGGTTCGGTGGATCTGATCTTCGCCGATCCGCCCTATAACCTGCAGCTGGGCGGCGAGTTGCTGCGCCCCAACAATTCCAAGGTGGACGGGGTGGACGAGGATTGGGACCGCTTCTCCGACTTCGCCGCCTATGACGCCTTTACCCGCGACTGGCTGAAGGCGGCACGCCGGGTGCTGAAGGACGATGGCGGGCTGTGGGTGATCGGCAGCTACCACAACATCTTCCGCGTCGGCGCCATCCTCCAGGATCTGGGCTTTTGGATGCTGAACGACATTGTCTGGCGCAAGACCAACCCCATGCCCAATTTCAAGGGCACCCGCTTCACCAACGCCCACGAGACCATGATCTGGTGCGCCAAGTCGTCGGAGTCGCGCTACACCTTCAACTACGATTCCATGAAGTCGCTGAACGACGACCTGCAGATGCGCAGCGACTGGACCCTGCCGCTGTGCACCGGGGCCGAGCGCCTGCGCAAGGCCGGGCGCAAGACCCACCCGACCCAGAAGCCGGAATCCCTGCTCTACCGCGTCATCATGGCGTCCACCAAGCCGGGCGACGTGGTGCTGGACCCCTTCTTCGGCACCGGCACGACGGGTGCGGTGGCCAAGAAGCTGGGCCGCAGCTTCATCGGCTGCGAGCGCGACCCCGACTACATCGCGGCGGCCAAGGAGCGCATCGCCAAGGTGATCCCGGTGGCCGACCCATCGCTGCTGATGACGCCGTCCAAGCGGGCCGAGCCGCGCATTCCCTTCGGCACCGTGCTGGAACGCGGCCTGCTCACCCCCGGCGACCTGCTGTTCGGCGGCACCCGCAAGGACAAGGTGGCCAAGGTGCGTGCCGACGGCACCCTGATCACCGACGACCACCGGGGCTCCATCCACAAGGTGGGGGCGCTGGTCCAGGGGGCGCCGGCCTGCAACGGCTGGACCTACTGGCACTTCCAGGCGGCGGGCGACGACTTCCTGCCCATCGACGTGCTGCGCCAGAAGATCCGGGCGGAGCTGCATTGATCCGGCGGCTGGCGGTCATGGGGATGCTGCTGCCCTGGACCGCCCAGGCGGGGGTCTGCATCACCCAGGGCGAGACCCTGTCGTGCACCGATGCCGGCGAGACGGTCATTCTCAAGGGCGGCGAGGGGGTGGCCTATTCCCGGCTGGCCGGGCGTCCCATGACCGTGGTCAAGGATTCCCAGGGCAACATGGTCGGCCTGATCGGCGAGCAGAAGCTGATCATCCAGAAAAGCGACGGCCTGTCGGTGGCCCGTTTCGGCAACCGCAAGCTGATCTGCGCCGAGGCGGGGCCGGGCATCACCATCTGCAAGTAGCCCCTCTCACTTCGGGCAGGGATGCCTTTGCGGATCGGCCTCGTCGCAGACCGCGACGCCGCGCAGGAATTCGGACCATTCCTTCAGCATATCGGGCGGCACCGGCGCGGTGGAATTGCGCTCGAACGGCTGGCCGCGCCAGATGCGCTGGACCACATAAAGCGCCTGGGAGCCCCGGATGGCCTTGACCGCCACCAGACCGCCCAGGCCGCTCTGGCGCCCCTTGGTGCAGGTCACGGTCAGCGTCGAGACGGGATAGCCGTTGACCATCCCCTCGGTCACCGGGCTGGGGCCCGAAGCCTCGCAGTTAGTGCGGCTGGCCTCGACGATCCGCTGGATGTGCTCGCGCGCATCGGCCCGCGCATCGCCCATCACCTGGATGGACAGCATCTCGTTCCACTTCTCGGCATTCTGGCCGGGCGGGAACATGTGGGTGGTCAGCGCGTTCTGCCCGCGGGCGGTGCCGGCTTCCTGCCACCCGGCGGGGGGCAGCAGCAGCAGGCGCTCGGTCAGCTCGGTGCCCTTGGAGGCCTCGGGCGTCTGGGCGGGGCGGCCCGGCTGGCGCATCTGGGCGGCGGCGGGAAGCGCCGTGGCGGCGGCCAGGGACAGGGCGCAGAGCAGGGCAAAGGTTCGCATCATCATTCCCGATCCCTTGAGTAAGCCTTGGAAAGAGCATGGCGGGCCACCTTGCGCATCAGGGTGGGCAGCGCCTGCTCCTCCAGCCGGTCCAGCGGGCACCATACACCACGAACCGCCGCCTGGGCAGGGGTGCGCCCGGCGGCGACGGCCAGTTCCAGATGGAAATGGGTGAAGGTGTGCCTCACCAGCCCGGGCAGCAGCGTCCACGACTTCGGGGCCAGCGGCGCGGCGGGGACCGCCTCGTCCAGGTTCCACCCCGTCTCGCGCCACTCGGTGGAGGGGAACTCCATCATGCCGCCCAGCAGGCCCGCGGGCGGACGGCGGCGCAGCAGCACCGAGCCGTCGGGCGCCGTCAGCCAGAAGGCGATCCCCTTGCGTGTCGGGCGTTCGGGCCTGGCCGTCTTGGCCGGCAGGGTCTCGGCGATGCCCAGTCCTTGCGCCTTGCAGGCGGGCCGCCAGGGGCAAAGGCCGCAGGCCGGGCTTTTCGGCGTGCAGATGGTGGCCCCCAGGTCCATCACCGCCTGGGCGTAGTCCCCCGGACGGGAGGCGGGGGTCAGCGAGGCGGCCAGTTCCTTGAGACGCGGCTTGACGCCGGGCAGCGGCTCGGAAACCGCGAACAGCCGCGCCATCACCCGCTCCACATTGCCGTCCATCACCACCGCAGGCCGGCCGAAGGCGATGGCGGCGATGGCGGCGGCCGTATACTCGCCGATGCCCGGCAACTGGCGGAGCGCATCCTCGTCGTCGGGGAAGCGCCCGCCCCGCCATTCCGCCACCAGCCTGGCGCAGGCGTGCAGGTTGCGCGCCCTGGCGTAATAGCCCAGCCCCGCCCAGGCGGCCATCACCTCATCCACCGGCGCGGCGGCCAGATCCTCGACCCTCGGCCAGCGGCGGGTGAAGTCCTGGAAATAAGGAATCACCGCCGCCACCGTGGTCTGCTGCAGCATCACCTCGGACAGCCAGACGTGATAGGGATCGGCCGCCACGCCGGGGGCATAGCGCCAGGGCAGGACGCGGCGGTCGCGGTCGTACCAGGAAAGCAGGATCGGGGCGAGGTCCGGAGAAGACATGCCCCGACCATAGTGCAAAACCCGACGCTGGGGTATGCTTAGCCCATGGCCGACAGCAAGCCCAAGCCCGACCCCGAGCGCCGCACCCACGGATTGGTGTCCATCGCCGTGCCCAGCGACCGGGTGACGCGGCCCGTCTTCGGCCGCCACGGTTTCGCCGGCGGCACCCTGGTGGTGGACTGGCCGGCCATCGTGGGATCGGCGGTGGCCAGCCACACCCTGCCGCTGGGCATCAAGTTCCCCCCGAAGGAACGCACCGAGGGCACCTTGACGGTCAAGGTGGATTCGGGCGCCTTCGCGCTGGAGATGCAGCACCTGGAACCGCTGATCCTCGAGCGCATCAACGGCTATTTCGGCTGGAAGGCGGTGGCGCGCCTGAAACTGCGCCAGGGTCCGCTCCCCGACGTCGCCAGGCCGCCGCCCGCCAGGCCCGCCGCCCCGTCCGCGCCGCCGCCGGCGCTGGAGCGGCTGGCCCAGGTCGAAGACCCGGAATTGCGCGAGGTGCTGGAACGCCTGGGCCGCCGGCTGGCCCAAGGATAGGGCTAACCAAATGCTAACCCCATCCCATATACTGTTCCGTCAACACCCAGCGCCGCACGAAGGTGGCCGGATGAATGCGTTTCAGGATCTCGCCGACATGACCCGCGATTACGGGCTGATCCGCTATTTCATCATGGTCACGGCGGCGGTGGCGGTGCTGGTGCTGATCCTGTTCCTGTGGGGCCACGTTCCTGAAGGAGAGAGCCAGCCCGCCAGCCCGCAGGCCGTCGCCCCCACCCCGCAGCCCCCCTCCACCGCTCCCTCTTCCTACTGAGCCAGAGTCCCTACGCCTTGTGCGCGGGCGCCTCACCTCCTAATATCCCGCCCGGATTTCCGTTTCCCGGAGGGACCTCAAGGTGAAGCCGTTCATTCGTCTGCTTGGTGCCGTCGCGGCGCTGTTCCTGGTGGCTCAGCCCGCCGCCGCCGCCGATCTCAGCTATCCCATCGACCAGGTCCTGGGCAAGCCCGACGCGCCCATCACGGTGATCGAGTACGCCTCGACCACCTGCCCGCACTGCGCCACCTTCCACAAGACCACGCTCCCCAAGTTCAAGAGCGAGTGGATCGAGACCGGTAAGGCCAGGCTGATCTACCGCGACTTCCCCACCGGTCCGCGCGGCCTGTCGGTGGGCGCCTCCATGATCGCCCATTGCGCCGGTCCCGACCGCTATTTCGGCCTGCTGGCCCTGATCATGGAGCAGCAGGAGAAGTGGATGAGCTCCGCCAACCCGCTGGTCGAGCTGAAGAAGCTGGCCAAGCTGGCGGGCATGGGCGAGGACAAGGTGGACGATTGCCTGAAGCGCCAGGACCTGGCCAACGCCATCAACGAGCGTGCCAAGGACGGCAACGAGAAGCTGGGCATCGAAAGCACGCCTTCGCTGATCATCAACGGCAAGGTCATCCCCGGCGCCCTTCCCTACGACCAGTTGGACAAGGCGCTGAAGGCCGCGTCCAAGTAGCCATCTCAAGGGTCCAACCCGGGTGATCCAGTTCACCAAGCTGCGTCTGTCGGGCTTCAAGTCCTTCGTCGATCCGGCGGAGCTCCTGATCGAGCCCGGCATGACCGGCGTGGTCGGCCCCAACGGCTGCGGCAAGTCCAACCTCATCGAGGCGCTGCGCTGGGTCATGGGCGAGACCTCGGCGCGGCAGATGCGCGGCGGCGAGATGGACGACGTCATCTTCGGCGGCACGTCGGGGCGTCCCGCCCGCAACGTGGCCGAGGTGATGCTGGGCCTTGACAACACGGCACGCACCGCGCCGCCCCAGTTCGACCGCGACGAGATCGAGGTCATGCGCCGCATCGAGCGGGGCAACGGCTCCAACTACCGCATCAACGGCATCGACACCCGCGCCCGCGACGTCCAGTTGCTGTTCGCCGACGCCGCCACGGGGGCGCGCTCCTCCGGGCTGGTCAGCCAGGGCCGCGTCGGCGCCCTGATCAACGCCAAGCCCGCCGACCGCCGCTCGCTGCTGGAAGAGGCGGCGGGCATCTCGGGCCTGTACTCCCGCCGCCACGAGGCCGAGCTGCGCCTGAAGAACGCCGAGCTCAACCTGTCGCGCCTCGACGACGTGCTCAACACCCTGGACGAGCAACTGAAGTCACTGCAAAAGCAGGCGAGGCAGGCCAACCGCTACCGCACCCTGTCCGAGCAGATCCGCCGCATCGAGGCCCAGGTGCTGTATCTCGGCTGGCTGGAGGCCCTGGTCACCGTCGACGCGGCGCGCAGCGCTTTTCGCGAATCCGAGATGAAGGTGGAGGAGGCCACCGGCCACGCCGCCTCCGCCTCGGCCATCCAGGCGGAAACCGCCGCCGGCCTGCCCGATCTGCGCCGCGCCGAGGCCGATGCCGCCAGCGTCCTGCAGAAGGTGATGGCCGAGCGCGAGCAGCTGGAGGCCGAGGAAGGCCGCCTCGCCGAACTGCGCCGCGATCTGGAACGCCGCCTGGAGCAGGCCGGGGCCGATCTGCAGCGCGAACACGCCCGCGCCGCCGACGCGACCCAGGCGCTGGCCCGCCTCGAGGACGAACGCGCCCTGCTGGCCGAGGCCGGCGAGGGCGAGGCCGAGGCCAAACTGCGCGCCGAGGAAGCCGTCGATCTCGCCGCCGAGGCGGTGGTCCAGGTGGAACACGAACTGTCCGCCCTGATGGAGGAGGTGGCCGCCGCCGACGCCGAACGCGCCGCGGCGCTGCGCCGCCTGGGCGAATGCGAGACCCGCCTTGGCCGCCAGGCCGAGCGCCTCGCCCAGGCCGAACGCCAGAAGGCCGAGGTGGAGGGCGAGAGCATCGACCGCTCCGACCTAACCGCCCTGGAGATGGAGCTGGAGGAGACGCTGGAATTCCTGGAGGAATCCCGGGAACAGGCCGAAAGCGCCGACCGCCGGCGGGTGGAGGCCCTGGCGGCCCGCGAATCGGCGCGCGACGCCTTCCAGGCCGCCAGCGCCGCCCGGTCCCGCCTTGCCGCCGAGGCCGACGGGCTGCGTCAGGTTCTGGCCCAAGGCAAGGCCGGCGACCATCGCCCGGTGCTGGACGACGTCTCGGCACGTACCGGCTTCGAGCCGGCCCTGGCCGCCGCCCTGGGCGAGGACCTCTCCGCCCCGCTCGACGCCTCCGCGCCGCTGCATTGGGAGGATCTGGGGCCGCTGGACCATCCCCCCGCGCTGCCCGAAGGGGCCGAGCCGCTGTCCCGCTTCGTCGCCGCCCCGCCGCAACTGGCCCGCCGCCTGTCCCAGGTGGGCGTGGTCAAGGACGTGGCGGCGGGCGAGCGTCTGCGCCCCCTGCTGGCGGTGGGCCAGCGCCTGGTGACGCCGGACGGCGATCTGTGGCGCTGGGACGGCTATGTGGCCCGCTCGGGCGCCCCCTCCCCCATGGCTTTGCGCCTTGCCCAGCGCAACCGCCTGCGCGAGCTGGATGCCGCCCTGGATGACGCCGCCATCGGGGTGGAGGAGGCCGAGGAGAAGGTGGAGGCCGCCACCCGCGAGGTGGACTCCGCCGCCGAGGCCGAGCGCCGCGCCAAGGATTCCGTCAAACAGGCCGAATCCGAGGCCGCCAAGGCCCGCGAGTCCCACGCCAGACTGTCCCAGCGCTTCGCCGCCTTCGAGACCCGGCTGGCCGCCGCCACCCAGGCCTGGACCGACGCTCATGCCGACCACGCCCAGGCCGGGGCGGAACTGGCCGAGGCCCGCGAGGCGGTGGCCGCCTTCCCCGAATCCAGCGATGGCCGCGACAAGGTCAACATGCTGCGCGCCACCCTGGCCGAGCGCCGCTCGGTGCTGGTGGAGGCCCGCTCCGCCCTGGACGGCGTGGCCCGCGAAGGGGCCGAGCGCCGCCGCCGCCTGGACGCCCTGGACGGCGACGCCAAATCCTGGCGGGCCCGCGCCGAGGCCGCCAGGGCCCATGTGGAGGAACTGGCCGAGCGCCGCGAGGAAATCGCGCTGGAGATCGAGCGCCTGGCCAGCCTGCCCGACACCATCGCCAGGCGCCGCGACGAGCTGTTCAATCGCCTGGAGGCGGCGGAAAGTGCGCGCAAGGCCGCCGCCGATTCCCTGGTCGCCGCCGAGCAGCGTCTGGCCGAGGCCGATCGCCGCATGCGCGAAGCCGAGGCGCTGCTGGCCAATGCCCGCGAGGAACGCATCCGCCGCGAAGCCGCCGTCTCCGCCGCCGACCAGGCCTGCCGCGCCGTGGCGGTACGCATCGGCGAGCGCCTGGACATGACGCCCGAGCAATTGCGCGAGGTGGCCGGTCTGGTGGAGGAGGAACGCCCCGACCCCGAGGAGCTGCAACGCAAGCTGGACCGCCTGCAACGCGAGCGCGACAACATGGGCCCGGTCAACCTGCGCGCCGAGCAGGAGGTGGAGGAGCTGGAAGCCCGCATCGGCACCATGGTGGCGGAAAAGGAAGACCTGCTGGCCGCCATCGCCAAGCTGCGCCACGCCATCGGCGACCTCAACCGCGAGGGGCGCGAGCGCCTGCTGGCCAGCTTCCAGGCGGTGGATCAGCATTTCCGCGACCTGTTCGTGAAACTGTTCGGCGGCGGCCGCGCCCATCTGGCGCTGACCGAATCCGCCGATCCCCTGGAAGCCGGCCTGGAGATCATGGCCAGCCCGCCGGGCAAGCGCCTGCAGCAGCTCTCGCTGCTGTCGGGCGGCGAGCAGGCGCTGACCGCTCTCGCCCTGCTGTTCGCGGTGTTCATGACCAACCCGGCCCCCATCTGCGTGCTGGACGAGGTGGACGCGCCGCTCGACGACGCCAATGTGGACCGCTTCTGCTCGCTGGTGGAAGGCATCGCGCGCGCCACCAGGACCCGCTTCCTCATCGTCACCCACCACCGCATGACCATGGCCCGCATGGACCGCCTCTACGGCGTCACCATGGCCGAGCGCGGGGTCTCCCAACTGGTCTCGGTGGACCTCGCCCAGGCGGAACTGCTGAGGGACAGGGTCACCGCCTGATCCCCCTGCCGAGACGCATCGACACGCCTATATCCTTGGATTAGGATAGCCCTCGGATTTGGGGGGATCGCATGGACATTCTTGGCATCAATATCGACTACGACCGGCCAGTGAAGCTTGCGGATTCGGTCTATTGGGTTGGATTCGCCGATACCGAGGGGCGGCTGCAATGCAACCCCTACCTGATCGTCGATGGCGACGAGGCCGTCCTGATCGACGGAGGCTCGCGCCCCGATTTCAGCACGGTGATGCGCAAGGTGCTCCAGACCGGGGTGACGCCGCGCCAGATCAGCCACCTGATCTACCAGCATTACGATCCGGATCTGTGCGGCTCGATTCCCAATCTGGAGAGCATCATCGGCTCCCCTGATCTCAGGATCGTCTCCCACGCGGAAAACAATCCCTTCATCCGCCATTACGCCCCCTGCTCCCCTCTGCTGTGCATCGACCGCATGGAACGCCGCCTGACGCTGCGTTCGGGCCGGACGCTCCGTTTCTTCCGCACGCCCTACGCCCATTCCGCCGGCAGCTTCATCACCTATGACGAAGCCACGGGAATCCTGTTCACCAGCGACCTGTTCGGCAGCGCCGGAGCCTTCAACTACTGGAAGCTGTTCGCCGAGATGGAGCAGTGCTGCCAGGGCTGCCAGATCAACAAGCCCGCCATGCCCGACGAGCCCTGCGAGGTCACGGAGGCCCCGTGCCCCTGGAGCGGAATGCATCACTTTCACCGCCGCATCATGCCGGGCAATGCCCAACTGCGCCATGCCATGACGGTGGTCGAGTCGGTGGGCGCCCGGATGGTGGCGCCCCAGCACGGTTCCATCCTGCATCGGACCGCCGACATCAAGGCCGCCATCGACGCCCTGAAGGCCATGGACGACATCGGCATCGATGGCATGTCATCGGGCCGGTGGGGCAAGCTATGACCCGGCGGCCCGAGCCGATCTCCTTCGACGGGGGCGACAGCCGTCACGGCGAACTGGTCACCAGATTGCTGGAACAGCAGGCCCAGTTGGCCGATCAGGACCTCAACCAGCATCTGCTGGGCGAACTGGTGGCCCAGTTCGTCGAATCGGAACGCAAGCTCGCCGAGGCCCATGCCGCCGTCCTGGCCATGTCGCGCACCGACGCCTTGACCGGCATCGCCAACCGCCGCTGGTTCGACGAATGCCTGGCCCAGGAACTGGCCCGGGCGCAGCGCTCACAGACTCCCATCGGCCTGCTGCTGATGGATATCGACTGCTTCAAGCTCTACAACGACAATTACGGCCATGCCGCCGGAGACGACTGCCTGATCCAGGTCGCCCGCGCCATTCACGAGGTCGTCAAGCGCCCCCCCGATCTGGCGGCGCGCTATGGCGGCGAGGAACTGGTCTGCATCCTGCCCGACACCAGCCTGGACGGCGTCGAGGCGGTGGGAAACGCCGTCCTGGATTCCGTCCGCGGCCTGGCCATTCCCCACGCCTTCTCCAAGGCGATCCCCATCGTGACGCTGAGCATCGGCGGCGTCTCCATGGTGCCCGACGCCTCCCTGACCGCCAAAGGCTTGATCGAGGCGGCGGACGCCATGCTCTACCAGTCCAAGGAGAGCGGGCGCAACCGCCTGACATTGGCCCAGCCCCGGGAAGGGGACGACAGCCGGTGACGCCACCCCCTCGGGTGGGAAGAATCTTTTCGCATCGCAGCATCCCCTACCCCGCGATCCGGCAAATCCCCTGATTTCACAATGCAAATCAGCATATTGCCCCCGCCGGTTTGAGTCCTTGACACGGGTGGGTCCAGACCTTATGGTGCCCGCGCTTTTGGCACCAAGGGGCCAGAAGGGGGAATTTCGAGGACGACCCATGGCTGACCGCGAGACTCCCCCGTCTTTCGATGACCTCGACGCCCGTCTGCGCGCCGCGCGCGCCAGGGAGGAAGAGGACTCGGGTCGCGGACCGGAGGCGCGCGGGCGCCCTACCGGAATGGGTCTGGGGATGCGCATCGGGGTCGAATTGGTGACGAGCGTGCTGGTGGGGACCGGCATCGGCTGGGCGCTGGACGCCTGGCTGAAGACCGCCCCCTGGCTGATGGTGGTTTTCCTGCTCCTTGGCGGAGCGGCCGGCGTCATGAACGTGTACCGCCTTATGCGCGGCATGGACGAGACGGTGGGCCTGGGCCAGGCGCAGCGGAGAGCCGAAGGTGCCGGAGACGACCCGGCGAAGGACCATTAAGAGAGGCAAAGCGGTGGCTAATCCGATCGAGCAGTTCAAGATCCAGCCGTTGGTTCCGCTCAAGGTAGGGAGCGTGGACATTTCGTTCACCAATTCCTCTGCCATGATGGTGCTGTCCATCTGCCTGATCACCCTGTTCCTGACGCTGTCGGTCCGGTCCCGCGCCCTGGTGCCCGGCCGCTGGCAGTCCATGGCCGAGGTGTTCTACGAATTCATCGCCGGAATGCTGCGCGACAACGTGGGCTCCGAAGGCCGGAAGTATTTCCCCTTCATCTTCTCGCTGTTCATGTTCGTGCTGTTCGGCAACCTGCTGGGCATGCTGCCGATCCCGGTGATCGGCTTCACCTACACCAGCCACGTGATCGTCACCTTTGCCATGGCGCTGGTGGTGTTCGTCGGCGTCACCGCCATCGGCTTCGCCCGCCACGGCACCCATTACCTCCGCATGTTCTTCCCGCACGGCGCGCCCATAGCGACGGCGGTCATCCTGATCCCCATCGAGCTGATCTCGTACTTCTCGCGCCCCTTCAGCCTCGCCGTCCGTCTCTTCGCCAACATGACCGTGGGTCACATCATCCTCAAGGTCATGGGCGGTTTCGTGGTGTCGCTGGGCGCGTTCTACCTGATCCCGGGCGTTGTTCCCTTCGCCTTCCTGTCGGCCATCACGGTGCTGGAATTCGGTATCGCGCTGCTGCAGGCCTATGTGTTCACCATCCTCTCCTGCATCTATCTGCACGACGCCATCCACATGCACTAAGTGGCTGGCCGGGCGGTTTGCCGGCTGAGGACGTTTCGAGTTTCAATCTGTTCCGTTTTGTCCTGAAGGAGTTGAGTAAATGGAAGCGAGCGCTGCTAAGTTCATCGGTGCCGGTCTGGCTGCCATCGGCATGATCGGTTCGGGTATCGGCGTGGGCAACATCTGGGCGAACCTGATCGCCACCGTTGGCCGCAACCCCTCCGCCAAGGCCAATGTCGAGCTGTACGGCTGGATCGGCTTCGCGGTGACCGAGGCGATCGCGCTGTTCGCCCTGGTCGTCGCTCTGATGGTCCTCTTCGCCTAATCGCGAAGAGTTATCCGACGGGACGGTAGAATCCGCGGCCGGGCGCTGATAAGGCGCCTTGCCGCGGGTCAACCGCCGCTCCGCACAGTTTTTCGGGCCTTCCCCGTTTGGGAGCTTTGGGATGCCTCAATTCGATCCCACCTTCTTTGCGCCGCAGCTGTTCTGGCTGGCGCTCACCTTCGTCACTCTGTACTTCGTGATGTCGACGGTGGCCCTGCCCAAGATCGGCGCCGTTCTCGACGAGCGTCAGCGCAAGATCGACGACAACCTCGACAAGGCCGCTCAGCTGAAGGCCGAAGCCGAGGCCGCCGTGGCCGCCTATGAAAAGGCCCTGGCCGAATCCCGCGCCCACGCCCAGTCGGTGATCAAGGAAGCCTCGGACCGCCTGTCGGCCGAAGCCGAGACCCGCAACCGCGAGCTTGCCGCCCGTCTGGCCGATCAGGTCAAGGCCGGCGAGGCCCGCATCGCCGAAGCCAAGGACAAGGCCCTGGCCAACGTCCGTGACGTCGCCCTCGACGTCGCCGGCGCGACCATCGCCCGTCTGGTGGGCAGCCCCGCCGACAACACCCGGCTCGAGGCCGCCGTCGCCGCCGCCCTCAAGGAGCACGGCAAATGATTTCCGTCGCTTACGCCGCCGACGCCGCCGGCGCCGCCCATGGCGCCTTCTACCAGCAGGCCCATTTCTGGGTGGACCTGGCCTTCATCCTGGTGGTGGCCCTGGCCTTCAAGCCGGTCAGCCGCGCCATCGCCGCCGCCCTGGACGCCCGCTCGGCCAAGATCAAGGCCCGGCTGGACGAGGCCCACAAGCTGCGCGAGGAGGCCCAGGAAATGCTGGCCACCTATCAGCGCAAGCAGCGTGACGCCATGAAGGAAGCCGAGGAGATCATCGCCCACGCCAAGGCCGAGGCCGAGCGCCTCGCCAAGCAGGCGGCGAAGGATCTCGAAGTCTCCATGAAGCGCCGCGAGCAGATGGCCATGGACCGCATCGCCCAGGCCGAGGCCCAGGCGCTGCGCGAGGTCCAGAACCTGGCCGTGGACGTCGCCATCGGCGCCGCCCAGAAGGTCATCGGCGACAGCCTGTCTGCCGCCCAGACCGGTACCCTGGTCGACAACGCCATCAAGGACCTGCCGGGCAAGCTGCACTAAGCCAGCCCGAACCGGACCATTGCGAAACCCCCGCCGGGCGACCGGCGGGGGTTTTGTTTTGGAAACGACGAAAGCCCTCCTGCGGGGCACCGCCCCGGATGGGTTTGGGCGATACCCCAACAAGGCGCACCTCACCCCAGGTCGAACAGCACGATCTCCGCCCCGTTCTCCGACGCCAGGCTCACCGCCGCCTCGTTCTCGATGGCGAGGCCGTCGCCGGCCGACAGAACATGGCCGTTGACCGCCAGGGCGCCCGCCACCACCTGGACCCAGGCGCCGCGCCCCGCCCCCAGGTCATGGGACAGACGCTGACCGGGGCTGAGGATGGCGGCATAAACCGAAGCGTCCTGGTGCAGCACCAGCGATCCCTCCCGTCCGTCGCGCGACGCGATCAGCCGCAGCCGGTCGCGCTTGTCCTCGTCGTCGAACACCGCCTGGTCATAGCGGGGAGGCAGACGCTGCGCTTCGGGCAGAATCCAGATCTGCAGCAGGTGCAGCGTCTCGTCCGCCAGCGGGTTCATCTCGGAATGGCGAATGCCGGTGCCGGCGCTCATCACCTGGACCTCGCCCCGGCGGATGATGCCTTCGCCGCCGGTGCTGTCCTTGTGGGCCACCGCCCCGGCGATGACGTAGGTCAGGATCTCCATGTCGCGGTGGGGGTGGGTGCCGAAACCGGTCTGGGGCGCCACCCAATCCTCGTTGATCACCCGCAGGGTGCGAAACCCCATCTGGGCCGGATCGAAGTAATCGGCGAAGGAAAAGGTATGGCGGCTGCTGAGCCAGCCATGCTCGGCGTGGCCGCGGGCGGCGGCGGGGCGCAGGGAGAGTGTCATGTCCGGTCCTTTCAAACGAGCGTGTCCTGACACGACATCTAAGACGCCGGATGGAATTCAACAATCCGGCAGAAACTCACAACACCGTTGCTTATGATGAAACTTAGATCACCTGGGCCAGGGTGGGGCCCGAACCATCGCCCAGCCGGCACAAGCCGGCGAGGCGACGGACCGGAGAGCATTCCCGGATCACCCGGCCCTCCCGTCTTCGGGCACCGGCGGGGCGTCGTTGCGCGACCGCCACAGGGAAACCACGACGCCGCCGCCGATCAGGCCGATGGTGACGGCCAGGGCGATGGCCGGATCGGGCTTGCCGTAAACTTGCGCCCAGAAGATCTTGCCGCCGATGAACACCAGCACCAGGGCCAGGGCGTATTTGAGATAGGCGAAGCGGAGGATCATGGCAGCCAGGGCGAAGTACAGGGCCCGCAGCCCCAGGATGGCGAAGATGTTCGAGGTGTAGACGATATAGGGATCGGTAGTGATGGCGAAGATGGCGGGCACGCTGTCCACCGCGAAGACGATGTCGGCCAGTTCCACCAGGATCAGGCACAGGAACAGGGGCGTCGCCCACCACACCACGCGGCCGTCGGCAGTGGCTTCCCGCACGAAGAAGTGGTTGCCGCGAAGTTCGGGCGTCACCCGCATGCGGCGGCGCAGGAAGCGGAGCACGGGATTGTCGGCCAGGTCCGAGGGCGGCTTGTCGGCCATGACCAGCATCTTGATGCCGGTGATGGCCAGGAAGGCGCCGAACAGCCACAGAATCCAGTCGAAGCGTTCCACCAGGGCGGCGCCCAGGGCGATCATGATGCCGCGCAGGACGATCACCCCCAGCACGCCCCAGAACAGCACCCTGTGCTGGTGCCGCCGGGGGACCGCGAAGTAGGAGAAGATCATGGAGATGACGAAGATGTTGTCCAGCGCCAGGCTCTTTTCCACGGCGAACCCGGTCAGGTAGTTGAGCCCGGCCTCGGCCCCCATGGTGGACCAGATCCACGCCCCGAAGGCCAGGCCGACCGTGATGTAGCCCAGGCTGAGCACCAGGCTTTCGCCCACCCCGATTTCGCGCTCCTTGCGGTGCAGGACGCCCAGATCGAGCACCAGCAGCACGACGACCAGCCCCAGGAACACCAGCCACAGCCACGCCGCCTTGCCCAGAAACGTGACGGCCAACCCGCCGAGAAGAACTTCCATGAGCCTCGCCCCCTCCTGTCATCACTGGGGGCCGCGCTGCGTCGGCAGGCGGCCCCATGGTTTTATCCCGCTAGGCCGTACCGGTCTCCGCCTCGGTCAGGCAGCGGATCAGGGTCGCACGGATGTCGGCCTCGGATACGCCGGTATCGGCCAGGTCAACCCGCAGGCGGCCGATGACGTCCTCGTCGCCCGGCTCGTCGAAATCGGTGGCGACCACGCTGCGGGCGAATTCCTCGGCGGCGGCGCCCGACAGGCCCAGCCGTTCCGCCGCCCACAATCCCGTCTTCTTGACGCCACGGGCCCGGGCCCTGAACGCCCGATCATGGTCGTGGGCCAGTTTGCTGTCGTGAAGCGCCTTGTCCAGGGACATCGGTCTCTCCCTTGCTGATATCCGCCCCGCCGCGTGGCAGGGCCGTTGAGTATGAGTTAAGGCGTTTTATCCCCGGAGGAAGTCTGCCGCCGGCTTAAACTTTGGTAATTCAAAGTTGCAATGTGGGATTCGTTGACTCGGCCGGGGTGGCGAGGCTATAAACTGAACTGAACGGTTCAGTTTTTGGACGCTGCCATGAAGAAGCCCATCGCCCTTGCCGCCGCCCTTGCCCTCGCTTCCGTCGCGGGATGGAGCGCCTATCGCTGGTCCCAGGACTGGCGCTGGATGGAATCCACCGACGACGCCTATGTGGACGGCGACATCACCACCGTTTCCCCCAAGGTGGCGGGCCATGTGGTGGAACTGGTGGCCCGGGACAACCGCCCGGTGGCCAAGGGCGACGTGCTGCTGCGCATCGATCCCCGCGACTACCGCGCCCGGGTGGACGAGGCCACGGGGCAGGTCAAGGCCCGGCTGGCCCAGTTGATCCAGATCGACGACAAGGTGGCGGTGCAAGAAGCGGTGATCACCCAGTCGGGAGCCTCCATCTCCGCCGCCCGGGCCGAGATGGTGCGCGCCAAGGCCGATTACGAGCGGTCGCGGCGTCTGGTGCGCGAGGATTACGTCAGCCGCCAGCGCTTCGACATTTCCCAGGCCGACGCCGCCCGCGCCGAGGCCGGCCTGACCGGATCGGGGGCGGGATTGCAGGCGGCGCGCCGCCAGCTGGCGGTGCTGAGCTCCGAGCGCCATGTGGCCCTGGCCCAGTTGGAGCAGGCCAAGGCCACCCTGAGCGTGGCTGAGACCGAGCTGGAGGCCACCACCATCCGCGCCCCCTTGGACGGCGTGGTCGGCAATCGGGCGGTGCGCGACGGCCAGTACGTGCGGCCCGGCCAGCAATTGCTGGCGGTGGTGCCGCTCTCCGATGTGTGGATCGACGCCAATTTCAAGGAAACCCAGATCGGCCGCATGAAACCCGGCAACCGGGTGGAGATCAAGGTCGACGCCTTCCCCGACGCGGTGATCGGCGGGCGGGTGGACAGCTTCGCCCCGGCGTCCGGGGCCAAGTTCAGCCTGCTGCCGCCCGAGAACGCCACCGGCAACTTCACCAAGGTGGTGCAGCGCATTCCCGTCCGCATTCGGGTCGACCATGACAGCCCGCTGGCCGGACAACTGCGCCCCGGCCTGTCGGTGGTGGTCAAGGTGGACACGCGGGAGCAGAAGTGATGCGCCCTCCCCTTAGCCATGTCATCCCGACGATCATCGGGAGGAGGGATCTCCTCCTGGCACGGCATTTCCGAATCGAAACAGACTGTCCAGACCGAGATCCCTCGCCTGCGCTCGGGATGACAGGCTGGTCCGGGAAAGCGCCATGACAACCACGCCAGCGCCCCCCTCCATCAATCCCAACGACCGCGTTGTCACGCTGCACGATTGGGTGGGCTTCATGGCCATGGTGGTGGGCATGTTCATGGCGATCCTGGACATCCAGATCGTCGCGTCGTCCATCGCCCAGATCCAGGCCGGCATCTCGGCCTCGGCCGAGGAGATCAGCTGGGTGCAGACCGCCTATCTGATCGCCGAGGTGGTGATGATCCCGCTGTCGGGCTGGCTGGCCCGGGTGGTGTCCACCCGCTACCTGTTCTTCGCCTCCTGCGTCACCTTTACCCTGGCCAGCGCCGCCTGCGCCGTGTCGTGGAGCATCGAATCCATGATCGCCTTCCGCGCCGTCCAGGGCTTTCTGGGCGGCGCCATGATTCCCACGGTCTTCGCGTCCACCTACATCATCTTTCCGCCGCGCATGCAGGCCGGCATGTCGGTGGTCATCGGGCTCACCGCCACCATGGCGCCCACCATCGGCCCGACGCTGGGCGGCTGGCTGACCGAGACCTGGAGCTGGCACTGGCTGTTCCTGGTCAACGTGGTGCCGGGCGCGGCGGTCGCCACCCTGGTCTGGCTGTTCGGCCGCCGGGACAAGCCGCAGCTTCATATGCTGAAGGGCTTCGACCTGACCGGCATCATTCTGGTGGCGGTGTTCCTGGGCGCACTGCAATACGTGCTGGAGGAAGGCCCCGGCGACGACTGGTTCGAGGACCGCCGCATCGTGCTGGTGTCGCTGATCTCGGCCCTGGCCGGGCTGGGATTCGTCTGGCGGGAGTTGACCGCGCGCAATCCGGTGGTGGACCTGCGCGCCTTTTCCGACAGCAATTTCACGGTGGGCTGCCTCTATTCCTTCATCATCGGCATCGGGCTCTACGGCTCGGTCTACGTCATCCCGCTTTATCTCGGAAGGGTACGGGGCTATTCCGCGCTGGAGATCGGGCTGACCATGATGGTCACCGGCGCCTTCCAGGCCCTGTCGGCGCCGCTGGCCGGCAATCTGGCTCGCCACATGGACCTGCGCTACATGCTGGGCCTGGGCCTTGCCCTGTTCGGCGGCGGTCTGTGGCTGAACAGCCATCTCACCTCGGAATGGGGCTATTGGGAGATGTTCCTGCCCCAGGCGGTGCGCGGCCTGTCCCTGATGTTCTGCTTCGTGCCCATCAACGCCGTGGCGCTGGGGCATCTGCCCGCCGACAAGGTGCAGAACGCGTCGGGCCTTTACAACCTGATGCGCAATCTGGGGGGAGCCATCGGGCTGGCCGCCATCAACACGGTGCTGACCCACCGCCTCGACCTTCACCTGAACCGCCTGTCCGAGACCCTGACCGCGGCAAGGGGGTCGGCGCAGCTGATGCTGGACGGCCTCGTCGGCCGCCTGACGCCCCTGCTGGACGGCGGCGCCGAGCGGGCGGCGCTGAAGCTCCTGTCGCAGCTGGCCCGGCGCGAGGCCATGACCATGGCCTTCGGCGACGCCCTGCTGCTGATGGGGGCGGTGTTCGCCCTGGGCCTGCTGCTGCTGCCCCTGCTGCAGCCGGTCCGACACCCCAGCGCGGGTGGCGGCGGACATTGAAATCGCTCTGATTGAGCCCGGAATTGACCGAACCGGTGGAATCAGATGCCGGTTCCATGCATGATTGAGACAAGGGAGTCGCCAGGACCGCCACAGAAGCGGCCGGCCGAACACGTCAATGGGGGAAGCGGTGCCCACCTCGCGCAATACCGAATCCGCGCACGTCTTCGCCGTGCGCCTGATGCAGCATCTTGTCGTCCCCACCTTCGTGCTCAACGCCGAGCGCCGGGTGATCATCTGGAACAAGGCCTGCGAGCGCCTGACCGGCGTCGCCGCCCACGAGGTGATCGGCACCTCCGACCACTGGCGGGCCTTCTACGACGAGGAGCGCTATTGCCTGGCCGATCTGGTGGCGCTGGGCCGCCCCGAATCCATGGACGAGCTCTACGTCACCCATACCGAGCCCAGCGACTGTTCCCACGGTCTCAGGGCCGAGAACTGGTGCGTGATGCCCCAGGTCAAGAAGCGGCTGTATCTGGCGGTGGACGCCGGCCCCATCTTCGACGAGGACGGCAACCTGCTGGCGGTAGTGGAAACCCTGCGCGACCAGACCGAACAGAAACTGGCCCAGATGGCGCTGCAAAGCCTGGCGGTCAAGGACGGGCTGACCGGACTGGCCAACCGCCGCTCCTTCGACGAGAAGCTGGAGGCCGAGTGGCTGCATAACCAGCGCGAAGGCACCTCCATGGCGGTGCTGCTGGTCGATGTGGACCATTTCAAGCTCTACAACGACACCTACGGCCACCAGAAGGGCGATTCCTGCCTGAAGGCGGTGGCCAGCGCGCTGGGCGAACAGGTGTTCCGTCCCTCGGACCTGGCGGCGCGCTACGGCGGCGAGGAATTCGCGGTGATCATGCCCAACACCGGCCTGGACGGCGCCCTGCACGTGGCGGAGCGCATCAGGGACGCGGTCCTGGCCCTCGCCATGCCCCACGGCGCCAGCCTGACCGCCGATTGCGTCACCCTGTCCATCGGCGCCGCCGCCTTCGTGCCCACCGAGGAACACCGGGCCGAGGATCTGGTGGCCGCCGCCGACGCGGCGCTCTACCGCGCCAAGCACCAGGGCCGCAACCGGGTGGTCAGCACCGACCGCATCGAGGAACTGGCGGAGGCTTGAGGGACCGCCCCCACACCATCGGTCATCCCGAGCGAAGCCGAGGGATCTCCGCCTGGAAAGGTCGCGCCGATTCTGAAACCTCGCGCCAGGATGAGATCCCTCCTCCCTGCGGTCGTTCGGGATGACGGGCTTTATTCGCCCCGCGCCGCTTTGATGAAGGCGTTGATCTTTTCCGCGTCCTTGATGCCCGGCGCGCTTTCCACGCCCGACGAGACATCGACGCAGGGCGCGCCGCTGATGCGGATGGCCTCGGCCACGTTGGCGAGCGTCAGGCCGCCGGCCAGCATCCACGGCAGGCCCCATTTGCGGCCCGCGAGGATAGTCCAGTCGAAGCTGACCGCGTTGCCGCCGGGCAGCAGGGCGCCCTTGGGCGGCTTGGCGTCGAACAGCAGGCGGTCGGCCACCGCCAGATAGGGCTCGGCGGCATCGAGATCGGCGGCTTCGGACACCGACAGCACCTTCATCACCGGCAGGCCGTATTCCAGGCGGATGGCCTCCACCCGCTCCGGCGTCTCGCTCCCGTGCAGTTGCAGCAGGTCGAGCCGCACCCGGGTCAGCACGGAATCCAGGGTGGCGTCGTCGGGATCGACGAACAGGCCCACCTTGGTCACGTCGCCCGGCGTGAACTCCACCAGCTCGGCGGCGCGGTCGGGAGTGACGTTGCGCGGGCTTTTGGCAAAGAACACCAGCCCGACGTAATCGGCGCCCCCCTCGATGGCAGCATCCATGGCCTCTTCGTCGATGATGCCGCAGATCTTGACCTCGACCGGCATGGCGCTAAAGCCCCAGTTCGGCCTTGATCCGGCCGGCGGCCTCGGCCGGGTCGGCGGCGCCGGTGATGGGCCGCCCGATCACCAGCACGTCGGCCCCCTTGGCGCGGGCCTCGGCGGGGGTGAGGAAGCGCTTCTGGTCGCCGGCCTCGCTCCAGGCGGGGCGGATGCCGGGGATCACCAGCTTGAAGTCGGGACCGCAGAGCGCGCGCACCGCGTCCACCTCCAGCGGCGAGCAGACGATGCCGGCGGCCCCGCTTTCCTGGGCCAGGGCGGCCAGACGCTTGACCTGGTCCAGCACCGGGCGCTCGAAGCCCACCTGTTCGGCCCCTTCCTGGTCCAGGCTGGTCAGCACGGTCACCGCCACCACGGCGGGCGGCGCGACGCCGAGCTTAGCGGCCTCGTCATTGGCGGAGTCCACGGCGGCGCGGATCATGGCGGCCCCGCCCGAGGCGTGAATGGTGGTGATGGCGGCCTCGAGCCGGACCACGCCCTTCATGGCGGCGGCCACGGTATTGGGAATGTCGTGCAGCTTGAGATCAACGAACAGCGGCATGCCGAGACCCGACACCGCTTCCATGCCGGCCGGTCCGTTGGCGGTGAAGTATTCCAGGCCCAGCTTGAAGCCGCCGACCAGCCCCTTCAGGCGTTCGGCAAGGGCGATGGCGCGGGCGGCCTCGGTGGTGTCGATGGCGACATAAACGGGATTGGTCACGGGAACGGATACCTCAAGCTTGAGACTGGTTTTTTTCGATGGCGTCCAGCTGACGCCGCAGGGAACCGGCGCGGAGCCGAGCCCTCAGCCCCGATGCCCACCCCAGCAGGAAACCGGCGGCAAGGCCCAAGGCCAGCGGCACCAGCACCGCCAGATAGGCGGGCAGGTCCACGCCGAAGGGCAGGGGCCACAGGTCGAAACGAATCTCCGCCCGGTTGGCGACGGCGAACACCGTCACCAGCACGGCCAGGGGCAGACCGATTATCCAGGCGAGCAGCCTCACGAGCCGCCGCCGACGTTGAGCTTCTCGCGCAGCTGCTTGCCGGTCTTGAAGAAGGGAACCGCCTTGCCCTCCACCGACACCGTCTCGCCGGTGCGGGGGTTGCGGCCGGTGCGCGGATCGCGCTTCTTCACCGAGAAAGCCCCGAAGCCGCGCAGTTCGACCCGGTCGCCCCGGGCCAGCGCCGAAGCGATCTCGTCGAAGATGGTGGTGACGATGCGCTCCACATCCCGCTGGTAGAGATGGGGGTTGGCCTCGGCCAGACGGGCGATCAGCTCCGACTTGGTCATGGATTTCAAGTCCTTGGTTGTGCTTCAGGTTGAGGGCCAGCATGCCCAACGCCCCCGGCGGCGTCAAGCAAGTCTCTGAGCCCGAACGGTTTTTCAGCCCTTGGGGTCGTCCTCGGCCGGAGCGACCACCTCCCAGGTGGCCTCGTGGAGCCGGCAGGCCACCACCTCGCGGGAATAGGAATCCGCCGCCTCGCCCGTGCGCCGCGCCGTCTGGGCCAGCCGCCGGCACCAGCGCCCGCCGCCATCGGTCCAGTCCTTGCCCAGCGGAATGACCGAGCCTTCAAGGCCGCGCTCGGCCCAGTACACATCCTTGCCGGTCTCGGCCGCCTCGATGGTGGCCGCCGACCACAGACGGTTGGCGTGGGGATCGAACCAGCCGCCGATCATATAGCCGGCGGCGGCGCCGGCCACGGCGCCCACCGGCGTGAAGGTCGACGCCAGATGGGGCGCGCCCAGCGCCGCCGCCCGCCCGATGCCGCCGCCGATGACCGCGCCGGCCCCGGTCCCCCACACCTGGCCCTCGGTGGGATTCTCGGCGCAGCCCGCAAGCGCGGCGAGGGCGCAAAGGGCGAAGGCGGTCTTGCGCATGGCTATAGTCCTTCGTTGCGGAACGGGCGCGACAGCAGGGCGCGGATGGCCTCGTCCAGACTTTGGCCCTTGTTGATCACCGCGTCCACCGCCGCCGAGATGGGCATCTCGACGCCCAGGCGCCCGGCCATGTCCACCACGGCCCCGGCGCTGTAGACGCCCTCGGTCACCGAATGGCGCTCGCCCAGGATGTCGGCCAGGGCGCGGCCCTGGCCCAGCGCGAAGCCCAGCGAGTAGTTGCGCGACTGGGTGGAGGATGCGGTAAGGATCAGGTCGCCCAATCCCGACAGCCCCATCAGGGTCTCGGGACGGCCGCCCTTGGCCATGGCCAGACGGGTCAGCTCGGCCAGCCCGCGGGTGATCAGGGCGGCGCGCGCATTGTCGCCCAGGCCGCGGCCTTCGACGATGCCGCAGGCGATGGCCAGCACGTTCTTCACCGCGCCGCCGATCTGGGCGCCCACCAGATCATCGGAGAGATAGGGCCGGAAGGTGGACGTGCCCAGCGCGTCCACCAGCTTGCGCCCCAGCTCCGCATCGGCGCAGGCCAGGGTGATGGCGGTGGGCAGGCCCCTGGCCACCTCGATGGCGAAGGTGGGACCCGACAGCACGGCGATGGGGGCATGGGGCAACTCGGCGGTGACGGCGTCGGCCATCAGGGCGCAGGTGGCCAGCTCGATGCCCTTGGCGCAGATGACGGCGGGAACGCCGGCACGCCAATGGGGCGCCAGGGCGCGGGCGGCGGCGCGCAGATGCTGGGCGGGCGACACCAGCAGCACGGCGTCGCACTCCGCCACTTCGGCCAGGTCGCCGGTGGCGCGCAGGCCAGGGTCGAGATCGACGTCCGGCAGGAAGTCGGGATTGACGTGGCGGGTGTTGATGACCTCGACCACAAGGGGCTCGCGGGCCCACAGCACCACGTCGCGCCCCGCCCGGCGGGCGGTCAGCGCCAATGCCGTGCCCCAGGCCCCTCCGCCGATCACACCGATTCTGTTCATGAAGACCCCGCGATTGCCGTCACCCGGTTTACCGCGTCGGGCGTGCGGGGGCAAGCGGGAGGGCCCAAAAGAGCCCTCCCGGATCGTTATCAGGCGGCCTGGCCCTTGATCTTGGCGATGAAGCCGTTGATCTGGAGTTCCAGGTCGTCGGCGCGCCGGGCCAGACTGGCGGCGGCGGCCGAGATGTCCTTGGCTTCCTGGTCGGTGGTCTCGGCGGTGTCCTTCACATAGGCCACCGCTTCCGACACCGAGGCGGTGCCGGTGGCGGCCTCCTGGACATTGCGCGAAATTTCCATGGTCACCGCGTTCTGCTCCTCGACGGCGCCGGCCACGGCGGTCGAGGTCTCCTGAATGGTGCCGACGATCTGGGCGATCTCGCGGATGGCGGCGGCCGCACCTTCCGAGGCCAGCTGAATCTGGCTGACATGGGTGGAGATCTCTTCGGTGGCACGCGCCGTCTGGTTGGCCAGGGTCTTGACCTCGTTGGCGACGACGGCGAAGCCCTTGCCGGCTTCACCGGCGCGGGCCGCCTCGATGGTGGCGTTGAGCGCCAGCAGGTTGGTCTGCGACGCGATGTCCTGGATCAGCGACAGCACGCTGCCGATCTGGGCGGCGGCGTTGCCGAGATCGCGGACGGTTTCGTCGGTGCGCTGGGCGGTGACCATGGCTTCCGACGAGATGGCGGTGGCCCGGGTGGTCTGCATGTTGATCTCGCCGAACGACGCGGCCAGCTCCTCGGCGGCACCGGCCACCGACTGGACGTTGACCGAGGCCTCCTCGGCGGCGGCCGCCGAGGTCATGGCCTGGCTCACCGTCTGGGTGGCGTTGTTCATCAGGCGGTCCGAGCTTTGCCGCAACTGGGTCGAGGCCGACGAGACCTCCTGGACCAGGACGCGCACCTTCTGCTCGGCGAAGTCCAGCGCCTCGGCGTCACGTTGCTTCATCAGGTCCAGCGAGGCGTTGATGATGCCGGCATAGCGGGCGAAATCGCCCCGAAGGCCGGTCTGGATGATCTTGCGGAAGTACTGGCGCTGGTTGGCGTGTTCCATGGCGGCCTGGGACTCGCGGCAATAGGCCTCGGTCAGGTCCAGCAGGCGGTTGATGGAGCGCAGCATGACGGCCAGATTGCCGCTGCCCCGGATATCCATGATGCGCACGCCGAGATTGCCGTTGGCGGCACCCTGGCAGACCTTCACCGCCTTCTCGATGCTGGTGTTGGTGCGGGCCAGGTGCTGGATGGGCATCCAGGCGGCGACCGCCAGGATGACGGCCATGCCGGCGGCCACCCAGTTCTGCAGGATCAGGGCGAGGATTGCGAGAGCGCCTGCGATGCCGACGGCGATCCAGGCGGCGCGGATGGCCTTAGAGACCGAGGACAAATTCTGCATAGGGCTTTCCTTCGCGCTTCAACTGATCACCTAAGGCGGCGAACGCCGCCTCCATGCCCTGCTTGCGGTCGGCGGCCGCGGCCTCGATCTTCAGCAGGCTCTGGTACAGGGGCTGAACCTTGGCCAGCGCATCGCGCCGGGGCACGCGGCGGTTGGAATGGTAGCCGACGATCTTGCCGTCGGGGCCGAAATCGGGGGTGACGTGGGCCAGCACCCAGTAATGGTCGCCGTTCTTGGCCAGATTGACCACGTAGGCGAACAGCTCCTTGCCCGAGGCGATGGTGTCCCACAGCAGCTTGAAGACGCAGCGCGGCATCTCGGGGTGACGGATCAGGCTGTGCGGCTGGCCGATCAGCTCGGCCTCAGTGAAGCCGGATACCGACAAGAAGACGTCGTTCACATAGGTGAGCCGTCCGGTGGTGTCGGTCTTGCTGACGATGATCTCATCCTCGGCAAAGGTCCGTTCCCGCCCCGAGGGTTGAATACCCTTGCTTGCCATTCGACTCCCCTAACCCAATGACTTAGCTAAATCGGATTGATCCTGTAAATTGATATCAATCGGATAAGAACATTTCAACATGCTCCGTGTAACTTCGTATGCCATTCGTTTAAATATCGTTTATGTCCGTGCCGTTCGACGGTTATGACAGCGCCGTGAATTTCATCCCCCGCAATCATCGCCGCATTGACCGCCGCCCCGCCTTCGGCGGATGAATCCGCACCGGGATGACCGGCCGGAGCGATCGGGATGACCCGTAGAATCGACGACCCTTGCATAACGGACGGCCTGACCATGGCGCTTCAGCCGGTGGTCGGGATTCATTCCGGCGATTGCCACGGCTACGAGGCGCTGCTGCGCGGCACCGAGGCGGCGGGCTTCGAATCCATCCAGGCCTTCTTCGACCATTGCCATGCCGCCGGCTGCCTGGCCGAGGTGGAACTGGCGCTGCGCGACAAGGCGGTGGCGGCCTTCGCCAGCCTGGCCCACCATCCCCGGACCAAGCTGTTCCTCAACATCGACAACCGGGTCTTAGGCATCGAAGGGGACACGGCGCGCCGCACCCGGGCCATCCTGGACCGGCACGGCGTTCCCGATTCGGCGGTGGTGTTCGAGATATCCGAGCGCCATCCGCTGGATTCCGGCCTGGACGCCGTCGCCACCTTCCGCCATTTCAAGCGCCAGGGCTTCCGGCTGGCCATCGACGATTTCGGCACCGGCTTTTCGGGGCTGCAGCTGCTTTACTATTCCGAGCCCGACTATTTGAAGATCGACCGTTTCTTCGTGGCCGACATCGCCACCGATTCCAAGAAGAAGGTGTTCCTGGCCCATATCGTCACCATCGCCCACCTGCTGGGCGCCGTGGTGGTGGCCGAGGGCGTCGAGACCGAGCGGGAGTTCCGCGTCTGCAAGGAAATCGGCTGCGACATGGTCCAGGGCTGGCTGGTAAGCCGCCCGACCATCCATTGGGACAGCCTGCAGCCCCATTATCCCGAGATCGAGCGCCTGGCCCGCCAGGACCGCCGGGCCGGAACATCGGACCAGCGCATCATCGCCGACCAGATCGCCCGCCCCGAGCCCCTTGGCCTCGACACCCCCATGGAAAAGGTGTTCGAACGCTTCCGCGCCGATAAGTCCGCCACCTTCTTTCCGGTGGTGGACGGCGCGGGCGCGCCCGTCGGCATCGTGCGGGACCAGGAACTGAAGGACTACACCTATTCCCCCTTCGGCCGCGAGCTGATCGCCAACAAATGCCTGGGCCGCTCGCTCAAGGATTTCGCCGTGCGCTGCCCGGTGGCCGACATCGCCGCCAAGGCCGAGCAGATCCTGGAAGCCTATTCGGCGGTGGAGCGCTCGGAAGGCATCCTGATCGTCGAGGACATGCGCTATGTGGGCTTCCTGTCGGCGGATTCGCTGCTGCGCGTCATCAACGAGAAGAACCTGGCCACGGCCCGCGACCAGAACCCGCTGACCCGGCTGCCCGGCAACGCCCGCATCCTGTCCTGGGTGTGCGAGGCGCTGGAGAGCCGCGCCCAGGCCTGCCTGCTGGCCTATTTCGACTTCGACAACTTCAAGCCGTTCAACGACAAATACGGCTTCCGCCTCGGCGACCGCGCCATCCTGCTATTCGGCGACCTGCTGGCCAAGGCCATGGCGGCGGCAGGCGGCTTTGCCGGCCATATCGGCGGTGACGATTTCTTCGCCGGGTTCTTAGGCGAATCGGTGGAGAGCGCCGCCGACACCTGCCGCAAGCTGATCGCCGACTTCGCCCACGACGTGGAAAGCTTCTACGACGACGAGACGAGGGCGCGGGGCCACATCGTCGGCCAGGACCGCCTGGGCAACACGGTGCGCTTTCCCCTGATGACGGTGAGCTGCGTCGCCGTCCACCTGACGCCGGGATGCGGAACCTGTTCGTCCGACGACATTTCCCGCCTGCTGGCCGACCACAAGAAGGCCGCCAAGCAGGCCGCCGACCATCTGGCCATCGTGCATCCCTGCCCGGCTTGACAGGCTGCGGAAAAACTCTCGCCCCACCATCTTTTGTCGTCACCCCCGCGCAGGCGGGGGTCCATGCTGCGGCAAAGCTGCGTCATGGCCGCAAGATACAGTGTGCCGATGCATGGATTCCCGCCTGCGCGGGAATGACGACGAGGGAAACGGCATTTTTCGCAGCCTGTTCCTGTTAAGGCCCCTCCCCCTTACAAAACCCCTCCTCAGGGACAACGCTTTCTGCTTTATTGGCGCCTTTCCGCCCCAGGGTCCTGACAAAGCAATGCAAAGCCTGAACACCTACCGCGCGGGTCCCGACGAGCGCGGCCATTTCGGCATCTTCGGCGGGCGCTACGTGGCCGAGACGCTGATGCCCCTCATCCTCGAGGTGGAGAAGGCCTACGCCGCGGCCAAGGCCGACCCCGTCTTCCAGGCCGAGTTCCGCTCGCTGCTGGCCCAGTATGTGGGCCGCCCCAATCCGCTGTATTTCGCCCGCCGCCTGACCCAGGCCTTCGGCGGCGCCAAGGTGTTCCTGAAGCGCGAGGACCTCAACCACACCGGCGCGCACAAGATCAACAACTGCATCGGCCAGATCCTGCTGGCCCGGCGCATGGGCAAGCAGCGCATCATCGCCGAGACCGGGGCCGGCCAGCACGGCGTGGCCACCGCCACCGTCTGCGCCCTGTTCGGCATGCAATGCGTCATCTACATGGGCGCCACCGACATCGAGCGGCAGATGCCCAACGTCTACCGCATGAAGCTGCTGGGTGCCGAGGTGAAGCCGGTCACCGCCGGCGCGGCGACCTTGAAGGACGCCATGAACGACGCGCTCCGGGACTGGGTCTCCAACGTCGCCGACACCTATTACCTGATCGGCACGGTGGCCGGTCCGCACCCCTACCCGGCCATGGTCCGCGACTTCCAGTCGGTGATCGGCGAGGAAGTGCGCGGCCAGATGATGGCAGCCGAGGGCCGCCTGCCCGACTCCCTGGTGGCCTGCATCGGCGGCGGTTCCAACGCCATGGGGCTGTTCCACCCGTTCCTCGACGAATCGAGCGTGCGCATCGTCGGCGTCGAGGCGGCCGGACACGGCCTGGACAAGCTGCACGCCGCCAGCCTCACCGGCGGCAAGCCCGGCGTGCTGCACGGCAACCGCACCTACCTGCTGCAGGATGCCGACGGCCAGATCGCCGAGGCCCATTCCATCTCGGCCGGACTCGACTATCCCGGCATCGGGCCCGAGCATTCCTGGCTGCACGAGACGGGGCGCGTCGAGTACGTCTCGGTCACCGATGACGAGGCGGTGGCCGCCTTCCAGCAATGCACCCGCCTGGAAGGCATCATCCCGGCGCTGGAATCCAGCCACGCCATCGCCTACGCCTCCAAGCTGGCCCCCACCCTGCCCCCCGATCACCTGATGGTGGTCAACCTGTCGGGGCGCGGCGACAAGGACGTCAACACCATCGCCAAGGCGCTGGGCGACGTGCATCTGGGAGGGCTGGTCTGATGTCGCGCATCGCCAAGCGGTTCGAGAAGCTTCGGGCCGAGAACCGCGCCGCCCTGGTGACCTTCATCACCGCCGGCGACCCCGACCGCGCCACCAGCCAGGCCCTGCTCGATGGCATGCCCCAGGCGGGCGCCGACATCATCGAACTGGGCATGCCCTTCACCGATCCCATGGCCGACGGCCCGGTAATCGAGCTGGCGGCGGGCCGGGCCCTGAAGGCCGGCGGCTCGCTCCGCCAGACCCTGGAGATGGTGACGGCCTTCCGCAAGACCGATGCAGAGACTCCGATCATCCTGATGGGCTACTACAATCCCGTCTACGCCTGGGGACCGGAAACGTTCGCCAAGGACGCCGCTAGCGCCGGGGTGGACGGGCTGATCATCGTCGACCTGCCGCCCGAGGAAGCCGACGAACTGGTCCCCCACCTCAAGGCCCAGGGCATCGACTTCATCGTGCTGACCACGCCGACCAGCGACGACAGGCGCCTGCCCGTGGTTCTCGCCAACGCGTCCGGCTTCGTCTACTACGTGTCCATCGCCGGCATCACCGGCACCGCGTCGGCGGCCCAGTCGGCCATCGACGAGGCGGTTTCGCGCATCCGCCGCCACACCGACCTTCCCGTCTGCGTCGGCTTCGGCATCAAGGCCCCGGCTCAGGCGGCCGAAGTGGCCCGCATCGCCGACGGCGCCGTGGTGGGCTCGGCCATCGTTTCGGTTCTGGCCGACAATATCGGCAAGCCTTCCGCCGTCTCCGCCCCCCTGGCCCTGGTCAAGGACCTGGCCCTGGGCGTGCGGACCGCGCGCAAGTAGGAGCATTTCCCATGAATTGGCTGACCAATCTCAACGAGACCCGCCGCTCGCTCAAGGAGCGTCTGGTCGGGCTGGTGGCGCCCAAGGAGGTGCCCGACAACCTGTGGCTCAAATGCCCGGGCTGCGGCCACATGATCTTCCACCGCGACCTGGAGAAGGCGCTGAACGTCTGCCAGCATTGCGGCCACCATCTGCGCCTGCCGGTGAAGAAGCGCCTCGGCATGCTGTTCGACGACGGGCAGTTCCAGCGCATCGAGCTGCCCAAGGTTCCCGATGATCCGCTGAAGTTCAAGGACCAGAAGCGCTACACCGACCGCCTCAAGGACACCCGTTCCAAGACCGGCGAGACCGACGCCATCGTGGTCGCCCACGGCCGCATGGGCGGCATGAACGTGGTGGCGGCCTGCTTCAACTTCGACTTCCAGGGCGGCTCCATGGGCATCGCCGTGGGCGAGGGCATCGTGGCGGCGGCCGAACTGGCGGTGCTGCAGGATGCGCCGCTGATCGTCATTCCGGCCTCGGGCGGCGCGCGCATGCAGGAAGGCATCCTGTCGCTGATGCAGATGGCCCGGACCACCGTGGCGGTGGACAAGGTCAAGGAGAAGCGGCTGCCCTATATCGTGCTGCTGACCGACCCCACCACCGGCGGCGTCTCGGCCAGTTTCGCCATGCTGGGCGACATCGCCATCGCCGAGCCCGGCGCGGTGATCGGCTTCGCCGGCGCCCGCGTCATCGAAAGCACCATCCGCGAGAAGCTGCCCGAGGGTTTCCAGAAGGCCGAATACCTGCTGGAGCACGGCATGGTGGACATGGTGGTGCCGCGCCGCGAGCTCCGCGCCACCTTGGTCCGCGTCCTGTCGCTGTTGCGCAATCGCGGTGCGGCCGGGGATCTGGTGGCGTTGCCCATCGACACCCCCGACAACGTCGATCAGGACTGATCCAGAGAAAACGTAGCCCTTCGGGACTGGAAATTTCGCGTCCGATTCCGTATCTTAGGAGGATGGTAATACCGGGGCTTATGGCCTCGGTATTATTTTTGAGCCCTGGGGATTGGACGTGCCGAAACAGACCTCCCGGTTCGAGACGGTTTCCTCGCTGGCGGCGCCACCGCTGCTGCTGCTGGCTGCCGCAGCCGTTTGCGGCCTTGCCGTCCGCGTCACTCCGCCGGGCCAAATTTTCGCCGATCCCAGGGATTACCTGCCGGTCCACTCCATCCTGGAACTGCTCAGCATCGCCGTGTCGCTGATGGTGTTCTCGCTGGGCTGGGCGGCGCGCCGGGCCGACAAGGGGCATCGCAACCTGATTTTAGGGCTGGCCGCCCTGGCGGCGGCGGTCCTGGACATGGCGCACACCGTGTCCTTTCCGGGCATGCCGGACATCTTTTCGCCCAGCAGCACCGAGAAGGGCATCAATCTCTGGCTTCTCGGCCGGCTGGCGACGGCGGTCGGCCTGGTCCTGGCGGTGACCACCGCCGAGCGGCACTGGAGCGAGAACAGGCGCCGCCGGTGGCTTGGAATCGTCGGCCTGCTGACATCGGCATTGGTCCTGGCGGGCCTGTTCCACCCGGATTGGTTCCCCCGGACCTTCGTTCCCGGCAGCGGGCTGACCGGCTTCAAGATCGGCGCCGAATACGTTTTGTCCGCCGCCTATGTGACGGCCTCCAGCCTGCTGTGCCTGCAATTCCGCCGGTCCGGCGACCGCAATGACCTGAAGCTGGCCGCCGCGGCCTGGATTCTGGCTGTGACCGGCGTTCTGCTCACCCTCTACGCCGATGCCGGCGACGTGTTCAACCTGGCCGGCCATGTGGGCAAGGCCTGCGCCTACGCCCTGATCTACGACTCCCTGTTCGCCTCCGGCGTCCAGGCCCCCTACGACGCCCTGGCCAAGGAGCGGGCCCTGCTGCGTGCCCTGATGGATTCGGTCCCCGACCTGATCTTCTTCAAGGACGCCCAATCGCGCTATCTCGGCTATAACCGGGCCTTCGCCGCCTATTGCGGCCGCCCCGAATCCGAGATGGCCGGCAAGACCGACGACGAGTTCGTCCCCCCCGACATTGCCGACTTCTACCGCGCCAAGGACCGCGAGGCCATGGCCGCCGGGCGGCCCACCAGCAACGAGGAGTGGATCGACTATCCCGACGGCAGGCGGGTGCTGCTGGAAACCATCAAGGCGCCGGTCCAAGACGACAAGGGGACGCTGCTGGGCATGGTCGGCATCAGCCGCGACATCACGGGACGCAAGACGGCCGAGGAAAAGCTGCGCCGGGCCCATTACGACCTGGAGATGGTTACCGCTGTGGCCGCCCACGACCTGCAGGAGCCGGCGCGGACCATCGCCAGCTTCCTGCAACTGCTGCAGATGCGCTACGGCGACCGGCTGGGCGAGGACGCCGACCAGTACATCGCCTATGCCGTCGAAGGGGCCCACCGCATGCGCGCCCAACTGAGCGGCCTGCTGGACTATACCCTGATCGACCGCGGAGACCCGGTCTTCCCGGTGGTGGAAACGGGCACCATCCTGGCCGAGGCGCTGGAGAACCTGAAGCCCGGCCTGGACGAAACCAAGGCGGTGGTGGTCAGGGGCTCGCTGCCCACCCTCAACGCCGATGCGGCGCAATTGCGGGCCCTGTTCCAACATCTGCTCGGCAACGCCATCAAGTTCCGCCATCCGGAGCGCAAGCCCGAGATCACGGTGACGGCAAGCCGCCACGATGATCATTGGGAGTTCTCGGTCACCGACAACGGCATCGGCATCGACCAGGAATACTGGGACAAGATCTTCATGGTGTTCCAGCGCCTCCACCCCCTGAACCGTTACGAGGGAACCGGGATAGGCCTTGCCATCTGCCGCAAGATCGTGGAACGTCACGGCGGCCGCATCCGCGTGGTGTCGGTCCCCGGCGAGGGCAGCACCTTCACCTTCACCCTGCCGGATCGCGCCTGACCCTTTTCGGCCCGCAATGATCGACAGCATTCTCGACCGTCTGACCCGGCTGCACCCCAAGGTCATCGACCTCTCGCTGGAGCGCGTGGCTCGCCTGCTCGAGGCGCTGGGCAATCCCCAGGACAGGCTGCCGCCGGTCATCCATGTGGCCGGCACCAACGGCAAGGGCTCGACCGTCGCCACCCTGCGCGCCCTGTTCGAGGCGGCGGGCATGCGGGCCCATGTCTACACCTCCCCCCATCTGGTGCGCTTCGCCGAACGCATCCGCGTCGCCGGAACCCTGCCCACCGACCCGGAACTGCTGGCCCTGCTGGAAGAGGTGGAGGCGGCCAATGCGGGCAACCCCGTCACCTTCTTCGAGATTACCACGGCGGCCGCCTTCCTGGCCTTCGCCCGGACCCCCGCCGAAGTGTGCATCCTGGAGACCGGACTGGGCGGGCGCCTGGATGCAACGAACGTAGTTGAGCGCCCGGCGCTCACCATCATCACCCCCATCGCCATGGACCACGAAAGCTTCCTAGGGGGGCGCATCGAGGCCATCGCCGCCGAAAAGGCCGGCATCATGAAGCGGGGCGTGGCCTGCGTGGTGGCCAAACAGGGGCGCAAGGCGGCCAAGGTGCTGGACGCCCGTTCGCTGGAACTGGGCGTGCCGCTGATCAAGGAGGGCGAGCACTTCTTCGCCCGCACCTCGCCCGATGGCGGCCTGGTCTATCGCGGCCCGTCGGTGGAATGGTGCCTGCCCGCCCCCGCCCTGGCCGGGGCCTTCCAGTACCGCAACGCCGCCCTGGCCCTGGCGGCGGTCGAGCGGCTGTCGCGCACCGCGCCGGTTCCGGTCTTTCCCGATTTCCCTGAAGGCGCGCTGGGCCTGGGGCTGCGCTCGGTGGAGTGGCCGGCCCGGCTGCAGCGCCTTACCAAAGGTCCGCTGGTGGACATGCTGCCAGGGGGGTGGGAGCTGTGGCTGGACGGCGGCCATAATCCCCACGCCGCCGAGGCCATCGCCCAGCACGCCCGCTCGTGGCGCGACAAGCCGCTGATGGCGGTGTTCGGCATCCTGTCCACCAAGGATGTGGACGGCTATCTGGAACCGCTGGCGGCCCGCTTCCATTCCTTGCGCGCCGTCGCCATTCCCGGCGAGGCGGCGACGCTGGCGGCCGAGGACGCCGCCGCGGCGGCCACCCGGCACTTCTGCCTGGACGCCCGGCCCTCGGCATCGGTGGCGGCGGCCATCGCCGAGCTGACCGCCTCGGGCCCCGGTCCCGCCCGCATCTTGATCTGCGGCAGCCTTTATCTGGCCGGAACCGTGCTGGCGGAAAACGGCTGAGACGACCCGAACTGGGCCTCCAAGGCCGCACGGGTCGCCGACCACACCCGTTCCAGGGGCTCGACGTGGCGGCGGACCTCGTCGGCGCGGCCGGCGCGGGCGGCCTCCTCGATCAGGGCGGCGATCTCGGCGAGCGGCAGGCAGCCGGCCGTTCCCGCCATGCTTTTCAGGTCATGGGCGGCCATATGCAGGCGCAGCATGTCCCCGGTCTCCTCGACCAGGATGCGGCAGGCCTCCTCGGCCTGGGCGACGAAGGTCGCCATCAGCCCCGCCACCCCTTCCGGCCCCAGATGGGCGGACAGCTCGGCGAAGGGGGCGCCTTCGCTGGCCACCAGGGGCGGCGCGGCCGCCGCCTCCACCGGCCGGCCGGCCAGCACGTCGGCGATGACCCGAAACAGCGCCTCCGGGTCCACCGGCTTGGCCACATGGGCATTCATGCCGGCCTCGCGGCAGCGCTCGGCGTCGCCCCGCATGGCGTTGGCGGTCAGCGCGATGACCGGCACCCGCCCGGCGGCTCCCGGCAGCGCCCGGATGCGGACCGTCGCCTCCAGGCCGTCCATTACCGGCATCTGCATGTCCATCAGCACCACGTCGAATCCGCCCCAGCCGGCCAGCTCCACCGCCTGGGCGCCGTTGTCGGCGAGGCTGACCCGGTGGGACGCCTTGGTCAGGTAGCCCAGGGCGACCTTCTGGTTGATGACGTTGTCCTCGGCCAGCAGGATCGACAGGGGCGGCAGCACCACCCCGCCCCGCGCGTCCACCGCTCCCAAAGCCGGAGCGGCGGTCGCCGGCAGATCCAGACGGAACCAGAACCGGCTGCCCAGGCCGGGGCGGCTTTCCACCCCGATCTCGCCGCCCTGGGCCTCCACCAGACGCCGGCAGATGGCCAGCCCCAGGCCGGAGCCGCCGAACCGCCGGGCGATGGACGAATCCGCCTGGGCGAAGGCCTGGAACAGCCGCCCGATCTCCGCCTCCCCCATGCCGATGCCGGTGTCGCTCACCGAGAATTCCAGACGTCCCGACCCGTCGTCCGCCCTGCCGACACGGACCAGCACATGGCCCGCATCGGTGAATTTCAGCGCATTGCCCACCAGATTGAGCAGAATCTGGCGCAGCCGCCCGCCGTCGCCCTCGACCCAATCCGGCACCCCTGCCGCCACGGCGTGGGACAGCGCCACCCCCTTCTCCTTGGCGCGGGGGGCCAGCAGGCTTTCGATGCCGGCGATGATCCGGGCCGGACTGAAGGGGGCCGCGTCGAACTCCATCCGCCCGGCCTCGACCTTGGACAGGTCCAGGATGTTGTCGAGAATGCCCAAAAGCGCCTCGGCGGAATGGTGGACCATCTCGAGGCGCTCGCGTTCCTCGTCGGCCGGCTCGCCGTCGAGCAGCAGCCGCACCATGCCGAGGATGCCGTTCATGGGCGTGCGGATCTCGTGGCTCATCACCGCCAGGAATTCGCTCTTGGCCCTTGTGCCGGCCTCGGCCGCCTCCTTGGCCTCCAGCAGGGTGACGCGGGCCCGGCGCTCGCCCTCCACCAGCAGGTACTGCCGCCGCCCCATGCGCTCGAACTGGATGCGGGCGGTGGCGCCCACCAGATAGGCCACCAGGGTCATCATGGCGATGATGGCGATGTCGGCGGGGGCTTCGGGAATGTCGCGCAGCTCGGCCCAGGCCGCCAGGCTGACCATCGGCGCCACGGCGCACAGCAGCGCCACCCGCCCGAACGGCCCCGGCGCGAACATGAACATGGACATGGCGATCAGCGGAAAGAACATGCCGCCGTGGCGGTCCAGCAGGGGATGGGCGAAGACCAGGGCGTTGAGGCAGAAGAAGACGTAGAGATGCAGGTGGGCGACGGCGACCACCATGCGGGCGGACACCGCCTGCGCCAGGGCATGCAGCCCGATGGCCGTCACCGTGGCGATGGCCAGGCGCACGGTCAGGAAGGCGACCAGCCGGTCGCCGCTGAGCGACATCACGTCAAGTGGAACAAAGGACAGACTGGTCAGGCTGGTGGCCAGAACGCAGAGATAGGCCCCGCCCCGCAAACGCTGGCGTGAAAAATCGGCGAAAGAATCCTCGAGCTCCCGAGAATTGAACTCGCCGCGCCAGTTGATCCGTGCATCCCCGCTCCCCATAACCTCAGGTTAAGTGTGCGATTGTACTTTCGTCAATACACCGAAACCCCGAGAAGCGGGGACGGCCGGAGCCGTCCCCTTGTCCCTTACTTCTTCCACCGCGCCGCCGCCTCGGCCACCCTTTTGCCCAGGTGGGCGGCGGTCTTGCGGTCGGCTTCGGTGACGCCTTCCGGTCCCTGGTCGGCATTGGCCTGGGCCATGGCGCCGAGGAAGCTGCCCAGCCGGTTCAGATCCTCGACGCTGCCCTTGGAATTGTTGTTGCCGGGCAGCAGGTCCAGGCCCACCCAGACCATGCCGTGCTGGGCGGCGAAGATGGACAGCTGGATCAGGGCGTTCAGCTTGTCGCCGCTCTGGCTGGCCGAAACGGTGAAGCCCGCCGCCACCTTGTCGGTCCAACCGCGGCCGTACCAGGTCTTGGAGCTCCACTCCATGAACTCTTTGAACCTGGCCGAGACCGAGCCCATGTAGGTGGGCGAGCCGAAGACGATGGCATCGGCCGCGTCCAGCACGGCGGCCTTGGCCTCGGCCTCGTCGGCGGGAATCAGGTGAACCTCCGCCCCGGCGACCTGGGCGGCTCCTTCGGCGACCGCCTCGGCGATAACCTTGGTGTGGCCGTAGCCGGAATGGAACACGATGGCGATGGAAGTCATGTTGCTCTCCTTGATGTAATGGTACCTGTTACTGTTACGTTTAACCCTAAAAAAATAGGGACCTCTTACGCCTCGGCCTTCAGGGCGCCGACCACCTCGGACAGTTTGGTGGTGGACAGCACCGCGTCGCGGGCGGCGTCGGCGCGTTCGATCACCCGAAGCAGCACCGTCTGGATGTTGCGCCCCACCGGACAGGCCGGATTGGGCGGCTGGTTGTGCAACGCCGGCTCATCGTCCTCGTCCACCGCCCGATGGATGTCGAGCAGCGAGATACGGTCGGCGGGCCGCGCCAGCACCGATCCGCCGGCGCTGCCCCGCGTCGAGCTGACCAGACCGGCCTTGGCCAGGGCCGACAGCAGGCGGCGCACCACCACCGGATTGGTGTTGACCGAACCGGCGATCCATTCCGACGTGCAGGCCTGCCCCTCCATGGTGGCGAGCAGCGAGGCGATGTGGACGGCGACGGCGAAGCGGCAGTTTCTGGCCATGGGGGATATGTAACAAATACCGTTCCTATTCGCAAGCCCTAACACAGCCCTCTCTTTTCCCGCATTGCTCGCCCTTGGCCGGGCGGCCTATGCTGGAATGAGGAGTTGATCATCATGTCTAGCGACAAGCCGCTGAATATCGGCGAGGCTTTCGGCCGCGCCATGCAGGCCTGGGACGACGGCAACATTGCCGAAGCCCGGCGCCTGGCGCGCACCATCGTCGAGGCGCGCCCCGATTTCGGTGGAGCCCATTACCTGCTGGGCCTCATCGCCCTGAACCAGGGTCAGGCCAAGCGGGCGGCCGACCACCTGACCCGGGCGGTGGCCGCCGACCCCAACCAGACGGTGCCGCGCCTGGCGCTGGGGCGCGCCCTGGAGGCCCAGGACAATTTCAACAGCGCCATCCTGCATTACCGCACCATCCTGTCCCAGGATGCCAACCACGCCGAGGCCAACGCCCGGCTGGCCGATCTGCTGGGCCGGCTGGGCCGCAACAAGGCCGAGGCCCTGGAGCACGCGCGGCGGGCGGTCGAGGTGGCGCCCCGCCACGCCGAGGCCCTGTGCACGCTGGGCACCCTGCTGCATCAGGAGGGCCGGCACGCCGAGGCGGCGGGCATGCTGGAACGTGCCCTGGAGCTCCGCCCCGACTGGGCGGTGGCGCTGAACAATTACGGGCTGGTGCTGGGGGCGCTGGGCCAGCACGACCGGGCGGTGGCGGTGCTGTCGGGCGCGGCGGATCTGCGCCGCGACCATGCGGGCACCAGGGCCAATCTGGCCGCCGCGCTGCGTGCCCAGGGCCGGCTGGACGACGCCAGGGTCCACGCCGAGCGCGCCACCAAGCTCAATTCCCGCGACCCCTCCGGCTGGCTGGAACTGGGTCTGGTCCGCCGCTCCCTGGGCATGCCCGAGGCCGCCGCCGCCGCCTTCGAGCGGGCGGTCACCGCCGCCCCCGATTCGGTCCATGCCCAGTATTGCCTGGCCGAGGAGCGTCTGGCACTGGGCCAGAAGGAGCGTGCGGCCAAGCATTTCCGCCGCTGCCTCGACCTCGATCCCGAGGACCGCCACGGAGCGGCCCTGGGACTGGCCCAGGCCGGGGCCAGGGCCACGCCGGACCGCGCCCCCGACGCCTATGTCCGCCAGTTGTTCGACGATTACGCCGAGAAGTTCGATACCGCCCTGGTGAACAAGCTGGCCTACCGCGCCCCCGCCCTGCTGGCCCAGGCCCTGGACAAGTCCCTGGACGGCCGCCGGGGGCTGGACGTGCTGGATGCCGGCTGCGGCACCGGGCTGGCCGCCCCGGTGCTGCGCCCCCTGGCCGCCCGCCTGGACGGCATCGACCTGTCGGGCGCCATGGTGGACAAGGCCCGCGCCCGCGGCCTCTATGACGGGCTGGAGGTGGGCGAACTGGTCGCCGGCCTCAAGCGGCGGCCCGAGGCCTATGACCTGGTGGTAGCCGCCGACGTCCTGGTCTATTTCGGCGAGTTGAGCGACATCATGGCCGCCACGGCGCGCGCCTTGCGGCCAGGCGGCATCTTCGCCTTCACGGTGGAGCGGGCCGAGGATTGCGCCTCCTACGTCCTGGGGGCCAAGAACCGCTATGCCCACTCGCCCGATTACGTCGAGACGGCGGCCACCGAAAACGGCTTCGCCGTGACCTCCATGGAGCGCGCCTCCACCCGCCAGGAGGCGGGTGAGGACGTCCCCGGCCTTGTCGTGGTCTTGCGCAAGGGATAAGGTCCGGGCGACTCCACCTGGATTGACACCGCATGTGCGGCTTCGCCGGCTTCCTTGATCTGACCGCCGCCACCCCCGACCGGAACAGGGTGGTGCGCGCCATGGCCGGCACCCTGGTCCATCGCGGCCCCGACGACGACGGCGCCTGGGTGGATGACGAGGCGGGCGTGGCGCTGGGGTTCCGCCGGCTGGCCATTCTCGACCTGTCCCCCCAGGGCCACCAGCCCATGGCGTCCCACGACGGGCGCTGGGTGATCAGCTTCAACGGCGAGATCTACAACCACGCCGCCTTGCGCGAACGCCTGGGCGGCACCACCGCCTGGCGCGGCCATTCCGATACCGAGGTGCTGCTGGAGGCGGTTTCCGCCTGGGGCGTGGACGAGGCGCTGTCCGCCTTCGACGGCATGTTCGCCTTTGCCCTGTGGGACCGCCTTGAGCGCACCCTCACCCTGGCCCGCGACCGCTTCGGCGAGAAGCCGCTGTATTGGACGCAAGCGGGCGGCGCGTTGCTGTTCGGCTCGGAGTTGAAGGCGCTGGCCGCCCATCCCGGCTGGCAAGGCGGCATCGACCGCGACGTCCTGGCGCTGTTCATGCGGCTGGGCTGGATTCCGGCGCCCCACACCATCCATCCCGGCGTGTTCAAGCTGCCGCCCGGTCATGTGATGCGGGTGAAGGCGGGCGAGGTCGCGGTCCGGCCCTACTGGTCGGCCGCCCAATGCGCGGCCCGGCAGGAGGGGGGCTTCACCGGCTCCGCCCGACAGGCCGCCGACCGGCTGGAAGAGCTGCTGCGGGATTCGGTTGCGCTTCGCATGCAGGCCGACGTGCCGGTGGGGGTCTTCCTGTCGGGCGGCATCGATTCCTCCATCACCGCCGCCCTGATGCGGCAATTGTCGTCCGAGCCGGTCCATTCCTTCACCATCGGCTTCGACCAGGCGGGCCTGGACGAAAGCCCCCACGCCCGCGCCGTGGCCGATCACCTGGGCACCATTCACACCGAGGTGCGGATCAGCGACCGCGAAGCCCTGGACGTGGTGCCGCACCTGCCCCACCTGTACGACGAACCCTTCGCCGATGCCGCCGCCCTGCCCACCGCCCTGCTGGCCCAGGTGACGCGCAAAAGCGTCACGGTGGCCCTGTCGGGCGACGGCGCCGACGAGCTGTTCGGCGGCTATGGCATCTACCGTTCCATCCCTAAGGACTGGCAGGCCCTGCAAGGCCTGCCCGGCGGCGTCAAGAGCCTGGGCGCGGCGGCGGCCCGCTGCCTGAGCCGACCGGCGGAAGGCCTGGCCGCCCTGGCCGGAGGATTCGCCAAACGCCGCAGCCATCCCGGCCACCGCCTGGGGCGCGAGGCCGAGCGTCTGGAGACCCGGTCGCTGGCCGAATTGCTGGGCCTGCACTATTGCCGCTGGCGCGGCATCGCCGACGTGGTGCCGGGCGCCGGCCGGGTCGAAAGCCTGTTCACCGCGCCGACGCCGGGAATGCGTGACGATGCCCTGGCCACCATGGTGCTGGACGCCATGGGCTATCTTCCCGACGATCTGTGCGTCAAGACCGACCGCGCCACCATGGGCGCCTCGCTCGAGGCCCGCCTGCCCTTCCTGGCGCTGGCCATCGCCGAATTCGCCTGGAGCCTGCCCACCGCGCTAAAAATCGAGGGCGATGTGGGCAAGGCGGTGCTGCGCAACGTTCTTTACCGCCATGTGCCGCGCCCCCTGGTGGACCGCCCCAAGATGGGCTTCGAGGTACCGCTGCGCCGCTGGCTGAACGGCGAACTGAAGGGCTGGGCCGACGACCTGCTGTCCGAGGACAGGCTGCGCCGCCAGGGCTTCCTCGACGCGTCCCTGGTGGCGAGGTGCTGGCGCGAGCATCGCTCGGGCGCCAAGAACTGGCAGAACGAGATCTGGCACGCCCTGATGTTCCAGGCTTGGGCGGAAAGCGTCAGTCCCTGACCGAATTGCGCTCGCGCGCCGCCTGGACGGCCGCCCGGTCGGTGGCCAGGATGCCGTCGATGGTCCCGTCCCGGCGCATGGTTTTCAAGGCTTCGGCCAGTTTGGGCGCCAGATGGGCATGGCGGGCATTGACATAATGGTAAAGGGGCGTGACCGCGACCGGCGTGTTCAGCGCCCGGACCGGCCCCAGCTTCAGCTCCTCGACGGTCAGCCACACCGCCTCGCCCAGCGCCGCCACCTGGCAATGCCCGGCCTTGAGCATGCGCAGAGCCGCCCCGTTGGTGGCGACCAGCTCGCGGGTCATGCCCTCGGTGGCGGCCTCGCCCAGCTTGAAGCCCCGGACCACGCAAATGGAGTAGGGGCGCAGGCTTTCCCAGCCGGTCACCGGAAAACTCAAGCCGGCGGTGAAGGCGATGGTGTCGAAGGTCATGACCGGCTCGGCAACCCGAACCAGATTGGGGTAGCGGCTCTCCAGTCCCGCCATGCGCATGGTGTCGCCGTCGGTGTCGCCGCTGTCGGCCGAGATGATGGCGCGCTCGTTGGGGCGGAGGTCGGCCGCCGCCTCCAGCCCGATGCGGCGATAGGCCTCGCGCACCACCTCGAAGCCCCGGTTGCTGAGGTGATCGCCCTGAATCTGCGAGATGACATGAAGATCGGCGGCGACGCCCGGCCCCGCCGCCAGCCCGACGGCCAGGGCGAGGACGGCGGGCGCCGCCCACCTCATGGCGCGTACTCCGCCGGGTCGGCCAGACCGGCCTCGGCGAAGCCCTTGAGCCGCAGCCGGCAGGAATCGCAATGACCGCAGGCGCGGCCCTGCCCGTCCGGGTCGTAGCAGGTGGAGGTGATGGAATAATCCACGCCGAGATCCAGCCCCCGCCGGATGATCTGGCCCTTGGTCAGGTCGATCAGCGGGGTGTGCAGCCGCAGGGGCGTGCCTTCCACCGCCGCCTTGGTGGCGAGGTTGGCCATGGCTTCGAACGCCTTGATGTAGTCGGGGCGGCAATCGGGATAGCCGGAATAATCCACGGCATTGACGCCGACGAAGATGTCGGCGGCGCCGATCACCTCGGCGAAGGCCAGGGCGAAGGACAGCATGATGGTGTTGCGCGCCGGCACGTAGGTGACCGGAATGCCCGCCGGAATCGCCTCGTCCAGCTCGCCCTTGGGTACCGCGATGTCCGACGTCAGGGCCGAACCGCCGAACACCCGCAGATCGATGTCGGCGATGCGGTGGTCATTCACTCCCAGGGCGGCGGCCACCCGCTGGGCGGCGCGGATCTCGACCGCGTGGCGCTGGCCGTAGCGGAAGGTCAGCGCGGCGGGCGCAAAGCCCTCGGCCTTGGCGATGGCCAGCACCGTGGCGGAATCGAGGCCACCGGACAGCAGGACGATCGCCGGCTTCATGATCTCAAAGCGAGAAGTGGGACTTGATGAAGGAATCGATCTCCGCCTCGGACCAACCCTTGGCGGCCAGATCGGCGCGGACCTTGAAGACGTCCACGTTGGGCCAGGTATGGCAGCTCTCGATGGTGTGCTTGTCGGCGTCGACGATGCGGAAGTCGTAGGGGCGCTTCTCGCTTTGGAAGACGTCGTAGTACAGCACCTGATCCACGTGGTTGTCGGGCAGGAAGGTCAGGATGCGCGGCTTGATCTCGTAGAGCTTTTCCGGCCCCGGGATGTCGGCGGACGCCGCGATGATCAGCTCGTCGCCCTTCTGGCAGGTCCGCGCGGCGGCACCGTTCAGCACGCAGCAGCGCGAACCGGGCTCGCCGAAGATGACGTAGGTGGAGATTCGCGCCGCCGAGTTCTTGTTCCAGATGTCGACGAATTCCATGGGATAGATGCCGGCCATCTCGCACTGCTCGGGATCGAGGGTGATCGAGCCGTGATAGTTGAGGTCGGCATTGGTGACGCGAATGCCATGCAGCTTCGCGCGGATGATCTTCATCATGGGGCACCGGAACAAACTTGCAGCATAATGCAGTGACGTAAACGTACCGGGCCCTCTTCCGCAACATCTTATTGAATGCAGGCACGAGGATTCGGCGCTTGACGCCCTCATGCGCCCTGTCGTTTGCTGTGGCTCCGAGTTGCTCAGTAGGATAACTCCTCCCATGTCCGCACCCGCCAAGCCCAGCGGCGAGCCCATCGCCGGCAAGCACCAGCTGGTCGAATACCTGGAATCCGGGTGCAAGCCCAAGACGTCCTGGCGCATCGGGACCGAGCACGAGAAGTTCGGCTTTTCCAACGCCGACCTGAAGCCGCTGCCCTATGAGGGCGACAACGGCGTCAAGGCCATGCTGGACGGCCTTGCGGCATTGGGCTGGGAGCCGGTGTTCGAAGGCCCCAACGTCATCGCCCTGTTCGACCATTGCGGCGCCGCCATCAGCCTGGAGCCGGGCGGGCAGCTGGAACTGTCGGGCGGCCTTTTGGAGAACATCCACCAGACCGCCGCCGAGGTCACCCATCATCTGGCCCAGGTCAAGCACGTGGCCAACCGCCTCGGCATCGGCTTCCTGGGGGTCGGCTTCCAGCCCAAGTGGGGCCGGGACGACATTCCCTGGATGCCCAAGGGCCGCTACGTGATCATGCGCCGCTACATGCCCGAGGTGGGGACCAAGGGCCTGGACATGATGCTGCGCACCTGCACCGTGCAGGTGAACCTGGACTTCGCCTCGGAAGCCGACATGGTGAAGAAGCTGCGCGTCTCGCTGGCGCTGCAGCCCATCGCCACCGCCCTGTTCGCCGCCTCGCCCTTCATGGACGGCAAGCCTTCGGGCTTCGTCTCGGCCAGGGGTGACGTGTGGACCGACACCGACCGCAATCGTACCGGCGGCCTGGCCTTCGCCTTCGAGGACGGCATGGGCTTCGAGCGCTATGTGGACTGGATGCTGGACGTGCCCATGTACTTCGTCTACCGCGACGGCAAGTACATCGACGCGGCGGGCCAAAGCTTCCGCGACTTCATGGCGGGCAAGCTGCCCGCCTTCCCCGGCGAACTGCCCACCATGGGCGACTGGGCCGACCACCTGACCACCGCTTTTCCCGACGTGCGCCTGAAGAAGTTCCTGGAGATGCGCGGCGCCGATGCCGGGCCGTGGCGGCGGCTGTGCGCCCTGCCCGCCTTGTGGACCGGCCTGCTCTACGACGAGGCCGCCCTGGATGGCGCCTGGGAACTGGTCAAGGGCTGGAGTGCCGGGGAGCGCGAGACCTTGCGCGCCACCGTCCCCTCCCAGGGGCTGGCCGCCACCATCGGCGGGCGGAGTGTGCGCGAGGTGGCGCTGGACGTGCTGGCCCTGGCCTCGAAGGGCCTGAAGGCCCGCAACCGCCTGAACGATTCCGGGCGCGACGAGAGCATCTATCTCGATCCCATCGAGGCGGTGGCCAGAAGCGGACGGACCGCCGCCGAGGAGATGCTCGAAGCCTATTCCACCCGCTGGCAGGGCTCGGTCGATCCCATCTTCCGCGAATACGCCTACTGATCAGCCCCAGTAGGCCAGCCCCAGGAAGGCCAGGCCGAAGCCGATGCGGATGACGGCCAGCGGCGCGAAGGTGTTGCGCCCGACCCAGGCCATCATGGCGGCAAGGCCGATGAACGAGGCCAGTCCGGCCGTGGCCGACGCCATGAGCAGGTCGCCGGAAAACACCAGCCGGGTCTGATGGGCCAGACCCCAGAAGGTCTTGACCCCGTGCCCCAGGATCAGGGGCATGGCCAGCAGCATGGAAAAGCGGACGGCCGACTGCCGCTCCCAGCCCAACAGGCGGGCGGCGGTGATGGTGATGCCGGTGCGCGACACGCCGGGCACCAGGGCCAGAATCTGCAGGGCGCCCAGGCCGGCGGCGCTGAACCAGCTCATGTGCTCGACCCGGCGCACGGTGACACCCAGCTTGTCGCAGACCCACAGCAGCACGCCGCCGGCCACCAGGACCGACGCGGCGCCGACCGGCCCCACCAGCCCGTGCGAGCGGTCCAGCAGCAGCCAGCCGGCGATGGCGGCGGGCACGGTGCCGACCAGGACATGCAGCAGCAGATAGGAGCCGTAATCGGGCTTGCCCTTGGCCAGACGCCACAGCCCGACGCTCATAGCCCAAACGTCCCGCCAGAAATAGGCCATCAGCGCCAGAAGGGTGCCGGCATGGGCCGCCACCGACAGGGCCGCCCGCCCTTCCGGCGTTCCGGCAAGGTGGGGCAGCGCCGCCAGATAACCGGCAGCGCCGAGAGGCAATACCTCTCCCAGCCCCTGAATCAGGGCCACGACCAGGACTTCCAGGAACGTCACTCGGGTGCCCCCCGTATACGGCTGCCCCCTTATAGCACCGAGGCCCGCGACTCGGAAGGGAAACGGAAAGGTCCGATATGGGACTATGCACCCCGGCAATTCCACACATTCCATTGGCCCACAATTCCGCCAGAGGTGGCTTATTTTGTTTTATGCCAGCATGACTGACCTATTTTGCCGATTTCCGTTGATTGGTCATGGTTTCTGACTTATTTTTCCACCCCGACCCCTGGGCTCGAGGATGTGCCATGCCCCGCAAGATGCTGCAGTTCACCCATCTCCATCAGCGCCAGCCCGAAAAGCGCGGCCCTGCCGAACGTCGTAAGGATTTCGGCGAGATCAGCACCGCCTTCACTCCCGACCGGGCCGGCGAGCAGGCATCGCGCTGCGAGCAATGCGGCATCCCCTTCTGCTCCATCCACTGTCCGCTGGGCAACAACGTCCCCGACTGGCTGATGCTGGTGGCCCAGGACCGGATGGAGGAGGCCTATGCCGTCTCGTCTTCCACCAACACCTTCCCCGAGATCTGCGGCCGCATCTGCCCCCAGGACCGCCTGTGCGAAGGCAATTGCGTGCTGGAGCAATCCACCCACGGCAACGTCACCATCGGCGCGGTGGAGAAGCACATCACCGAGACCGCCTTCGCCCAAGGCTGGGTCAAGCCCGTGCTGCCCGGCGCCGAATCGGGACGCTCGGTGGGCATCATCGGCGGCGGCCCGGCCGGGCTGGCGGCGGCGGAATCCTTGCGCCGCAAGGGCCACGCCGTCACCGTCTACGACCGCCACGACCGCATGGGCGGCCTTTTGATCTACGGCATTCCCGGCTTCAAGCTGGAAAAGGACGTGGTGGAGCGCCGCATCCGCCTGCTGGCGGAGGCCGGCGTCAAATTCGAGACCGGGGCGGAGATCGGCAAGGCCGTCTCCTTCGCCGAACTGCGCGCCCGCCACGACGCCGTGCTGATCGCCACCGGCGTCTACAAGGCCAAGCCGCTGGGCATTTCCGGCGCGGACCTGCCGGGCGTCCATGCCGCGCTCGACTACCTCATCGCCCAGAACCGCCGCGATCTCGGCGATACGGTCGAAGGCTTCGACGCGAGGGCCAAGAACGTGGTGGTCATCGGCGGCGGCGACACCGCCATGGATTGCGTGCGCACCGCCATCCGCCAGGGCGCCAAGTCGGTGAAGTGCCTCTATCGCCGCGATCGGGCCAACATGCCCGGCTCCCAGCGCGAAGTGGCCCATGCCGAGGAGGAAGGCGTCGAGTTCGTCTGGATGGCCGCCCCCGAAGCCGTCAGCGGCAAGGGCAAGGCCGAAGGCGTCAAGGCCGTGCGCATGCATCTGGGCATGCCCGATGCCTCGGGCCGCCAGAGCCCGGTGGCCATCGAGGGCTCGGGCTTCACCCTTCCCGCCGACATGGTGATCGCCGCGCTGGGCTTCGACCCCGAGGACGTGCCCGCCCTGTTCGGCGCCGCCGACCTCAAGGTCTCCCAATGGGGCACCGTCGAGACCGATGCCGCCCTGATGACCAGCCTGCCCGGCGTCTTCGCCGCCGGCGACATCGTGCGCGGCGCCTCGCTGGTGGTCTGGGCCATCAAGGACGGCCGCGACGCCGCCGAGGCCATTCACCGCTACGTCTCGGGTGTGGCGATGAAGGCCGCGGAATAGGGACCCAGGCTGTCATCCCGAACGCAGTGAGGGATCTTTCAGCCGAAATCGGATGCCGTCAGCCCCTGAAAGATCCTTCGCGGCGCTCAGGATGACAGCAAGGAAACGCTACGGGCCTCGCCCGCATTGAATGGAGAGCACCATGTCCCGGAATCACGGCGAGCAATTCGTTGCCGAGTATCTGGAGAACGCCGCCAAGCTGGAATCCGCCGGCATCGACACCAGCCCGCACGACGCCTGCGGCGTCGGCATGGTGGCGGCGCTGGACGGCAAGCCCCGGCGCGACGTGGTGGAGGCCGGCATCCAGGCGCTGTCGGTGCTGTTCCATCGCGGCGCGGTCGACGCCGACGGCAAGACCGGCGACGGCGCCGGCATCCATGTCGAGATCCCCCAGGACTTCTTCAAGGACCACGTGGCCCGCACCGGCCACGCGGTGGCCGCCGGCCGGCTGGCGGTGGGCCAGGTGTTCCTGCCCAAGACCGATCTGGGCGCCCAGGAAAGTTGCCGCTGCATCGTCGAGACCGAGATTCTCAACGCCGGCTACCAGATCTACGGCTGGCGCCAGGTGCCGGTGGACGTCTCCATCATCGGCGAGAAGGCCAACGCCACGCGGCCCGAGATCGAGCAGATCATGATCGCCAACACGCTCGGCACCCCCGAGGAGCGCTTCGAGGCCGATCTGTTCGTCATCCGCCGGCGCATCGAGAAGCGGGTGCTGGCCAGCCACATCACCGATTTCTACATCTGCTCGCTGTCGTGCCGCTCCATCATCTACAAGGGCATGTTCCTGGCCGAGCAGCTGACCAGCTTCTATCCCGACCTCTTGGACGAGCGCTTCGTGTCGCGCTTCGCCATCTATCACCAGCGCTATTCCACCAACACCTTCCCCACCTGGCGTCTGGCCCAGCCCTTCCGCATGCTGGCCCATAACGGCGAGATCAACACGCTGACGGGCAACATCAACTGGATGAAGGCCCACGAGCCGCGCATGGAGCACGAGGTGTTCGGCGCCTCCATGGACGATTTGAAGCCCATCGTCCAGCCGGGCGGTTCCGATTCCGCCGCGCTCGACAACGTGTTCGAGGTGATGTGCCGCGCCGGGCGCCCGGCGCCGCTGGTCAAGCAGATGCTGATCCCGGAGAGCTTGGGCTCCAACGCCCTGATGCCGGAAGCGCACCGCACCTTCTTCGGCTATTGCAACTCGGTGATCGAGCCGTGGGACGGCCCGGCCGCCATCTGCGCCACCGACGGCCAGTGGGCGGTGGCGGGCGTCGACCGCAACGGCCTTCGCCCCATGCGCTTCACCATCACCAGGACAGGCCTGCTGATCCTGGGGTCCGAGACCGGCATGGTGAAGGTCAAGGATTGCGACGTGGTGGAAAAGGGCCGCGTCGGACCGGGGCAAAGCATCGCCATCGATCTCGACGCCGGCAAGTTCTACCGTGACGGCGAGATCAAGGACCTGCTGTCCTCGCGCCGCAACTATTCCGCCTGGGTCAAGCGCATCACCGAGCTGGATTCCCTGGTGCGTACCGGGGCGCCCGAACCGGCCGAGCTGTCCTCGGACGAGCTGAAGCGCCGCCAGGCCGCCTACGGCATGACCATGGAGGACATGGAACTGATCCTCCACCCCATGGTCGAGGACGCCAAGGAGGCGGTGGGCTCCATGGGCGACGACACCCCGCTGGCGGTGCTGTCGGCGGGCTATCGCGGCCTGCACCATTTCTTCAAGCAGAACTTCAGCCAGGTGACCAACCCGCCCATCGACTCACTTCGCGAATCCCGCGTGATGAGCTTGCGCACCCGGCTGGGCAATCTGGGCAACATCCTCGACGAGGATGAAAGCCAGTGCGACCTGCTGCAACTGGAAAGCCCGGTGCTGTCCAACGCCGAATTCGCCGCCATGCGCAAGTACATGGGCGAGGCGGCGGCCTCCATCGACTGCACCTTTGATCCCAAGGGCGGCATCGAGGCCCTGCGCGACGCCCTGGCCCGCGTGCGCCGCGAATCGGAAGAGGCGGTGAGGGGCGGCTGTACCCATCTGATCCTCACCGACGAGGCGGTGAGCGAATCCCGCGCCGCCATCCCCATGATCCTGGCCGCTGGCGGCGTGCATTCCCATCTGGTCCGCCTGTCCTTGCGCACCTGGACCTCGCTCAACGTGCGCTCGGGCGAGTGCCTGGACGTGCATTACTTCGCCGTGCTGATCGGGGTCGGCGCCACCACGGTCAACGCCTATCTGGCCCAGGAAGCCATCGCCGAGCGCCAGCGCCGGGGCCTGTTCGGCTCCATGCCGCTGGAGGAATGCGTGCGGCGCTACAAGTACGCCCTGGACCAGGGCCTGCTGAAGATCATGGCCAAGATGGGCATCTCCATCGTCAGTTCCTATCGCGGCGGCTACAATTTCGAGGCGGTGGGCCTGTCGCGCACCCTGGTGGCCGAGTTCTTCCCCGGCATGACCAGCCGCATCTCCGGCATCGGCCTTGGCGGCATCCAGAAGAAGACGGTGGAGCAGCACGCCGCTGGCTTCGGCGGCCCGGTCCCCGCTTTGCCCATCGGCGGCTTCTACCGCTACCGCCGGGGCGCCGAGGCCCATTCCTTCGACGGCAGCCTGATCCACCTGCTGCAGATGGCGGTGGCCAGCGATTCCTATGCCACCTACAAGAAGTACTCGGACGGCATGCGCAAGCTGCCGCCCATCACCATCCGCGACCTCCTCGACCTGAAGCCGGCGGGTGCGCCCGTCAGCCTGGACGAGGTGGAAAGCATCACCGAGATCAGGAAGCGCTTCCTCACCCCGGGCATGTCGCTCGGCGCGCTGAGCCCCGAGGCCCACGGCACGCTCAACATCGCCATGAACCGCATCGGCGCCAAGTCGGTGTCGGGCGAGGGCGGCGAGGACCGCGAGCGCTATCGTCCGCGCCCCAACGGCGACAACGCCAATTCGGCGGTCAAGCAGATCGCCTCGGGCCGCTTCGGCGTCACCGCCGAATACCTCAACATGTGCCGCGAGATCGAGATCAAGGTGGCGCAAGGGGCCAAGCCCGGCGAGGGCGGCCAGCTGCCCGGCTTCAAGGTGACGGTGGAGATCGCCAAGCTGCGCCACGCCACCCCCGGCGTCATGCTGATCAGCCCGCCGCCCCACCACGACATCTATTCCATCGAGGACCTGGCCCAGCTGATCTACGATTTGAAGCAGATCAACCCCCAGGCCCGCGTCACGGTGAAGCTGGTCTCGCGGTCGGGCATCGGCACGGTGGCGGCCGGCGTGGCCAAGGCCAAGGCCGACACCATCCTGGTGTCGGGCCATGTGGGCGGCACGGGCGCCTCGCCCCAGACCTCCATCAAGTTCGCCGGCCTGCCCTGGGAGCTGGGTCTGTCCGAGGCCCATCAGGTGCTGACGCTGAACCGCCTGCGCCACCGCGTGAAGCTCCGGACCGACGGCGGCCTGAAGACCGGCCGCGACATCGTCATCGCCGCCATGCTGGGCGCCGAGGAATTCGGCATCGGCACCAGCTCCCTGGTGGCCATGGGCTGCATCATGGTCCGCCAGTGCCATTCCAATACCTGCCCGGTGGGGGTCTGCACCCAGGACCTGTCCTTGCGCGAGAAGTTCACCGGCAGCCCGGAGAAGGTGGTCAACCTGTTCAGCTTCATCGCCGAGGAAGTGCGGGAAATCCTCGCCTCGCTGGGCGTGCGCAGTTTGTCCGAGGTAATCGGCCGCGCCGATCTGCTGCATCAGGTCAGCCGCGGCGCCAGCCATCTGGACGATCTGGATCTCAACCCGCTGCTGGCCCAGGCCGACACCGGCGGCTTCCCGCGCTATTGCGTCGAGGACAAGACCCAGGAGGTGCCCGAGACCCTGGACGCCCAGATGATCATCGACGCCAAGCCGGCCCTCGAAGACGGCGAGAAGATGCAGCTGGACTACAACGTCAGGAACGTCCAGCGCGCCATCGGCACCAAGCTTTCCCACAAGATCTTCAAGCGCCACGGCATGACGGGGCTTGAACCCGGCCACGTCACCGTGCGCCTCAGGGGCTCGGCCGGGCAATCGCTCGGCGCCTTCGCGGTGCAGGGCCTGACGCTGGAAGTGTTCGGCGATTCCAACGATTACGTGGGCAAGGGCCTGTCGGGCGGCACCATCATCGTGCGCCCGCCGGTGGCCTCGAATCTCAAGAGCAACCTCAACACCATCATCGGCAACACCGTGCTGTACGGCGCCACCGCCGGCAAGCTGTTCGCCGCCGGCCAGGCGGGCGAGCGCTTCGCCGTGCGCAACTCGGGCGCCGAGACGGTGATCGAGGGCTGCGGCTCCAACGGCTGCGAATACATGACCGGCGGCACCGCCGTGATCTTAGGACCCGTGGGCGCCAACTTCGCCGCCGGCATGACCGGAGGCATGGCCTTCGTCTACGATGCCGACGGAAGCTTCGCACGCCGCGTCAACCCGGAAAGCGTCATCTGGCAGCGCCTCGAGACGCCCCATTGGGAAGGCGTGCTGAAGGCATTGGTGCAGGAACATGCCGCCGTCACCGGCTCGGCCTGGGCGGAATCGCTGCTGGCCGACTGGGACCGCGAGTTGCCCCGCTTCTGGCAGGTGGTGCCGAAGGAGATGCTGTCGCACCTCGCCCATCCGGTGGGCCGCGACCGAATCGCCGCCGCCGAATAACCGGAAGCATTAAAAGGCCTAGCCGGAGAGAGGTTTCCCCTCCTCCGGCCGGACCGCCCCACTACCCGTTTCCCCCCCTCAACATCGGCGTCCGGCCGATGCATCCTATGAGAGGGTTGCTTCGGGGACGATGGGGATGATTGCGATCTGGGACACTCGATTTTCAGTGGGAAATGCCCTGGCCGATGCCGAGCATCGGCAGGTGATCAGCATTCTCAACGAGATCGATGTCGCCCGCTCGGTCGGCGCCCCTCCCGAAGTGGTGGGAAAGGCGCTCGAATCCCTGGCGCGAAGCATCGATGCCCACTTCGCCCACGACGCGCCACCACGCAGCGACCACCTCGCCATCGCCGCCTCGGCCCACCGCCTGCTCGAATCCTGGCGCAGCGGCACCCCCAACGCCCTGGAACGCCGCGTCCTGGTCAACCTGGCGCGCCGCTGGATCGACCACATGGGCCGCCACGAAGCCCTCCCACCATCCCAGCGCATGGCCGGCTGACGTCGGATTTTCTTACGGACAGATTTTCGGGAAAGCGTTGGAGCGGGTGAAGGGAATCGAACCCTCGTCGTAAGCTTGGGAAGCTTCTGCTCTACCATTGAGCTACACCCGCGCCGAGGCGCAGAAAATACGGGCGGTTCGGGGTGTTGCGCAAGCCCCCAGACCTTCCGTCGCCAGAAATTGACAGATGCCCCGGCAACAGGCAACCCCCTTGCTGCCGGGCGCTGGCGTTTGACCCCGGACTTTGATGGCGGTCTCTATGCTCAGGAACAGAAGGATGCTCCATGGGCCAGATTCGAGACGGCTGGTGGAGGGGACGAATATGGCCAGGCGGCCTCTTCATCACCCCCGCACCGGTCCAAAACAAAAGGCCACCCGAGGGTGGCCTTTTGTTTTGCATGGCGGAGGGGGTGTCCGCTTATGACATGCGGAAGACAAGGGCTGCAGGCGAAGCATTTCTATAACCCATCATATTACCCAACATATTTTACCGACTGGCGGCGAATGCGAGCGAACAATGAATGGAGGATGCGCTGTCATACCGATGCCTGATGGGATGGTCGGGCGACGTTATGATATGGTCGCTGCCATGCAACAGCCCCAGCACAATCCACCAGCCCTGGTCCGGGTCATCTACACGACGATCCGTACTGCCCGCGAGGCTGGCCTGGATCGGCACGGCCAGGAGCAACAGGCGGTTGAGGCTGTCAGGATTGTGCGGCCCGACATTGCCGAGCGGGACGCCATGAACATGGTGTGGCGGGTTCGGCCTGATTGATCCAAGCGTGTCAGGCAATATGCCGTCCCAATCTGGGGCGCCGGCATCTCTCCAAAAGACAATTGGCTGCTTTACCCCCTACAGCCGCCATTCAGGGCGAAGGTCCGCTACGGCCCAGATGTGCCATGACCGGACATAGTCAGCACCCGTTACCACCACGACCAAGCCACTCGGCCTCGACGAGGATGGTAACTGCCTTCACCATTGTTGTCCGTTCGCCAGGTTCCTCATCACAAACATCCTGGCAGAATATTCCACTGGCCTGATCGTGTCTCTTAATGGCGATAGAAAGCTCTTAACAATCGCGCCGGGCGGGAGCCCTCGCCATGACGACGTTGCCTCGTCCCTGATATTCCAAGCGGGAGAAGCTGGCGGCGTTCGCCATGGCGATGCCGCGACCATGCAGGTCGAAGGCGCGCGCGGGCTCCATTTGCATGAAGCGTCCGGGATAGAACCCATCACCCTCGTCCGAAATCACGAAAACGACGTCCTCGCCATCGTGGGACGCGCGGACGCGCGCCACGCGGCTTGACCACGGCGCGACGCCGAGACGGCGGCTTATCTCTTGTTCCCAACGCCATGTCTTCCGCAATTCCGATTTCTCGGTATAGCTGATGCCGAGATTGCCGTGTTCGACCGCGTTGATCATCAATTCCAGCAGCCCCATGCCGACATCGTCGGGCCTGTCGCAGAGCTCGGCGAGAACGGCGGCCAATGAGCGAACATCATCCAGCGTTCGAAACTTGAAATCGCCGCTTGTCATAAGCGACAAGGCCACGGTGACGTTGGCCTTGCAGTCCCTCAGGCTCTTGCGTTCGGCGATGTCTGCGACAATTCCGGCCACCAGCGGGCAAAGCAGGTCCGGATAAACGGGCTTGCACAGATAGTAGTGGGCTCCGGCCTCCAAGCCTTCCAGTATTTCGTCCTGCGACGAGGCGGAGGTCTGGATGATCACCGGAATTCCGGATAAGGCGGCGTCGCCCTTCATGCGGCGAAGCAGGCCAAGCCCATCCAGACGCGGCATGACCCGGTCCAGCAGAACTAGGTCATGCTTGTAGGAGTTCAATTTGTCCCAAGCGTCCTCGCCGTCGACGGCAAGGTCAACGCTGTAACCGGCGCCGATCAAGGTCTCGGAGAGTAGTTCTAGACAGATTGGGTCGTCATCCACGACGAGAATGCAGGTCATGCCCCCTCCTTGCCGGGAATCGACGTCCCCGTCTCCAATATCGGACGCCTACCCAGGCTGAACATTCATTGCTTGGATCTGCCCCGAACGGCGCTTCTGAGCAGAGCCAATGCCTCCTCAAAAGCGAAGTCTTCGATGTTCTGAGCGATCGCGGCGGCTTGACCGCCAATTGCCGCCCGAAAAATGGCCTCATTGTCGCGATAGAGATTTCCCGCCGCCATGTCGTCCATGGACAGAAGTTCGTCAAGTCGACCCAAAAGAGTTTTGGCGGCGGCTTCATCAAAATCTTCGCCCACTGGCCCCTCGCCATGTTCAGCTTCTCTCGGAGCCGCCACGACAGGCCGTAGCCGGTCGCACATGACCTGGAATTCGGCTTCAAGCTGACGTGCCTTATGTGGAATGTCGGCGGATACTTCGTTCGGAGAGTTCTTGAGAGCAGCTTCAATCTCGGCGGCGATCTGGCGAAGGCCCTCGATTCCCAGAGTTGCCGACATTCCCTTCAGGGTATGGGCAATCCTATGCGCCGCGTGAATGTCACCCGAGGAGAGGGCCTGTAGCAGATGCTTGCCGTCCTGATTATCAATAAACTTCGCCAAGAGCCTGAGATAAAGGTCAAAGCGCCCATTGGCCGCCTTGAGGCCCGCAACCACGTCAAGACCGTCGATTAGACCCAGCTTGTCGCGAGCAAGGCTGTAATCCACCTCGTCGGCATTTTTCGGGCTGGACCTCAGCGGGTTAGATCGTTCACCACGGCCATCGGTTGCCGGAAGCCATTTCAGCAAGGTCAGGTAAAGCGCCTCAGGGTCCACCGGCTTGGCGATGTGATCGTTCATGCCCGCGTCGAGACAGGCATTGCGATCTTCATCGAACGCATTCGCCGTCATAGCCAGGATGGGGGTTTTCACGTGATTCGGAAGCTTTCGAATCGCGCGTGTCGAGGCCAATCCATCCATGTTCGGCATCTGCATATCCATCAAGATGACGTCATATTGGCCTTGGGCTGCCTTATCCAATGCGACTTGGCCATCTTCCGCAACATCGACATCAAGGCCGACGGCACAAAGAAGTTCGACTGCGACCTCCTGGTTCACCAGATTGTCCTCGGCGAGCAGAATACGGCCGCCGCCTCGATGCAGAAGGACGGACTCGGCTTCTCCCGCGGCAAGCCCGCCCATGATCGTATGCTTGCCGGAAAGCGCGTCCTGCAAGCCATCGAACAGCCGGGACGGCGTCAATGGCTTGAGCAACATATTGTGAAACCCGGTCTCGGCCAGCACATCGGCGGAGACGCTATCGCCATAGGCCGTGACCAGCATCCTTGCTGGCTGACGCGAGATCGGCAGCAAGAACAATCGCCGCCCCAATTCAAGCCCATCCATCCCAGGCATCTGCCAATCGATCAGAAGAATGTCGAATGGTTTTTGGGAGGCGTCGGCTTCTTCCACAGCGGCGAGAGCGGAAACGCCATCAGCAACAGCCGAAACCTGCAGACCAAGCATTTCCAGCATGCCCACATGGGCCTCTAGGGCATCACTGAGATCATCAACCACAAGAGCACGCAGGCCGCTGGCCTCGACCCGCTTGGACGGAAAATTCCCACCACCCAGGGGAAATGATAAGGGAACTTCGATCCAGAAGGAGCTTCCTTGGCCAAATTCGCTGTCTACGCCGATTCGCCCCCCCATCATCTCGGTCAAACGCTTGGAGATCGCAAGACCGAGACCAGTACCCCCATACTTCCGGGACGTCGATGAATCAGCTTGCTCAAATGCCTGAAACAAACGCGATTGCTGCTCGGTCGTAAGGCCGATACCGGTATCGGACACCTCAAATCTGGCCACGAGGCCATTGTCATCGCGGCTTACTACAGAGCCTCGAAGCGCAATGCTTCCCGATTCGGTGAACTTAACGGCGTTGCTGGCAAAATTGAGTAGAATCTGTCCAATCCGCAGGCCGTCGCCATGAAGATTTGCCGGAAGGGCATGCATGGCGACCACGAGTTCCAGCCCTTTGGCTTCTGCCTTATCATGGACAAGAGTGCATACGGTCTCGATCATATGCTCGATCTCGAAATCGGTATTTTCGAGTTGGAGCTTCCCGGCTTCGATTTTAGAGAGGTCAAGAATATCGTTGATGATATTGAGCAGATGGCGAGCCGCCGTGGATACCTTATCCAGCCTTGTTCTTTGCGTTTTGTCAGCAATATCGCGTTGCAGCAGATGGGTGAGCCCAATGATCGCGTTCATGGGCGTGCGTATTTCATGACTCATGTTTGCAAGGAAGTCTGATTTGGCCCGAGCCGCATCCTCGGCCAGCATGCGCGCTCTCTGCATTTCCTCTATAAGGGCATGTTCTTGAGTAATGTCGTCGATGACCCAGACAGATCCCTGGGTCGGGTCTCGGGCATCAACGGCATGGGCTGTCAAGCGCGCCCAAAATAGGCTGCCGTCCTTGCGCAGCAATTGCTGCTCGCGGCGATGGGTCTGGCCCTTCCAAATTTCCTCGTAGGCCTCGCCGCCGCCGCCGATCCAACTGTCCTCGTCGGCGTACCAGATCCGCTTGGGCTTCCCGACCATCTCGCCATCGGGCCAGCCGAAGATCTCGTGCAGCTTGCGATTGCAGCGCTCCAGGATCCGATTTTTAATCAGGACGATGCCGGAGGTCGCCGAGTCCAGGATTGCCTGCTGTTCGGCAAAGGCCAACCGCAACGCTTCGGCGGATTTGCGCTCATCGGTTATGTCCTCGAAAATGGCGACAATGCCTTCGTTGGGCGCGGCGGCATTGAGGGCCTGCACCGCAAGTCGGGTCCAGAACGGCGAGCCGTCCTTCTTGCGAAACTGCTGATCGCATTCGTAGGTTTCGCCTTGCCCAACCTGCTCGTAGATCTCATGCCCAAGCCGCTCCCAGTCGTTATCATCCAGATACCAAACACGGGTCTGTTGCCCCTCCAACTCCCCGGGGCCGTAGCCGAACATTTTGTCGAGACTTCGATTGCAACGAATAACGACCCGGTCCCGGATGAGAGCAATGCCGACCCCGGATGCGTCAAAGATCGCCTTCTGTTCCTGATTGGCAATGGAGAGAGCGTTGGTCCGCTCCGCGACCATCAGCTCAAGGTGATCCTTGTGAAGCTCCAACTCCCGCATCATCTGCTTTTTGTCGGTGACGTCTTCCTTGATTGCAAGGTAATGGGTGATTTCGCCATCCGCCTGACGGACCGGGGCGATATGGGCGAATTCGACATATTCGCTGCCGTCCTTGCGGCGATTGACAAGTTCGCCGTGCCAAGACTCTCCTTGGCTCAACTTCGCCCACATATCCTTGAATGTTTCTGGAGGAGTTAGGCCAGACTGAAGAACACGCGGGTTGCTGCCGATCACCTCATCGCGGCTGAAACCTGTGTTGCGGACAAAGGCGCCATTAACATACTCAATCTTTGGCTCAAGATCCGTAATAACAATGCTTTCAGGACTTTGTTCAACCGCCAGAAAAAGCTTTCTTAAAGTATCCTCTTGTTTTTTCTTCTCAGTTACGTCCTCCTTGATTCCGACATAGTGACTGACGCGCCCATCGGACTGGCGAAGGGGAACGATGGTTGCCATCTCGATCCGTTCCCGCCCGTCCCGGGTAAGATTGGTAAATTCCCCTGACCAAGTTTCCCCTCTCGTCAATGCGCCCCACATGGCTCTGTAGGTCGAATTTGGCGTCCTCTTTGATTTGAGGATGCGGGGATTGCGGCCAATCACCTCTTCCCGGCTGTAACCCGAGTTTCGGATGAAGGCGTCGTTCACGTATTCGATCTTGGCATTGAGGTCGGCGATCACGACTGGATTCGGGCTTTGCTCGACAACCAGGGAAAGCTTGCGGAGTTCGGCCTGCGACTTTTCCCGCGACACCAGAGCATCCCGAAACGCAAGGATGGCTTGGGCCATGTCCCGCAATATGCTGTGGCGGTTCGCGCTGATCCGTTGGACTTCGGGCAAAGAGGCCGAGGCGACATCGCCTTGCGCCAGATCGTGAAGCGCCGAACTCAGGCTGGATACACGCCGCGCCACCCAGCTTCCTACCAGAACCCAAAGAATCAGCAGCGCCCCAATCAGGATTCCCCCATTCGCCATGATGCGCGCCGCCTGCCCCTCAAAGCTGGCTGACTGCACCTCTCCCTGACGAGCCGCCTCCTCGGCGACGGCCCGCGCGATGGCATGGGTGTGTTCGGACAGCGCGAGATAGCTGTTGGCCGCCTGATAGGCGAACTTCATTGCCCCCGGAGGGTCGACGGCGGCGAGGTCTGTCGCCTGGATGATGAACTTTCGGTAGGCGTCAAAATCGATCCTGGCGTCTTCGACTTCATTCAGCGATCCGGCGTCAAGCCGCAGATTTGGAAGTAATTTCTCCAGTTCGGCCAAGCGATTGACCACCTCGCTATGGACGCGATAAGTCGCAGCCTCGTCGAGCTTGCCGTCACTCGCCATTTCCAGCGTCGATCCGACCATGCGCTGGATGCTGGCGACCTCTTCATTGATATGTGTGGCCGAAGAAACCCGCTCCAATTCCCGGCCCTGCAGGATGCTAACTTCCCTCTGGCTTTCTCTAAGGCTATGAAAGGAGCTGAGATTCAGGGCTCCAGCCAATACCGCAACCACAATAACTGGGGCAAGAAAGATCACCAGATAGGGGGACATCCGGGCTGGACGGAAAGTCATGCTGTCACCGAAAAGGCTATTGTTGCAGGCTAGGCCACAGAGACGGCGGAATGCTGGCGATGTAATCGAATTCGCCATTTCCCTTGGGACGGAACACCACCAGGGTTCCTTCCTTGGGGAAATAACCGATCAGGTCCATCAGGTTTGGCGCATGGGCGATCAGGAGCCGATTCACTCCATTGGCGACCGGCGCCGAAAGAAGGCGGCGGGTATTGGCGATGATTGGCTGCTTTTCGGCATCCGTCAAATTCGCCGTGTAAAGTAGCTCATTGTCGAGCGTAAACGTGTGGTTTGGGAAAGCCGCCGCCACTGTGTCCTTGACCCGGCATAGCGGGCTGATGCGGATTTCGCCAATGGGAATGCGGGCCTTTCGAACTTCCTCGCCGACCTGGGCCGCCATTTTGAGCCCATCCTCGGTCAGCGGCCGTTGCGTGGAGCAGTCGTTGAGATCGACGGAGGGATATCGATCCGGCTTGGTGTTGTCGGTGCGGCCATGGCGCATGTAAAGCGCCCAGCCTCCCCGGCGCAACTGCTCCAAGGTTTCCTTGGTGGCGGTGATCTCCTTAAACTTAGCCGCCTCGGCCGGCGCGGCGCCGGTAGCGTCGGCATGGGCGGCGACTGGGCCGAGGACGGCTGTCGCCACAAACAGGGCAATGGCCATGTGGACAGTGATCTTCATCGCTATTACTCCCCCTGCTCGGGATCCGCGTGGCGGCGAGCGATTTCAACAAAGTCATCGCGGCGCGACAGGAAAGCGTCGACCACATCGGGGTCGAAATGTCGGCCGCGTCCCTCGGCTATGATCGCGGTGGCGTCCTCGATGCTCATTGCCGCCTTATAGACCCGTCTGCAAATCAGGGCGTCGAAGACGTCGGCCAGAGCCATAAGTCGGGCCGAAACTGGGATGGCCTCGCCGCTCAGGCCCGTTGGATAGCCGCTGCCATCCCATTTCTCATGATGGCCGATGGAAATCTCATGCGCGACTTTGAGGAATGAGAATGCCTCGCCGGCTTGGGCTGCCATCTTGTTGTCGGCCTGCGCCAATGCCTGATCCATGGCACGGCTAATAGCTTCAGCGCCGATAGCCGGATGCGTCTTCATCACCTCGAATTCGTCAGGCGTTAACCGCCCAGGCTTGAGCAGAATTGCATCAGGAATGCCAACCTTGCCAATGTCGTGCAGCGGCGCAGCCTTAACCACCATACCGAGCCGGGGGCCGACCAAGGCTTGGTGGAAGCGCTCATGATTGGCAAGGCGGCGGGCCAGGAGATCGACATAGGCCTGCGTCCGAATGATATGGTGGCCGGTCTCGTTATCTCGGGCTTCTGCAAGACAAGCCAGGGCGCGGACACTGAGATCCTGGATGAGCAGATTTTCGCTCATGCGCCGGGCGACCTCTTGCTCCAGCCAGTCATTCTGGCTGGCCAGACGGTCTCGCGCGCGCTTGAGCTCGAGATGGGTGCGGACCCGCGCCAGCACGATCGCGGGGACGATCGGCTTGGTGATGTAATCGACCGCCCCCAAAGCAAAGCCACGCTCCTCATCCTCTGTGGCATTCATGGCGGTGATGAAGATCACAGGAATGTCATGTGTCTCGGGATCCGAGCGGAGGCGCTCAAGGACGGCGTATCCGTCCATGCCGGGCATCATGACATCCAATAAAATGATGTCTGGGCGAGGAGTTGAGCCGACTATCCTTAAAGCACGCTCGCCCGAATTGGCGACGCGGACTTTATACAACGGCTGGAGAAGCTCCCCCAAGATGGTCAGATTCTGTGGGGTGTCGTCAACGATCAGGACGCTTGTCAGCGGATGCGGGCCCGAGTCCTGGTCCATAGGTGGATCCTTGTCATAGCCATCCCCATGGCAAGTCGCCTAACCATAAACTTTCGAGGTAGTCTATTCGGTTCGGCGAGGCAGTGAAAAGCATATTTTCACCCCCCCCTCATCACCATCTTCAATCCAGACTCGGCCCCTTGCGGCTTCGACAATTTTCTTTACTAGGGCAAGGCCGATGCCCGTTCCGGGCCTGTTAAAATCAGCATGAAGCCGTTCAAACAACCAGAATACTCGATCGCGGAATTCACATGGTATTCCTATGCCGTTGTCGGCAACCGAAAAGACAACATCGGATCCATCGAGATTTGCAATGATGGCAATGTGGAGGTCGCGCTCTGGATCTCGGTAATCGATGGCATTGGTGATAAGCGCCCTGAAAATCGCAGTCAGTTGGTCAGAGTTCAGCCAAACGGACGGCATTTCAGCTCGAGTGATCTTGCCCCCGGCATCTTCTAGCCGGTGGCCAACCTGTCTGATGGCGATATTGAGTGCATTTTCCGCATCACAGAGCGCGGAAGGATCTGGAGCCTGGCAGGCCGCGAGATACAGCACGACGTCATGAAGCATGGTCCGCAGCCGTACAGCCCCGTCCATTATCTGTGCCAGGGACATTTCAGCGGCTTCATTCAATGGCTTCGGCAGTGAGCGCTGCAGCAATTGGGCGAAGGTGAACTGGCGCCGAACCGGCTCCTGCAAGTGGTGCGCAAGGATTTCCAGGAGGCGGCTTAATTCCGCCTCAAGAACGATATTTTGGTCATACAGCCAATCGCGCGTTGCCTTCATATCCAAATGATTACGGACCCGCGCTTCGACGATGGCCGGACGGATCGGCTTCGTGATGTAGTCCACCGCGCCCAAGTCCAGCCCTTTACGCTCATCCTCCGTGCTATCTAGCGCGGTCACGAAAATCACTGGGATCTTTCGCGTCTCAGAATTTTCCCTGAGCCGCCGAAGGCACTCATAGCCATCCATAACCGGCATCATCACATCGAGCAGAATGAGGTCGGGTTGTGGATAGGTAGAGGCGATTTTCAACGCACGATCGCCCGATGTCGCCACCTTGACCAAATATGATGGCTGCAATAACTCGCCAAGAACTTGGAGGTTCTCGGCAACGTCGTCGACGATAAGAACGACAGGACGCTCGCTTCTCATAACCATTTTAAGCTCAAAGAACCTGAACTCGGGGCTATTCATAGCTCACATGGTAATACTAAAGTAATTTTGCGACAACAACGGTCTCGCGCGTTTGCGCTGTGGTTGTCTGGACGTCCGGATTGGGTCATAAGCACGCATCCAGCGCTCCTCCCCTGAGTGGCCGCCTTGGAAAATTGCCGCCTGTCCATACGTAGGCACGGGGCTGATCGAAAGTGGCTTCTCACTCGATGGGATAATGTGGGCTTCGATGACGGCAAAGGGGGTAACCCGAAGGCGCCTAGAAACTCTACATCAATAGCAGTTTCATGCCGACCGCCGCCAAGGCGATGGCTAGGACGGGGCGGAGGACGTGATCGGGAATGCGGACGGCCATGGCCGAACCGATGGCGATGCCCGGCAATGAGCCCAGCAGCAGCGATCCCAGCAGCAGCCAGTCCACCGATCCCAACATCCAATGGCCCAGTCCCGCCACTAGGGCCAAGGGAACGGCATGGGCGATGTCGGTGCCGACGATGCGGGCGGTGGGCAAGGTGGGATAGAGCAGCAGCAGGAAGGTGACACCGATGGCCCCCGCCCCCACCGATGAGATCGACACAAGAAAGCCCAGGATGGCGCCCAGTAGGATGGTGTTACCGACAGCGTTCCTCTCGCCGCGCATACTTGGGCGGTTCTCCACCCAGTGCAGCAGATGGCGGCGGAACAGGATGATCAGCGCCGTCAGCAACAGGGCCACGCCCAAGGCTAGGGAAATCAGGCTGCCCGCGATCTTGCCAGTCACGTCCAAGGCGTAAAGCGTCGCCATGGTCACAATGGTTGCGGGCACGCTGCCCGCCGCCAGACGTCCGGTAATTCGCCAGTCAATGTTGTGACGCATGCCGTGCATGACAGTGCCGCCGCTTTTGGTCACGGCGGCATACAGCAGGTCGGTGCCGACGGCGGTGGCGGGATGGAAGCCAAAGGCCAGGATCAGCAAGGGCGTCATCAGCGATCCGCCCCCAACGCCTGTCAGTCCGACCAGGATGCCCACGGCCAGCCCGGACACAGAATAAAGCGGATCATACCCGTGAGGCAGGTCAAGCATGGTCCCGGTTTTTCCTGCGGGTGGAATGGCGGATTAGGCATGGCGCGGACATCAGCGGATCGGCCCCTTAAAGATGTAGAAGGCCCAGGGCGACCTGTCGGCGGCGCCCAAGCCCAAGATCGTTCGCGGCGCAGACGTCATGGCCGTCTACATCACCGAGAGCAAGGACAAGCCGGGCACCTTCAACGCCACTCTGCGCGACGAAGATGCGAGAGAAAAGGGTTCAAAAAATTAATCCAATCGTATGTCGCGTAGAAAATCTGCAGGCTCAACTCCTATAGCCCGGCAATACCTGACGAAGTCAATGATGTCGAGCCGCCGCTCACTACGCTCGAGTTTGGATACCTGAGACTGGTCTGTACGCATCGCAACAGCAACCTCAGCTTGAGTTAGGCCGCGCACCTTTCTTGCTTTGATCAATCCATCAACGACGGCACGGTAAGCCACGTCGAATTTATCTCTGGTCCCCACGCCAGCACCTCCAGGTGGTGGACGCGGAATAGGTCATTTGGGCATAATAGGTCGAATTGACCTATTTCAGGTGTTGGGCATGGGATGGTGGAAGTATACATCTGCGATTGCAATCTGCGCCGCGCTGGCCGGATGTGCTGGTGGTGGGCCGATGGTGGCGCCCAGCATGCAGGAACATATGACCAGGGATCAGTCGGGAATCGTCGTCACCAAGATCCAGGCAATGTGCCCATCTTGTGAGCGGCAGTGGTTCATCACTCCTGACAGGGAAATCCGCGCGTGGGTCGGAACCGACAGGAAGGTATGGATCACCGGGGGAATGATGAACATGCTCCGCACCCCAGACGAGTTCGCCTTCATCTTCGCCCATGAAACCGCCCACATCGCCCTCAACCATGAGAAGGATGTCGTTCCCGCTCATCGTGTCGGCCAACTTGTCGGCATGCTCATCCTGGAGCCGGACTACGGAAGCTACGTCGCTCGCAGTTTCGTTCAGCCAAGTTTAGAGATGGAGGCTGACCGGCAGGCCGTGCAGTGGATGACCATGGCCGGATATGACGCCAGGGCCGCACTCGATGTGGTCAGGAGATTGGACAAGGGGGGTGGCGGGACGCACCCCGATACCGCAGACCGTCTGCGGAACCTGGAGCGCGCCATCGCTGAGAACAGGAGGGTGGTTGCCCCCGCTCCTGTGCCGGTGCCGGCGCCGGCGAAGGAGATCAAGCTGATGAAGGGGAGCGGCAAAATCGTGGAGAATTGGCCGTAGCGGAGAGGAAACGCCATGCGAAAAGTGATCTTCGCGTCAGCGGCTCTTGCCGCATTGTCTTTTCTGGCGTGGGCCACAATGACAGACACCGTGGAAGACTGCGTTCTAAAAGGCGCAGCATCTGCATCGACGGAAAACGGAGCCGCCCTCGTTTACAGGGCGTGTCGGGCAAAGTACGTACACGGACTTAAGGGAGAAGATCCAGACAACCCACTCCCAGGGAGGAGTGCCAAGTGAGCGAGATCCCCAGGTGCATTCCGAACTGGCGACAGGAAAACTAGGCTGCACCGGCAAGTTTCCCAGCCAATAGGGCTAGTTTTGCTTTCAGTGCGTCATCGCTTACCCCCGCCATCGCCCACGAACGCTGTAGCCCCAATCCCCCTTCACCAGCCATGATCGCCCTGATCGCCTCATCCAGTTCCTCGTCCGTCATCTCCCGCGCACTTCGGGCGCGGTTCAGGCCAGCACGTGCCTCGATTCGTCCGATGCGACGGGCGAGAGCGCTGGTCATCGTACACGCGCTTCCAAGGCCGCCAGACGGGCATCTATCTCCACGGCCTCGATCGTGCGTCGATAAGTTTCCACCACGCCAGCGATCGCCGCAGCCTCACTCGGGGTGATTTCCCCTGCCGCCATGGCACCGACCACCGCTGACATCGCCGCCGATGCATCTGCTGGGCCTGCCAGGGCAGGTAGGGCGACCGTGATCGCCTTGTCCTTGGCCGGAGGGGCCAGCCGCTCCAGACAGAGCCGGAGAGCCGTCGTATCGCCTGCCAGGGCCATTTCTACCGCCTTGCGCGTGAGCGACTCGGCCTCGCCGTCCAAGAGCTCCAGCACAGCGCGGGTTGTGTGGTTGCGGGCCCCCAGGGGCTTGCCAGCGGGATTGCCGGACTGGCCTTTCTTGAACTGTCCGGGATGAGGCTGCTTTCTGCCTGAATTTTCAGCATTCATGATTGAAAATCCATCATAGGTATTCGTGCCATAAAAATTGCAGTAATTTTCGCACAATTCAACATTCATTAAGTGAGCGCGATACTGTGATGATAAGTTACCAGTGCGGTTATATATCGTAATTACTAACCGCTCTGGATACTTTTTCATAACCAGACCGGTTACAGCTGATCCACCAGTTAGAGCGCGTCTCACCTGACACACCGCGCTTAACGCGACTAGTCCGGCCGAGAGCCAAAGCGGTAGAGCCGTTGCCCCACAAGGGTTTCAAGCGCCTCGCGAGGGGCAGGATGGCCGTGAGCAATGATAGCCGTTGATGGTCGCTTCCCTTTTGTAACCACCCATTCCGCCACTTCGCCTATATTAATATAGGCGTGTTGGCGGTTTGTCTGATTATAACCGCTTGGCGACCTATAGGCCATTTGGCGGTTTGTCTCCGCGACGATCCTTTCGGCGGTACGAAGCGACGGGAATAGGTGCGGCATCCGTACGCAGAGCCATTCAGCCTGTAAGGGCAGAACGCCGAGGCCAATTTCTGCCATTGCCTGCTCGATCACCGAGCCTCCGGCAAGGATTTCGTCAAGAGGGCGAAGTTCATCGACGATGACGCCAGGGACAGGAATATTAGTGAGGATCACAACCTCTGGGTCTCGCTCGTCGTGGTGAATCAGGCGAATCCGGTCAATCGCCTGCGCTATTCCGCACTCCCGGACCACTTCGACCATCGCCTGGACGCGCGGGTCGGGATGAATGTCCACCTGGATCGCGCCGGAAGTCCCGTCGCGCATGGTGATCGCCCGTGCCGCCTTGGTATAGGCTCCCGGCAGGGCCAGCGGTTCAGCGGAATCTGCCCAAACGGCCCGAGCCATGCGCTCGGCATCAGCCGCAGGCATTTGCTCGCGGCCGATGATCACAACCATGGTGAAATTGGACCATCGATTGACGCCCAACGTCCGACCGTAATGCGTCATTTCGCCCCCGGCCCACCGGGTGTAGGCGTCAGGTTCGAGTTCATCAGTGAAGGCAAGCCTGACAGGCAAGTTGGTGACGGCCAGTACCAATTGCCCCTCGGTCACCTTGCGCGCGGCAAAGGACTGGATCCGCTGCCTTAGATTCGCACCGGTCCTTGCATGCATAAGGGTGGACTTGGGCAGTGTGGTATCCACAGCCTGAATGAAACGCCCCCGGCGCTTCGCCTGAATGACGAATGGACGCAGGCGTCGCCCCAGCAGAACATCATTCACGTCGATCAGCGCGTCTGCATCGATCATGACGACGGCCGTCCTATCTGGGATCGTGCATTCATGGCGAAAGTGAACCCGGATGCGTGGGCAGAACATGATCTCGCCATTCTCGGCCTTCGATGGAAAACGCGGGTCAAATTCGACGCCAATGGAGGTCTCCTTCCCGGCGGCCATGTCGCGGGCAAGCTGATCAAGGACGCGAACCACTCGTCCGGCCTGCTTCGGCGACCAGCCTTGCAGCAGGCTGCGCATCCGCTCCAAAGGCATGTCCGGGCGAAGCTTGGCGCAATCCGCACTCACCCGCGCTACCATGGCCGCCGCCCTCAAATCGCCGGGAGCGACCCCTTCGGTACGAAGGGCGGTGATCATGGCGTTCGGGTGGCGGGTGATCGCATCAGCCACTTTGGCTCCCGTTACGAGGGCGTCAGCAATGATCTCGGCATCATCGATACCGTTGAAGGATCGAGGATCGCGGAATGCCTCGATCTCAACAGCGGCATGGCCGGTCATGGTGGTGATGATGGATTCGTCAATGATGACAACATCGGGCGGCGGCAGATTCAACTCTGGGGGCGTCGGGGCGCGGAGATAGAAGTGGGAGTAGATGCGAACTGCCGGTGCGGGATCAAACTGCTTGAGATAATCGCATTCTCTGAACCGAGGGCATTTCGAGAAATCGGAATGGCAGAACGCTTTGTAGACCGAGCGCGTGGCTTCCAATTCCATGGCACGTTCGATCATGCGGACACGAGCTTTGCCACAGTTCTTGCTGTTCCTGCCCTGCATGACGACAACACGCGGTCCAGGCCCGAACTTTCCGGCCAATTCCTCGGCCAAATCCTTCGTCGGGACGTAGATCGAGACATGAAGCGACCACAACGCGGGACGGGCCATGATTTCCTCGATCACGGCGTGGGTCTTGCCCAGCCCGGCCGCCGCCTTGATCTGAATTTTTGGTAGCGTCAAGGTACGGACATTGAATCGGCAGCGGGCTTCACGCGCAGCGGATCGCCTGGCATCATCGTCGCCGCCTAACTCAGCCACACGAGACCGCCTCCATTCTTGCGCGGCCATAATCCGTTCCACTCGATCAAAGTACGCCCTGATGACCCGCCGCAGCCTCCTGGAAGCACGCTCACCGTCAAGGATCGGGTGGAGGGGCTTTGGTGCAGCAATCGGCTGCACCGGGCTGGCGGAAGCAATGCATGCGGCAACAGCCTTGGGGCCATGCTCCTGAAGCAGGTCATTGAAGTCCTGACCGGCATCGGGTGGGCAGGCAACAGATACGAAGACACCGCGAGCCATCAAGGCGTCCACCGCCTTCGCTACGGCTTTGTCCGCGCCGGAGCCAGCCTTGTCATGGTCGCGAGCAATTACCACCTGATCGCCCGGCTCTAACTTCTGCTTGGAAAAATTGCTTACGCCCAGGCAAATCCAAACCTCACGGCCGGTCGCCACCCAAATTGAGAGGCCTGTCTCCGGCCCTTCACATAGAATTGGAGGCTGTTGCCCCGGTAGGCGGACCGCTACGCCAGCTAGTGCCCCGGAGGTACGCTTGACAACACCACCACACATTGAGGCTTCTGCCTTCCTTCCATCGTCGGTAATGTGGATCGTCTGGAAAGCTTGGGGTTGGCCTGTTGAATCAGTCGCAATCACCACCAGAGCGCCACCGTAAATATGGACGCCGCCAGGCATGCTGCCCCAGGTGCGTTTATTCCACCGAATGCATTCCGGGAAATCTTCTGCATGAATACCACGATTGCGGAGATATTTTTCTCCTGGCGTTCCCGCCACTGGGCCAGAGAGCGCCAGCGCACTATCCAGTTTTTGTGCTCGGCGCCGTGCTCGAGCCTCATCAATTACCGGCGCGGGTTTCTCCGTCACCGGAGGTGATGGCACCACGCGATGGATTGGGGCGCAGACAGCATCACCAATACCGAGATATTGCTTGGCCCAATTCAATGCGCCGGTGAATCCAATCTCCCGCCGGATCAGGGCAAGGGTGTCACCTCCGATTGCGTCCTCGTGCGAGTACCATCTGCCTCGCTTCGGTCCCTTGACGACAATAGAGAGGCTTCCTTGGCGCCCCCAGCGCCACTGGTGTCCCGTGCGGGAAGTCGGTCGGCCGAGCAATTGGACAGCGATGGGCTCAATGTTCTCGTCCAGGCGGAGCCTTATTTCGTCGATTGTCGGGGATGCGCTCATCCCGGCCACGCTGCGAGCAAGTTCCTTACGCGCTCATGGAGACGGGCTTCTTCATCAGGGAGCCGGCAGGCACGACGCCGCTGGTAGAAGCGATACGCTTCATAGGAGAGGTCGTTCAACGTGTACAGCCACGGATACAGGTCCGGAGCGCAGGTCGAAGTCCCCCCAAGAGCTATGCTGACAGCAGGGAGACGCCGTTGAACTAGAACCCAGTGAGCCGCCGTCTCCGCATCACTCGCGGCGATATAAAGTCGGTAGGCAGTGAATCCGCCAACATCGGTCATCGCGACGGCTCGTCGCGTCAATTCGGCGCTCAGCTTGCGAACGCAGGCGCCCACTGCATCCGTGATCTGGTCCTTGGTCGTTGTGATAGAGGGCTTCATTGCGCACCACTTTCCTGGCCAGCCAGAGCAGCCACCAGGGAGACGTGGCGCTGAGTTAGGCCGAAATGGCGCATGATCCAGACTGCGGCCATGCTGGATTCGACGGGGCGAGCGGTGGTATGGTTCTGGGTGTCGCGCTGAGCAGCATGACCAATCCCCGAGGTCCGGGCGCCCTCCAGCGCCCGGCCTCTGCTGTTTTGTGGCATGATTCAGGCAGCCCCCCCACCAGCAATGGCGCGGATGCTCGCCATGGTGATGCGGGTGGCCTTACCGAATTTGATGACTTCGAGCTTCTTCTGCCCGATCAACTCATAGAGCTTGGTATTGCCGACACTGAGGAGGGCGCAGGCCGCCTTGGGGGCGACGAGCAGGGGGGTGGAGGATTGTTCGGGAGACATGAGCTACCTCGTTCGTTTGTGGTAGCCCCCTATTATTCACATACGTTTCCCGTCCTCCAGATTTCCAAATTTCCCAAAGTGAGAAAACCCGGAAATTACTTTCTGGCACCAACCTTTAATCTGCGATCCTTGTGTTGTTGCGCACTTGCGGCCTTGTCCATTCGGGTGCGCGTGGCGGTGAGGTGCTTCTCCCCCAACATCTTTCTGAGAGGGGCAATCAATTCTTTGACGTTGGGCGGTTTCCCGCCTAATCGATCAACCTCATCGTACACCGCAGTGATCGCCGCATGGATCTCATCGTCGGTTGCTTCACGGGTAGGACCCGATGGCTTGATTGTGGCGTCGTAGTCTGGGTTGCCTCTATTTCGCCATTTGTCAAAATCGCGACATGAAACAGCCACATCACGCCAAATTGAAATGCCGTCGATGTTGCGCTGCTCTTTCATCCACGCGAGATAATCTGGATAAATTGAATCCCTAGCAGGTTCAGCTGATGAGTCCATCAAGGCTATTTCTGGTATCTGTTTTCGCATCATCTGCCCATCGCCATCCTGGCGCCCGGTGAGAACAAATTCTCCCCCTTGCGCGGCAATAAGTATCTCATTCGCTGCCTTCTCGATGGCGCGCCAGAGTTCGGCTGGCGCGCGCCCACCGCGATGCCGCCTCATCAATCGGCTCAGGTGCTGGACTGTTCGAGGTTTCCCCGTTGCGAGGAACGTCGCCGCCTCAGCGAGAGTGAAGAACCTTTTCACCATTTTCTCCTTTTGCTCAGGCGCGGGTCTGAATCGCGAACACATTCGTCCCAGCTACGGTCGGGGCAACGATGCCGCAGAACTCAGCCCAGTCTTCCATCAGCCGTACCCGCTTTTCGAAAAGGTCGCCGCGTCGATACGCGGCCTCAACCTTGTCCCCAACTGCATGGGCCAGCGCCATCTCGGCAACCTCGGTAGGGTATGCCGTTCGTTCAGCGCACCAGTCCCGGAACGTGCTGCGGAAGCCGTGAGCGGTCACATCAGCCCGTTTCATGCGTCGCAGAGCCATAAGCAGCGCCATATTGGACAAGGGCCTCCCTGCCTTCGCCCCAGGGAAAAGCTGCTGACCTTGCCGGATTGCTGCCATTGAATGAACCACGGCCATAGCTGCCCCTGACAAAGGCACCCGATGTTCGCGGCCAGCCTTCATCCGCTCGGCTGGGATGATCCAGATCTTCTTCTCGATGTCGATCTCGCCCCAGGTCGCTCCGATCACCTCGCCGGTCCTGGCGGCGGTGAGGATGGCAAACTCCAGCGCACGGGCACCAGCCCCTTCCTGGAGGCGCAGGGAGGCCATGAAGCCGCCCATCTCGTCTAGGCTAGGGCGGCGTGATGCCCCGCCTTGGCGACCTTCGCACGGGCAGGCAAAAGTTTGTCAAGATTCCCCCTCCATCTGGCAGGGTTCTCACCGATCCGGTGCTTCCTAACGGCAGCCCAGTCGAGGATGCTCTCGATCCTGCCACGTACCCGGTTGGCGGTTTCTGTCTTCGTAGACCAGATCGGTTCCAGCACCTTCATGACAAGGCCGGTATCGACGGCATTGACCGGGAGCGATCCGAATGATGGGTAGACGTAAGTTTCCAGGGTCGAGGTCCACTGTGCCCCATGCTTCGCATTGGACCACCCCGCCTCGTGGGACTTGATGTATGCCTCTGCGCACTGACGGAAGGTCATCGTTTTCGCCGCCGTGGCTCGCGCAGATAGCTTGGCGGCCCTCCGGCTATCAATCGGGTCGATGCCATCTCTGACAAGCTGGCGGCACCGCCGCGCCTCTTCCCTGGCCTCGGCAAGGCTGATGGTATGAATAGCGCCGAGCCCCATGTCCCGGCGCTTTCCAGCGATCTGGAAACGGTAGATCCACGTCTTCGCACCAACTGGAGTGACCTGGAGGTAAAGCCCACCCCCGTCGCCATAAAGGCCGGGAGTGTTTTGGCTCCGCACCGCCACCGCCGAAAGTTTGCCGATTTCCCGAGCCATTGCTTCACATCCCGCACGACATACCCATCGCTCTACCCATCATAGCAACGCGGGTGCAGACGAACAATGACGAATGACCGCAGACGATGATCACGTCCTAACGGCGCAGATGCTGTGGATTTTTAGAGGCTCCCCGGACGGGGAAGTATGCTCACGAATGAGGATGTGGCGGAGGGGGTGGGATTCGAACCCACGATGAGCTTGCACCCATACCGGTTTTCGAGACCGGCGCATTCGACCACTCTGCCACCCCTCCACAGGGTTCGCATATCCCCGGGTCGGTGGGGAGGCGCGGAAAATAGCGTAAAGCCTTCGGCTCCGCAACCCGCTTTGCGCGGGTGCGGAAAAAATGATCGGGTACCCGGCGAAGATTACTTCGCCGAGATCACCATGACCATCTGGCGGCCTTCCATCTTGGGGACCTGCTCGACCTTGCCCAGATCCTCGAGGTCGTCGCGCACCTTCTCCAGCACCTTCATGCCCAGGTCCTGGTGAGCCAATTCGCGGCCACGGAAACGCAGGGTGACCTTCACCTTGTCGCCTTCCTCGAGGAACTTCCGCATGGAGCGCATCTTCACGTCGTAATCGTGATCGTCGATGTTCGGGCGGAGCTTGATCTCCTTGACCTCGATCACCTTCTGCTTCTTGCGGGCGGCGTTCTTCTTTTTCTGGTCCTCGTACTTGAACTTTCCGAAGTCCAGAATCTTGCAGACCGGCGGCTCGGCGTTGGGCGACACCTCGACCAGGTCGAGACCGGCATCCTCGGCCATCAGCAGACCCTCGCGCAGGGTCACGACTCCGATCATTTCTCCATCGGCGCCCACCAGGCGGATGGAACGCGCATCGATCTCGCGGTTGACGCGGGGCCCATCGTTCTTGGGCGGCGTCTGCATCGGGGGCCTAGCTATAGAACAATCTCCATCGTTTCGAGTACACCGACAGGCCCGGGTGCGGATTTCGCGGGCCGGGCCGTCGGTTCCAGGGGGTTCGCCCCGTCACGCGGGCGGGGTCGCCTCTGCGCCGAGTGTAGCGATAGCCTGCTCCAGCGCAACAATTTCTTGGTTCTGGCTGCCCAGACGGCGGATGGCCACCTGGCGGCTTTCGGCCTCGCGCTTGCCCACCACCAGCATGACCGGCACCTTGGCGACGGAATGTTCGCGGACCTTGTAGTTGATCTTCTCGTTGCGCAAGTCCAGTTCGACCCGCAGGCCGGCGGCCTTGAGACCAGCCTCGACCTCACGGGCGAACTCGTCGGCTTCCGACACGATGGTGGCGACCACCACCTGGGTGGGAGCCAGCCACAGGGGGAAGCGCCCGGCGAAATTCTCGATCAGGATGCCGAGGAAGCGCTCGAACGAGCCCAGGATGGCCCGGTGCAGCATGACCGGGCGCTTCTTGGTGCCGTCCTCGGCCACATAGGCCGCGTCCAGACGTTCGGGCAGGACGAAATCCACCTGCAGCGTGCCGCACTGCCAGTCGCGGCCGATGGCGTCGCGCAGCACGAATTCCAGCTTCGGCCCATAGAAGGCGCCCTCGCCCGGATTGAGGGTGGTTTCCAGGCCGGCGGCCTTGGAGGCTTCCAGCAGCGCACCTTCCGCCTTGTCCCAGGTCTCGTCCGAGCCGGCCCGCTTGGCCGGGCGGTCCGAGAACTTGACGCGCACATCGGTGAAGCCGAAATCGGTGTAGACCTCCTTCAGCAGCTGGCAGAAGGCGATGGTCTCCGAGGTGATCTGGTCCTCGGTGCAGAAGATGTGGGCGTCGTCCTGGGTGAAGGCGCGCACCCGCATGATGCCGTGCAGCGCGCCCGAGGGCTCGTAGCGGTGGCACGACCCGAACTCGGCCATGCGCAGCGGCAGGTCGCGGTAGCTCTTGATGCCCTGGCGGAAGATCTGCACGTGGCAGGGGCAGTTCATGGGCTTGACCGCCAGATGCCGCTCGTCCTGGGTCCGGATGGTGAACATGGATTCCGAGAACTTGTCGGCGTGGCCCGAGGCCTCCCACAGGGAGAAGTCCACCAGCTGCGGGGTCTTCACTTCCTCGTAATCGTTGGCTTCCAGCCGGCGGCGCATATAGGACTCGACGGCGCGGTAGAGCGTCCAGCCCTTCTTGTGCCAGAACACCGAGCCGGCGGCCTCTTCCTGCTGGTGGAACAGCTCCATCTCGCGGCCCAAACGGCGGTGATCGCGCTTTTCCGCCTCTTCCAGCATGTGGAGATAGGCGTCCAGGTCCTTACGCTCGAACCAGGCGGTGCCGTAGATGCGCTGGAGCATCTCGTTCCTGGAATCGCCGCGCCAATAGGCGCCGGCCAGCTTCATCAGCTTGAAGGCCTTGCCCAGCTTGGCGGTGGACGGCAGGTGCGGCCCGCGGCACAGATCGATGAAGTTGCCCTGGCGATAAAGACCGATCTTCTGGTCGGCGGGGATGGAGGCGATGATCTCCGCCTTGTACGTCTCTCCGGCGTCTTGGAAGAACTTCACCGCCGCGTCGCGGTCCCACTCCTCGCGGGTGATGACCTCGTCGCGGTCGACGATCTCGGCCATCCTCTGCTCGATTTTCACCAGATCATCGGGCGTGAAGGGGGTGGGCCGCGCGAAGTCGTAGTAGAAGCCGTTCTCGATGGAGGGACCGATAGTCACCTGGGTCTCGGGATACAGTTCCTTCACCGCCTCGGCCATGACGTGGGCGGCGTCGTGGCGCAGCAGCTCCAGCGCGTCCTGGCCGCTTTTTGCGGTGATGATGGAAAGGTTGACGTCCCGATCGATCAGGGTGGCGAGATCCTTCATCTCGCCGTCGATAGTGATGGCCAGCGCCGCCTTGGCCAGACCGGGACCGATATCCTTGGCCACGTCCAGACCCGTCACCGGGTGATCAAACTGGCGGACCTTGCCGTCGGGCAGGGTGATGGCGACCATGACACTCTCTTTCACGCGTGGGAACAAATCAGGGGGAAGGAGTCTAAGGAGAAACGCACCCAAGTCAAGGCGTGCGCCGCAGAGTGATAAGCGCCATCTCGGGCGGACAGTTGAAGCGATAGGGGGGATGACCAGCCCCCAATCCTGTGGAGGTATAGCCTTGCATGCCGGCGTGGCGCCATGTACCGCGCGACAGCCGGCGGCACCCATCGGTGGCGGTGAATAGCGGAATTCCGCCGGGCAGGCAGATCTGTCCGCCATGGGTATGCCCCGCGAGATAGAGCGAACAACCGGCGGCAGCGGCATGTCCGGCAAACTCGGGGCTGTGGATGAGGGCAATGCGAAAGCCGTCGGTCAGCTTGAGCGCCGCATCGGCCGCCGGGGTATGGAAATTGTGAATATCGTCACAGCCAACGATGGACATCGTTTCATTGCCCCGGCTCACCCCCAGAACCTCGTTGACCAGCACGCGCACTCCCAGAGCTTCCAGCGCCTCGACCATCCGATAACCATCATGATTGCCGAGCACCGCGGCGACGCCGTCCCTGGCCTTGATGGCTGCAAGCAGCGGCGCCATTTGGTTCGCCGTCATGTCCGCCGATGGCTTGCCAAACAGCTGGAAGTCCCCGCCCAGCAATGCCAGGTCGCAAGGTACGCCGGCCGCCATGGCAGCCGCCGTCTCAATCCCTTGCGGAACAGATCCCACATGAATATCCGACAGGAATAAGATGGTGTAGCCATCAAAGGCCGGCGGCAGGTCGGGGAAACTGAATTCCAGCCGGGTGAGACGCACTCCCCCGGCATTGCGCCGCGCCTTGGCCTCCAGTCCAATCAGCCGCATGATCATCGGCAGCGGCCTGATCAAGTCGGGCAGGGATTCCACGCGCCTTTCGCCCCCAAATGTGGTTCGCCGACCATGTTCCCTGTAGCGCTGTTCCAGCGTCTTGCGGCGCTCCCGCCAGGCTAGGCGATGCTCGTCGCTCATACTGTCAGCATCCCGTCCAGGGCCGCCGCCACCTCCGCCTCGCCCAGTTCGGCCAGCGACGGGCGGCGCAGGACGGTGACGTTGCCCCTGGGCGCGCACAGGCTGGGATCGGAGTCGTGGGAGAACAGCACCACCGAGGGGCAGCCGCCGGCAGCGATCAGGTGCATGGGGCCGGTGTCGTTGCCCAAGGCCGCCTCGGCGCGCCGGGCCAGGGCGATGATGTCGGGCAGTCCGGTCTTGCCCGACAGATCCAGGGCCCGGGGGCAGGCGGCGCGGATGGAATCGATCTCGGCCCGCTCCTTGGCCGTGCCCAGCAGGACGGGCGTGAAGCCCCGCTCCGCCAGCCAGCAGGCCGATCGGGCGAAGCGCTCCACCGGCCAGCGTTTGGCGGGACGGTGCGGCGCGCCGCCCGGCACCAGCAGCACGAAGCGCCCCGCGATGTCGAAGCGGCCCGGTGCGGCCTCGGCCCAGGCGAGGTCGGGCGGAGGCACCTTGGCGATGCCGGCCATGGCCAGTTGCTCGCGCTGGCGCTCGATGGTGTGCATGACGTCGCGCCGGGGATTGGCGTGGGGGTGGGAACAGCCCTTGGCGATGCCCGACCACTCCACCTCTTTGCCCATCAGGCGGAAATACCAGGACGAGCGGTCCGAGGTCTGCAGGTCGTAGACCCGCTGGAAGCGGCCGCCGCGCAGGCGGCGGGCCAGGGCCAGCACCTTGTCCAGCCGCCACAGGGGCGGCTTGTCGTCCAGCCAGACCTCGTCGAACCACGGGCTGGCATCGGCCAGCTCGGCGAAGGGCCGGGTGGTGAGCAGGGTAATGTGGGCGGACGGGTGGTGGGCACGGATGGCGGCGAAGGGCCCCATGGCCTGGACGAAATCGCCCAGAGCCCCCAGCTTGATGACCAGGATGTTGGCCGAACCGGTCACGACCCCTCGTCAGCAGGCGCCGCGGCCGGCATCCCCAGCACCTCGCGATAGACGTCGAGGGTGCTGGCGCACATGCTTTCCTTGGAGAAGCGCGACCGCACGAAATCCATGGCGTCCTGGGCCATCAGTCCCCGCTCCTCGGCGGACAGGGCCAGGAAGCGGTCCAGCGCCTGGGCCAGGGCATGCGGATCGCCCGGCGCGGTCAGCCAGCCGGTCCGCCCGGGCAGCACCGTCTCGTCGGTGGCGCCGTGGGCGGTGGCGATCACCGGGCGGCCCATGGCCTGGCCTTCCACGGCGATGCGGCCGAAGGCCTCCGGGTCGGTGGAGGCCGACACCACCACGTCGGTCAGCATGTAGGCGGCGGGCATGTCCGAGCACTCGTCCACCAGATGGACCACGTCGGTGAGGTTCCGGCGCCTGACCAGTTCCACCAGTTCCTCGCGATAGCCGGTGCGGCCCTGGTCCGAGCCCACCAGCAGGCAGCGCACGTCGTGGCGGCCCAGCAGGGCCAGAGCCTCGATCAGCACCGCCTGGCCCTTCCAGCGGGTCAGGCGGCCGGGCAGCATGATGACCTGATAGCCATCGGGCAGCCGCCACTTCTGGGCCAGCTGGATGATGCGCTCGGGGCTGACGCGGGCGGGGTCGAAGCGGGTCATGTCGATGCCGCGATGGACCACGCGGACCCGCTCCGCCTCCAGGCCGTAGATGCGCCTTGCATGCTCGGCGATGAAGTCCGAGATGGCGATCACCCGCTCGCCCCGGGTCATCACGGCGTTGTATTTCTGCTTCAACCCGAACCAGCCGAGATTGTAGGTCCCGTGGAAGGTGGTGACGTAGTGGGCGCCGGTGGCCTGGGCGGCGATCCAGGCGCTCCAGGCCGGCGCGCGCGAGCGGGCGTGGACGATGTCCACCTGATGGGTGGCGATCAGGTCGGCCAGCTTCAGTGCGTTGGCGCGGATGGTCAGCGGATTCTTCGACGCCAGCGGCAAGGTGATGTGTTGGGCGCCGGCGCGGGTCAGTTCGCGCACCATGGGGCCGCCCTCCGAGGCGACCAGGGCCGTCCATCCGGCTTCGGCCAGGGCCACGGCCATGTCCACGGTGCCGCGCTCCACCCCGCCGGTCACCAAAGCAGGCAGCACCTGCAACACGACCGGTTGACGAACGGCCGGGGATGGCGCTTCGATGGGGGCAACGTGATCCATGGGTTTTCCGAAAGCGATGACAGTGAACTCGAAAACCGGGCAAAACCCGCAAGGCGGCGGGATACTAGCACGCCCCGACGGCGCGACAATCGCTTACCGCAGGCTGGAAGGCAAGACTCCCGGCGTGGTGTTCCTGCACGGCTACCATTCCGACATGGAAGGGACCAAGGCCCTGGCGCTGGAGGAGATGTGCCGCCAACAGGGCCGCGCCTTCCTGCGCTTCGACTATTTCGGCCACGGGCAAAGCTCGGGCGACGTCCTGTACGGCACAATCGGGCGCTGGGCCGCCGACGCGGTGGCGGTCATCTCGGACCTGACCGAGGGGCCGCAGGTGCTGGTGGGCTCCAGCCTGGGCGGCTGGATTTCCCTGCTGGCGGCGCTGGAGCTGCGCGACCGGGTGGCCGGGATTGTCGGGGTGGCCGCCGCCCCCGACTTCACCGAGGACCTGATGTGGCAGGACTTCACCTTCGAGCAGCGCCGCACCCTGATGGAGACCGGCGAGCTGGAACTGGCCAATTGCTACGAGCCGGACAATCCCTGGCGCATCCACCGCTCGCTGATCGAGGACGGGCGCAACCACCTGCTGCTGCGCGACCTGATCCAGCTGCACTGTCCGGTTTGGCTGATTCAGGGACAGAAGGATGCCGACGTGCCCTGGCAGACCGCGCTGCGCCTGGCCGACTGCCTGGCCTCGGACCAGGTGGAGGTGATCCTGGTCAAGGACGGCGACCACCGGCTGTCGCGCGACGGCGACCTGATCCGCCTGACCAACGTGGTGGCCGCCATGCTGGGAGCCATCCAGGAGTAATAAGGTGAAAACCTTAGTTCCGTTCCGATGCGATCGCGGCTAGGATTCCTTCAGGCTGTATCGGAATTTCCATGAGATTGCCTTTCATCCTTGCCTCGGCGCTGGTCCTGGGGGGCTGTTCCCTGGTCACGCCGGACCGCACCCCCGAGGAGGCGCGCGCCAACGCCGACCGCAAGGTCAGCCTGCGCACCAATGTGAGTCCCTCCAACGCCTGCCCGAAGGTGGCGCGCATGCTGTCGTGGTGCGCGCGCGGCCCCAACTATCACTACCGCTGCAACATCGCCGCCAACGGCAATCGCGCCGAGCTGGTCGGCGAGCTGGAGGCGGTGTTCCGCACCGAGACCTTCCTGGTGGTCGATTTCCTGCGCAAGAGCAGCGACACCGAGGTCACCATCCACCAGCGCGACAGCGTGCTGGTCTACGACTATCCGCCGCTGATCGAAAAACACCTGGCGGGCAGCCTGGACTGCCGACCGCCGTGATCAGGCCTTGCGTCTGACGAAATTGTCGGGATCGAGCAGCGCGTCGGCGGCCACCGTCATGGTGCGGCCGCTTCCCCGATCGACCAGACGGACATGGCGGGGAATGTCGGGGTAGTCGAAGACCCGCTCCACCATCCAATCGCTGCCATACGTCCCAAGCTTGTGAAAAACGTCGCCGGGCTCGATCGTCGGACCGCCCTTGCCTCGCGAAAACAACATCATCAGCCCCAACTCGGCCTTCCCCGTCCCGCCCTCCCTTTACACGGGCAGAACGGGGAAAGTCGAGCCCCGCGTACATTTTTTTGCCCCGCGTACATTTTTTTGCATAGACGACGGTTTCATCTATCCGTTTGGCCGTTTCCCGACTCCTTGGCATGATGGGGCCATGCCGAGCCCGATACCCGAAACCGATTCCGCCAGCCACCTCGACCTGATCGTTGAGATGACCGGCGATTTCGTCCAGTCCCACGACGTCGAAGCCACTCTGCACCTTGGCCTCGAGCGCATCTCCCGGCGGCTGGGGGCCGAGGCCGCCTCGCTGTTCCTGATCGACGAGGACACGGGCGAGCTGGTGTGCCGCGCCAATATCGGGCCGGTGGACGTCAGGGGGTTACGGCTCGCGCCGGGAACCGGCATCGTGGGGCGCACCATCGATCTCGGCGTGCCGCAGCTGGTGAAGGACACCAGGCGCGACCCGGATTTCGCCCGCTCCATCGATGCCGTCACCGGTTTCGAGACCCGCTCCATCCTGTGCGCCCCCATGTCGGCGCGGGGCCGGCGCCTCGGCGCCATCGAGCTGTTCAACAAGGCCAGCGGCGACGCCTTCAGCCAGACGGATTCCCGCCTGCTGCAGGCGCTGGCCGCCAGTTCGGCCCTGGCCCTGATCAACGCCCGGCTGGTGGCCGACATGGCCGAACAGCAAAGCCTGAAGCGCGAACTGGACCTGGCCGCCGAGATCCAGCGGGCCATGCTGCCCGGCGATCTGCCGCCGGATTCCCCCGTTCACGGCATCAACCTGGCCGCCAGCGGGGTGTCGGGCGATTTCTACGAGATCATGCCCCTGGCCGACGGGCGCATCGCCTTCGCCATCGGCGACGTGGCGGGCAAGGGCATGAAGGCCTCGCTCCTGATGGCCAAGACCGCCAGCCTGTTCCGCTGCCTGGTCAAGCGCGAGGCCGGCCCGGGCGCGGTGCTGGCCGCCATCAATTCCGAGATGCTGGAAACCCGCATGCCCGGCATGTTCGTCACCATGGCCGCCGGCCTGTTCGATCCGGCCATGGGTCGGGTGGTGCTGGCCATCGCCGGACACGAGCCGCCGCTGCTGTTCAAGGACGGCACCTTCACCCCCATCGAGGGCGACATGCCGCCGTTGGGCATCGCCGTCGAGCTGTTTGACGGGGGCTGCCCGGAAAGCGTGGTCGATCTGGACGGCGGCTGCCTCTACCTCTTCACCGACGGGCTGACCGAGGCCCGCGCCCGCCATGACGGCATGCTGGAGAACGAAGGCGCCCGCGCCCTGATCCAAAGCTTCGCCGCCCTGCCCGCCGCCGAGCGGCTGGATGCGGTGGTGCGGTCCTTGGACGACAGCGGCTCGCTCAGGGACGACATCACCCTGATGGTGATCGAGGACCGGCACCACCACCGGACGGCGGCCTTCGAGCACCGCTACCCCGCCCGGCCCGAGGAACTGGCCGCCATCCGCGCCGCGGTGGGCGGCGCGGCCCGCGCCATGGGCTGCGGCGAAACCATGGTGGGCGACGTGGTCCTGGCGGTGGACGAAGCCTGCCAGAACATCATCCGCCACGCCTATAAGGGGGGCGCAGGCGACATCCTCGTCCACCTGGACCGCGACCTCGATCGGTTGGTCATACGACTTATGGATTTCGCTCCCGCCGTGGATGTGGCTAAAATCCAGCCCAGGCCGCTGGACGAGATACGGCCGGGGGGATTGGGCACCCATCTGATGCGCTCGATCATGGATGACGTCGATTTCCTGGCCCCGCCGCCTGGAATCGGCAACCTGTTGCAAATGGTCAAACGGATCGACCCGACATGAAGCTGGAACATCGCACCACTGGAACCGCCGCCATCGTGGCCCTGTCGGGCGAAGTGGACCTGCGCCACTCGCCCGCGCTGCGCAAGGCGCTGATGGAGGTGATGCTGGACAAGGGCCCGCTGGTGGTGGCCGACCTGTCGGCGGTGGAATACATCGACAGCTCCGGCATCGCCGGGCTGGTGGAGGCCTATCAGATGGCCCGCAAGAACGGCACCCGCTTCGTGCTGGCCGCCATCAGCGATCCCGTCCGCCGGGTGCTGCAACTGGCCCGCCTGGACCGCGTCTTCGCCATCGCCGACACGCTTGAGGGAGCCTTGGGGGAATGATGCGGTGAGCACCGACGCCGAACCCAGGGGATTCATCGGATTTCTCGACCGGCTGGGACGCCGGACGATGGGCGGAATCGCCGAGTTCGGCTTCGGCGCCTCGCTGGTGGGCGAATGCCTCTACTGGCTGGGCATGGGGGGAAAACGGCGCCAGCCGGTGCGTCTCGCCCCCGTGGTGGCCCAGGCCATGGAGATCGGCATCGGCGCGCTGCCCATAGTCACCGTGCTGTCGGCCACCATCGGCATCATGCTGGCCATCCAGGGCATCTACACGCTGCGCCTGTTCGGGGCCGAATCCCGGGTTTCGCTGGGCGTGGCCATGAGCGTGGTGCGCGAATTCGCGCCCCTGATCACCGGCATCCTGGTGGCCGGACGGTCCGGCTCGGCGCTGGCCGCAAGGCTTGGCACCATGCGCATCAACCAGGAAATCGACGCGCTGACCGTCATGGGCATCTCGCCGGTGCGCTTCCTGGTGGTGCCGCCGCTGCTGGCCATGCTGGTGATGCTGCCGGCGCTCACCCTGTGGTCCGATCTGGTGGGTTTGTTCGCCGCCGGCCTCTACATCGCGCCGCAACTGGGCAGTTCCATCGGCGCCTATGTGGACGAGATGACCACCCTGGTGCGGCTCAACGACATCTGGCACGGCCTGGGCAAAAGCGCCATCTTCGCCGTGCTGATCACCGTGGTGGGCGTGGTCAACGGCGCCTCGGTCACCGGCGGCGCCGAAGGAGTGGGACGCATGACCACCCGCTCGGTGGTGCACGCCATCTCGGCCATCGTCATCACCGACATGGTCTTCGTCTTCATGGTGACGCGCTGATGGGCAGCCCCGCCAACAGCATCGAGGTCTCCAACCTGGTCACCCATTACGGCGACCGCAAGATCCTGCACGGCGTGTCGCTGTCCGTGGCCAGGGGCGAGATCATGGTGATCATGGGCGGCTCGGGCTCGGGCAAGACCACACTGCTCAACCACCTGCTGGGGCTGAAGAAGCCCAGTTCCGGCACGGTGCGCATCCTGGGCCACGACATCGCCAAGCTGTCGCCGGTGGCGCTGCAGCGGCTGCGCACCCGGACCGGGGTGGCGTTCCAGTCGGGCGCGCTGTTCAGCTCCATGTCCGTGGGCGACAACATCGCGCTGCCCTTGCGCGAGCACACCCAGTTGGACGAGACCACCATCGGCATCATGACGCGGCTCAAGCTGGAAGTGGTCAGCCTGGCCGGGTTCGAGCACCTGAAGCCCGCCGAGCTGTCGGGCGGCATGATCAAGCGCGCCGCCCTGGCCAGGGCCATCGTCATGGACCCTGAACTGCTGTTCTGCGACGAGCCCTCGGCCGGGCTGGACCCGGTGGTGGCGTCCAGTATCGACGACCTGATCCTGCGCCTGCGCGACGCCATGGGCATGAGCATCGTGGTGGTGACCCACGACCTCGACTCCACCTTCAAGATCGCCGACCGCATCTGCGTGCTGGACAAGGGCCATGTGCTGGCGCTCGACACGGTGGAGGCCATCCGCGCCAGCACCGACCCGCGCATCCAGAACCTCTTGAACCGCCGCACCGAGGAAGCAGAGCCCGATGCGGAGTCCTATCTGCGCCGCCTGATCGGCGGCCCCGCCCACCCAACCGACCGGACCCCGCGCCCATGAAGGATTCCCGTATCAACTACGTGCTGGTCGGCGGCTTCGTGCTGGCCATGCTGGTGTCGCTGGTGGTGGTGGTGGCGGTGCTGACGGGGCGGACCGGCTCGACCCAGGCCTATTACACAAGGCTGGCCAACGTGGCCGGCATCAAGTACGGCACCAAGGTCACCTATGAAGGCTTCCCGGTGGGCCAGGTGGAGAAGATCTCGCCGCTGCACGAGGGCAACACCACCGCCTTCCGCCTGGAGGTCTCGGTGGCCAACGACTGGCGCATCCCCAAGGATTCCCAGGCCCGCGTCGCGGCGTCGGGCCTGCTGGCGGCGGCGACGCTCGACATCAAGGGCGGCACCTCGTCCGAGATGCTGCCCCCCGGCTCGGACATTCCGTCGGGCCCCGCCGCCAACATCTTCGCCGCCATGAACGACATGGCCGGACAGATCACCGACCTCAACCAAACGGCCTTGAAGCCGCTGCTGTTCAGCCTGAACCAGCAGGTGGGGTCCTTGGGCGCCATTCTGGAGCGCCACGCCCCCGAGCTGATGGCCAACCTGCTGACGGTGGCCCAGGATCTGGCCGCCAAGACGCCCAAAATCACCGCCGACGTGGAGAAGATGACCGGCACCCTGTCGGGCAAGGTGATCACCGACGCCAACGCCGAGCGCATCCGCGAAACCCTGGACAACGCCGCCAAGCTGTCGGCCGGATTGCAGGACAGCCGCAAGAAGGTGGATGCCATGCTGACCAGCCTGGACAAATCCGTCACCGGCAACCAGGACAACATCGATCAGAGCCTGAAGGATCTGCGCCATACCCTGCAGGCGGTATCGCGCTCCATCGATTCGGTCACCTACAACCTGGACAGCACCACCCGGAACCTGAACGAATTCTCGCGCCAGATCCGCGACAATCCCGGCGTGCTGATCGGCGGCAACAAACGGGGCGAGGACGGCCCGGGACGGAAATGATGACCATGCGCAAGACCCTCTCCGCCGCCCTCTTGATCCTCGCCCTCGCCGCCTGCGCCGGTCCCGCCGCGCCGCCGGATGCGTTCTATCGCATCGAGCCCGGGGCACCCGCCCAGCGCCTGTCCAAACCCGCCCTGCCCGGCGTGCTCGAGGTCAACCGCCTGGCCGCCGACGGCGTGGTGGCCGAACGCGCCCTGGCCTTCGCCCGCGACGGGGTGCTGGCCCATTACAAATACGATTTCTGGAGCGAGCCGCCGGGCATGCTGCTGCAGGACCGCCTGGCCCATTATCTGGCCGAGGCGGGGCTGGCCGACCGGGTGGTGACGCCGGATCTGCGGATCCTCTCCGACTGGGTGCTGCGCGGCAAGGTGCGTCGCTTCGAGCAGATCGCCGGCCGGTCCGAGGTGGCGGTGGAGCTGGAGCTGTCGGTGGTCGGCGCCCGCGATGGCCGCCTCGTGCTGCTCCGGACCTACGAAGCCCGCGTGCCGACGCCCAGCGAGCGGGTCGAGGACGCCGCCCGCGCCATGGAAAAGGGCGCGACCGAGATTTTCGCCCGCTTCCTCGCCGATCTGGCCCGGCCGGCCAAATGAGAAAACCCCGCCGCGCTCCGCCGCGCTCCGGCCGGATTTCCCCCGCGCCGCGCACCGTGGAACTGACCATCGAGCAGGTCGGCGCGCGCGGCGACGGCATCGCGCGGCTGGACGCAGAGACGGTGTTCGTCCCCTTCACCGTGGCGGGCGACAAGGTGCTGGCAAGGATCGAGGGCAAGCGCGGCGACGGCCTGACCGCCGCCCTGATCGAGGTCAGCGAACCCGGACCGGGGCGCGTCGCTCCGCCCTGCGGCCATTACGGCCGCTGCGGCGGCTGCTCGCTCCAGCACATGGACGATTCCCTTTACGCCGAATGGAAGCGCGACCTGCTGATCACCCAGCTGGCCCGCCAGGGCCTGGGCGACGTGCCGGTGGCACCGCTGGTGCGCGTTCCGCCCGCCTCGCGCCGGCGGGCCGACTTCACCTTCGTCCGCGCCAAGGGCGCCATCCTGCTGGGCTTCAACGGACGCGCCAGCCATACCGTCATCGACATCGAACGCTGCCCGCTGCTGGACCCCGCCTTGGGGGCCGCCCTGCCCGGCCTGCGCCGCATGCTGGGCGGCATAGCGGTGGAAGGCGGTGGCGAGATGGTCGTCACCCTGACCGAAGGCGGCCTGGACGTGCTGGTGGAAGCGCCCGCCCGCCTGGACCTGTTCGAGCGCGAGGCCCTGGCCGCCGCCGCCCAGTCCCTGGACCTCGCCCGCCTGCACTGGCGCCGGCCGGGCAGCGGCTTCGTCGAGCCCATCGCCCGCCGGCGTCCGGCCCTGGTGCGGTTCGGCGGCGTCGCGGTCGAGCCCGCCCCCGGCGCCTTCCTGCAGCCCACCCGCGGCGGCGAGTTGGCCATCGCCCAGGCCATCCTGGCCGCCATCCCTGGGGGCGTGCCGGTGGCCGACCTCTATGCCGGCTGCGGCAGCTTCAGCCTGCCGCTGGCCCAGCGCGGTCCGGTGCGGGCCGTGGAAGGCGAACAGGGGCCGGTGGCGGCGCTGGACGCCGCCGCCAGGGCCGCCAAGCTGCCGCTCAGCGCCGAGGTCCGCGACCTGGCCCGCCGTCCCCTGGCCGCCCACGAGCTGAAAGCCTTCCGCGCCGTGGTGCTGGACCCGCCGCGGGCCGGCGCGGCCGCCCAGGCCGCCGAACTGGCCCGCCCCGCAGGCGGCGGACCAGCCACCATCGCCATGGTTTCCTGCAATCCCGCGACCCTGGCCCGCGACCTCAAGACCCTTTGCGATGGCGGCTGGCATGTGGAGGAAATCTCCCCCATCGACCAGTTCCCGTGGTCGGCGCACCTGGAAGCGGTGGCGATCCTTCGGTTATGACGTATTGACTGTGCCTATGGTATGACTATGTACTGTAGGTGAAATCCCGGATGCTGCCTGCCCATGACTGACCTTTCCGAGACCAAGCTGTCCGAACTGCTCTGCGCCCGTCTGTGCCACGATCTGGCCAGCCCCCTTGGCGCGGCGGCGGCCGGGCTGGAATTGCTGGAAGACGGCAGCGACCCGGAAACCCTGGGCCTGGTTTCGGCCAGCATGGGGGCGGCCACGTCCCGCCTGAAATTCCTGCGCGCCACCCTGGGCCCCGCCAACGACCTGCCCCATGCGCCCAAGGCGCTGGGCGATCTGGTGCGCGCCTATCTCGGCAGCGCGGTGACCGGCGGCATCACCCTGGACTGGGCCAGCGACCGCCCCGAGATCGATGGCGAGACCGCCCGTCTGCTGCTGAACCTGGTGCTGATCGCCCGCGATGCCCTGCCGCGCGGCGGGCGGATTATTGCCCGGTGCGGGCACGGCCAAGCGGAAACGGCCGGATTGCGGATCGATGCCATGGGTGAAGGGCTGGGCCTGTCCGCCGAGGCCCGGCTGGTTCTCGTCGACGGCGCGCCGCCCTCGGGCCCCCGTGGCGCCCAGGCATGGTTCGCGCTTCACCTCGCCAGGGCCAAGGGCCTGAAAATCCGGCTGGATCACAGGCCCGGGGAGATTTCCATCATGGCCTGACGAAGATTGTGGAAAAAATCGTTTCGCAAGCGGATTTACCCGGGTCTGGGTTCTTCTAAAGACCTCCTCGCCGTGCTATTAGTCGGCATGGCCTGTCCAGTTCGGATGGGGGGAGAGGTGGTTTTGGTGCCGCGTGCGGGTGCTGAAACAGGACCGTACTGGAGTCGATCATGGATGATCTCCTCAGTGAATTTCTGACTGAGACATCGGAAAGTCTTTCCGTTCTCGACGTTGCCCTGGTGAATCTGGAGCAGAATCCCAACGATCCTCAGATTCTGGGTAACATTTTCCGTCTGGTCCACACCATCAAGGGCACCTGCGGCTTCCTGGGGCTGCCACGCCTCGAGCATGTGGCCCATGCGGGCGAGAACGTGCTGGGCAAGTTCCGCGACGGCGAGTTGGAGGTCACCCCCGACGCCGTGACCCTGATCCTGCAGTCCATCGACCGCATCAAGCTGATCCTGGGCCACCTCGAACAGAACGAGTGCGAGCCCGAGGGCAGCGACGACGACCTGATCGAGCGCCTCAACGCCATGGCCGAGGGCCGCGCCTCGGGCGCCGCCGCCGCGCCGCCGCCTCCCCCGCCGCCGCCCATGCCCACCTTCGAGCCGGTGGCCGCCGCGCCCGAGCCCGTCGCCGCCGCGCCGGCTCCCGAGCCGGAACCCGAGCCCGAGCCCGAGCCCGAGCCGGTCAAGGCCAGCGTCCCCGCCCCGGCCGCCCAGCCGCCGGCCGTGGCCGCCGCCGCTCCGCCCGTTCCGGCGGGCGAGGCCAAGGAATCCGCCGTCGCCGCCCAGACCATCCGCGTCAACGTGGAACTGCTGGAAAACCTGATGACCCTGGTGTCCGAGTTGGTGCTGACCCGCAACCAGCTGCTCCAGATGGTCCGCGGCAAGGACGACAGCGAGTTCGCCACCCCGCTGCAGCGCCTGTCCCACATCACCACCGACCTTCAGGAAGGTGTGATGAAGACCCGCATGCAGCCCATCGGCAACGCCTGGGCCAAGCTGCCGCGCATCGTCCGCGACCTCGCGGTCGAAATGAACAAGAAGATCGACCTCCAGATGCTGGGCGCCGAGACCGAGCTGGACCGCCAGGTCCTCGAGCTGATCAAGGACCCGCTGACCCACATGGTGCGCAACTCGGCCGACCACGGCCTGGAAGGCACCGAGGAGCGCAAGCGGGTGGGCAAGCCCGAAGTGGGCAAGATCGTGCTGAACGCCTTCCACGAGGGCGGCCACATCATCATCGAGATCTCCGACGACGGGCGCGGCCTCAACCTGGACCGCATCAAGCAGAAGGCCATCCAGAACGGCCTGGCCTCCGAGTCGGAACTGGAAGCGCTCACCCCGCAGCAGATCTACCAGTTCATCTTCAAGGCCGGCTTCTCCACCGCCGAGAAGGTCACCAGCGTCTCGGGCCGCGGCGTCGGCATGGACGTGGTGCGCACCAACATCGAGAAGATCGGCGGCACCGTCGAACTGAAGAGCCAGCCCGGCAAGGGCTCCTCCTTCGTCATCAAGATCCCGCTGACGCTGGCCATCGTGTCGGCCCTGATCGTCGAATGCGCCGTCGAGCGCTTCGCCATCCCGCAGATCAGCGTTCTGGAGCTGGTGCGCGTGACGGCCAATTCCGAGCACGGCATCGAGATGATCAACAACGCGCCGGTTCTGCGCCTGCGTGATCGCCTTCTGCCCCTGGTCTCCTTGAAGCGCCTGCTCAAGCTGGCCGAGAACGAGGAAGAACAGCAGGAGACCTTCATCGTCGTCACCCAGGTGGGCACCTACACCTTCGGCATCATCGTCGATCGGGTGTTCGACACCGAGGAAATCGTGGTCAAGCCGGTGGCCCCCATCCTGCGCCACATCTCCATGTTCTCGGGCAACACCATCCTGGGCGATGGTTCGGTGATCATGATCCTCGACCCCAACGGCATCGCCGGCGCCACCGGCGAATCCGGCATGATGGGCGCCGGCACCCGCGACGCCGAGGCCCAGACGGTGCGCGAGAGCCACGCCGACCGCAAGACCTCGCTGCTGGTGTTCCGCGCCGGCGGCGACGACCTCAAGGCGGTGCCGCTGGCCCTGGTGGCACGCCTCGAGGAAATCGAGGTGGGCGACATCGAACACAGCCACGGCAAGCCCATGGTCCAGTACCGTGGCCATCTGATGCCGCTGATCGCCATCGACGGCATCATGAATTTCCGCGACGAGGGCCGCCAGCCGGTGCTGGTGTTCTCGGACAAGGACCACACCATGGGCCTGGTGGTGGACGAGATCGTCGACATCGTCGAGGACACCCTGAAGGTGGAACTGTCCGCCGACAATCCCGGCGTCATCGGCACCGCCGTCATCGCCGGCAAGGCCACCACCATCATCGACGCCGGCTATTACCTGCCGCAGGCGTTCGGCGACTGGTTCGGCCGCAACGACAAGGAATTCGGCAGCTCCGAATACCATCAGCCCCGCGTGCTGCTGGTGGACGACTCGCCGTTCTTCCGCAACCTGCTGACGCCGCTCCTGTCGGTGGCCGGCTACGAGGTGATCTCGGTGGACGGAGCCGACAAGGCCCTGGCGCTGCGTGAGCGCGGCGACGAGTTCGACGCCATCATCAGCGACATCGAGATGCCCGGCATGAGCGGCTTCGAGTTCGCCCAGGCGGTGCGCGCCGACGGCCGCTGGGGCACCATCCCCATGGTGGCGCTGTCGTCCCACGCCACCGAAAAGGACTTCGAACGCGGCCGTCAGGTGGGCTTCAACGACTACATCGCCAAGTTCGACCGCGATGCCCTGTTGCAGACCCTGGCCACGACCATCGCAGCCTCTAAAGGTGCCGCATGAACCAGTTAGTTCCCGCCGGTAAGCGCCCTGGAACGGAGCTGGCCGCTCCCGAGACCCAGGACTTCGTGACCATGTTCATCGAGGGTCAGCTGTTCGGCATCCCCGTGCTGACCGTCCAGGACGTGCTGGGCCCGCAGAAGATCACCCGCATCCCGCTGGCGCCCCGCGAGGTGGCAGGCAGCCTCAACCTGCGCGGCCGCATCGTCACCGCCATCGACGTGCGCCTGCGTCTCGGCCTGAAGAAGCGGGCCGAGGACAAGAAGGGCATGAGCGTGGTCGTCGACATGGGCGGCGAGCTCTACTCCCTGATGGTCGATCAGGTGGGCGAGGTCCTCTCGCTGCCGGCGGCCAAGTTCGAACGCAATCCGCCGACGCTGGACCCCCATTGGCGGGACTTCTCCATCGGCATCTACCGCCTGGATGACAAGCTGCTCGTGGTACTCGACGTGGGCAAGCTGCTGGATTTCACGCGGAACGAATAGTATAGGCATGGGGTAAGGGACCACGAAGGGGTGGCGAACCCGCCGGGGTAGCAAGACCACCCCTCCATCGGAGGCAAGCTTGGGAATGAAGTCCTGTCTGATCGTTGACGATTCCAAGGTCATCCGCATGGTGGCCAAGAAAATCCTGCACGAGCTGAGTTTCAAGACCGAGGAGGCCGAGGACGGCTCCGCCGCTCTCGAAGCCTGCAAGCGCTCCATGCCGGATGCCGTGCTGCTCGACTGGAACATGCCGGTGATGAACGGCATCGACTTCCTGCGCGCGCTGCGCCAGCTTCCCGGCGGCGATCATCCGATCGTGGTGTTCTGCACCACCGAGAACGATATCGAGCATATTCAGGAAGCCATCACGGCCGGCGCCAACGAATACATCATGAAGCCCTTTGACAGCGAAATCCTTCAGGCGAAATTCTCGCAGGTCGGATTGCTGTAGCCCCAGGTTCGGTGATTTCACCCATGGCCATCGATTCCCCCTCTCCGGCAGCCGAGCCCATCCGGGTCATGCTGGTCGATGACTCCGCGGTCGTTCGCGGTCTCGTCACCCGCATTCTGGAAGGCGAGGCCGGCATCCAGGTGGTCGCCTCGGTCGGCAACGGCCAGATGGCGCTGGCGTCGCTGGAGCGCAACGAGATCGACGTGGTCATCCTCGATATCGAGATGCCGGTCATGGACGGTCTGACAGCCCTTCCCAAGCTGCTGCAGATCGACCCCGGCCTCAAGGTGATCATGCAATCGACGCTGACGCTGAAGGGGGCCGACGTCTCGTTGCGCGCCATGCAGATGGGCGCCGCCGACTACATCCCCAAGCCCACCTCCACCCGCGACCTGGCGGGCGGCGCCGACTTCAAGAGCGAACTGGTGGGCAAGATCCGGGCCCTGGGCCAGGCGCGCAAGGCCGGCGCGCGGCCCGCCCGTCCCGGCGGTCCGCCGGCCACCCGGCCGGCCATCTCGCCGGCCTCGCCCCGCACCCCGGTTCCCATCCATCCGCCCGGCCCGCTGCAGCTGCGCAGCAACACGCCCGAGCCGCCGGACATCATCGCCATCGGATCGTCCACCGGCGGCCCGCAGGCGCTGTTCACCGTGCTGGGCACCATGAAGGCCGGCACCGTTCGCCAGCCCATCCTGATCACCCAGCACATGCCCGCCACCTTCACCACCATCCTGGCCGAACACATTAGCCGCGTCTCGGGCTGGAACGCCCGCGAGGCCGTCGATGGCGAGGTGATCGCCGGTGGACGCGTCTATATCGCGCCGGGTGATTTCCACATGGTGGTGGAAACCAAGGGTACCGACAAAGTGTTGCGATTGAACAAGAACCCTCCTGAGAACTTCTGCCGCCCGGCCGTCGATCCCATGTTGCGGTCCATCGCCGCCGCCTATGGCAAGCGCGTGCTGACCTGCATCCTGACGGGAATGGGCGCCGACGGCATGAAGGGTGGCCAGGCGGTGGTAGCCTCGGGCGGCACCGTGATCGCCCAGGACGAGGCTAGCTCGGTTGTGTGGGGCATGCCGGGGGCAGCGGCGACGGCGGGCATTTGCTCGGCCGTCCTGCCTCTGCCGGAAATTGCCCCTTGGATCATGAAACTGGCGGCGAGGCGCTAAACCCATGCGGCCCGAAGATTTTGATTTCGTCGCCAAGTTGCTGAAGGACCGTTCCGGTCTGGTCATCACCCGCGACAAGGCCTACCTCCTGGAAAGCCGTCTGACCCCGGTGGCGCGCAAGCGCGGCCTCAAGGGTCTGGATGATCTGGTATCCGGCCTGCGCACCGCCGGCGAGGATCTGCTGCGCGAAGTCACCGAAGCGATGACGACCAACGAGTCGTTCTTCTTCCGCGACATCAAGCCGTTCGACCAGTTCAAGAACGTCGTGCTGCCCCACCTGCTGGCCACCCGCGCCACCAAGAAGTCGTTCCGCATCTGGTCGGCCGCCTCGTCGTCCGGGCAGGAGGCCTACACCCTGGCCATGGTGCTGAAGGAAGAAGGCGCCAAGCTGGCCGGCTGGAAGATCGAGATCGTCGGCACCGACATCTCCACCGAGATGCTGGAAAAGGCCAAGGCCGGCCTTTACTCCCAGTTCGAGGTGCAACGCGGCCTGCCCATCCAGCTCCTCGTCAAGTACTTCAAGAAGACCGCCGAGATGTGGCAGATCGACCCCGCCATTCGCGGCATGGTCCAGTACCGCGAATACAACCTGCTGCACGACCTGAAGCCCTTGGGCCAGTTCGACGTGGTGTTCTGCCGCAACGTGCTGATCTATTTCGACCAGCCCACCAAGACCCGCGTGCTGGACAACATCAGCCGGGTGATGCCCGACGATGGCTTCCTCTATCTGGGCGGCGCCGAGACGGTGCTGGGCATCTCGGACAAGTTCAAGCCCATCCCCGACCAGCGCGGCGTCTACTCCACCACCCGCGCTCCGGCCGGCATCGGCACCACCAAGTAGCTCTGTCCCTTAACGGACATACAAAGCCCCTTCCGGGACACCGGGAGGGGCTTTTTCGTGGTCAATAACACCAGCAGGCCAATGAATTGACCTGTCATGCTGAGGCGAAGCCGAAGCATCTTTCAGGTGCAAGCTGTCCCGCCTGCGGCTGAAAGATCCTTCCGCCCTTTGGGCGTCAGGATGACAGGACGGGACAGGTCAAAGGAAGGTTTGTATAAAGCCGTCGCCGGAGTCATGGACTCGGAAACACCAAAAGGGCCCGTGGCTGCCCACGGACCCTTTTGCGATGCTTAACCAGCGAAACCTTAGGCGGCGGCGGCCTGCTTGGTCGCCAGGGCGCGCTCGATGCGCTTCTTCAGGCGGCGGGCCTCGGCGCTGAGCTTGGTGGTGGCGATGGACAGCAGGTAGGAGTCGATGCCGCCGTTATGCTCGATGGTCTTCAGACCGTTGGTCGAGATGCGCAGGCGCACGGCGTGACCCAGGGCGTCGGACAGCAGCGAAGCTTCCTGCAGGTTGGGCAGGAACCGACGACGGGTCTTGTTGTTGGCGTGGCTGACGTTGTTTCCGGTCAGAACGCCCTTGCCGGTGATGGCGCAGCGACGAGCCATAGCGAAATCCTCATATCCAAAAATTCGGTCCCGGAAGAGCGCCCGTTGGCCGGGGCATACCGGAGGAAGCCGCGTTTTTACGGTGGCGGAAGCCGCCCGTCAAGCGCGGAATCCGATTCGATACAAATCCTTATGGACTCTACCTCACCCAACGGCCGAGATAGCTCTGAATCAGCTGGGACATCTGCTGGTCGATATCACGCGCCAGGCTTTCGCTGATGTCGTAGAGCACCCGGTCGCGCTCGTTCAGCGTGATGCCCTCGGCCACGGTCTTGGAGCGGGTGGCCTGGGCCACGGTCTCGCCCTGGACCATGCCGCGCGCGTCGAGGATCTGCACCGCCACGTTCAGCGCGGCGTCGTAGCGCAGCTCCTGCTCCTTCTTGAAGGCGCCGGTCAGGCCCTTGTCCACCGACAGCGGCACCTCGACCACCTTGGCGTCCTTGATCACCACCCGGGCCGAACCGGTGCGGCCCACCGGCTTCAGCCGGTCCTGGGCCCAGCGCTGGATGGCGCCTTCGGGCGACACCGGCATCAGGTGCTCGATATGGGGCGAGCGGCCGGGGGCGACGAATTCCGAGACGATCTCCAACTGGCCCACGTCCAGCTGGAACGGCCGCAGATTGGCGAAGCTGATCTCGGGCAGCTTCTGCATGGGCGGCTTGGCGTTCTGGCAGGCACTGGCGGTCAGGGCGGCGACAACGGCCACCACCAGGCGGATATGCCGAGCGATCATCGGAAATGACTCCCCTTGGGCGTGCGAAACGTGTGGGTTCAATATCGGTGCGGTGCGGCAAGCCGTCAAGAATGCTGCAGCTCGGACAGCCGGAAGACATGGTCGGTGCGGCAGAACTCGCAGGTCACCACGATTCGGCCCGCCTCGTCGGCCACCGAGGCGATCTCGGCGGCGGGCAGCGAGCGCAGCGTCGCCTCGACCTTGTCGCGCGAGCAGCGGCAGCGGGCCTGAATCGCCTTGGCCTCGAAGGCCTGCAGCTGCTCGGCATGATACAGGCGGTAGAGCAGCTGTTCGGGCGCCAGGGCGGGGTCGGTCAGTTCGGCGCCAGTGACGCTGGAGAGCAAAATCTCGGCGCGGCGCCAGCTTTCCTCGGCCTCCTCGGCCACCAGGATGGGGGCGCTGCCGGTTCCCGAGGGCATGCGCTGGATCATCAGCGCGGCGGCCGCCCAGCCCTGTCCGCCGGCGGGCGGGCGCACGGCGGCCTCGATGGCGGTGTCGAGCTGTTCCGACTGCTTGAAATAGGCCCGGGCGCAGTCTTCCAGGGTGGCGCCTTCCAGCTCGACGATGCCCTGGTAGCGGTCGGTATCCGGCCCCTGGTCCACGGTGAAGGCGAGATAGCCCTTGCCCAGCAGCGCCGGCACCGAGGCCCGGTCGGACACCGGCACCTGCCCCAGGCGGGTGGCGTCGAAGCGGGCGTGGGCGCGCATGTCGCCCGCGCTGGTGACGTCGGCCACCAGCAGCGAGACCGGGCCGTCGCCCTGGGCCTGCAGGGTGAAGATGCCGTCGAACTTCATGGAGGTGGCCAGCACGGCGGCCAGCGCCATGGTCTCGGCCAGCAGGGCGGCCACCGGCACCGGATAGGCATGCTGGTCGTCGAGAATGGTGTCGAGCGAGGCGCCCAGGCGGGCCAGGCGGCCGCGCACCGCGCCGCCCATCACGGAAAAGGGCAGGACGGTATCGGTCAAGCCAGGCACCAGGTCAGGATTCCCTTCTGGACGTGCATGCGGTTTTCCGCCTCGTCCCACACCACCGATTGCCGGCCGTCCATGACCGGGTCGGTCACTTCCTCGCCCCTGTGGGCGGGCAGGCAATGCATGAACAGGGCATCCGGCGCGGCCTTGGCCATCAGCGCCTCGTTGACCTGATAGGGCTCCAGCAGCTCGTGGCGGTTGGAATCGGTGCAGCCCATGGACACCCAGGTGTCGGTCAGCACCAGATGGGCGCCGGAGACCGCCTCGGCCGGGTGAGTGGTCAGCACCACGCTGGCGCCCTTGGCCCGCGCCCAGTCCACGGCGGCCCGCGACGGCATCAGGCTTTCCGGGCAGGCCAGACGGATCTCGCAGCCGAAATGGCCGGCGGCGTGAATCCAGCTGGCGGCCACGTTGTTGCCGTCGCCCACCCAGGCCACCACCTTGCCGGCCAGCGAGCCGCGATGCTCCTCGAAGGTCATCACGTCGGCCATCACCTGGCAGGGATGGGATTCGTCGGTCAGGCCGTTGATCACCGGCACGCCGGCATGGCTGGCCAGCTCGGTCATCTTTTCCGGCAGGTTGGTGCGGATCATCACCGCATCGACGAAGCGCGACAGCACGCGGGCGGTGTCGGCGATGGTCTCGCCCCGGCCCAGCTGGGTGTCGCCCGCCGCCAGCATGACGACGTCGCCGCCCAGCTGCTTCATGCCCACCTCGAAGGACACGCGGGTCCGGGTCGAGGGCTTCTCGAAGATCATGGCCAGGATCTTGCCGGCCAGCGGCGCCTTGGGGCCCTTGCCCTGCTTGTAGGCCAGGCCGAGATCGAGGATATGGCGCAGCGTCGCCGTGTCGAACCGGTCAAGGTCAAGGAAATGGCGCGGCGCGCCCGATGCGTTGGAAGGGGTCATTTCACCTCATCGAAGGCGCGGGCCAGGATGCCCACGGCTTCGTCCACATGGCTTTCATCGATGATCAGCGGCGGCAGCAGCCGCACGATATTGTCGCCGGCCCCCACGGTCAGCATTCCGTGGCCCGCCAGCCTCGCCACCATCTCGGTGTTGGGCATGACGGGCTTGAAGCCCAGCATCAGGCCGAGACCCCGGACCTCGGTGACCACGCCGGGAAAACGGGCGCAAACCTCTTCGACCCGGGCGCGCAGCAGGGCGCCCATGGCCTGGACGCGGTCCAGGAAGCCGGGCTCGGCCATGACGTTCAGCACCTCGTCGGCCACCGCCATGGCCAGCGGATTGCCGCCGAAGGTGGAGCCGTGGGTGCCCGCCACCATGCCCGAGGCGGCCTTTTCCGTCGCCAGGCAGGCGCCCACCGGGAAGCCGCCGCCCAGGCCCTTGGCCGCGCCCATGATGTCGGGGGTGACCCCCGCCTGCTGGTGGGCGAACAGGGTGCCGGTGCGGCCCATGCCGGTCTGCACCTCGTCGAAGATCAACAGGATGCCGAACTCGTCGGCGGTGGCGCGCAGGCGGCGCAGGTAATCGGGATCGCCGGGGACGATGCCGCCCTCGCCCTGGACCGGCTCCACCAGGATGGCGGCGGTCTCCTTGGTGATGGCGGCGCGCATGGCGTTGAGATTGCCGAACGGCACATGGTCGAAGCCTTCGACCGTGGGGGCGAAGCCCTCCATATGCTTCTTCTGCCCGCCCGCCGCCACCGTGGCCAGCGTGCGGCCGTGGAAGGCGCCCTCGGCGCAGATGACGCGGTAGCGTTCGGGATTGCCGGCGGCATAGTGGTAGCGCCGGGCCATCTTGATGCTGCATTCCAGCGCCTCGGCGCCGGAATTGCAGAAGAACACCGTGTCGGCGAAGGTGCGCTCCACCAGCTTGGCGGCCACCTTCTCCTGCCCCGGCACCCGGTAGAGGTTGGAGGTGTGCCAGACCTTGGCGGCCTGATCGGTCAGCGCCTTGACCAGACGCGGATGGCAATGCCCCAGCGCGTTGACGGCCACGCCGGCGGCGAAATCGAGGAAGCGTCGGCCGTCCGCAGTGAACAGATAGACACCCTCGCCCCGCTCGAAAGCGAGGTCGGCACGCGCATAGGTCGGCATCACCACTGGAATCACGTCACTCTCCCGAGAATGCCCGGCGGCCTCGCAAGTGCGAGCGAAAAGGCCGGTGCGCTCATGGAAAGCGGCAGAATATCGGTTGGAAAACGGTAAATGTCAATGGGCTGGCGGCTTTTCAGCTTCTGAGCTTGTATCCGCTGTCCAGCATGCGCCAGGTGGCGAGCAGCAGAACCAGGTCGGCCACCGCCATGGCGGCGACGCCGACGGCCACCGAACCGTCGCTGACGCCGATGAATCCCGCCCGGAATCCGTCGATCATGTAGAAGAACGGATTGACCAGGGCGACGGCGTGGAAGGCCTGGGGCAGGCGCTCGATGGAATAGAAGGTGCCCGACAGGAAGGACAGCGGCGTGACGATGAAATTGGTCACCGCCGCCATATGGTCGAACTTGTCGGCCCATATGCCGCCCATCATGCCCAACAGCGACAGCATCAACGAGCCCATCACCGCGTGATAGACGATCAGCAGCGGATTGTGGACCGGCAGATGAACGAACAGGGCCATGGCGAGGCCCACGGCGATGCCCACCGCCAGCCCGCGCGCCACGCCGCCCAAGGCCACCGCCGCCGTCTGCTCGGCCCCGGTGAGCGGCGGCATCAGCATGTCGACGATGTTGCCCTGGACCTTGGCGATGATGATGGACGACGAGGTGTTGGCGAAGGCGTTCTGGACGATGGCCATCATGATCAGGCCGGGGCTGAGGAACTGCACGAAGGGCACGCCCTTGACCTCGGCCGCCACCGGGCCCAGCGCCAGGGCGAACACCGAGAGGAACAGCAAGGTGGTGACCACGGGGGCGACGATGGTCTGGAAATAGACCTTGAGGAAACGGCGCACCTCCTTGCACAACAGGGTCCAGGTCCCCAGCCAGTTGACCGCGCCATAGGAGCGGGGCGCCGGCGGCAGGATGTTCACGTCGTCTCTCATGCTACACTCGCTTTCCATGACCACTCGGCGCCCACCATCCAAGATCACGCCATCATACCTCGAGAATGCAGCCCTGCATTATCTCGAACGCTATTCCTCGTCCAGGGCCAACCTTAAGCGGATACTCATGCGCAAGGTGGACCGGTCGCTGGCCCATTGGGGCGGCGAGCGCGACGAGGCCGCCTCGCTGGTCGAGGCGGTGATCGCCAAGCTGGCCGGGCTGGGATACCTGAACGACGCCGCCTATGCCGACATCAAGGTGCGGACCTTAAGGCGCAAGGGGGCCAGCACCCGGCTGATCCAGGCCGCGCTGTCGGCCAAGGGGGTCGAGGCCGAAACCGTCGCCGCCGCCCTGTCCGAACAGGAGCCGGACTCCGAACTGGCCGCCGCCTTCACCCTGGCGCGCCGCCGGCGCCTTGGCCCCTACCGCGCCGCCGACAAGCGGGCTGAATTCCGCGCCAAGGACCTGGCCGCATTGGGCCGCGCCGGCTTTTCCTGGGAAACCGCCCGCGCCGTCATCGAGGCGGAGGATCAATAGACAGGGGCTTGCATACAATTGTATTTCAACATTTTTCTTGCTCTGCGAGAAAAAGTTGCTAGATACTTGCCGAACGCCAGTTCCTTCGTCTTAGCAGAGCATTCCATGCCCAACCTTCAAGCCCTCATCGACAACCCAGCGGCCATGGCCGAGTTGTTGGAGGAGATGTCTCACACCGACCCGGTACGGGCCGAGCAGGTGCTGAACGACGGCATTCGGAATTTCGAAGAATTGGCCGAAGTTGTCTCCCGCCCTCCGTTCACTGAAGATGATGATCGTGAACTGGCGCAGGTCTATGCAGCAGCAAGGCGCATGACCGGACGATGACCCAGAATTTGCCGGTGTCCCTTGTGAGCGTTCGCAAGGAGATCACCTCGAACTACACCGACAGTTTGGCACGCGTAGCTCGGCACTTTAAAGTCGATCTGACCTGCGTTGAGTTCTCCAAGAGGGAGCTTCGGCTCGCCCTTGAGGAAGCAGAGATTGATGTCGAAGCCCTATTAAGGCGGCGCAGCGCAACCCATGGGGTATCTCTCGGCAAGGTTGCCGGTGTATACGCCTATCGCCTCAGCCGGTTTGACATCGTCCATCTGGCGGGGGATGCCTATGAATTGCCAGAAAGCCACTTAATCAAACATATCGTGGCTCTCAACGTGGTAAAGGCTCGAATTCTTCGCATAAAGATCGGGGCCGACCGGGTGCTGGAACTGGCCTATCAGATGTCACGACGGCACGCCAATCAGGAGACTCTGGGCGTCTGCTTCGATGTGCTGGCCGACGCCCACGGCAAAGCGGCCTGACCCTGTTCCTCAGTCTGACACCACCTTCTGGGCCTGGGGCGAGCTCATGGCCACTCCGGCCGCGTCGAAGCGCTGCTTCAGGCGGCGGTTGAACTCGCGGATCAGGGTGACGCGGTCGCCAGGCGTGGTCTTGATGCGCACCCGCAGGATCACCGAGGCGGCGTCGAAGCGCTCGACGCCCTGGACCTCGACGGGATCGATCATCATGGCACCCCAATTGGCCTCGCCGCGCATCTCGGTGCCCAGGGCCAGGATGATCTCCGTCGCCCGGTCGGTGTCCACCTCATAGGCCACCGGCACGTCGATGCCGGCATAGTTGAAGCCCCGGCTGGAATTGATGACGGTGGAGACCGCGCCGAACGGCACGGTGTGCAGCGAGCCGTTGCCGTCCCGGATCTTCAGGGCGCGGATGGACAGCGATTCCACCGTCCCCACATGCTCGCCCACCTTGACGGAATCGCCCACCGCCACCGTGTCCTCGAACAGGATGAAGGCGCCGGTGATGATGTCCTGGACCAGTTTCTGCGAACCGAAGCCGATGGCGATGCCCAGCACGCCGGCGCCGGCCAGGAGCGGCGCGATGTTGACGCCGATCTCCGACAGCACGATCAGCCCCACCGTCACCACCAGCAGGATGAAGGCAGCGTTGCGCACCAAAGGCAGCAGGGTGCGGGCGCGGCCCGAGCGCGGCAACTGGTTGCCCTCGGCATCGGTGGCGGAGAGATAGCGCTCGATCAGGGCGCGCAGCACCTCCCAGAACACCACCGCCAGGGCCAGAACCAGGATGATGTTGATGACGCCCGACAGGATGCGCCGCCCCCATTCCGAGCCCACCACCGCCATGACGTCGTAGACGCCCAGGGACTGGATGGTCATCAGGCCCACCCCGCCGCACAGCCCCACCAGCAGGATGCGGCGCAGCCAGCCCAGACGCAGCCGGATGCGCAGGCGCTGCTCGTCGGACAGCCGCCGCCCGGCGAAACGGTGCCAGGCGCCCCGCGACAGGCGGTCGGCGCCGAAGGCCACCACCAGGGTGACGACGACGATCACCGCCGTATGCCGCCACTGGTCGCGCCCCGAATGGTCGGCCAGCTTCTGCACCATGACGTCGGCGGCCTTGTCGCCGATGGCGTTGATCTGGCCCGGCAGTTCCTGGATGGGGGCGGGCGGCGGCGGGGCCGCGCTCTGGGCCAGGGCCGGACCGCACAGCGCGCCCAGCAACATCAGGGTGGCGAGCAGGCGCCCGAAGACGCCATTATGGGCAACAGCACTCATGGTCTTTAACCGCTCCGAGGATCGAAGGCATGTCGTCTGGCGTCACCATCTATCACAACCCGCGCTGCGGCAAGTCGCGCGATACGCTGAAGCTGATCGAGGACAGGGGCATCAGCCCCACCATCGTGGAATACCTGAAGGAGCCGCCCTCGGCCGCCGAGCTTTCCCGCATCCTGTCCCTGCTGGGCAAGCGCCCGGCCGACATCCTGCGCAAGAAGGAAGCCGCGGAAGCCGGCATCGACCCGGCGAAACTGGACGATTCCGCCCTGGTCCAGGCCATGGTCGCCAATCCCATCGTCATCGAGCGCCCCATCGTGGTGACGGCCACCAAGGCGGCCCTGGGCCGCCCGCCGGAAAGCGTCCTGGCGATTCTGTAAGGGCGGCCTTCACCGAAACGCAACGCTCCGGCGCTTGGCTTGAGAGTTGGAATTGGCATAGATTGCCGGGACGGGCCGTCTCCTCCTCGTCAGGGAAGACAGGCTTTTGGCGAGGGGGCCGGCCATTTTTCCCCGGATGGCCCCCTCGCCTTTACATTCCAATACAGCTTCATCCTGTCATCCCGACGACCATCGGGAGGAGGGATCTCGTCCTGGCACGGCTCTTCAGGACCGACACCAACGGTCCGGGCGGAGATCCCTCGCCTTCGCTCGGGATGACAAGCTCCAAGAACCGGGATACGCGAAGGGACGAGTCCCTTCGCACCTTCTCCCCTTACCTCAACCTCAGGCCGCCAGCAGGTCGACGATGTCGCCCATGATGGCGGTGATGTCGTAATCCTTGGGGGTGTAGATGCGGGCACAGCCGGCGGCCAGCAGGATCTTCTCGTCCTCAGGGGGAATGATGCCACCCGCCACCACCGGGATGTCGGCGAGGCCGGCGGCCTTCATGCGCTCCAGCACTTCCGTCACCAGCGGCACGTGGCTGCCCGACAGGATGGACAGGCCCACCACGTGGACGCCTTCCTCCAGGGCGGCGTTGACGATCTGGGCGGGGGTGAGGCGGATACCCTCGTAGACCACTTCCATGCCGGCATCGCGGGCGCGGACGGCGATCTGCTCGGCGCCGTTGGAATGGCCGTCCAGGCCGGGCTTGCCCACCAGGATCTTGACCCGGCGGCCCAGCTTGGCGGAGACCGCCTCGACCTTGGCGCGCACGGCGCCCATCTTCTCGCCCTTGGCTTCCGCGGCGGCGCGGGCCACGCCGGTCGGCGCCCGGTATTCGCCGAACACGTCGCGCAGCGTCTGGGCCCACTCGCCGGTGGTGACGCCGGCATGGGCGGCGGCGATGGAGGGCTCCATGACGTTGCGGCCTTCCTGGGCGGCGGCGCGCAACGCGGCCAGGGCGGCATCCACCGCCTTGGCGTCGCGCGACGCCCGGAACGCCTTGAGACGCTCGATCTGCTCGGCCTCGGCCTTGGGGTCCACCGTCATGATGGAACCGTCGCCGGTGGTGAGCGGGCTGGGCTCGGTCTCGGTCCACTTATTGACGCCGACCACGATCTGCTCGCCCGATTCGATGGCGCCGATGCGGCGTGCGTTGGATTCCACCAGCTTCTGCTTCATGTAGCTGGATTCCACCGCCGAGACGGCGCCGCCCATGTCGTCGATGCGCCGGAGTTCCTCGCGGGCACCTTCCTTCAGGGATTCGACCTTACGGGTGATCTCGTGCGAGCCGTCGAAGATATCGCCGAATTCCAAGAGGTCCGACTCATAGGCCATGATCTGCTGCAGCCGCAGCGACCACTGCTGGTCCCAGGGGCGCGGCAGGCCCAACGCCTCGTTCCAGGCGGGCAGCTGAACGGCACGGGCCCGGGCGTTCTTGGACAGCACCACCGCCAGCATCTCCATGACGATGCGGTAGACGTTGTTCTCGGGCTGCTGCTCGGTCAGCCCCAGCGAATTCACCTGGACGCCGTAGCGGAAGCGCCGCGCCTTCTCGTCCTTGACGCCATAGCGGTCACGGCAGATCTCGTCCCACAGCTCGGTGAAGGCGCGCATCTTGCACAATTCGGTGACGAAGCGGATGCCCGCGTTGACGAAGAAGCTGATGCGGCTGACCACCGTCTCGAAATCGGCGGCCGGCACGGTAGGACGCACGGTGTCGAGCACGGCTTGCGCGGTGGCCAGCGCATAGGCCAGCTCCTGCTCGGGCGTGGCGCCCGCTTCCTGCAGGTGGTACGAGCAGACGTTCATGGGGTTCCACTTGGGAACCTCGGTATAGGTGAAGCCGATCACGTCGCTGGTCAACCGGAGCGAGGGCTGGGGCGCGAAGATATAGGTGCCGCGCGACAGGTATTCCTTGATCACGTCGTTCTGGGTGGTGCCGTTCAGCACCGAACGGTGCGCGCCTTGGCGTTCCGCCGTGGCGATGTACAGCGACAGCAGCCAGGCGGCCGGCGCGTTGATGGTCATGGAGGTGTTCATCTTCTCGAGCGGAATGCCCTCGAACAGCGTCATCATGTCGCCGATATGGCAGACGGGCACGCCCACCTTGCCCACCTCGCCCCGCGCCAAAGCGTGGTCGCTGTCATAGCCGGTCTGGGTCGGCAGATCGAAGGCGATGGACAGCCCGGTCTGCCCCTTGGCGAGATTGGTGCGGTACAGCTTGTTGGATTCAGCGGCCGAGGAATGGCCCGAATAGGTGCGGAACAGCCAGGGCTTCTCGCGGGCGGGGGCGGCGGCTTCGCGGGCGGTCTTTTCGGTCATCGGGCGCTCCAGACTGAATCCATTCAAAAAAATGTCTCTTTGCCAGGGGTTAGGGTCGGCTTGCGACCTAAAATTTCTCATTCCCCCGACTTCGCGAAACAAACTATCATTTTGTGCATTGCGAAGAAAGCGACAAAACGCTAAAAGGCGGTGTACCGAGCGCCGAGGCCGGCCGTGTCGGTGAAGTGTCGTCCAGAGGGTCAAGGAGTTCTAGGATGAGCGAGCAGGTGGTCAAGGATCTCTACGAGCTTGGCGAGATTCCGCCGCTCGGACATGTGCCGAAGCAGATGTATGCCTGGGCCATCCGCAAGGAGCGTCACGGCAAGCCCGATACCGCCATGCAGGTCGAGGTGGTGGACACCCCCGAGATCGACTCCCATGAAGTCCTGATCATGGTGATGGCCGCCGGCGTCAACTACAACGGCGTCTGGGCCGCCCTGGGCAAGCCCATCTCGCCCTTCGACTACCACAAGGCCGAGTACCACATCGCCGGTTCCGACGCTTCGGGCATCGTCTACAAGGTCGGCTCCAAGGTGAAGCGCTGGAAGGTCGGCGACGAGGTGGTGGTTCACTGCAACCAGACCGACGGCGACGACGAGGAGTGCAACGGCGGCGATCCCATGAACTCGCCCAGCCAGCGCATCTGGGGCTACGAGACTCCCGACGGCTCCTTCGCCCAGTTCTGCCGCGTCCAGGCCCAGCAGGTCATGGAGCGTCCGCGCCACCTGACCTGGGAAGAGAGCGCCTGCTACACGCTCACTCTCGCCACCGCCTACCGCATGCTGTTCGGCCACCGTCCGCACGTGCTGCGTCCCGGCCACAACGTCCTGGTGTGGGGCGCCGCCGGCGGCCTGGGCTCCATGGCCATCCAGCTGATCGCCGTGTCGGGCGCCAACGCCATCGGCGTGATCTCGGAAGAGGACAAGCGCGAATTCGTCCTCGGCCTGGGCGCCAAGGGCGTCATCAACCGCAAGAACTTCGACTGCTGGGGCCAGTTGCCCGACGTGGACGGCGACCCCAAGGCCTTCTCCGACTACATGAAGAAGACCCGCGAGTTCGGCAAGGCCATCTGGGACATCACCGGCAAGGGCAACGACGTCGACTTCGTGTTCGAGCATCCCGGCGAATCCACCTTCCCGGTATCGTGCAACGTGGTGAAGCGCGGCGGCATGGTCGTGTTCTGCGCCGGCACCACCGGCTACAACCTGACCTTCGACGCCCGCTTCGTGTGGATGCGCCAGAAGCGCATCCAGGGCAGCCACTTCGCCAACCTGCTGCAGTCGGCCCAGGCCAACCAGCTGGTCATCGAGCGCCGCATCGATCCTTGCATGTCCGAGGTCTATTCGTGGGACGACATCCCGCTGGCCCACATGAAGATGCTGCGTAACGAGCACAAGCCCGGCAACATGGCGGTGCTGGTCCAGGCCCTGAAGCCCGGCCGCTACACCGTCGAGGATTGCATCGAGGGCTAAACCTTGAGTGAAAACCCTCTCCCCACGCCGGGAGAGGGTTTTTTTCATTTCCAATCGTTCTTTAAGGACGCCGCCATGACCATCCTGCTTCCCGATCTGATCCCCACCTGCGAGTCCGCCGTCGCGGTGCTCGACAAGCTGCGGCTGGCCGCCAAGGCCAATGTCACCGCCATGGTCAGCAAGGACGGCAAGGTCAACGGCGCCCTGTTCGACGCCAACCAGACCGCCGCCCACGGCTATGCCTGGCTGGCCACTTACGTCGCCGCCCTGCAGCAGATGCTGGGCTGGGCCAAGCGCCTATCGGGCGAGGGCAAGCTGGGCGAACTGGAAACCCTGATGCTCCAGGCGGCGTTCGGCGAATACACCGCCCAGATCTACGGCGGCATTCCCATGAGCCAGGGCGAGATGGTGCGTCCCGGCGATCTGGGCCTCGACGCCAAGGCCGTGCACGAGTTCTCCAACGACGCCACCTCCACCTTCCGCCGCGCCGGCTGCACGTCGGCCGTGCGCACCCGCATCGCCGAGCTGATCCGCGACGGCCACCATTTCGGCGAGCCGGGCCTGGAGGACGAGACCCTGGTCCTCATCCGCGACCAGTTCCGCTCGTTCGCCGAGAACGAGGTCATCCCCCACGCCCACGAATGGCACCTGAAAGACGAGCTGATCCCCATCGAGGTGGTGGACCACGTGGCCGAGATGGGCGTGTTCGGCCTGACCCTGCCCGAGGAATACGGCGGCCTGGGCCTGGGCAAGATGTCCATGTGCGTGGTGACGGAAGAGCTGTCGCGCGGCTATATCGGCGTGGGCAGCCTGGGCACCCGCTCCGAGATCGCCGGCGAGCTGATCCGCCTCGGCGGTACCGAGGAGCAGAAGCAGTACTGGCTGCCCAAGATCGCGTCGGGCGAGATCCTGCCCACCGCCGTGTTCACCGAGCCCAATACCGGCTCCGACTTAGGCTCGCTTCGCACCCGCGCCGTCAAACAGGGTGACGAGTATGTGGTCACCGGCAACAAGACCTGGATCACCCACGCGGCCCGCACCGACGTGATGACCCTGCTCACCCGCACCGATCCCAACACCAAGGATTGGAAGGGCCTGTCCATGCTGATCGCGCCCAAGCCGCGCGGCACGGAAGACAATCCCTTCCCGGCCGAGGGCATGACCGGCGGCGAGATCAGGGTGCTGGGCTATCGCGGCATGAAGGAATACGAGCTGGGCTTCGACGGCTTCAAGGTTCCCGCCGCCAACCTGCTGGGCGGTGTCGAGGGCCAGGGCTTCAAGCAGCTGATGGAAACCTTCGAATCGGCCCGCATCCAGACCGCGGCCCGCGCCGTGGGCGTCGCCCAGTGCGCCATGGAAGTGGGCCTGAAGTATGCCAACGAGCGCGTCCAGTTCGGCAAGCCCATCTACGAGTTCCCCCGCGTCGGCGGCAAGATCGCCTGGATGGCGGTCGAGACCATGGTCGCCCGCCAGCTGACCTACTTCTCGGCCCGCGAGAAGGACGAGGGGCACCGCTGCGACATCGAGGCCGGCATGGCCAAGCTGCTCGCCGCCCGCGTCGCCTGGGCCAACGCCGACAATGCGCTGCAGGTGCACGGCGGCAACGGCTATGCCGAGGAATACCCCATCTCGCGCATCCTGTGCGACGCCCGCATCCTCAACATCTTCGAGGGCGCCGCCGAGATCCAGGCCCAGGTCATCGCCCGCGGCCTGCTGTCGGGCGCCCGCGACTGACCCCACTCATTCCGTCGTCACCCCCGGGCTTGACCCGGGGGTCCATGGATGGACGGGTCAAGCCCGGCCATGACGGCCAATGGGATGGTAGCGACCAGCAATTTGTTGATCTCGCCCCATAAATCGAATATCTGCCTGGGCGTCGCACTGGTCTTACCCCTTGTGGAGCGCCGCCCTTGGCCGGACATTTCCGCCACCGCTTACTGGCGTTGAAGGACGCCGAGCAGGCGTTGCGCCATGAATTGCTGCAATCGGGCGAGCCGGTGGGCGGGTATCCGCCGCAACTGCGCCGCCTGCACGAAGCCAATGCCCGCGAGCTGGAACTGATCGTCGACGACGAGGGCTGGCCCACCGCCGATGCCGCCGGTCCCGACGGAGCCGAGGCCGCCTGGCTGGTGTCCATGCACGCCGTATCGCGGCCCAGCTTCATGCGCCGCTGCTTAGGATTGCTGAAATCCGCCGCCAACCGCGACGAGGTGCCCCGGCGTCACGCCGCCATGCTGGAAGACCGCATCCGGGCGCTGGAAGGCCGCCCGCAGAAATTCGGCACCCAGCTGGACTGGCGGAACGGCAAGCTCTCGCCGCTCCCCATCGAGGACGAAGCCGAGGTCGATGCCCGCCGCGCCGCCGTGGGTCTGGCCCCCTTGGCCGAAACCATCGCCACGGCGCGCGCCGCCGCCCAGTCCGACGGCGCGCCCCCGCCCGAGGAATGGGAAGCCTCCTCCTCGGTGCTGGAAGCCCTGGCCCGCGAAGTGGGCTGGCGCTAAGGAAAGAAAAGGCGAAGGGATCTCCCATGTACACCGATGACGATCTCGACGCGGCCGTAGGGGAAGGCATCCTCAGCCGCGATGCTGCGACAGCCTTCCGCGCCTTCGTCGCCCGGCGGCAGTCGGCCCACGAGGCGGACGAGGAGAGCGTGCGCCTCGTCACCAGCTTCAACGACATCTTCGTCACCATCGCCGCCGTGCTGCTGCTCTCGGCGCTGGGCTGGCTGGCGGGCAAGATCAGCCCGATCCTTGGCGGCGCCTCGGTGGCCGTGGCCTCGTGGGCCTTCGCCGAGTACTTCACCCGCAAGCGCCGCATGGCCCTGCCCAGCCTCGCCTTGCTGCTGGCCTTCGTCTACGGGGTGTTCTCCGCCGGGCTGGGCGTGGTGGGGGTGGACGACTTCGCCCGGGGTGGTTACGGCGTCGCCGCCTCGGCCGCCATCGCCGCCCTGGCCGCCTGGGGCCATTGGAAGCGCTTCATGGTCCCCATCACCATCGCCGCCGGAGCCGGAAGCGCCGCCGGTGCCCTGCTGGCGCTCGGCCTCGCCCTGGTTCCGGCGCTCCGCGATTTCGTCCTGCCCCTGGTCTTTGTCGCCGGGCTGGCCCTGTTCGCCCTGGCGCTCAAGTGGGATGCCGGCGATCTGGCGCGCAAGACCCGCCGGTCCGACGTGGCGTTCTGGCTGCATCTGGCCGCCGCGCCCATGATCGTCCATCCGGTGTTCTCGGCCCTGGGCGGCGGCAGCGGCGTGGCCGGCGCAGCCGGAGCGGTGGCCGTCTATCTGGTGCTGGCCATCGTCGCCCTGGCGGTGGACCGCCGGGCCCTGCTGGTCTCGGCGCTGGCCTATGTGCTGTACGCCGCCACCACCCTGTTCGAGGCCGCCGGTTCCTCGGCCGAGGCCTTCGCGCTCACCGCCCTGGTGGTGGGCTCGCTGCTGCTCAGCCTGTCGGCCTTCTGGCATCACGTGCGCCGCCTGGTTCTCACGACGCTGCCCGCCCCCCTGCGGCAAAGGCTTCCCGCAGCCTAGAACTGGCGGAAAAGGCCGATTACGTATAAGGTGCGGGCCAGCCGCCCCACCTTCGTCATAACAGGCTCGAACACCATGCCCTCCGCCGCCCCCCGCCGCCCCCGTCCCGTCGTTCTGTGCATCCTGGACGGCTGGGGCTGGCGCGAAGACGCCGCCGACAACGCCATCGCCCAGGCCGACACCCCAAACTGGGACCGCTTCCTCGGCCGCTATCCCCATGCCCTGCTGCACAGTTCGGGGCTGCAGGTGGGACTGCCCGATGGCCAGATGGGCAATTCCGAGGTGGGCCACATGAATCTGGGGGCCGGACGGGTGGTGATGCAGGACCTGCCGCGCATCGATGCCGCCGTGGCCGACGGCTCGCTGGCCGCCAATCCGGTGCTGACCAGGGCCATCGCCGCCGTCAAGGCCAAGGGCGGCGCCATGCACCTGATGGGGCTGTTGAGCCCGGGCGGCGTGCATTCCCACCAGGACCATCTGGCCGCCCTGGCGCGGACCATCGCCGATGCCGGCGTGCCCGTGAAGGTCCACGCCTTCCTCGATGGCCGCGACACCCCGCCGTCCAGCGCCAAGGGCTTCATGGAGCGCTTCCTGGCCGACGTCGCCGGCCATGATGTCCAGGTCGCCACCGTATCGGGCCGCTATTACGCCATGGACCGCGACAAGCGCTGGGACCGCGTCTCGCTCGCCTGGAACGCCCTGGTCGAGGCCAAGGGCGTGACGGCCGCCGATCCGCTGGCGGCCATCGCCGCCTCCTATGCCGAGTCCAAGACCGACGAGTTCATGCTGCCCGCCGTGATCGGCCCGTACCAGGGCATGAAGGACGGCGACGGCCTGCTGATGGGCAATTTCCGCGCCGACCGGGCGCGCGAGATTCTCGACTGCCTGGTCAACCCGGCCTTCGACGGCTTCGCCCGCGCCCGCCAGGTGGCGTTCGCCGCCCGCCTGGGCCTCACCGAGTATTCCAAGGATTTGAACGCCTTCCTCGACACCCTGTTCGGGCCCGAGACGCTGTCCAACATCCTGGGCGAGGTGTTGAGCCGCGCCGGCCTCACCCAGTTGCGCATCGCCGAGACCGAGAAGTACGCCCACGTCACCTTCTTCTTCAACGGCGGCGAGGAAACGGTATATCCCGGCGAGGAGCGCATCCTGGTTCCCAGCCCCAAGGTCGCCACCTACGACCTGCAGCCCGAGATGAGCGCGGTCGAGGTCACCGACAAACTGGTGGCCGCCATCGAGGCCGGCACCTTCGACGTCATCGTCGTCAACTACGCCAACGGCGACATGGTCGGCCATACCGGCTTCATGACGGCCGCCATCACGGCGGCGCAGACCGTGGACGCATGCCTAGGCAGGCTGGAGGCCGCCGTGACCAAGGCGGGCGGCACCATGCTGGTCACCGCCGACCACGGCAACGCCGAGCAGATGAAGGACCCCGCCACCGGCGAGCCCCATACCGCCCACACCACCGGCCCGGTGCCCGCCGTGCTGGTCGCCCCGCCCGCCGGCGTGACCTCCATCGGCGACGGCCGGCTGGCCGACGTGGCGCCCACCCTGCTGGCCCTGCTGGGTCTTGCCCAGCCGGCCGAGATGAGCGGGCAATCCCTGCTTCGCCAGACCCTCCGTGCGGCGGGTTAAGGGAGCCCTCTTCGCAACGGCGCTGCTCCTGGCCGGGGCGGCGCCCGCTTTCGCCACCTGGGACCGCCCGGTGGATGCCGGCGAGCGCCTGCGTGAACTGGAAGGCCAGCTGGAGCGCTCGCGCGCCGCGCACGAGGACGTGCGGCGCAAGGCCGAGGAACTGTCGGCCGAGACGGTGCGGCTGCGTGCCGACATGGTCAAGGCCGCCCGTGCCGCCCAGGAGAGCGAGGACCTGCTGTCCGAGCTGGAAACCCAGCTGGAGGACCTGCGCAAGCGGGAAGTCAGCCGCTCGGACGCGCTGGAGCGCCGCTCGCGCCAGATGGTCGGCGTGCTCACCGCGCTCCAGCGCCTGGCCTGGCGCCCCACCGAGGCCCTGATCGCCCAGCCGCAAAGCCCCGCCGACACCGTGCGCTCGGCCATCCTGCTGCGCGCCGCCGTGCCCCAGATCGAGCAATCGGCCCGCGACCTGCGCGTCGAGATCGACGGCGTCGCCAAGCTGCGCACCGAAATCAGCGAGCAGCGCAAGCTGATCGCCACCACCACGGGCTCGCTGGAGCGCGAGCATGTCCGCATCAAGGACATGTTCGAACGCAAGTTCCAGGTGCAGAACGCCACCGAGCAGGAACGCCGCGCGCTCGAGGCCCGTCTGCAGGATCTGGGCAGCCAGGCCGAGGATCTGCGCGATCTGCTGTCGCGCCTGGACCAGGAGCGCGAGCGCCGGCTGGCCGAGGCCGCCGCCAAGGCCGCCGCGGAAAAGCTGGCCCGCGAGACCGAGGCCACGGCGCGGCGCATCGCCCGCGACGCCGAGCTGGCCGCCCAGAAAGCCGCCCGCGACGCCGAGCTGGCGGCGCAAAAGGCGGCGCAGCAGGCCGTGGCCGAAGCCAAGGCCCGCGACGAGGAGGCCAGCAAGGCCGCCCAGCAGGCCGCCGCCGAGGCGAGAGCCCGCCAGGAGGCCGCCGCCAGGGCCGCCCAGGAAGCCGAGCTGAAGGCCCAGGCCGAGGCCAAGGAAAAGCAGCTGGCCGCCGAAAAGGCCGCCCACGAGGCCGAGGTGGCGTCGCGCGAAGCCGCCGCCACCCGCCCGGTCAAAAACGACAGACCGTTCAGCCAGGCCCAGGGGCGGCTGCCCTATCCTGCCCGCGGCCGGGTGGTCGAAACCTACGGCCAGCCCAACGACGTCGGCCACGTCTCCAAAGGCATCACCATCAACACCCGCAAGGCGGCGCAAGTGATCGCGCCCTATGACGGACACGTGGCTTTTGCTGGTCCGTTCAGGGGTTACGGCCTTCTCTTGATCATCGAACACAGCGAGGGCTATCATACCCTGCTGGCGGGAATGGCGCAGATCGATTGCGCGGTCGGCCAGAAGCTGTTGACGGGCGAGCCCGTCGGCGTCATGGGGCAGGACGACAGCAAGCCCAACCTATATGTAGAGCTGCGCCGCAATGGCCAGCCGGTCAACCCGTTGCCTTGGCTCATGGCACAAAAAAGTAAGGCTAGTGGATGATTCGCAAGATTCTGATCGCGGCGGGCAGCTTCGCCCTGCTGTCGACGACCGCCCTCACCCCCGTTTCCGCCGCCGAGCGCAAGGAAACCTACAAGCTTCTCGACCTGTTCGGCGAAGTGCTGGAAAAGGTCCGCAGCGAGTATGTGGAACCCGTCAATGACGAGGAGCTGATCGAGGCCGCCCTGAACGGCATGCTGGCCTCGCTCGACCCCCACTCGGCCTACCTCAACCCCAAGAACTCCAAGGACATGGACATCCAGACCCGTGGCGAGTTCGGCGGGCTGGGCCTGGAAGTGACCATGGAGAACGGCTGGGTCAAGGTGGTCTCGCCCATCGACGACACGCCGGCCTACCGCGCCGGCATGCAGCCCGGCGACTTCGTCACCCACCTGGACGGCGAGCCGGTCCAGGGCCTGTCGCTGTCGGAAGCGGTGGACCGCATGCGCGGCACCGTCAACACCGACATCAAGCTGACCGTGCGCCGTTCGGGCGTGGAGCAGCCCTTCGACATCAAGCTGACCCGCGCGGTCATCAAGGTGCAGACCGTCAAGGGCCAGACCCACGGCGATATCGGCTATATCCGCATCTCGCAGTTCAGCGCCACCACCCACGCCGATCTGGTGCGCATCATGGGTCAGCTGAAGAAGGACATCGGCAAGACGCCGACCGGCTTCGTCATCGACCTGCGCAACAATCCCGGCGGCCTGCTGGACCAGGCGGTGGCGGTGTCCGACGACTTCCTGGACAAGGGCGAGATCGTGTCGACCCGCTCGCGCCGTCCCGAGGATACCCAGCGCTTCAATGCGCGCCCCGGCGACATCGCCGACGGGTTGCCGCTGGTGGTGCTGATCAACGACGGTTCGGCCTCGGCCTCGGAAATCGTCGCCGGCGCGCTGCAGGACCACAAGCGCGCCGTGCTGCTGGGCACCCGCTCGTTCGGCAAGGGCTCGGTGCAGACCCTGATGCCCCTGCACGGCCACGGCTCGCTGCGCCTGACCACGGCCCGCTACTACACGCCGTCGGGCCGCTCCATCCAGGCGGTGGGCATCGAGCCCGACATCAAGGCCGCCCAATCCAAGGTGGAGCCCATCGCCGGCGCCGCCGTGGAGCGCCGCTCCGAGGCCAGCTTGCGCAAGGCCCTGCCCAATCCCAACGGCGACAAGGCCAAGCCCGAATCCAAGGAGCCCAAGCCCGCCGCCGAGCCCAAGGCCCCGGCGCCTGAGTCCAAGGCCCCCGAGCCCAAGGGTGAAGGCGGCAAGGCCGAGGCGCCGGCCCCCATCAAGCTGGGCGACCCGGCCCAGGACTACCAGCTGGCCCGGGCCCTGGATCTGCTGCGCGGCCTGTCGCTCTATCGCCCGGCCCAGCGGTAAGCGGGGCACGGGTCCGCATCCATGGCCGCAGACACCCACTTCGATCTCGAGGAACTGGACGACGAGCCGGTTCCCGAGATCGTCGTCGAGGAGATCAAGCCCGAACGCAAGCCGCTGAACCTCAAGCCGATCCTGATCGGCCTGGGAATTCTCCTGGCGGGCGGCGGGCTGGGCGGTGTGGCCTATCTGTTCACCGCCTACCAGGCCCGCGACCTGATCGGCCTGATGGATGTGGGCGAGAACCCGCCCAAGCTGTCCTTCGAACTGCCCGGACGGGGCGAGACGGCCAAGCCGGGGGCCGGGGGCGGCCTGCTGACTCCGCCGGTGGCGCCCGGCGCGGAAAAGCCCGCCGGCGAGATGCTGAAGGCGGTCCCCGACGACACGCCATCGCCCGATTCCCTGCCGCCGGCCATCGCGCCGGAAAAGGCGCCGCCGCCCGCCGCCGCCGAGGCCAAGCCCGAGACGAAGCCCGAGACGAAGATGGCGGCCCTGCCGCCCGGTGATTACGTGGCCGAGCCGGAATCGCCGGTCTCCAAGGCCTTCGCGCCCAAGCCGCCGCCGGCGGTGGATTCCTCGGGCATCCCCACCCAGCCCAATCCCCGCAACGCCGACAAGCCCCCCAGCTACGAGGCCCTGCCGGCCTTGAAGGGCGAGGTCAAGGCGCTGCCCGCCGCGCCGGTCAAGGAACTGGCGAAGAAGACCGCGCTGGGCGACATTCCCGCCCCCGGCCCCGATGGGAAACAGCCCTGGCAGGTCTATGCCCGCCCGTGGTCGGGCCCCGCCGACCGCGGCAAGGTGGCGGTGGTGGTGATGGACATGGGCCTGGACAAGAACGCCACCGAAGCCGCCATCGCCAAGCTGCCACCCGAGGTGACGCTGGCCTTCAGCCCCTATGCCCAGAGCCTGGACAAATGGGTGAAGAAGGCCCGCGATTACGGCCACGAGGTGATGATGGTGCTGCCCGCCGAGTCCAGCGGCGCCCAGCCCCGCGATCCCGGCCCGCTGGGCATGACCAACGCGGTGCCGCCCGAGACCAATCTGGCCCGCCTGGAAGGGGTGATGACCCGGGCCGGCGGCTATACCGGCGTGATCTCCCTGGGCGACAAGTTCGCCGCCAGCGAACAGATCGTCCAGACCCTGGGCAAGCTGCGCGACCACGGCCTGCTCTACGTGGGGCCGGGTTCCGCGCCCGCCGACCGCATTCCGGCCATCGCCCCGGTGACGGCGGTGGCCGATGCCGACCTGTTCCGCGAAGCCATCGAGATGCGCCTCAATCAGGTCTCCATCGCGGCGCGCACCAAGGGCAAAGCCCTGGTGGTGATCAATCCCCGGCCGCTGTCCTTCGACCGGCTGCTGCCCTGGCTCAACGATTTCGACGGACAGAAGCTGGTGATCGTGCCGGTTTCCACCCTGGTCCAGCCCCCGCCCGCCCCCGGAAAGTCATGAGCAAGAAGCACAAGGCCCCCCTCCTGCCTTACGACCAGCGCCCCTACCGCCCCGGCATCGGGCTGGTGCTGCTGAACGACCAGGGGCTGGCCTTCGTCGCCCAGCGCATCGACACGCCCGGCTCCGCCTGGCAGTTCCCCCAGGGCGGCATCGACGAGGGCGAGGACCCGCGCGCCACGGCGCTGCGCGAGATGGAAGAGGAAATCGGCACGAACAAGGCCGAGATCATCGCCGAAAGCCGGGGATGGATCTCCTACGACCTGCCGCCCGAGATCGCCGATAAAAGCTGGAAGGGCCGTTTCCGCGGCCAGACCCAGAAATGGTTCTGCGCCCGCTTCACCGGGACCGATGCCGACATCAATCTCGAGACCGAGCACCCGGAATTCGCGCGCTGGCGCTGGATGAACCTGGACGAGGTGCCGGGGCTGATCATCCCCTTCAAGCGCGCCCTCTACGATCAGGTGGTCGCCGAGTTCCTGCCGGTGGCGCGGACCTTCCCCCTCAGATAACCATCTTCAGCTTCTGGCCCGGCTTGATGGCCTCGTTGGGCTCGAGGCCGTTGAGCACGCGGAAACGCTCCAGCTTGTGGTCGTCATAGGGCAGCTGCTCGGCCAGCTTCTCCACCGTGTCGCCGGCCTTGGCGGTGATGATCTTCAGCTTCAGGGGCTTCATGGCGGACTTTTCCGCCTCGGTCATCTTCCGGAGGGACAGGCCCGAGGTCTTGAACTCCTGGGCGTGGGCACTGGTCAGGTTGGGCGGCGTCAGATAGAGGAAGCGATAGGTCTGCTTGCCGTTCTTCACCGCCAGCAGGCGGGCGTCCATGGTGCCCTTGTTGGTGCTGAGCTTGGTCATCCCCGTGGCCGCCGGCATGCCGTTGATCTCCAGCGCCTCGATCCCTGAGAGCCGCGCCCCCTTGGCCCATTGGGTCTGCAGGTAATTGGTCATGTCGCCATGGGCCTCGGCCCCCATGTCGAAGCGGATCAGCGAGCCGTCGGAATGGGCCGCCATCACCGCCTTGGGGCTGTTGATCAGGCGAAACCCGGCCGGCACCTCGTAGCGGATGCCCAGCCCGGCATGGGCGAAGACGCGGCCCCGGACCACACCCTCGTCGGGATCGTCGCCCACCAGCAGGCCTTCCAGATGGGCGAGATACTGCTCGCGTCCCACCGCGCCCTTGTGGTCGCCCGCCTTGACGGCGGCGGCGGCATCGCGCACACGGTCGATGGTGCGGGGATGGCTGGCGAACAGCGAGGTCTCGTCCACCTCGTCGGGGGAGCGCCCGGCCAGCACCGCCTCGAGCCGGGCGTGATCGCGCAGCTTGGCCAGGAAGCTGGCCATGTTGTCGGGATTCCAGCCGCTGACCGCCATGTAGCGGATGCCCAGCTGGTCGGCCTCGCTCTCCTGGTCGCGGGAATAGCCCTGAAGATAGGCGGCCGCGCCCAATTGGGCGATGTCGCCCGCCCCCGACACGCCGGTCAGCACGCCGACCACCACCCCCAGCACGCCGGTGGCGACGTTGGCGGCCATGGCCTGGCTGTGGCGCAGCGCCGTGTGCCGCCCGGTGACGTGGCCGATCTCGTGACCCACCACGCCGGCCAGCTCCGCCTCGTCGTCGGCCAGCGCCATCAGGCCGCGCGACACGTAGACATAGCCGCCCGGCAGGGCGAAGGCGTTGACCACGTTGCTGTTCAGCACGGTGAAGCGGAAGGGGTCCTTGGGGGTTTCGGTATTGCCGACCAGACGTTTGCCGATGCCCGCCACATAGGCCTGGATCTTGGGATCGTCATAGGCGCCGCCGAACTGCTTCAAGATGTCGGGATGGGCCTCGGCGCCCATCTTCTGCTCGTCCTCGGAGGACAGCATGTTGAAGTTGGTCTTGCCGGTGCCCGGCGTCACCTGGCACGAGGAGAGCAGGGTCGAGGCCAGCAGGGCGGCAAGCAGAGTGACGGAGCGGCGCATTTTTCCCTCGGACGGCTATGACCGTGACGAAAGAAATAATACGACGATCGCGAGCGGCAACAAACCCCCCGCTTTAAACCATCTTCTTGCCGTAGCCGCGCGGCGTATAGGTCCAGGTGTTCTGTCCGGCGGCGAAGCTGCGGGTCTCGCTTGATCCCACCACCACCATGGTCAGCATGTCCACCTTGTCGGCGTCGAGATCGGCCAGGCGGATCACGTCCACCGTCTCGCCGGGACGGCCCAACTGGCGGGCCAGGATGACGGGCGTGTCGGGACCGCGGCCCGAAAGCAGGATGTCGCGGGCCCGCGGCAGCTGGTCGCGGCGGCGCTGCGAGACGGGGTTGTAGAAGCACACCACGAAATCGGCCATGGCGGCGGCCTTCAGCCGCGTCTCGATGCTTTCCCAGGGCGTCAGCAGATCGGACAGCGAGATGGTGCAGAAATCGTGGTTGACCGGGGCACCGGCCCGGGCGGCGGCCGCCTGCAGCGCCGAGATGCCGGGAACCACGGTGACCTCGACCCGGTTCCAGTCGGCGCGCTTCCGGCGGTCCAGCAGCTCGAACACCAGGGTGGCCAGGGCGTAGATGCCGGGATCGCCGGAACACACCAGGCTGACGGTGCGTCCCTCGGCGGCCAGATCCAGCGCCTTGGCGGCGCGGGCTTCCTCGGCGCCCAGCGCGCTTTCGTGCCGCTCCTTGGCCGTTGCCGCGTGGCCCAGCAGGTCGAGATAGAGGCCATAGCCCACCAGATCGCTGCTGGCCTCGATGGCGGCCGAGGCCTCCGGTGAGCGCCATTGCGGCGTGCCGGGGCCGATGCCGACCACGAACAGCCTGCCCCGCGCGCGGCCCTTGGCGTCCGCCGCGATGGCGTGCGGCGCGCGGGCCAGGGCCATGGTGGTGCGCGCCCCCTTGACCTTGGGAACGATCAGGACGCCGTCGCCACCGGCAACCGCCAGGGCGGCGCCTTCCGACACGCCGTGGCAGCCGGTCTCGGCGAACACCACCTCGGAGGGATTGACGAGACGGCCGACTTCGGCCTCCAGCTCGGCCGGCGTGAAGAAGCGGGCGGGCACGCCCAAATCGGCGGCCAGTTCATGCACCGCCGCCTCGTCGGCCTTGAGATCGATGCTGGCGACGCAGGCGATGGATTGGGGCGACAGCGCCTCCTGGGCCAGCACGTCGCGGACCAGACGGATCAGTTCGGCGGCCGGAGCGCCCCGCTCGCAGCCCACCCCCAACGCCAGGGTGGGGGGATGCAGCACCAGTTCGTGGTCGTCAGCCTCGACCGACCGGTCGGTAATGCGGACGGCGTATTCGGCTTCCTCGGCGAAAGGCACGCCACGCAGCCAATCGGCATCGCCGGATTCCACCTCCAGCGCCACCGCCTCCTCGGCCAGCAGGGCGGCGGTCACCGATTTCACGGCCGCCGGATTGCCCACCTTCCAGCCGGGCGGCGGATCGTCCAGCGCCACGCCCAGGGCCAGTTCGCCGGCGGTGGTCAGCGCCGGTCGGATGCCCAGCCCTTCGGCGATCTGGCGGGCCAGGGCGTTGGCCCCGTGATGGCCGCCCAGCAGCGGCACCACCGACGAGCCGTCGATTCCCACCGCCAGGACCGGCGGCTCGGCCAGCTTGTCGCCCAGCACCGGCCCCAGGGCGCGGATCAGGATGCCGGCGGCGCAGATGCCGACGATGGGCGTGCGGGCGGCGAACAGGGCGCGCAGATGGGCGCTGGTGTCCTGGAAGCCCACCTCGCCCTCCACCCGGCCGACCAGACCGTGAATGGAGGCGCCGGGCAGCAGGGCCTGAAGCGCGCGGGCGGTTTCCAGACCGGCGGGGGTGACCACCACCAGGGCGATGTTCAAAGCCATGCGTTTCCTCTGCGGTGAACCAGGATCAGGGAGAAATAGGGAAGCTCGGTGACGGTGGCGACATCGTGGACCCTGCGGCCCGGCAAGCCGACCCGCTCGATGATGCGGGCGCTTTCCCACAGGCCCAGGCGCCGCAGCACGGCTTTGACCTTGGGCAGGTGGCGTCCGATCTTCATGATCACGGCGGCGTCGCTTGCCGCCAGCGCCGCCTCGATCTCGGCTTCCGACCGGGTGGCGGGGATGATGGCCACCCCGTCGTCCCAGGCGCACAGCGGCGCATGAAGGTCGGCGCTGGCCGCCATGATGGAGGAGACGCCCGGCACCACCTCGACCGCGAAGCGCGGTGACAGGCGGGCGAACAGATAGATGAACGAGCCGAAGAAGAACGGGTCGCCCTCGCACAGCACGGCCACGTCGCGCCCCGCGTCCAGATGAGCGGCGATCGCGTCCGCCGCCCGGTCGTAGGCGGCCTCGGTCCCCGCCCGGTCGACGGTGAAGCCCATGCGGATGGCGATCTCGTCCTTGCCCGGCGGAATGTGGGGCGCCGCGATGGTGCGCGCCAGCCCCTCGCCGTCCAGCGGCGCCGGCCAGGCCAGCACCGGCGTTTCACGGATCAGGCGTACCGCCTTGAGCGTCAGAAGCTCGGCGTCGCCGGGGCCGATGCCGATGCCGTAGAGGGTGGCGGTCACGTCTTCCACCCCACGTAACGGGTGACCGGCATGGCCGGATGCCAGGCGTGGAAGCCGCCCACCCGGTCGAGGTGGGAGACGGAAATCCGGGTCATCTCGCCGCCGTGCAGGCCGTACAGGGCCACCAGGGCTTCCTCGCCCTCCATGGTCACCGCATTGGCCACCAGCCGCCCGCCGCGCCCCAGGACCGACCAGCAGATGTCCAGAAGGCCGGCCTCGGACACGCCGCCGCCGACGAAGATGGCGTCGGGCGGCTCGCGATCCAGCGGCAGGGCGTCAGGCGCCCGCCCGGCGACGATCTCGAGGCCCGGAACGCCGAGCCGGGCCGCGTTGCGCGCGATGCGCTCCAGGCGCTCGGGCTTGCTTTCGATGGCCACGGCGCGCCCGCCGGCCCGCATCCACTCGATGGCGATGGAGCCGCAGCCTGCGCCCACGTCCCACAGCACCTGTCCGGGCAAAGGCGCCAGGGCGGCCAGCGTCGCGGCGCGGATGTCGCGCTTGGTCAGCTGGCCGTCATGCTCGAAGGAATGGTCGGGCAGGCCGGGAACCGAAGACAGCAGCCGGGCTCCGCGCTCGGCAACGCACTCCACCGCCACCACGTTGAGGTCCGAGGCGCACCCCGCCGCATCGGTGATCCGCTCGTCGGGCCCGCCCAGGTTTTCCAGCACCAAGACCCGGCTGGGGCCGTAACCGTGGGCCTCCAGCAGCGCCGCCACCTGGGCCGGACTGGTGCGGTCCTCGGCCAGGATCAGCAGTTTGCGCCCCGGCGCCGGATGCAGCAGCAGGTTCTCGATGGGACGGCCGTGAATGGTGAGGAACAGGCAATCCTGCATGGCCCAGCCCAGCCGGGCCGCCGCCAGGGAAAAGGCGCCGGGATGGGGGATGACGGAGATGGCCCCGGCCCCGAACCAGCCGGCCAGGGTGGCGGCGGCCCCGAACCACAGGGGCTCGCCGCTGGCCAGCACCACCAGACGCTTATCCGCCCTGGCCTCCAGCAAGGGACGGCTGGCGGCGAAGGGCGAGGCCCATTCCAGCCGCTCGCCCCCATTTGCCGGCACCATGGCCAGATGGCGCGACCCGCCCACCAGCACCTCGGCCCCGCCGATCACGGCGCGGGCGGCGGGCGACAGCCCGTCCAGACCGTCCTCGCCGATGCCGACCACGGTGATCATGACAGCCCCCAAAGCGTGTCATCCCGACGACCAACGGGAGGAGGGATCTCATCCTGGCACGGCTTTTCGATATTGGCGCCGCCGCGCCAAGCGGAGATCCCTCGCCATGCTCGGGATGACAGGGCGGAAAAGCTCATTTCAAGCCCCCCGCCAGGGCGTTGATCGCGGCGGCCGCCATGGCGCTGCCGCCGCGACGGCCCCGCAGCGCCACATGGGGAAGACCCGACGCGATGAGCGCCTCCTTGCTTTCCACCGCGCCGACGAAGCCGACGGCGAAGCCCAGGATCAAAGCGGGACGGGGCGCGCCGCCTTGGATCAGTTCCAGCAGCCGGAACAGGGCGGTGGGCGCGTTGCCGATGGCCACCACCGCGCCCTCCAGCCGAGGCAGCCACTTTTCCACCGCCAGCGCCGAGCGGGTGGTCCCGGCCGCCTTGGCGTCGGCCTGGGTGACCTCGTTCAGGGTGCAGACCACGTCGTTGGCGGCGGGCAGATTGCGGCGGATGATGCCGTGGGCCACCATCTCGGCGTCCACCAGGATGGGCGCACCCGATTTCAAGGCGCCGGCGCCGGCCAGCCCCGCGCCGCCGCTCCACGCCAGATCGGCGGCGATGTCGGTCATGCCGCAGGCATGGATGACGCGCACCGCCAGATCGGCCAGATCGGCGGGCATGCGCCCCAGATCGGCCTCGGCCCTTATGGTGGCGAAGCTTTCGGCGTAGATGGCGGCGGGGTCACTGATCCAGGCGGTCACGGCGCGGCCTCAGCCGTGGCGATGGGGACGATAGGCGTGCCCGTGACCATGATCGTGGTGATGTCCATGGTCATGACCGTGGTCATGGTGGTGTCCATGGTCATGGTGATGATCGGCGTCGGTACCGATGCCGCGCACATGGTGGTGATGCCCGGCCTGCACCGCGCCCACCGAAGCCTCGTAGCCCACCACCTGTTCGCGGTATTTGCACAAGGAGCAGTTCATGGCGGGCGAGCCGTCAAGAATCTCGCCCACCCGCTCGACGAAGCTGTCCACCACCAGGGGATGGTCGTTGAGATAGGGGGCCTTGACGAATTCCACGCCGGGATGGGCGCTGGCGGCCTGATCGGTCCACTCGTAGATGCGCTTGACCAGGATGCCGGTGAACAGGAAATAGGGGAAGACGATGACCCGCTTGTAGCCCAGCCGGGTCACCCGCGCCAAAGCCTCGTCCACCAGGGGATAGGCCACGCCGGAAAAGGCGATCTCGGCCCAGCCGAAGCCCATGCCTTCCCACAGCATGCGCGCCACCTTGGCGATATTGGAATTGGCGTCGGGGTCGTTGGTGCCGCGCCCCACCACCAGCAGCAAGGTGTCCTTGCGCTCGACGCCCGTGGCCGAGGCGGCCTCGGCCTCCTCGATGCGGGCGCGGGCGGCAGCCAGCAGCTTGGTGTCGATGGCCAGTTCGCGCCCGAAGGTGATGGGCAGACCGGGATTCTCGGCGGCGAAGGAGTTGATCTCCCACGGCAGGTCGTTCTTGACGTGGCCGGCGGCGAACAGCATGCCCGGCACCGCCAGGATGCGCGACACGCCCTTGGCCTTCAAGGCATCGAGGCCGGTGCGGATGATGGGCTTGGCGAATTCGAGAAAGCCCGAATCCACCTCGTATTGCGGCAGCCTTTGGGCCAGATGGCCGGCCAGCGCCTGGAATTCCCGGATGGCATCCACGTCGCGGCTGCCATGGCCGCACAACATCACACCGATCTTTTCGCTCATCTCGCCCTGGTCCTTGCCTTCGAGCCGCCCGGCTGGTCCATGCCTCCGGCCGGTTTGAAGGCGGACTATAGGCGCGACGCGCCGAGCGATTCCAGCCAAATCATGCCGGTTGACGAGCCCCATGCCGCCCGCCCATCCTGGCGGCCATGTTTCCGCTGTTCACCCAATCGACCCACGCCCCCGACGGCATGATGCTGCTGTTCATGGCCATCGCCCTGGACGCGGCGCTGGGCGAGATGGGGCCGCTGTTTCGCCTGTTGCCTCATCCGGTGGTGCTGATCGGCCGTTTCATCGGCGAGCTCGACCACCGCCTCAACCGGCCGGAGCGCTCGGAGTCCGACCGCCGCCGCCGGGGAATCCTGGTGGCACTGGGCCTGGCCCTGGGGGCGCTGGCGGTGGGCGCGGTGATCGCGTTCCTGGCCCGCACCCTGCCCCATGCCTGGCTGTTCGAAGTCTTCGTCGCCGCCACCCTGATCGCCCAGCGCTCGCTGTTCGAGCATGTGCACGACGTGGCGGTGGCCCTGAAGGACAGCGGGCTGGAAGCCGGGCGCTACGCCGTGTCGCGCATCGTCGGCCGCGATCCGCAAAGCCTCGACTCCCACGGCGTGGTCCGCGCCGCCATCGAGAGCCTGGCCGAGAATTTCGCCGATGGCGTGGTGGCGCCGGTGTTCTGGTACGCGCTGCTCGGCCTGCCCGGCCTGATCCTCTACAAGACGGTCAACACCGCCGATTCCATGATCGGCCACCTGAACGACAAGTACCGGGAGTTCGGCATGGCCTCGGCGCGGCTTGACGACCTGCTGAATCTCGTTCCCGCCCGCCTCGCCGGATTGCTGCTGGTCCTGGCCGCGCCCTTTATCCCTAAGGGCCGTCCGTGGAGCGCCCTGGTCACCATGCTGCGGGATTCGGGCCACCACCGCTCGCCCAATTCCGGCTGGCCCGAGGCGGCCGCCGCCGGCGCCCTGGACCTGGCCCTGGGCGGCCCGCGCAAGTATCCCGGCCTGGTGGTGAACGAGAAGTGGATCGGATCGGGAAGGGCGCGGGCGGAAATCTCCGACATCCACCGGGCGCTGCACCTCTATACCGTCGCCTGCCTGATCCAGGCCGGTCTGGTGATCTTCCTGCTGTGGCTACAGGCCTGACAGCGCCCTGATCCGCCCCATGTCCAGATGGGTTTCCAGATGGTCGGCGAGACGCTCGAGCACGGCGTCCACCATGGGTTCGTATTCCAGCCCGCTATCGGAGCCCAGCAGGGCGGCGCGGAAGGAATCGGCGGCGAACAGGCCGTGCAGGTAGCAGCCCATGATCCGCCCATCCGCCGAGACCGCGCCGTCGGGGCGTCCTTCCAGGGAAAGGAAGGGGCGCGCCGTGTCGGGGCCGGTGGTGCGGCCCATATGCATCTCGTAGCCTTCGACCGCATGACCCGATGCATCGGAGCCACAGGCGCGGCAGAGCACCTTGTCCCCTTCCATGACGGTCTCCACGTCGAGCAGGCCGAGACCGGCGGCCACACCGCCCGCCGGGCCTTCGACGCCCAGGGGATCGGCGACGGTCCGGCCCAGCATCTGGAAGCCGGCGCAGATGCCCAGCACCCGGCCGCCGCGCCGCGCATGGGCCAGGATGTCGATGTCCCAGCCTTGCGCCCTTAAGAAATCCAGATCGGCGATGGTGGATTTCGAGCCGGGCAGGATGATGAGGTCGCAATCGAGGGGAAGCGGACGGCCCGGTTCCACCATGTCGAGGCTGACGCCCGGCTCGGCGGCCAGCGGATCGAAATCGTCGAAATTGGCGATGCGCGACAGGCGCGGCACCGCGATCTTCAAACCACCGCCCCCGGCACGCCCCTTGCCGAGTGAAGCTGAATCCTCGGCGGGCAGGCGGGCGGCCTCGGCGAACCAGGGAACGACGCCCAGACACTCCAGCCCGGTCTTGTCCCGGATGATGCCGAGCGCCGGGGTGAACAGGGCCGGGTCGCCGCGAAAGCGGTTGATGACGTAGCCCTTCAGTCTCGCCCGTTCGGCGTCGGGCAGGATGGCCCAGGTGCCGACGACGCTGGCGATCACGCCGCCCCGGTCGATGTCGGCCACCAGCACGACGGGCAGATCGGCGGCCTCGGCGAAGCCCATATTGGCGATGTCGGCGGCGCGCAAATTCACCTCGGCCGCGCTGCCGGCCCCTTCCACCACCATGACGTCGGCCCGCGCGGCGAGGCGGGCGTAGCTTTCCAGCACCCGGGGCAGCAGGGTGGGTTTCAGCGCGTGGTAGTCGCGCGCCGTGGCGTTGGCCACCACTTTGCCTTGGACCACCACCTGTGAGCCCACGTCGCTTTGCGGCTTCAACAGCACCGGGTTCATGTCGGAGCAGGGCTCCACCCCCGCCGCCCTGGCCTGCAGCGCCTGGGCGCGGCCGATCTCGCCGCCGTCGGCCGTGACGGCGGCGTTGTTGGACATGTTCTGCGGCTTGAACGGCAGGGCGCGCATGCCCCTGCGGGCGAACAGCCGGCACAGCCCGGCGGCCAGCAGCGATTTGCCCACGTCGGAGCCGGTGCCTTGCAGCATCAGGGCGGGTGTCTTGCTCATGGGGGCGACTGTCGCAGACCATGCGCATGGGGGCAAGGCGAGACCGAGGGTTGTCTCCGCCCCGCCCGGCACGATATGACGGGCCATGGCTAACGCGTTTCGCCTCCACCTCGACGGGCGCTCGCTGCCCGTCACCGTCAAGCGGTCGGGCCGGGCGCGCAACATGAGTTTGCGGCTCGACCCCACCGGGGGATCGGTGGTGGTGGTGCTGCCCGACGGCGTCCCGGAGCGGGAAGCCGAGCGCTTCGCCCAGCGCCAGAGCGACTGGATCGCCAGCCGGCTGGCGGTGATGCCGGGCGCCATCCCCTTCGCCCACGGGGCCGAGGTGCCGCTGCTGGGACTGGCCCATGCCATCCGCCACGAGCCCCAGGCCCGCCGCGGCGTGTGGGCGGAGGAAGGGGTGATCCACGTCTCGGGCCGCGCCGAGCATCTGCCCCGCCGGGTGGAGGAGTTCCTGCGGGGCGAGGCCCGGGTGGTGATGGCCCACCATTCCCGCGACCTGGCCGCCCGCCTGGGGCGCAAGGTCGGCCGGGTCGCGGTGCGTGACACCACGTCGCGCTGGGGCAGCTGCACCACCCGGGGCGATCTGTCCTATTCCTGGCGGCTGGTGATGGCGCCCGATTTCGTCGGCCGCTACGTCGCCGCCCACGAGGTGGCCCATCTGGCCGAGATGAACCATGGCCCTGAGTTTTGGGCCCTGGTCGAGGGATTAGTGGGCGATATCGAAACGCCGCGGTCCTGGCTGAAACGCCATGGACCGCAATTGCACCGTTACGGGGGAGCGGCGTGATGCCACCCGTCCCCGTTGTCATTCCGAGCGCATGCGAGGAATCTCCGCCTGGAATGCCGGTTCCATTTCGCAAAGGCCGGAGCAGGACGGGATCCCTCCTCCCGATGGTCGTCGGGATGACGCGTTTTGCAGGGGGCGCTGTTGAGTAATGTGACCCCATCGCGACGGATCGCGGTGCTGTTGACCCTGCTGGTGGCCTTCGGGCCGGTCTGCACCGATCTCTACCTCGCCTCGCTGCCCGACATGGCCCGCGACCTCGCCACCACCACCCCCATGGTGCAGATGACGCTGTCGGCCTTCGTCGGCGGCTTCGCGGTGATGCAGCTGGTCTACGGGCCGCTGTCCGACCGTTTCGGCCGGCGTCCGCTGATTCTCAGCGGCATCGTCATCTATGTGACGGCCAGCATTTACTGCGTCTTCGCCCCCAGCATCGAGGCGCTGATCGTCGGACGGTTCTTCCAGGCGGTGGGCGCCTGCTGCGGCCCCGTTCTGGGCCGCGCCGTGGTGCGCGACCTGTTCGCCCGCGAGCAGGCGGCCAAGGTGATGAGCTACATGGCCAGCGCCATGGCCCTTGCGCCTTTGGTGGCGCCCACCATCGGCGGCTGGTTCCACACGGCGTTCGGCTGGCGCTCCAATTTCGTGCTGCTGGCCCTATTCGGCGTGGGCCTGCTGGTGATGGTCTGGCGGATGCTGGCCGAAACCAACGCCCACAAGGACCCGCAGGCCCTGGATTTGGGTCGCATGGCCGAGAATTACCGCCAGTTGCTGACCCACCGCCTGTTCCTCGGCTATGTGCTGACCATGACGGCGGCGTTCGGCGGGCTGTTCAGCTTCATCTCGGCGTCGAGCTTCGTGCTGATCGACGTCATGGGCATGCAGCCCAGCCAGTTCGGCCTGGCCTTCGCCTTCGCCTCGGGGGGCTATCTGGTGGGCGGCTTCGCCGGCGCCAGGCTGACCCATCGCTTCGGCATCGAGCGCATGGTGTTCGCCGGCACCATCGGCTGCACCCTGGCGGGCTTTGTCCTGGCCGGGCTGGTGTGGTCGGGTGTGGCCAGGCCGGGCGGGCTGGAGGGCATCGCCCTGATCATGGGCTCGGTGATGGCCTTCTTCGCCTCCTGCGCCCTGGTGCTGCCCAACGCCACCGCCGGGGCCATCGCCCCTTTTCCGAGCATGGCGGGTGCGGCCTCGTCGGCCATGGGCTTCATCCAGATGGGCGGCGGCGCCTCGGCCGGCTGGCTGGTGGGCGCGCTCTACGACGGCTCGGCCCGGCCGCTGGCCGCCATGATGGCGGTGATGGGGTTGGTCTCGCTGCTGGTCTATCTCAAGGTAGCGCGGCCGGCAGCCAGACGGTGAAGGTCGTCCCCTCGCCCACCCGGCTGTCGATGGTGAGCAGGCCGCGATGGCGGTTGACGATGTGCTTGACGATGGCCAGCCCCAGCCCGGTGCCGCCCATCTTGCGCGAGCGCGCCGTGTCCACCCGGTAGAAGCGCTCGGTGAGGCGGGGCAGATGCTCCGGCGCGATGCCCTCGCCGTGGTCCCGGACCGCCAGGCGCACCACCGGCCCCGAACGCAAGGCGGCGCCGGCCCCCGGCGGCAGGGTCTCGGCCAGGGCCAGGGTCACCTCGACCGAGGTGCCGTCATTGCCGTACTTGACGGCATTGTCCATCAGGTTCTGCAGCAGCTGGGCCAGTTCGTCGGGCTGGCCGGTCACCTGGGGCAGGTCCGGCGCGATGTCGAGCGCCAGCTCCATGCCGCGCGGATTGGCCAGGGGTTTCAGCGCCTCGGCGGCGCTGGTGACCAGCCGGGCAAGGTCCACCGTCTCGCTGGGCGCAGAGTGCTCGTTCAGCTCGATGCGCGACAGCGACAGAAGATCGGCCACCAGCCGGCTCATACGGCCCGATTGCTCGGCCATGATGCCGAGGAACTTCTCGCGCGCCTCCTCGTCATCCCGGGCCGGGCCCTGCAACGTCTCGATGAAGCCGGACAGCGCCGCCAGCGGCGTCCTCAGCTCGTGACTGGCATTGGCGACGAAATCGGCGCGCATGCGCTCCATGGCCCGGATGGCGGTCAGCTCGTGCAGGGTGAGCAGCGCGATGGCCGCCTCGAAGGCGGGCTGGCCGTCCAGGCGGTCGACGCGGGCGGCGAAGGTGCGCTCCACCGGAATGGCCTGGGTGAATTCGCAGTCGCGCGACGCCGCCGCCCCCGACAGCACCGCCTGCACCGCCTCGGTGACGCCCGGGTCGCGCAGCACGGCGGCGAGATCGGCCCCCGCCGGATCGCGGCCGAACAGGCGGGTGGCGGCCCGGTTGGCGCGGACCACCCGGCGGGCCGAATCCAGCAGCAGCAGCGGGTCCGGCAGGTTCTCCAGCAAAGAGGCGTTCCAGCGCGCCGTCTCGGCCAGTTCGTTGGAGCGCTGCTGCCACAGCCGGCGCAGCGCCGCCACGGACGCCGCGATCTCGGCCAGCGCCACCCCGTCCTTGGCCGGAGCGCTGGCGATGTCGCCGCCATGGGCCAGACTGCGCACCCAATTGGCCAGCCCCGACAGCTCGCCCAGATGCGAGCGCACCAGGGGCAGCAGCAGCGAGGTCACCACCACCCAGGTGCCCAGCGCCGGCCACACGTCCAGACGCCCCGCCCCGGCCAGCACCACCAGCATGATGGCGGTGGGGCTGGACAGGAACAGGGCGAACAGCAGGACGCGGCCGCCGGTGACCGTCCCCCGGTTCACGACCGCTCCCGATCAGCGGATCGCGTCATGGCAGGCCAGCACCGCCATGTTGACGATGTCGTTGGCGGTGGCGTCCATGGAAGTGATCTGCACCGGCTTGGCAAGCCCCACCAGGATGGGGCCGATGACGCTGACGCCGCCCAGCTTCTGCAGCAGCTTGGACGCGATGGTGGCGGAATAGAGGCCGGGCATCACCAGCACGTTGGCCGGCTCCTTCAGGCGGCAGAACGGGAAGTGGGACAGCAGTTCCGGGTCCAGCGCCACGTCGGCGGCCATTTCGCCGTCATAGTCGAAATCCACCTTGCGGGAATCGAGCAGGGCGACGGCTTCGCGCATGCGGTCCGAACGCTCGGAACTGGGATTGCCGAAATTGGAATAGCTGATCATGGCGACGCGGGGCTCGTGGCCCATCTGGCGGGCCTTGGCCGCCGTCTGCACCGCGATGTCGGCCAGCTGCTCCGGCGTCGGGGTCTCCATCACCGTGGTGTCGGCCATGAAGACCAGCTTGCCCTTGACCACGAACACCGTCATGCCGAACAGCAATTCGCCGGGCGTCGGGTCGATGACCTTCTTGATCTCCTCGAAGGCCTGCCAGTAATTGCGGGTGAGACCGGTCACCATGGCGTCGGCGTCGCCCGCCTGGACCATCAGGGAGCCGAAGATGTTGCGCTCCTGGTTGACCTGGCGCTGGACGTCGCGGTACAGCGCGCCCCGGCGCTGCAGGCGGGCGTACAGCATGTCGGTGTAGTCCCTGGTGCGCGGCGAGATGCGCGAATTGATGATGTCGAGCGATTCGGCCGCCGGCAGGCCGATGTTCTTCATGGTCTCGCGGATGCGCTCCTCGCGGCCCAGCAGGATGGGATGGCCCAGCCCGGCGTTGGAGAAGGCCACGGCGGCGCGGATCTGCTTTTCCTCCTCGCCTTCGGCGAACACCACCCGCTTGGGGTTGGCCTTGACCGCCTCGGTGATGGCCTGCATGCCGGCGCTGGCCGGGTCCAGGCGGGCGGCCAGCTCGCGCTTGTAGCCGTTCATGTCGACGATGGGCTTTCGCGCCACACCGGTATCCATGGCCGCCTTGGCCACCGCCGGGGGGATGGACGAGATCAGGCGCGGGTCGAACGGCACCGGAATGATGTAGTCGGGACCGTAACGCAAGCGGCGGCCGGAATAGGCGGCGTCCACCTCGTCGGGCACGTCTTCGCGGGCCAGGGCGGCGATGGCCCGGGCGGCGGCGATCTTCATGGCCTCGTTGATGGTGCTGGCGCGCACGTCCAGCGCGCCCCGGAAGATATAGGGGAAGCCCAGCACGTTGTTGATCTGGTTGGGATAGTCGGAACGACCCGTCGCGACGATGGCGTCGGAGCGCACGGCCTTCACTTCCTCCGGGGTGATTTCCGGGTCGGGATTGGCCATGGCGAAGATGATCGGCTTGGCGGCCATGGAGGCCACCATCTCAGGCGTCACCGCGCCCTTGACCGACAGGCCGAGGAACACGTCGGCGCCGTCCAGCGCCTCGGCCAGGGTGCGGGCCTTGGTCGGCACCGCGTGGGCCGACTTCCACTGGTTCATGCCCTCGGTGCGGCCCTGCCAGATGGTGCCCTTGGTGTCGCACAGGATGACGTTCTCGTGGCGGATGCCCATGGCCTTGGCCAGCTCGATGCAGGCGATGCCGGCCGCGCCCGCGCCGTTGACCACCACCTTGACCTGGGCGAGGTCGCGCCCCGTCAGGTCGCAGGCATTGATCAGCCCGGCCGCCGAGATGATCGCCGTGCCGTGCTGGTCGTCATGGAACACCGGAATGGGCATCAGCTCGCGCAGCCGCTGCTCGATGATGAAGCATTCGGGGGCCTTGATGTCTTCCAGATTGATGCCGCCGAAGCTGGGGCCGAGATACCGCACCGCGCTGATGAATTCCTCGACGTCGTGGGTGTCCACCTCGAGGTCGATGGAATCCACGTCGGCGAAGCGCTTGAACAGCACCGCCTTGCCCTCCATCACCGGCTTGGAGGCCAGGGCGCCCAGATCACCCAGGCCCAGCACGGCGGTGCCGTTGGAGATCACCGCCACCAGGTTGCCCTTGGCGGTGTAGTCGTAGGCGAGCGCCGGGTCGCGGGCGATGTGCAGGCAGGGAAAGGCCACGCCCGGCGAATAGGCCAGCGACAGGTCGCGCTGGGTGGCCAGCGGCTTGGTGGGGACCACCTCGATCTTGCCGGGACGGCCCGAGGCATGCATCAGAAGGGTATCGCGCTCGAGCGCGCTGCTGCCCTTGGCGTCGGCGTCGCGCGACGTTTCCGAATGGAAATTGGTGCCCATGTGATCTCACTTCCCTGTTGAATCAGCCGGCGGGGCGTTGGCTCGCCCCGTCCGGGTCGTGCATTGAAGCGCGGCGGGCCGGCGCCCGTCAGCCCCCGGATTTCCGCTAATGGCGGGTTCCCTTGGCGCGCTCGAAGATATGGATGTTGGCGCCGCCGGCGGCGTCCAGCAGGGCGCGGGCCTTGGCTTCCTCGGCGGGCGAATCGGTGCTGACCCACAAGACCACGCTGCCCGCCGCCAGGGCCCGGACGAAATCGTCGGAATCGGGAATGGCCGCCACTTCGTCCAGCACCTCCTTGAGCGCCACGCCGCCGACCCCGGCCGCCACCAGCCCGGCGATCACCGCGCCCACCGGTCCGGCGGCCAGGGCGATCAGCCCGGCGGCCACCAGGGGGCCTTCGAATTTCAGCTCGCCCATCACGGCGACCAGGCCGTCGCGCCACTTGCGCGCCTTGGCCCCCGCCGGTCCCTCGGCGGCGTCGAGCGAATCGTGGGAGGTGAGAACCGACAGCTTGTCGCGACCGAAGCCTTCGGCCAGCAAGGCGGAGACCGCGGCCTCGAAATGGCTGCGGTCGGCGAAGGTACCCACCACTTCGCGAAGGGCACCGGTGCGGGGGGCAAGGGCGGCTGTCATGGGATTCTCCTCGTGTCGGCCTGATGATCCCATTGTGCGCCCAAAGCGGGAGTCTGCAAAGGGGGGCTCAGGGCCTTGAACCATGACACGCCCGTGATACTGTGCCCGGTCGTTTCCATTCAGCCCCCGACCAGCCCGTGACCGCAGACCTTCCCGCCATCCCTGATGACGCCACGCCCATGATGGCCCAGTACCTGGCCATCAAGCGGGCTCATCCCGATTGCCTGCTGTTCTACCGCATGGGCGATTTCTACGAGCTGTTCTTCGACGACGCGGTTAAGGCCTCGGCGGCGCTGGACATCGCGCTGACCAAGCGGGGCAAGCATGCGGGCGAGGACATCGCCATGTGCGGCGTGCCGGTCCGGGCCTACGAGGCCTATCTCGCCAAGCTGGTGCGGTCCGGCTTCAAGGTGGCCATCGGCGAGCAGATGGAAGACCCGGCCGAGGCCAAGAAGCGCGGCTCGAAATCGGTGGTGGCCCGCGACGTGGTGCGCGTCATCACGGCGGGCACGCTGACCGAGGACACCCTGCTCGACGCCCGGTCCCACAATTACCTGGCGGCGGTGGCCGAGGCGCAAGGGAGCCTGGGGCTGGCCTGGGTCGATGTCTCCACCGGCGACTTCGCCATGCAAGCCATCAACCCCAAGACCCTGTCGGCCGCCCTGGCGCGGCTTAGCCCCGGCGAGCTGCTGGTCTCGGACCGCCTGCTGGGCAATGCCGAGTTCCACGACGTATGGGCCGAGTGGCGCAACGTGCTGTCGCCGCTGCCCACCGCCCGCTTCGATTCCGAGAATGCCAGGCGCCGGCTGGAGACGCTGTACGGGGTCGGCGCCCTGGACGGCTTCGGCGCCTTCACCCGCCCCGAACTGGCCGCCGGCGGCGCCCTGGTGGATTACGTCGAGCTGACGCAAAAGGGCAAGCTGCCCCGCCTGTCGTCGCCGAAGCGCCTGGCCGAGGGCGCGGTGATGGAGATCGACGCGGCGACGCGGCGCAACCTGGAGCTGGCCGAGACCCTGACGGGTGAGCGGCGGGGCTCGCTTCTCGCCACCATCGACCGCACGGTGACGGGTGCGGGAGCGCGGCTTCTGGCCGCATGGCTGGCCGCGCCGCTCACCGATCCCCAGGCCATCGAATGGCGGCTCGACATGGTGGGCTTCTTCGTCGAGCACGAAAGCGTGCGGGCCGAATTGCGCGAGACGCTGAAGCGCTGCCCCGACGTGGAGCGGGCGCTGTCGCGCCTGTCCCTGGGACGCGGCGGGCCACGCGATCTCGCCAATGTCAGGGACGCCCTGGCCGAGATTCCCAATCTGCGCACTCTGGTCACCCAGGCCCATCTGGACACGCCGCCGGGCATCAACCAGCATGCCCGCGAGTTGGGCGAGCATTCCTCGTTGGTGGATCGGCTGGCCCGCGCCCTCAGCGCCGATCTGCCGCTCAATGCCCGCGACGGCGGCTTCATCGCCCAAGGGTTCCACGAGGGCCTGGACGAGCTGAAATCCTTAAAGTCCGAGAGCGCCGGCGTGATGATGCGCCTGGAAAAGCGCTATCAGGACGAAACCGGCATCACCTCGCTGAAGATCCGCCACAACAACATCATCGGCCACCACATCGAGGTGCCGTCCAAGCAGGCCGACCGCCTGGGCGAGGGCTACATCCACCGCCAGACCATGGCCAACGCGGCGCGCTACACCACCACCGAACTGATCGAGCTGGCGGGCAGGATCACGGGCGCCGCCGACCGCGCCCTGGCGCTGGAGATGGAGCTGCTGGCCGAGTTGATCGCCGAGGTCACGGCGCGGGCCGCCGAAATCGCCCTGGCGGCGTCGGCACTGGCCGGTCTGGACTGCGCCGCCGCGCTGGGCGAGATGGCGTCGTCGTCTCGCTGGTCGCGGCCGAAAATCGACGACAGCACCGCCTTCGACATCCAAGGCGGCCGCCATCCGGTGGTGGAGGCGGCGCTGGCCGCCGCCAGTTCCGGCCCCTTCGTCGCCAACGACTGCGATCTGGCCGACCAGCAGCGCCTGTGGCTGGTCACCGGCCCCAACATGGCGGGTAAGTCCACCTTCCTGCGCCAGAACGCGGTGATCGCCATCCTGGCCCAGATGGGCTCGTTCGTGCCCGCCGAATCCGTCCATATGGGCGTGGTCGACCGGCTGTTTTCCCGCGTCGGCGCCGCCGACGATCTGGCGCGCGGGCGATCCACCTTCATGGTCGAGATGGTGGAGACCGCCGCCATCCTCAATCAGGCGGGTCCTCGCGCCCTGGTCATCCTGGACGAGATCGGGCGCGGCACCGCCACCTTCGACGGGTTGTCCATCGCCTGGGCGGTGGTCGAGCACCTGCACGAGGTCAACCGCTGCCGCGCCCTGTTCGCCACCCATTACCACGAGCTGACCCGCCTCACGTCGCGCCTCGCCGCGCTGTCGTGCCACATGATGCGGGTCAAGGAATGGCAGGGCGACGTGGTGTTCCTGCACGAGGTGGGGGCGGGAGCCGCCGACCGCTCCTACGGCATCCACGTGGCGCGGCTGGCCGGATTGCCGCCCGCCGTGGTGGGCCGCGCCGAGGAGGTGCTGGGCATCCTGGAGAAGTCGGATCAGGCGTCGGGCATGGCGCGGCTGGCCGACGACCTGCCGCTGTTCGCAGCGCTGGCCAAGCCGAAACCGGCCGCCGTGGCGGCGGCTCCGCAGGTTTCCGCGGTGGAGGAGGCGCTTCGGGCCGTCAATCCCGACGATCTGACGGCACGTCAGGCATTAGACCTGATCTACGAGCTTAGGCGCATGCTTTAAACGAACTTGTCATACCACTTGCCGACGACGCATCCTCCCGGCTGGAACATCGCGCAGGTAATGACAGACGGCCCATGAACACCCTGATCACCATCGTCCTGCCCGCCGGGCGCTCGGCCATCGAGCTGTCGCTGTTCGTGCTGCTGCCCATCATGGTGGTGATGCTGTCCATGATGCGGCTGCTGGAGGCCTGGGGAGTGCTGGACTGGCTGGTGGGAAAGCTTACCCCCATCCTGCGCCCCTTCGGCCTGACCGGGCTGGCCACCTTCGCCGCCATCCAGGTGAGCTTCGTCAGCTTCGCGGCCCCCGCCGCCACGCTGGCCATGATGGAGCAACGCGGCACCTCGGACCGCCATCTCGCCGCCGCCTTCGCCATGGTGCTGGCCATGGCCCAGGCCAACGCCGCCTTTCCCTTAGGGGCCCTGGGCCTCTCCGTGGTGCCGGTGCTGGGCGTTTCGCTGCTGGGCGGGTTGCTGGCCGCCACCATCGCCTACCACGTGGCGGGGCGCGGCCTGTCGGCCGAGGAACAGGTGCTGGACGAGACGCTGAAGCACCCGGTGGCCGAGAACGCCAAGGGCGTGGTCGACGTCATCAACCGGGCGGGCGCCGAGGCCTTCCGCATCGCCATCAGCGCCATTCCCATGCTGGTGGTGTCGCTGACCGTGGTCACCGCGCTCAGGCAGGCCGGCGCCATCCAGGCGCTGACCAATGCTTTGCCCTTCATCGATCCCGATCTGATCCTGCCCGCCGTCACCAAGTATCTGGCCGGCGGCACCGCCATGCTGGGCATCGTGGACGAACTGGCGCGCACCGGCCATCTGTCGGCCGCCCAGCTCAACGCCTGGGCCGGCATCCTGATCCATCCCCTGGACTTTCCGGGGGTGGCGGTCCTGATGGCCGCCGGCCCCCGGACGGCCCGGGTGTGGAAGCCCGCCGTGCTGGGCTCCCTGGCGGGAATTGCCCTGCGCGGCGCGCTCCATCTGGCCCTGAACTAGCGGCGCAGGCCCGCCTGCCGCAAGGAGCGGTCGATCCACGCCTTGGACAGCTTCTCCCACACCGAGTTCTGGCCCAGGCGCTCGGCCAGGCTGGTGAAGTCCACCTTGTCCAAGGGCTGGTCCTGGTCGAAGCAGGTGAACACCACCTTCTCCTCGCCGGTGACCGGGTCCTTGTGCTTTTGCAGGCACTGGGCGCAGACCTCCTTCAGCATGCATTGCATGGGCGAGTTGATGGAGCCGATGCCCTGATGCTCGCGCTTGAGGAAGGGGGCGAGGCGGTCGTGGCGGGCCTTGGCCACCGCCGCCATCATGCGGTCCGAGCCGATGGCGATGATGCGGTCCACGTCGGTGATGGGGATGGTCTGCTCGCCCAGGCGGCCCTCGCCATAGGCCACCATGGCCTCGACGATGTTGCCGACGAAGGCGCGGTCCTGGGGACGGTCGGGAGCGAAGGATTCGCCGCCGTCCACGCACCACACCACCACATCGGCGGCGGCCTCGATATCGGCCACCTTGAAGCGGTCATGGGGGTTCTTGTAGCCGGCGAAATACAGCACCTTGGAGCCCCTGGCGCGGAAGGCCGCTCCGATGGAGAACAGCACGGCGTTGCCTAAGCCCCCGCCGGCCAGCAGCACGGTCTCCGAGCCGCAGACATGGGTGGGCGCGCCGGTCGGCCCCATCAGGACCACCGGCTCGCCGGGGGTGAGGTGGGCGCACAGATCGCTTGATCCGCCCATCTCGAGGACGATCAGCCCGACCAGACCCTGGTCCTTGTCCACCCAGGCCCCCGTCAGCGCCAGGCCTTCCATGGCCAGCGAGGTGTTGCCCACCTTGGCGGCCAGCATCTCGAAATTCTGCAGGCGGAAGAACTGGCCGGGCTTGAAGGCGTTGGCGGCCGCCGGCGCCTTGATCACCACCTCGATGATGGTGGGCGTCAGGCGGTTGACCGCATGGACCCGGGCGCGCAGGCGGTCATTGAGGGTGGCGAACAGCTGGGCCGCCGGCACCGGATTGGCGGGGCGGCGCGCCATGGCGCGCGTCACCACCGGATGGCCCTGCTTGGCCGACGCCATGGCCGAAACCACGTTGCCGGCATAGGACGGATGCAGGTCGCCGAAGAAGCTGACCGTGCGGTCGTGGCCGTCGATATGCATCAGCACATGGACGTCGCCCGGCTTGGTGCGGCGTTCCGGCGTCACGAGGTTGCCCTCCTCGTCCATGGCCTGGAAGTACTTGCCGTCCAGATGGATGCCCTTGGCCTCGCGCGCCGGCGTGGTGTTGGGCACGGTGCCCGCCGCCACCAGCACGGCACGGGCCGGCAGGCGATGGGGCTGGCCGTCCCGATCCTTGAACTGCACGCCGTGGGCCGAGCCGAAATCGTCGGTCTCCACCGCCACCGGGGTCATGCCCTCGAGGAAGCGGATGCCTTCCTCCAGCGCCTTGGAGATTTCCTCGTGGTTGCGGTAGGCCGGGCTGTCGGTCAAGCCCCGGCGATAGGCCACGGTGGCCCCGCCCCAGGATTGCAGCAGTTCGAGGATGCGGGGCGCGCGCCCCTCGGCGCTCGCCGCCCGGCGCTCGGCGCGGATGGCCTCGGCATGAGCGATGAACTCGTCGGCGATCTCGTGGTCTTCTTCCGACCAGTGGACGCGCACCGCGTGCTCGCCCCTTTCGGCCACCAGCTGCTCGTGGCGGGACAGGAACTTTTCCACCTGGACGGGGTAATAGGCCAGGGCCTCGGTGCAGGTGTCGATGGCGGTCAGGCCGCCGCCGATCACCACCACCGGCAGCCGGAGCTGCAGGCTGGCCAGGGTGCCCGGCCGGGCCGCGCCGGTCAGCTGCAGGGCCATCAGGAAGTCCGACGCCTGGCGCACGCCCTTGGCCAGCCCTCCCGGCATGTCGAGGATGGTGGGCTTGCCCGCCCCCGTGGCCAGGGCCACGTGGTCGAAGCCCAGATCGAACGCCTCGTCCAGGGTCAGGTTGCCGCCGAAGCGCACGCCGCCGAACAGGGCGAATTCCGAACGGCGTTCCAGAAGCAGGCGGATGACGTCGAGAAAGTTCTTGTCCCAGCGCACCGTGATGCCGTACTCGGCCACGCCGCCGAAGCCGCCCATCACCCGCTCGCCCAGGGGCTGCCACAGAGAACGGATGTCGCGGACGGGACGGAAGGGAACGCGCTTGCCGAAAGCGTCGACGCCCGACAGGTCGGCGGCCAGCGGCTCGATCTTCAGCCCGTCCACCGCCACCACATGGTGGCCGTCCTGCATCAGGTGGTGCGCGAGGGTATAGCCGGCCGGGCCCATGCCCACCACCAGCACCTTGCGCCCCGAATCAGGACGGGGCAGCGGGCGGCGCAGATTGACCGGGTTCCAGCGGGTCAGCAGGGAATAGATCTCGAAGCCCCAGGGCAGTTCCAGCACGTCCTTCAGAGTCCGGGTCTCGGCCTCGGGCACGTTGACGGGGTCGCGGTTCTGGTTCTGGTAGACGCAGGCGGTCATGCAGTCGTTGCAGATGCGGTGCCCGGTGCCCGCCGCCATGGGATTGTCCACGGCGATGATGGCCAGCGCCGCCAAGGCGTGGCCGGCGGCCTTGGCCTCGTGCATCTCGGAGATCTTCTCCTCGAGCGGGCAGCCCTCCATGGCGACGCCCAGCGCGTTCTTCTGCGTCTCACCGGTCTTTTTGTCCTTCATGCCCTTGGAGCAGGAATCACGGCCCTGGTGGTGGCAGAGGATGCAGTAATTGATCTCGTCCAGCGCGCCGGCCAGATCGGTGCCGGCATCGGTGAGGTTGAACCCCTCGCGCCGGCGCAGACGACCGGCTTCGAATTCCAGGGTGGGCACGCCGCACAGCTCGCCCCTGACCACCGGCACCTGATGCAGGGGATCGTGCTTGGCCGGCACCTTGAACAGGATGCCCTGGGGGTGATGGGCGCCGTCGTTGGCGGCCACCTTGGCGGCGGCCAGACGCACGGCCAGCTTCAGTTCCTCGGCATGGGCGGCCTCGTCGTCCATCCAGGCCAGCACGCGCCGGGCGAAGCCGGCTTCCGAGAATTGCTCGCCCACTTTCAGCGCGTATTCCATCTCCAGGGCGCGGGCGTCCAGGGTGGCGGCCTCGTCGGGCTTGATCTCCTTCAAGGCCCGGCGCTGCACGAACAGGCGCTTGGCCTGATAGAGCGGCGCGAGAGAGTCCTGGCGGGCCTTGAGCTCGGCGACGGCGGTGCGGATGGCGAACAGCTCGGCCAGGAAGTCATCCAGATGGGGCGCCAGTTCCACCAGCAGCGCCGCCTCCTCCTTAGGACCAAGCGCATCCGCGTCGGCGCGGGCGGCCTTCAGCCGCCCGGCCAGGACCGGGTCGGCGGCGGCCAGGGCGGCGAGAAAGGCGCCGTCCACCCGCTCCAGGCCGGAACGGCGGTACAGGTCGTCGAAGGAAAGGCCATGCCCAAGGGCCGGATGCGTCATGTCCACACTCATCGTTTGAAATGCCTCGAGATCAGCGGATACCCCCACCCATCAACCTCATATGGCATTGTGTAGAATTATTCACAACGACAAATTTTTTGTGGTGAATTGAGGTAACGGCTCATTAACGCGGGTAAGGCTAGCATTCACCTGGGGAGTGGGTTGCAGGACGGACAGGATGGATCATCCCGTGGAGAAGCCGGCGACCACCGAGGAGCAGGAAGCCCTGTTCCAGGCGCTTATTCTGAAATTGCCCGGCGTCAAGGACCCGGCCAGGCTGGAACAGCTGACCATCCTGGCGCTGGACCTGATGCTGCGCCGCCCCTATGACCGGGAATTGCGCAATGCGCTCCGCCGCCGGGCCAGTGAGGTCGTCGCCGCCGTCAAGCCCGGCCACACCCCCGAAGTCCACCGCAACGAGATGCGCTCGGCGGCGCGCGGCTGCATCGAGGTGCTGCGCGCCGCCAAGGAGCAGCGCCTGCCGCGCTCGGCCACCGACAATTGGGCCCAGTCCAAGGACGGCAAGTTCCATGCCCATCTCCACGATTCCGGCAAGGAAAGCCGGACCCCGATGATCGCCGGGGCGGCGTTGCTGGCCGTGACGCTCGCCATCGGCGGCTATATCCTGTGGAGCCGGTCGCACGAGCCGGTGGAGAACACCGGGTCCGAAACCGACCGCTTCGTCGCCATGATGATCGAATCCTCCCAGGGCAACGCGCCGCCGTCGCACATGTTCGGCGGCGCGATCCGCGTCACCTCCATGAACGGCGTTCCGGTGGTGATCGCCGAGCGGGTGCCGCCGCGCATCTGCTCGGCGTCCGGCATGAAGCTGGTGAAGAAGGGACTCTTGTCCGTCAACGGCGTCACCCCCACCCGCGTCTCGTCGGCCATCATCACCGAATTGTGCAACAAGGAGAGCGGCGGCGATGCCACCATCATGTGGGCGCCGAAATAGCCGCCTCGCCCTGATCCTGGTCGGCTTCGCCTGGGTGGGGGCGGCAGCGGCCGAAACCGGCCTGTCGGGCCATGCGGAACAGGGCGGACTGATGCTGGGCCGCACGGCGCCTGGCGCGCGGGTGGAACTCGACGGCCGTTCCGTGCCGGTGGATGCCCAAGGCCGCTTCCTGCTGGGCTTCGGGCGGGATTACGGCCCCGTGGCCGAGCTGCGGGTCACCCTGCCCGACGGGGGCGAGGAGAATCGCGCCCTGGCGGTGTCGCGCCGCGACTGGCCGGTCCAGCGCATCGAAGGCCTGCCGCGCGAAAAGACCGAGCCCGACGCCGCCTCCCTGGCCCGCCTTAAGTCCGAGACCGAGATGGTCCGCGCCATCCGCGCCCGCGTCACCCTGGAGCCGCGCATCCAGGGAGGCGACGGTCTGCTGCGCCCCTCCGACGGCAAGGTCTCGGGCGTGTTCGGCAGCCAGCGGGTCTATAACGGCATCGGCGGCGCCCCCCATTCCGGCCTGGACATCGCCGCCCCCGCCGGTGCCCCGGTCCACGCCTGCGCCGATGGCACGGTGGTGCTGGCCGCCCCCGACCTGTTCCTGACGGGACGCACGGTGATGATCGACCATGGGCTGGGCCTGATCTCCAGCTACGCCCACCTGTCGCGAATGGACGTCGCCGCCGGAACCGCCGTGCGGCGGGGTGACCTGATCGGCGCCGTCGGCGCCACCGGACTGGCCACCGGCGCCCACCTTCACTGGGGCATATCCTGGCTGGATGTCCGGCTCGACCCGGAGACGGCGGATGCCGCCCTTCGTGACTCATACCTTGGTATAAGGAGCGAGATAAAGGAGTAGTATTTTTACTCCTTGGTATGATACATACATCCTAAGGATATGATCCGCGGGGATGGCATGCGCAGGCATCTGGCCGCCAGTGGTGAACACGACACCCTAGGCGACGACATTCTGGATGAGTTGGAGGGCGAAGCTCTGGTGATTCTGGAGCATCCCGACCAGCACGCCACCATCACGGTGAACATGGCCCGCAAGACGCTGGAGATGATCCGGCGGCTGCGCGGGCGCAATGCCCCCGGCGCCGCCGCCCCTCAGGTGGCCTGAGCCTTTCTCTTTCCCCGTCCCCGGACATGGCGTAATAATCCCGCCTCCCGCTTTCGCCCTGTCCCGAGGTCGTCATGAAATCCCTGTGGTCCGATGCTGATGCCGAATCCTACGTCGCCAAGTACGCGCCGCAGGGCGTGAACCGCGATCTGGCGCTTCGGGTCTACACCACCCGGCTGCTGGGCGGCGACCCGAAGCTGGTGCTGCACGGCGGCGGCAACACGTCGTGCAAGACCACGGTGAAGGACCTGCTGGGCGACGACGTCGAGGTTCTGTGCGTCAAGGGCTCGGGCTGGGACATGGGCGACATCGAGCCGGCCGGCCTGCCCGCCGTGCGCCTGGCGCCGCTCTTGAAGCTGCGCAAGCTGGACCGGCTCTCCGACGAGGACATGGTGGATTACCAGCGCGGCAACCTGATGAACTCGTCGTCGCCCAACCCGTCGGTGGAGACGCTGCTGCACGGCTTTCTGCCGCACAAGTTCATCGACCACACCCATTCCACCGCGGTGCTGTCGCTGGTGGACCAGCCCGACGGCGAAGCCCTGGCCCGCGAGGTCTACGGGTCCCGCATGGGCTATGTCCCCTACATCATGCCCGGCTTCGCCCTGGCCAAGAAGGCGGCCGAGGTCTACGAGCAGGACCCTGGCGTCGAAGGCCTGATCCTGGTCAAGCACGGCATCTTCACCTTCGGAGACGACGCCAGGACCGCCTACGAGCGCATGATCGAGATGGTGACCCTGGCCGAGCAGCGCCTGGAAAAGGGCCGCAAGACCCTGGTTCCCGCCAAGGGCCTGCCCGGGGATGTCGCGCCGCTGGCCGAGGTGGCGCCCGTCCTGCGCGGCCTGCTGGAAGGCGGGGGCAAGCGCCGCATCCTGGATTTCCGCACCAGCCCGGCCATCCTCGCCTATGTGAACGGCGCCGAGGTGTCGCGCTATTCCCAGCAGGGCGTGGTCACCCCCGACCACACCATCCGCACCAAGAACTGGCCGGTGGTGCTGCCGGCCCCCGAGGCGGGCAAGCTCTATCTGTGGGCCGATTCCGCCCGCGCCGCCATCGAGGCGTTCGAGGCCCGCTACCACGCCTATTTCAGCCGCAACAACCAGCGCCTGGGCGGCGTCAAGACCGAGCTGGACCCCAAGCCCTGCGTCGCGCTGGTCCAGGGGCTCGGCCTGTTCGGCATCGGAGCAAGCGCCAAGGACGCCGCCATCGCCGCCGACATCGCCGTGAACACGGTGGAAAGCATCACCGACGCCGAGGCCATCGGCCGCTTCGAGCCGGTGGGCGAGGCCGATCTGTTCGACCTGGAATACTGGTCCCTGGAACAGGCCAAGCTGGGCAAGGCCGCCGAGAAGCCCCTGGCCCGCCAGGTGGTGGTGGTCACCGGCGGCGGCTCCGGCATCGGCGCCGCCACCGCCAAGGCCTTTGCGCGTGAGGGCGCCGAGGTGGCCGTGCTCGACCGCGATTCCGACGCGGCGGCCAAGGCCGCCAAGGCCTGCGGCGGCAAGGCCATCGGAATCGCCTGCGACGTCACCGACCCGGCATCGGTGCGCGCCGCCTTCGACCGCGTGGCCGAGCGCTTCGGCGGCGTCGACGTGGTGGTGAGCAATGCCGGCGCCGCCTGGCAAGGACCGGTGGGCGAGGTGGAGGATTCCACGCTGCGCGCCTCGTTCGAGCTGAACTTCTTCGGCCACCAGAGCGTGGCGCAAAATGCCGTGCGCCTCTTCAAGGCCCAGGACACCGGCGGCGTGCTGCTGTTCAACGCCTCGAAGCAGGCGGTCAATCCGGGCAAGAATTTCGGCCCCTACGGCCTGCCCAAGGCGGCCACCCTGTTCCTGATGAAGCAATACGCCCTGGATTACGGCAGGGACGGCATCCGCTCCAACGCCGTCAACGCCGACCGCATCCGGTCCGGCCTGCTCACCGACGAGATGATCAAGAGCCGGTCCTCGGCGCGCGGCCTGTCGGAGCAGGACTACATGGGCGGCAACCTGCTGGGCCGCGAAGTCACCGCCGAGGACGTGGCCGACGCCTTCGTCTGGCTGGCCAAGGCCTCCAAGGTCACCGCCTGCACCGTCACCGTGGACGGCGGCAACATCGAGGCGTCCCTGCGATAGGAAAAGGGGCGGAGAAGACCTCCGCCCCTGTCCCTAGGATGGTCCGGCCTACTTCCAGCCGGCTTCGGCCTCGCACGCCTTCATCTCGGCGGGGTGGGTCTTCTCCCAGGTGCTGATGGACTGGGTCTCGTTGTCGTCCATCTTGTTGTTCATGCAGGTGCAGTACTTGGTGACCACGTCGATGGACACCTTGGCGTCACCATTGTCCTTGATGCACTTGGCGACCCACTTGGCGTCGTCCGCACCGGCGAAGGCGGCACCCGGCGCGGCGACCAGAAGTCCAAGGCACGCGGCGGCGATGAATGCTTTCATGATCCCCTCCCTTCCTTCTTCCCCAAAAGGCCATTCCTTCCAGGGGACAGGAAAAAAGTAATATGGGGCAGCTATCGCCTTTTGCTAAGGGGGAATCAGCACACCGGGCAGCGGGTCATGGGCAGGTCGCGCCGGATCCAGCCCGGCCCGGCACCCGATCCCGCCATGCCTTCCGACACGTCGAGGATATGGGTGAAACCGGCATCGGCCAGCGCCTTGGCGGTGGCGGCCGAGCGGTTGCCGGTGCGGCAGATGAGCGCGATGGGGGCGTTGCGGTCCCCCTTGGCGGCGGCCAGCAGGTCGCGCACGAAGCCGGTGCCGCCCTCCGGGTGGCGCATGGGAATGAGCCTGGCACCCTCGGCCACCCCGGTCTGCTTCCATTCCTCGGGCTGGCGGATATCCACCAGCACCACCTCGCCCGTCTTCGCCCCCCGCAACGCCTCGGGCGCCGAGATGGTCTTGATCTCGGCCAGGGCGGGAAAGGCCAGGGACAGCAGCAGGGCGGCGGCAAGCAGGATGCGCATGGAAGACCTCGTTTGTTGAGGTGTTGCTAATACACCTTCCGCCGGACCCCCATCAAGGCCAGAGCCTCCTCGCGGGTCCGCACCCCCAGTTCCAGCAGCAGGGGCGGCTCCAGCCCGCAGGCCGCCAGGGACGCGCGGTCGGCCAGCACGTGGGCCGCCTCGCCCTGGGCGATCACCTTGCCGCCCTGGAACAGCGCCACCCGGTCGGCGAAGCCGTAAGCCAGATCCACCTCGTGGGTGGTGAACACCAGGGTGGTGCCCGCCCGGGCCAGACGGTCCAGGGCGGCCAGCAGGCGCTTGCCCCCCTGGTGGTCGAGGCCGGCCAGCGGCTCGTCCAGCAGCAGCACCTCGGGCTCCATGGCCAGGGCGCCGGCAACGGCCACCCGCTTCTTCTGGCCGAAGGACAGCATGTGGGTGGCGCGCTCGGCCAGATCAAGAATGCCCAGCGCGTCCAGCGCCGCCTCCACCCGCCGCCGGGTCTCGGCCTCGGACAGGCCGAGATTGAGCGGCCCGAACGACACGTCCTCGGCCACGGTGGCGGCGAACAACTGGTCGTCGGGCTCCTGCAGCACCAGCCCGACCCTCTTGCGCCAGCCGGTCAGGCCAGCGCGGGAATAGCCCATGGACTGGCCGTCCAGGTGAACCTCGCCGGACGCGGGCTTCAAGGTACCGTTGAGATGCAGCAAAAGCGTGGTCTTGCCTGCCCCGTTGGGGCCGAGTACGGCAAGCCGCCGCCCCCGCTCCACCGCGAGATCGAGACCGGCGAGCGCCGCGACGCCGCCGGGATAGGCATAGGCGAGGCCCTTGGCCTCGAGGATCACCCCAGCCACAGGCTCACCCCCGCCAGGGCGGCCAGCCCCCCTATGATCAGCGCCAGCACCGGGCCCGAGGCCGGGCGCGCCACCGACAGCATGGGCAGCGAGCCGTCGAAGCCCCTGGCCGCCAGCCCCAATTCCAGGCGCCGGGCGCGCTCCATGGCGCGCGGCAGCAACTGGGCGATCAGCAGGCCCAGCGACCGCACCTGCCGCTTCGGCCCGAACCAGCCCAGGCGAGCCTCCTGCGCGTTGCGGATGGCGGCGGCCTGATCGAGCAGCAGGAACACGAACGTCCAGGTGAGCAGCATGATCTCGGCGATCTCGGGGGGAAGGCCGAGACGGCGCAGGCCGCGCACCAGATCGGGCGCCGGCGTGGTGGCGGCCAGCAGCAGCAGGGCGGACACGCAAGCCGCCGCCCGCAGCACCACCTGGACGGCCTGCCGCCCCTGGTCGGCGGCCAGACGCAGCCCCTGGGAATCAACGTCCACCGCCAGGGCGGCGGCCCCGGTCAGCACGAAGCCCAGCGGAAGGACGTTGAGCCGCAGCCAGTCGCCGGGCGGCACCTTGGCCGCAACCAGCGCCAGCGCCCAGGCGCAGACCAGCACCAGCGCCGCCCCCGGCAAGGGGGGCAGCGCCAGGGCCAGGACCAGGAGACCGAGAGCGAGCACCGCCTTTTCGGCGGTCGCTCGGCGGCGCCAGGGTCCCGTCTGGGACAGACGGTCGATGGCGAGAGTCACTTGTCGCGCCGGCCGTGCCGGCGTCCGATGACATAGCCCAGCAGACCGGCCCCGAAGGCGGCCTGCAGCGCGAACAGCAGCCCTTCGATCTCCTTGGACGGCTGCCAGAACGGCGCGGTCCACTTCTCGTAGCCGGGATTGCTGGATTCCACCACCTGGCTGGCGGCGTCGTCGGTGCCGCCGAACTGGCCGGCGGGGTTGAGGACCAGCGGGGCGGCGATGATCAGCGCCGCGGCACCCAGCAGCAGGGTATTGGCGCGCGCGCTCATGCCTTGGCTCCTTCGATGCGCGGGGTACGGCTGGACAGGGCGTTCATCACCACCACGGTGACCAGTCCCTCGGCCACCGCCAGGGGCAGTTGGGTGATGGCGAAGATGCCGCCGAACTTGGCGAAGGCGCCGACGAAGCCGCTTTCGGCATCGGGGAAGGCCGCCGCCAGCTGGGCCGAGGTCACCACATAGGTGGCGAGGTCACCCAGAAAGGCCGACAGGAACACCGCGACCGCCACCGGCGCACCCAGGCGTCCGGCCAGCGTCCACACGCCATAGGCCACCCACGGTCCGGCGATGGCCATGGAAAAGACGTTGGCCCCCATGGTCGACAATCCGCCATGGGCCAGCAGCAGCCCCTGGAACAGCAGCACGATGGCCCCGATCACCGCCATGATGCCGGGACCGAACTGCATGGCGCCCAGCGCCGTTCCGGTGGGATGCGAGCACGAGCCGGTGACGCTGGGCAGCTTCAGGGCCGACAGCACGAAGGTGAAGCCGGCCGACGCCGCGATGTTCAGCCGCGCCTCGGGCCGTTCGGCCAGGATGCGCTTCAACGAGCGCGCGCCGGCCACCACGAAGGGGGCGGAAATGCAGGTCCAGGCCACGGCGTGGCCGGCGGGAAGGAACCCTTCCATGATATGCATGATGAACAGACTCCGTTCGTCGAGAGACAATCCCTGTCGCCGCGAAACGGAACACTGACCCGACGGCACACCCCGGCCGAACGGGCTCGCAAGCGACTCTCGATGATGGCAGGTCTCCTGACTCGCGGGTCGTTGGGTCCGGCTTAGCCTTCCCAGCCCATATTCGGGCCAGTGGCGTCTCTCTAGGGCCGGAACCTCTCCGCCTACAGTTGCGGGGGCAGTCATGGAATTGGCCCCCTTTTCGGGCGCCGCACCACGTTCCCATTTTCACCCCGCGCCCTCTCGGATCGCGGGGAACCATCGCCGGGCACTATAATTTCGCCATGATCGGGATGCAAACCATTCCCAGGGCTTGTCTTCAGATGTCATCCCGAGGAGCATGGCGACGAGGGATCTCCTCCTGCTCCGGCCCGTCCGAGCAAACGGAGATCCCTCGCATCCGCTCGGGATGACAGGTCAATTGCAAAGGGGTTCAGCCGTGTCCCATACCATCGCCCTGGTCGACGACGACCGCAACATCCTGACCTCGGTCTCGATGGCGCTGGAGGCCGAGGGCTTCAAGGTGCGCACCTACACCGACGGGGCCGAGGCCCTGCGCGGCCTGACCGCTCAGCCCGCCGACCTGGCGGTGCTCGACATCAAGATGCCGCGCATGGACGGCATGGAATTGCTGCAACGCCTGCGCAAGCAATCGGCCATTCCGGTGATCTTCCTCACCTCCAAGGATGACGAGATCGACGAACTGCTGGGTCTGCGCATGGGCGCCGACGACTACATCAAGAAGCCGTTCTCGCAGAAACTGCTGATCGAGCGCATCCGCACCCTGATCCGCCGCCTGGAGGCCAATGCCGCCGGCGCGGCCGAGCCCGGCGGCGAGACCCTGGTGCGGGGCCAACTGGTGCTCGACCCCGGCCGCCACGTCTGCACCTGGAAGGGTCGCGCGGTGGACCTCACCGTCACCGAATTCCTGCTGCTGAAGTCGCTGGCCGTCCGCCCCGGCCACGTCAAGAACCGCGACCAGCTGATCGACGCGGCTTACGGCGAGTCCATCTACGTGGACGACCGCACCATCGACAGCCACATCAAGCGGCTGCGCAAGAAGTTCCGCGAGGTGGACGACGACTTCGCCCAGATCGAAACCCTGTACGGCGTCGGATACCGTTACCGGGATGAGTGAGCCCCCCCCGTCCAGGCGGCGGCGGCTGCCCCGATGGCGGCTGCTGGCCTCGCCGCTGACCCGGCGCATCCTGCTGGTCAACCTGCTGGCCCCCATCGTGCTGGTGGTGGGCGTGTTCTATCTCGACCGCTACAAGCAGGGACTGATCCGGGCCGAGCTGGACGGGCTGGGCACCCAGGCCGAGATGGTGGCCGGCGCCATCGGCGAGGGCGCGGTGTTCGAGGAGGAGGCGGGCTTCTTCGAGATCAACCCCGACATGGCGCAGCAGATGGTCCGCCGCCTGTCCGAACCGGCCAAGTTCCGCGCCCGGCTGTTCGGCTCGGTGGGCGAGCTGGCCGCCGATTCCCGCGTGGTGGGCGGCGCCAAGGGCTCCATCTACATCGAGGAACTGCCGCCGCCCACGCCCCCCCACTGGAGCGATCGGCTGGCACGGCAATGGGACCGCTGGTCGCGCTGGATGCCCAGGGACGAGTCCCTGCCGCTTTACCGCGAGCATCCCAACGCGCGGGCCGACGATTTCGAGGAAGTCATGACCGCCATGGCCGGCCGGACCGCCTGGGCGGTGCGCTCGCGCCGGAACGGCACCCTGATGCTGTCGGTGGCGGTGCCGGTACAGCGCTACAAGCAGGTGGTGGGCGCGCTCCTGATCACCGCCGACGGCACCAACATCGCCCGCTCGCTGTTCCAGGTGCGCATCGCCATCCTGGAAGCCTTCGCCGTGTCGCTGGCTCTCACCATCGGCGTGTCGCTCTACATGGCCGGCACCATCGCCCGGCCCATCCGCCGCCTGGCGCTGGCCGCCGAGCGGGTGCGCCACGGCCAGGGGCGCGTCCACGCCATTCCCGACCTGTCGCGGCGCAAGGACGAGATCGGCGAGCTGTCCCTGGCCTTGAAGGAAATGACCGAGGCCCTGTGGCGGCGCATGGACGCCATCGAGGCCTTCGCCGCCGACGTGGCGCACGAGATCAAGAATCCGCTGACGTCCTTGCGCTCGGCGGTGGAAACGGCGGCCCGCATCGAGGACCCGGACAAGCGCGCCCGCCTGATGGCCATCGTGCTGGACGACGTGGGGCGGCTCGACCGGCTGATCAGCGACATCTCGGATGCGTCGCGCGTCGACGCCGAGATGAGCCGCGCCGAGACCGGTCCGGTGACCCTGGCCGCCATGCTCGACACCATGGCCGAGATCTATGGCGGCACCTGTGAAGACCGGGGGGTGAGCTTCCAGGTGGAGCGGCCCGAGGACGACCCCCTGGTGGTCCAGGGCATCGAATCCCGCCTGGTTCAGGTGCTGCGCAACCTGATTTCCAACGCCGTGTCGTTCAGCCCCGAAGGCGGGCTGATCACCCTGGCCGCCCGGCGCGAAGACGGGCGCATCGCCCTCACCGTCGAGGACCAGGGGCCGGGTATTCCCGAAGGCAAGCTGGACGCCGTGTTCGAGCGCTTCTACTCCGAACGTCCCGAGGGCGAGAAGTTCGGCACCCATTCCGGCCTGGGCCTGTCCATCTCGCGCCAGATCGTCGAAGCCCACGGCGGAACCATCCGCGCCGAGAACCGCGAGGAGGGCGGGGCGAGGTTCACGGTGAGCCTGCCCGCGTCAGCGTGACAGGATGTCCCTTAACCGGTCGGCCTGACGCGAATCCACGCTGCGGCTGAACAGGATGTCCTCGGGCGTCGGATTGCCGCCGTAATAGGCGGAATTCCACGAATGCCGGGGCAGGATGCCGGCGCCGTCCAGGGTGGCGCCGCCGTAAAGGCCGACCGAGCGCGAAAAGGCGTAGATGTCGGCGCCCACATTGGTGGTGGTGTTGGCCGAGGCCCCCGCCCCCACCACGGCGACCGCCACGCCCGCCTCGGCGCCGGCCTTGAACTGGTTGTCGACCACCGCCTTCAGGCCGCCCTCGCTCATGATGATGTAGACCGTCTCGGCGTCCTGCAGGCCGATCTGCAGCCCGACGCTGCCCGCCGCCACCGAATAGAAGGCCGGACCGCTCCAGCGCCCCCCTCCGTCGCGGGCCAGCAGCACGCCGGTGCCGTACTGGGCGCCCAGGATGAACCCGCCCTTGACCAGATCGGGCACCACCAGCACGGCCCGCGCCCGGCCCAGCAGGTTGGTCATCTGGGAACTGAAATTGGGATCGGCGCGCAGGCGCTCGACCACGGTGACGGCCTTGCCCACCATCATGGTCTGGTCGGTGACCTGCGCCGAGGCATGGCCCGCCAGGAAAAACGCCGCCAGCACCAGGGCGATCAGTCTCGGCATCTCGGCCTCCGTTGAGAAACGCGTCCCCTTCACTCCAACCACGGACGTGGTTAGGATTCTGTTAACCCTTGCCCGCCCCCGCCATTGCGGGTAAGCCTGTAACGCTTCCAATCGGAAGGGCGACGGACCGATGTATTCCCTCATCGTCAACGGCGAACGCCACAAGGTGGACGCCCAGCCGGACACCCCGCTCTTGTGGGTGCTGCGCGACCAGTTGGGCCTGACCGCATTGCGCTATGGCTGCGGCCAGGGCCAGTGCGGCGCCTGTTCGGTCCTGGTGGACGGCGAGCCCGCCAGAGCCTGCCAGTTGCCGGTCTCCGAGGTCAGCGGCCGGCGCATCGTCACCCTGTCCGGCCTGAACGACGCCGTCGCGGCGCAATTGCGCGCCGCCTGGATCGAACTGGACGTGCCCCAGTGCGGCTTTTGCCAGTCGGGCCAGTTGATCAGCGCCGGCGCCCTGCTGCGCCGCAATCCCAAGCCCAGCGATGCCGACATCGACAGCGCCATGAGCGGCAATCTCTGCCGCTGCGGCACCTACCAGCGCATCCGCGCCGGCATCCATCTGGCCGCCAGGCGGCTCAGGGGGGGCGCATGAAGCGCCGGACCTTCCTCAAGGTCACCGCCGGCACCGGGCTGGTCCTGGCGGTGGGCGAGGCCCGCGCCCAGGCGGAATCGGGCGGCGGCGCGGCCATCAACGCCTTCGTCGCCATCGCCCCCGACGGACGGGTGACGGTGACGGTCAAGCATCTGGAGATGGGCCAGGGCGTCGCCACCGGCCTGCCGGTGCTGGTGGCCGAGGAACTGGAGGTGGACCCCGCCCAGGTGACGGTGGAATTCGCCCCCGCCGATGCCAGGCGCTACAACAACCTGTTCTGGGGACCCAGCCAGGGGACCGGCGGCTCGACCGCCACCGCCAATTCCTGGCAGCAACTGCGTCTGGCCGGCGCGGCGGCGCGCGAGATGCTGGTGGAGGCGGCGTCACGCATTCTTAGGGCCGAGTCCTCCACCCTGACCGCCCTCAACGGCGGCGTGGTCCACGCGCCCAGCGGCCGGCGGCTTTCCTATGGCGAGCTGGTGGAGGTGGCCGCCACGCTGGCTCCGCCCGCCGCGCCGCCCTTGAAGCAGCCCGCCGACTTCCGCCTGATCGGCAAGCCCGGGGTCAAGCGCACCGATTCCCGGATGAAGAGCGACGGCACCGCCAAATTCGGCGCCGACATCCGCCTGCCCGGCCTGCTCACCGCTCTGGTGGCCCGCCCGCCGGTGTGGGGCGCCCGCATCGAGGCTTATGACCGTAAGGCGGCCCTGGCGGTGCCGGGCGTCATGGCGGTGGTGCCCATCTCGTCGGGCATCGCCGTGGCGGCCAGTTCCTTCTGGGCGGCGCACAAGGGACGCGAAGCCTTGAAAGCCCGCTGGTCCGAGCCGGCCGAACGGGTCTCCACCGAAGCCCTGCGCCGCGACTGGACCGCCCTGCTGGCCAAGCCGGGCAGCCCGGCGGCGACCAAGGGCGATGCCGCCCTGGCCCTCGGCCAGGGGAGCCAGCGCCTGGCCGCCACCTACGAACTCCCCTATCTGGCCCACGCCCCCATGGAGCCGCTCAATTGCGTGGTGCGCCTGTCTGCGGCCAAGTGCGAAATCTGGGCCGGCTGCCAGTTCCAGACCCATGATCAGGCCATGGCCGCCAAGGCGGCGGGCCTCAAGCCCGAGCAGGTGGAGATCCACACCATGCTGGCCGGCGGCAGCTTCGGGCGGCGCGCCAACCCGGCGTCCGACTACATCGTCGAAGGCGTCGAGGTGGCCAAGGCGACCAATGCCCCGGTGCGCCTGATGTGGACCCGCGAAGACGACATCACGGGCGGGTATTACCGTCCCATGGCGCTGCATGGGCTGGAGGCGTCGCTCGACGAGCGCGGCATGCCGCTGGCCTGGCGCCACCGTCTGGTCTGCCAGTCCATCCTGGCGGGCGGCCCCTTCGCCGGCATGGTCAAGGACGGCATCGACCCGGTCTCGGTGGAGGGTGCGGCCAATCTGGCCTACGCCATCCCCCATCTGGCGGTGGAGCTGCACTCGCCCAAGGCGCCGGTGCCGGTGCTGTGGTGGCGTTCGGTGGGGTCCAGCCACACCGCGTTTGCCACCGAATGCTTTCTGGACGAACTGGCCCAGGCGGGGGCCAAGGACCCGCTGGAGCTGCGCCGCGCCCTGCTGGCCGACAAGCCCCGCCATCTCGCCGTGCTGGAACTGGCCGCCGCCAAGGCCGGCTGGGGCAATCCCCTGCCCGCCGGCAAGGGGCGCGGGCTGGCGGTGCAGGAAAGCTTCCACTCCTTCGTCGCCCAGGTGGTCGAGGTGACCGTCGGCCCCACCGGCGCCATCAAGGTGGACCGCGTGGTCTGCGCCGTGGATTGCGGCATCGCCGTCACCCCCGACGTGGTCCGGGCGCAGATGGAGGGCGGCATCGCCTTCGCCCTGTCCGCCGCCCTGTTCGGCGAGATCACGCTGAAGGACGGCCGGGCCGAGCAATCCAACTTCCACGACTACCGCTGCCTTCGCATGGACGAGATGCCGGTGGTCGAGGTTCACATCGTGCCGTCGCCGGCGCCCCCCACGGGGGTGGGCGAGCCCGGCGTGCCGCCGCTGGCCCCCGCCCTGGCCAACGCCATCTTCGCGGCATGCGGCAAGCGCATCCGCAAGCTGCCCATGGGGGAGAGGGTGTAGGAGCCGCGATCGTCATGCTGAGCGAATGCGAAGCATCTTTCAGCCGCCGTCGCGTGAAAGATCCCCCGGCTTCGCTCGGGATGACAATTGAGGCCGACATGAACTTTTGTTCACGCCCCGCCCGTTCGACTCCGCTGGAAATGCGAATGGAACGGCGCTAAGAAAGGGCGCCATGCATCGCTTCGCCAATCCCGCCCGCTTCCTCCGCCTCGCCAAGGTGATTCTGCCCTGGTCGAACGCCATCGCCATCCTCTGCCTGGGGTCGGGGCTCTATTTCGCCCTCCTGGGCTCGCCGGCCGATTACCAGCAGGGTGAAAGCGTGCGCATCATGTACGTCCACGTGCCCTCGGCCTGGATGGGCATGTTCTGCTACACCGCCATGGCGGTGTTTTCGGCCATGGCGCTGATCTGGAAGCATCCGCTGGCCGATCTGCTGGCCAAGGCCACCGCGCCGGTGGGCGCCGCCTTCACCTTCCTGTGCCTGCTCACCGGGTCCTTGTGGGGCAAGCCCATGTGGGGCACCTGGTGGGCCTGGGACGCCCGGCTGACCAGCATGCTGATCCTGCTGTTCCTCTATTTCGGCTACATGGCCCTGGTCAACGCCTTCGACGACCCCGAGCGCGGCCACAAGGCCGCCGCCATCCTGGCCCTGGTGGGCGCCGTCAACGTGCCGGTGATCAAGTGGTCGGTGGATTGGTGGAACACGCTGCACCAACCGGCCTCGGTGGTGAAGATGGGCGGTCCGGCCATCGATTCGTCCATGCTGATTCCGCTGCTGCTGATGGCGGTGGGGTTCAAGGCCTATTGGATCTCCATCCTGATCCTTCGGGGCCGCGCCGAGATCGCTTCGCAGAAAATTCGGGTCATCCGCATGGCGCAGATCCACGCCGCGGCCCAAGGGGAGTGACCAACGTCATGGAATCCTTCCAGGCTTTGCTCCATATGGGCGGCTATGGCGGCTATGTGTGGCCCGCCTACGGAGTCGGCGCCGTCGTGCTGGCCCTGGTGCTGATCCTCTCGCTGTCCGCGGCCCGCAAGGCCGAGGCCGAGCTGGAGGTGCTGCAGCAGGCCCGCCGCGCCCGCCGGGGCAAGGATTCGGAGACCGAAGAGTGACCCGCAAGCAACGCAGGCTGTATTTCGTCCTTCTCGGCATGGCGGCATTGGGCGGCGCGGTAGCGCTGGTGCTGACCGCCATCTCCGACAGCCTGGTCTACTTCTATTCCCCCACCGACATCGTCAGCCAGCGCATCCCCGAGGGACGGCGCATGCGCATCGGCGGATTGGTGGAAAACGATTCCGTGGTCAAGGACGGCAAGACCATCAGCTTCAAGGTCACCGACGTGACCAACGCCATTGCCGTGGTCTATACCGGCGTGCTGCCCGACCTGTTCCGCGAGGGCCAGGGCGTGGTGGTGGAAGGCCGCATGGAAAAGGGCGGCCATTTCCAGGCCACCGAGGTGCTGGCCAAGCACGACGAGAACTACATGCCCAAGGAAGTGGCCGACGCCCTGAAGAAGTCCGGCCAGTGGAACGACGGCAAGCAGCAGAAGTGACGGCCGCTTTCTTTTTCGTCACCCCCGCGAAGGCGGGGGTCCATGGTGGGGCGAGACGAATGGGAACCGTAATAGATACTGTCTGCGGACGCATGGATTCCCGCCTGCGCGGGAATGACGCTGGAGAGGTTTCATGATCGCCGAAATCGGCCATTTCGCCCTGGTGCTGGCTTTGTGCGTCGCATTGGTGCAGGCGATTGTCCCGCTGATGGGCGCCAGGCGCGGCAACACCGCCTGGATGAACGTGGCCGGCTCGGCCGCCACGCTGCAGTTCCTGTTCATCGCCATCGCCTTCGGGGCGCTGACCAACGCCTATGTCACCAGCGATTTCTCGCTGATGAACGTCGCCCAGAACAGCCATACCGACAAGCCCATGCTCTACAAGGTGGCGGGCGTGTGGGGCAACCACGAGGGCTCGCTGCTCTTGTGGATCACCATCCTGGCCCTGTTCGGCTTCGCCGTGACCCTGTTCGGCCGCAACCTGCCGCCGGGCCTGAAGTCCCGCGCCCTGGCCGTGCAGGCCATGATCGCCGTGGGCTTTCTGGCCTTCATCCTGCTCACCTCCAATCCCTTCGCCCGCCTGGAGCCGCCCCCCATCAACGGCCAGGGCCTCAATCCCATGCTGCAGGACCCGGGCCTGGCCTTCCATCCGCCCTTCCTGTACCTGGGCTATGTGGGCTTCTCCATGGCCTTCTCGTTCGCCATCGCCGCCCTGCTGGAAGGCCGGGTGGACGCCGCCTGGGCCCGCTGGGTGCGGCCCTGGACGCTGGCCGCCTGGGTGTTCCTCACCGCCGGCATCGTGCTGGGCTCGTGGTGGGCCTATTACACGCTGGGCTGGGGCGGCTGGTGGTACTGGGACCCGGTGGAGAACGCCTCGTTCATGCCCTGGCTGGCCGGCACCGCCCTGCTGCACTCCGCCATCGTGGTGGAAAAGCGCGACGCGCTGAAGAGCTGGACCATCCTTTTGGCCATCGTCGCCTTCGGCCTGTCGCTGTTGGGCACCTTCCTGGTGCGTTCGGGCGTGCTCACCAGCGTGCACGCCTTCGCCACCGACCCGGCCAGGGGCGTGTTCATCTTAGTGCTGCTGTGCGGCGCGGTGGGCGGTTCGCTGGCCCTTTACGCCGCCCGGGCGCCGTCCATGAAGATGGGCGGCCTGTTCTCGCCCATCTCGCGCGAAGGCGCGTTGCTGCTCAACAACGTGCTGATGGCCACCGGTGCGGCCACCGTGCTGCTGGGCACCCTTTACCCGCTGATCGCCGACGCTCTCAACCTCGGCAAGGTGTCGGTGGGTCCGCCCTTCTTCAACGCGGTGTTCCTGCCCCTGATGGCCCCCATGGTGCTGGTGATGGCCGCCGCTCCCATGATGTCGTGGAAGCGCGGCGATCTGGCCGGCGTGCTGGCCCGCCTGAAGTTCATCGGCGCCCTGGCGCTGGGTTCGGCCATGGCCGTGTGGTTCCTCCAGGGCGGCTCGTCCGGCCCGTGGTGGACCGCCGCCGGCTTCGCGCTCGCCGTCTGGCTGGGCCTGGGCACCCTGTGGGACCTGGCCGAGCGCATCGGCCTGTTCACCCGCCCGGGTCAGGCGCTGTCGCGCGCCGCCAAACTGCCCAATTCCGCCTGGGGCATGGTGCTGGCCCATTTCGGGCTGGCGGTGTTCATCGTCGGTCTCACCGCCTCGTCGGCCTGGACCACCGAGCACATCCAGACCCAGAAGATCGGCGAGACCGTCACGGTGGGCGGTTTCGGCGTGACCCTGAAGTCGGTGGACGACGTCCCCGGCCCCAACTACACCGCCACGCGGGCCACCTTCGAGATTTCCAGGGGCGGCACGGTCATCGACGTGATGAGCCCGGAAAAGCGCCTGTACAAGCAGCCGCCGCGCCCCACCACCACGGCGGCCATCCGGTCAGGGATAACCGGCGACCTTTACGTGGTGATCGGCGACCCCGATCCCAACAAGGGCGGCTGGGTGACGCGGCTGTACTTCAACCCCTGTATTCCCTGGCTGTGGGCCGGCGCCCTGTTGCTGATCGTCGGCGGGCTGATCTCGCTGGCCGACCGCCGCCACCGGGTCGGCGCGCCGGCGCGGGCCGCCAACGCCGCCGCCAAGGCCTGAGGAGAGACGAGCCATGCGCCGCCTGCTCTATGTCCTTCCCGTGGTGGTGTTCACCGTGCTGGCCCTGTTCTTCCTGAAGGGCCTGACGCTGAACCCGCGCGAGATCCCCTCGGTTCTGATCAACCGCCCGGTCCCGGAGATGAATCTGGCGCCGCTGCCCGGACGCGGCGAGAATTCGGGCCTCACCACCGAATCGCTGAAGGGCCGGGTGTCGCTGGTCAACATCTACGGCTCGTGGTGCATTTCCTGCGTGCAGGAGCACCCCGTCCTGATGGAGATCAAGCGCCGCGGCGACGTGCCCATCCACGCCGTGGACTGGCGCGACGATCCCGTGCTGGGCGCCGCCTGGCTGAAGAAGAACGGCGACCCCTACGAACGGGTCGGCGTCGACCCGCCGCCGGGCCGCACCGCCGTGGATTTCGGCGTCACCGGCGCGCCCGAGAGCTTCATCGTCGATAAGGCCGGCATCATCCGCTACAAGCATGTGGGCCCCATCTCCATGGAGATCTGGACCAGGACGCTGCTGCCCATCATCCGTCAGTTGGAGAAGCAATGACCCCGACCTGTCATCCCGAACGCAGTGAGGGATCTCCGCCTGGCACGCCGCTTCCGATCCTGCACCATCTGGGCAGAATGAGATCCCTCGGCTTCGCTCGGGATGACACGTGGGTTGCCGCCGCCCTCGTCGCCCTCCTCCTCCTCTCCGCTCCGGCCCTCGCCGTCAATCCCGACGAGATGCTGAAGGACCCGGCCCAGGAGCACCGTGCCCGCGAACTGGGCAAGGATTTGCGCTGCCTGGTCTGCCAGAACCAGTCCATCGACGATTCCGACGCCGATCTGGCCAAGGATCTGCGCGTCATCGTCCGCGAGCGCATCGCCAAGGGCGATTCCGACGAGCAGGTGAAGAAGTTCGTGGTCGACCGCTATGGCGATTACGTGCTGCTGAAGCCGCCGTTCCGGGCCGGGACCCTGGCCCTGTGGCTGGGGCCGCTGGCGCTTTTCGTCGGTGCCCTGTGGGCGGTGCTGGCCTTCTACCGCCGCCGCCCGGCGGAACAGGCGGCGCCCCCGCCGCCGCCGCTGTCGGCCGAGGAACGGCGCAAACTCGACGCGTTGCTGAAGGAGTAGGGTGCGGTGATCTGGATCGTCTTCGCCGCCATGGTGGCCCTGACCCTGCTGGTGCTGCTGCGCCCGCTGCTGGCCGCGCCGGCCGCCGCCGCCGCCCGCTCGGAATACGACCTGATGGTCTACAAGGACCAGTTGGGCGAAATCGCCCGCGACGTGGAGCGCGGCCTGATGACCGCCGACCAGGCCGAGGCGGCGCGCACGGAAATCCAGCGCCGCATGCTGGCCGCCGCCGAGGGGGAAAAGGGCGAGAAGACCGCCGCCGTCAAGGCCGGCAAGAAAACCCCCATCGTCATCGCCCTGCTGCTGCCCCTGCTGGCCCTGGTGCTCTACCTGCCGCTGGGCGCGCCCGAGCTGTCCGACCGCCCCTATGCCGGCCGCGCCGCCCAGATCGCCGAGATGCAGGAAAAGACCGCCACCATCCAGGCCATGGTCGCCCGTCTGGCCGAGCGCCTCCGCCAAGACCCCTCCGACGGCAAGGGCTGGGCCATGCTGGGCCGCTCGTACCGCGCCCTGGGGCTGGCCGACGAGGCCAAGGACGCCTACCGCAACGCCGTCACCCTGCTGCCCGACGACACCCAGTCGCGCATTGAACTCGCCATCATGCTGCTGGAGGAGGCCGAGGGCGACACCCTGCCGGCCGAGGCCATCACGCTGCTGGAACAGGTGCTGGCGCTCAACCCCGACCAGCCCGACGCCCTGTACTTCACCGGCCTGTCGGCGGCCATGAAGGGCGAAACCGCCCGCGCCAAGGCCCGCTGGAACCGCCTGCTGATGGTCCTGCCCGCCGATTCCCCGGCCCGCGCCCAGGTGGAAAAGGATATGGCGAAGCTGGGGGGCTGAATTTTAGTCCGAATGGGGTTCGGGGCCCACGGCCCCGGGCGGGCGTGGGCGGCAAGCCCACACACCTATCCCCTATTCCAACGCCTGCCGCAGCGCCGCCGCGCTGGCCCAGGGGGCCAGCACCAGGGCGGCGGCCAGCATGGCCGAGAGGATCAGCAGGTGGGGCTTGGCCGACATGCCTTGCACGGCGGCGTCGATGGCCCCCACCCCGAAGATCAGCACCGGCACGTAGAGCGGCAGGATCAGCAGCGACAGCAGCACGCCGCCGCGCCGAGCCCCCAGCACCAAAGCGGCACCGATGCCGCCGATCAGCGACAGCACCGGGGTGCCCAGCGCCATGGCGGCCAGCAGGGTGAGGAAGCCATCCTCGTGCATGTGCAGCAGCACGGCCAGCACCGGGGCGGCCACCATCAGCGGCAGGCCGGTGGTCAGCCAGTGGGCCAGCATCTTGGCCGCCACCACCACGCCTAAGGGCGCCGGGGTCAGCACCAGCAATTCCAGCGAGCCATCCTCGTAATCGGCCTGGAACAGCCGGTCCAGCGACAGCATGGAGGCGAGCAGCGCGGTCACCATCAGCACGCCGGCCGAGACGCGCTCCAGCACGTTGGCTTCCGGCCCGATGCCGAAGGGGAACAGCACCACGGTCAGCACGAAGAAGGTCACCACCATGACGCTGTCCGAGCCCTGGCGCAGCGCGAGGCGCAGGTCGCGGCGAACCACCTCGATAAAGCGGTTCATGGCAGTTCCTCCGCGACGGCGAATTGGTCCAGATGCAGTTCGGCCGCCCCCGGCATGTGGATATCCGCATGGGTGGACAAGATGACCATTCCACCCGCCGCCCGATGCTCGGCCAGCACGCTTTCCAGCACCTTGATGGAGGCCTTGTCCAGCGCGGTGGTGGGCTCGTCCAGCAGCCACAGCGGGCTGGGGGCGGCCAGCAGGCGGGCCAGGTTGGTGCGGCGCTTCTGGCCCGCCGACAGCATCTTGCCGGGAATGGTGGCCAGCCGGGCCAGACCGAAACGGGCCAGGGCCGCATCGACGGCGCGCCCGGCGCGCTCGGCGTGGGGATCGTGCAGATGGGCCCAGAAGCGCAGGTTCTCGGCCACCGACAGGACCGGCTTCACCGCGTCGTGATGGCCGAGATAATGGGTGCGGGCCGCATGGGCCTCGGGGTCCTCGGCCACCGCCTCGCCGTTCCAGGCCAAGAGGCCGTGGGCCGGCTTCAAGAGCCCGGCCAGCACGCGCAGCAGCGAGGACTTGCCCGACCCGTTGGGGCCCAGCAGCACCAGACCGCCGCCGGCCGCCAGGGTGAAGCCCAGCCCGGCGAATACCACGCGCCCGCCGCGCACGCAGGCCAGATCCTTAGCGGAGAAGGTCGAATCGCTCATGGCCCGCACCATGGCAAAAAACCGGACGCTTGACGAGGGGCTTGGTGGATTGCCCCCTTGCCTTTTCCCACCGCCGACCGATCATGGAAGCCATGAAAGTGATCGGCAGAATGGTCTGGGGACACGAAATCCGCCGCCGCCATGTGACGGGGGCGGTGGCGGGGCTGTTCGCCCTGATCCTGACGCTGGCCTGGGACCTGCTGCCGGAAGCGGGGTTGCGCTGGGGATTGGCCAAGGCGCTGCGCGGCCTCGGCATGGTCGAGGTCAGCATCGACGACACCGACATCTCGCTGTTCGGCGGCCAGCTCACCGTGCGCAAGATGGTGGCCCAGCCCGCCCTGGGCCGGGCGCTGGGCATCCGCGACTTCGACCTGAAATTCCGCTGGCGGCCGCTGCTGGACCGCCGGCTGGTGCTGGACCGGGTGGCGGCCGAGGGCATCGACCTCGAACTGAAGCGCGCGGAAAGCGGCGGCTTCGTGCTGAACGGCCTGCCGCTGGCGGTGGCGGCGGCGCCCCCCTCGGCCCAGGATGCATCCCCTCCCTGGGGCATCGACGTGGCCGGGCTGGAACTGACCAATTCCCGCCTGAAGGTGATCGACGGCGATTTCACCGCCGACATGGCGGTGGAGCGGCTGCTGGTGGAGAACATCAACAGCCTGCAGCCGGGCCGCGCCGTCTCCTTCACCCTGAAGGGCAGCCTGAACGGCGCCGCCCTGTCGCTGTCGGGCACGCTCCACCCCTTCGCCGCCGAGCCGTCCTTCGCCGTCACCGCCCACGCCCAGGGACTGTCCCTGGCCGATTTCGCCGCCCTGGCCGCCCATTCCGGGCTGGACGGGCTGGCCGGAACCCTCGATTCGTCCCTTGCCGCCGAAGGCAGCCTGACGGCCGAGGGAATGCGCCTCAAGGCCAACGGCCGGCTCGCCGTCGACTCGCCCGCCCTGACCGCACCGGCCGCCGTCAGGGGGGGACGTCTGGACCTGGACCTGGGCCGCTTGAATCTCGACGGCGGCAAGGTGGAGCTGGACGCCCGCGTCAGGGCCGAGGCCCCGGATTTCGCCCTCGGCGGCACCAAGGGCACCGCCGGACGGCTGGACCTGACCCTGGAGGGCCTGTCCTGGGACGGGGCCAAGGCGGGACTGGCCGGCAGCGCGCAAGCCGAAACCCTGGCCGTGTCCGCGCCGGGTGGCGCCGGCTCGGCCGGCAAGCTGGGGCTTGCCCTCAAATCCCTGTCCTGGCAGGACGGCAGGCTGGGGCTGGAAGGCCGGTTGGACGGCGCCGAGCTGGCCGGCAACGGGGACGGCGGCGAGGGAACGGCCGCCAGGCTGAGCCTGGACGCCGCCCGCTTCGACTGGGACGGAAAGCGGCTGGGCTGGCAGGGCGGCCTGAAACTCACCGGCGCCCGCATCAAGGCGGCCGGCCACGACTCCACCCCCGAATCCCTGGACTGGTCCGGACGCTTCGACCTGGACACCGCCGATCTGGCGGGCAAGGCCGAGGGCCGGCTGGCCCTGGGGCCGCTGCGCCTGGGGGTGGGCGACATCCGCACCGCGCTCAAATCCGCCGAAGCCCAGGGAAAGGTGGAATTCGGCAAGGCGGTGTCGGGTGAGTTGCCCAAGGCCCGCATCGAGGGATTGTCGGTGCAGGATTCGGCCCGCAAGGTCGATCTCGCCACCGTGGACAGGATCGAGGCCGAAGGCCTGCGCATGGCCAAGGACGGCGGGGTTTCCGCCGCCCACCTGTCCGCCGAGGGGATCAACGCGCTGCGCAAGGAAGGCCAGGGCGGCTACAACTGGCGTTTGGAGACCAGACGCCTGCGCCTGGACGGGGCGGCCCGCGACGCCGACGGCGACGTGGGCCTGGACGAGGTGCGCATCGACGGCATGCTGGCCCGCGTCAACCGCACGCCGGACGGCTTCACCGGCTTCATCCCCGAGGACAAGGACAAAGGCAAGGCGAAGGCCAAGGAGCCCGCCAAGGACGAGGACGCGCCCGGCATCCGCGTCGGCCGCCTGATCGTGGGCGGCGACAGCCGCGTCAACCTGCGCGACCGCACCATGGCGGAGACGGTGCGCATCGACGTCATGCCGCTGGAGCTCATGGTCGGCAATCTGGACAGCGACGCCCCCGAACGGGATTCCCCGTTCGAGGTCAAGGCGGGGGTGGGACGCGGCACGGTGGCGGCCTCGGGCACCATCCGCCCCTTCGCCGACAAGGTGTCCGGCCGGGTGGACGGCAAGATCACCGCCTTCGAACTGCCGCCGCTGTCGCCCTATCTGGGCGAGGCGCTGGGCGTCAACCTGCAGTCGGGGCATTTCGACGGCACGCTGGGGGTAAGCGCCGACCAGGGCAAGCTGTCGGGCGCGCTGGACGTGGCGCTGTCCAACCTGTTCATCGCCGCCCCCGATCCCAACGCCCCCATCGCCGCCAAGGCCGGCATGCCCATCGAGACGGTGCTGGATCTGCTGCGCGACGGCGAGGACCGCATCCGCCTGTCCCTGCCCATCCGGGGCGACACCGCCAATCCCGACCTGGACATCAGCGACGCGGTGGCCCAGGCGGTGGCCGGGGCGCTGAAATCCACCGTGCTGACCACGCTGAAGCTGGCCTTTCCGGTGGCGGCGCTGATCGAGCTGGCCATGGACGCCGACGACAAGTCCCATCTGGCCCTGGCGCCGCTGGCCTTTGCCCCCGGCATGGACACCCTGGCGCCCGAGCACGAAAAGACCCTGGCGGCAGTGGCCGACCTGCTGAAGGGCCGCCCCGGCCTGAAGCTCACCCTGTGCGGCAAGGCCGACGACAGCGACTGGCCGGTGGTGGCGGCGCGGCGCCGCTCGGCGGAAAAGCCGCTGCTGTCCAGGCTGGAACAGCTGGTCGGCTTCGAGCGCAGCGCCGAATCCTTCGGCCCGCCCGACCGCAATATGCTGGCCGCCCTGGCCCAGCGCCGCACCGACGCGGTGCGCAACATGCTGGTGGACAAGGGCGGCGTCGAGACCGGCCGCCTGTTCGGCTGCCGCCCCATGGTGGAAAAGCCGGAAAAGGGTCCCCGGGTCGAATTGCTTCTGTAGTCAGACCGCCGCCACCCCACGGGCGATGCGGCGGATATGGGCGCGGATCTCGGCCTCGGCGGCGTCCGGGTCGCGGTGGGCGATGGCTTCGACCATGCGGGCATGCTCGTCCACCCGTTCGTCCAGCAGCGCCGGGCGGGCGCCGGGGCGGATGCACATGGCCTTGGCCCGCGCCCACAGGCGCTCGATGATCTTGACCATCACCGCGTTGCCGGCGGCCTGGGCCATCAGGGAGTGGAAGCGGGCGGCCTCGGCGGCGTAATCGTCCAGGGCGCCGCCTTGGATGGCGGCCCGCTGGCGTTCGACCGAGGCGCGCAGCTCCGCCACCTGCCCGGCGCTCGCCCGCTCGGCGGCCAGGCGGGCCGAGGCGCCTTCGAGCACCTCGCGGGTTTCCATGATCTCCATCAGGCCTTCGAGGTCGAAGCCGACGAAGAACACCCCCTGGCGCGGCCGCACCTCAACGATGCCGTCGGCTTCCAGCCGGGCGATGGCCTGCCACACGGGTGAGCGGCTGACGCCCAGCTGGCGGGCCAGATCCTCGACGCTGATCTTGTCGCCGGGCGCGAAGCGCTCGCCGCCCAGCAGCATGTCGCGCAGCGCCGAATAGGCCTGCTCCGCCAGATTGGTCTTGTGCAGCTTCATGCGGCCGATCCTCTCCCCCCCGGTCGAGTGTGCCAAAGCTGGACTCCGGAGGCAAACAGGAATAACGTATCACGTAACATGAAACACGAGGTGGCGTGATGAGCCTGTCCCGGTCCCGACTTCCGTTGCTCCCGATTCCGCTACCCCGCCTCCTGGCCTGGGCCGCGGTGATCGCAGGCGCGGCCATCATCGTCCTCGACCCCTTGCCGGGGACGCAAGGCAAGGTGCTGGGGCTTTCGGTGGCGTTCATCGGGCTGTGGGCCACGGCGGTGATGCCCGAGCCCATCATCGCGGTGTTCTTCTTCACCACGGCCATGCTGCTGAAGGCGGCTCCGTCCTCGGTGGTGTTCGGCGGCTTCCAGTCGGCGGCGCTGTGGCTGGTGTTCGGCGGGCTGGTGATGGGGGTGGCGGTGCGCTCCACCGGCCTGGGCGAGCGGCTGGGGACGCGGCTGTCCCACGCCTTCGGCTCCAGCTATTGGGGCATCATCGGCGGCGTGACCCTGGTGGGGGTCGCCATGGGCTTCCTGATGCCGTCCTCCATGGGCCGCGCCATCCTTTTGATGCCCATCGCCGTGGGGCTGGCCGAGCGCTACGGCTTCGCGCCGGGCAGCAACGGCCGCATCGCGGTGGTGCTGGCCGCCGCCTTCGGCTGCCACGTCCCCACCTTCGCGGTCCTGCCCGCCAACCTGCCCAATCTGGTGCTGGTAGGGGCGTCCGAGACGCTGTGGCACTACACGCCCAGCTACGGCGCCTATCTGCTGCTGCACTTTCCGGTGCTGGGTTTCTTGAAGACCGCCATCATGATTCCGCTGATCGTCACGCTGTGGCCCGACACGCCAAAGCCCGAGGCGGCGGGGCGGGACCTCGGCTCCATGACGCGCCAGGAAGGGCAGCTGTCCCTGCTGCTGGCCGGCGCCCTGGTGCTGTGGGCCACCGACTTCCTCCACCATGTCAGCCCCGCCTGGGTCAGCATGGCGGCCGGCGCCCTGCTGCTGCTGCCCGGCATCGGCCTGGTGGACCGCAAGGCCTTCAACGAGCAGATCAATTACGGTTCCATGTTCTACGTGGCCGGCATCATGGGGCTGGGCGCCATCGTCGACCAGTCGGGACTGGGCGCGCGCCTGGCCGGCGCCATCCTCGACATCCTGCCCCTGGCGCCCGGCCATCAGGCCACCAACTTCACCGCGCTGGCCGTGCTGTCCACAGTGGTCAGCGTCTTCACCACCCTGCCCGGCGGGCCGGCGGTGCTGACCCCCATGGCCGGGCAGATGGCCGAGGCCTCTGGCCTACCCATCGAGGCGGTGCTGATGAGCCAGGTGCTGGGTTTTTCCAACCCCATCCTGCCCTACCAGTCGGCCCCCATGGTGGTGGCCATGCAGCTGGGCGGCGAGCGTCTGGGCCCGGCCCAGACCCTGTGCCTGTGGCTGGCCGGCATCACCATAGTGGTGCTGCTGCCCCTGGACTTCCTGTGGTGGCGGCTGTTGGGGTGGATCTGAGTCCCGGCGATCGAGGGCGATGCCGGGTCAGCGCACCTTGCTGACATAGGCGTTGACTTCGTCGTTGAGGGCCTCGACCACCTTGGACAGCGTCCGGGCGCTCCAGATGACGCGCACCGTGCCGCCGCAGGCCTGGGCGGTGGATTGCGACAGGTGGGCGACGTTCTCGGACACTTCCGAGGCCTTGGCCGCCACCTCGTCGATATGGGCCGAGATGTCGCGGGTCACCGCTTCCTGCTCCTGCACCGCGCCGGCGATGGCGGCCGAAATGCTGTCGATGGTGCGGATGGTGGCGACCACCCCCTCGATGCCCGATGCGGCCGAGCGCGCCGCGTCCTGCACCGCGCCCACCTGGCGCGAGATGTCCTCGGTGGCGCGCGCCGTCTGGTTGGCGAGGTTCTTGACCTCGTTGGCGACCACGGCGAAGCCCTTGCCCGCCTCCCCGGCGCGGGCCGCCTCGATGGTGGCGTTCAAGGCCAGCAGGTTGGTCTGCGCCGCGATGTCGTTGATCAGCTGCACCACCACGCCGATCTGGCTGACCGATTCGGCCAGTCCGTTCATGCGGTCCACGGTCTCGCCGATATCGGATACGGCGGTCTGGGCCACCGAGGCCGATTGGGTGACCTGCTGGGCGATCTCGTTGATGGCCTGGGCCAGCTGGCGGGTGGAGTCCGACACCGCCGAAGCCAGATGGGTGGTGGTGTCCGCCGCCTCGCCCACGGTGATGGAGCGGCCGCCGGCGCTTTCCGAGCGCCCGGCCATGGTCTGGGCGGTGCGGCCGATGCCGGTGGTGGCGCTGGCCACCTGGGAGACCATGTCGTGGACGTTCTTCTCGAAGGCCCGGGTCTCCTGGTCGCGGGCCTCCATGTCGCCCAGCACCTTGTTGATCATCTCGGCGTAGACGCGGTAATCGCCGCGCAATCCCTGGACCGGGATGTAGCGGAAGTATTCCTTGGCGCCGGCCCGCTTCATGGCGGCGCCGGTGTCCTTGGCGAATTCCTCGGTGAGGTCGAGCACGTGGTTGAGGCCGTTCATCATGCGGCCCAGCTCGTCCTTGCGGCCGATGCGCAGCACCCGGACGTTGAGGTCGCCCTGGGCGGCGTGGTGGGCCACCGCCGCGCCGCGCTCGATCAGGCCGAGCACGGCGCCCACCTCGCGGAAGGCGGCGAGCGACACCACCAGCAGGAACAGCCCGGCCAGCCCCAGGACCACCAGCGCACCGCCGGCGAAACCCGCGCCGCCCTCGGTGGCGAACAGCCGCCAGATGGCGGCGATGGCCACCAGCACGATGACGGCCACCGCCGAACCCACCAGGAAGGCGGCGGTATTGGTGCGGCCACGCAGCGTCGGATTGGACATGGCGTTCTCTCCTAGCGGCTGATGGTCATGACCAGACGGTCATAGCTGTCGAAGCCGAGATCGCCGATGGTCTTGACCAGGGCGGCGAAGGACTGCTCCATGCCCTGCTTGCGGTCGGCGGCATTGTTCTCGATGGCCAGCAGGGTCTCGTAGAGCGGCTTGACCGTGGCCACCGCCTCGGCCTTGGGCACCCGGCGGTTGGAATGGTAGCCCACCATCTTGCCGGTCTGGTCGTAGCAGGGGGTGACGTGGGCGAAAACCCAGTAATGATCGCCGTTTTTGGCCCGGTTCAGCACATAGGCGAAGACCTCGTGGCCATCGGCGATGCGGTCCCACAGGAACTTGAAGACGCAGCGCGGCATCCCCGGATGGCGCAGAATCGAGTGGGGGGCGCCAAGAAGCTCTTCCTCGGTATAGCCGCTGATGCCCAGGAAGACATCGTTTGCATAGGTAATTTTTCCTGTCAAATCCGTCTTGGAGACGATGACATCATCCCACTGGAAGGTTCTTTCCACATTGGTCAATGAGCGGTCGATGGCCATGGCGGACCTTCCCAGCCGAAAAATTCTTTGGAATCAATATCGGAAAAGTTCCAACTCCCGCCCTTCGGAGATAGAGCCGACATCGATGAAGCAATGCGAAAGTGTTATGCGCCGCTCATAGTGTCAATCGGCATGTATCCCCAAAATACGTCCACGCCATCACCCGCCGCCGCGCACGCAGCGGGCCGTGTTGTAGATGCGCAAGACATCGCCCTGAGGCCCCGCCCCGCGCGGCAGACGGGACTCGTCGCCGCTTTTCGGGCTGCTGCGCTGGGCACCGGCGCCGTGCACGTCAAGCAGCCGCATCTCGCCCCCGCCGGACTGGGGGCCAAACCCTCCGCCGGGCGGGGGACCGAAGCCGCCGCCGGGCGGGGGACCGCCCATGCGTCCGCCGGGAGGGGGGCCGAAACCACTGCCTTCGGGCGGGGGACCGCCCATGGGACCGCCGCCGCGCCGCCCCATCCAGCCGCCGGCCCGCCCGAAGGCGATGTAGACGGCGAAATCCCCCATCACCCGCCCGTCCAGATGGGTGGTGGAGGTCCAGGCATAGGGCCAGTCGCGCTTTCCCTGGTCGTCGGTGATGGCGGTGATGGCGAAGACCGGAGCGATGGCGGCCGAGCCGGTGACGTCCGGGGCGCGGGTGTAATCGACGATGGAGTGAAGCTCCTTGGCGTCGGGCAGCCGCCAGTCGGCGTGACCGGCGAAATCCAGCCCCGAGCAGAAGGCCAGGGCCTCGCGCCAGTCGAGCCGTCCGTCCCGCCGCGAGGTTCCGGCCATGGCCCGGCGGAAGGCGTCGCCGCCGCTGTCGGCCTGGGTCCAGGTCAGGCCGGTGGCGCGGTCGGTAATGGTGCCGTCGCCGTTGTCGGCGAAGTCGTTGCGGCCGTAATCGGGATTGCCGCGCACGAAGCGGGCGTACCACACCCGCCGCCCCGGCCCGCCGTCCTGGGGATAGCCCTTGATGCGGCCATCGGCGAAATTGACCCCGAAGAACGCCCTGTCGCCGCCCATCACCGTGCCCACATAGGCGGTCCGCGTCAGATACTGGGCGTCGATGAAGCGGCCCTGGGCCGGATATTCGAAGGCGAAGGCGCGGGTGTCGATGTAGGGCCGGGCATCGGCGGGGGCGCCGGTCTGTTCGGGCCGGGCGCTGCCGGTGGAGCCGTCGAAGCGGATCAGCGAATACAGTTCCTTGATGGTGGGAACCCGCCAGTCGGCATGGCCGCCGGTCCGTGCCCCGGCGGCGGCCGCCTCGGCCTCGGCGAAGCCCAGCCTGCGGAATCCCTTCTCCCACATCAGTCCGGTCAGGGGATCGGTGACGGTTCCGTCGCCATTGTCGCGATAGGCCGGCAGAGCCGAACGCCGCTGGCCGTCCTGTCCCCAGAAGGGAGCGCCCCTGGCGGCGGGGCACGGTGCCGCGCCGCGATCGTCATAGCAACCGGTCTGGCCGGTGCCGGCGATGGCATAGGGCCGCTCCGCCCCCCAGGCCGGCTCCAGAAGCATCGCGCTCAGGATCACGGCGGGGACGAGGTGGCGCATGGGATTCCCCTTCGGTCAGACGGAGGCCCGCGGGCGGATGGCGATGAAGGTCATGTCGTCGCGGCAGGGCTGCTCGCCGCGCCAGGCATCGAGGGTGGCGAACAGCTTTTCCTTCTGCTCTTCCAGCGGCAGGTGGGCGAGGCCGCCCAGCGCCTCCTGCAGCCTTTTGCGGCCGAACAGCCGGTGGCTGGGGCCGCCCATGTGGTCGATCAGGCCGTCGGTGTAGAGGTAGAAGATGGCGCCGGGAACGATGGGAATCTCGTGGCTGGCGAAGGTGGCGTCGGGCGGGCTGTCGCGGTAGCCCAGGCTGCGGCGGTCGCCCCGGATGACCTTCATGTGGCCGTCGCTCCACACCATCAGCGGCAGGTTGGCGCCGGCGAAGGTGGCGATCCTCCGCCCCTGGTCGAAGACGCAGATGGCGGCGTCCAGGCCATCGTCGGCGGGGGCGTCGGCCCGGTCCTGGCGCAGCGCCGACTTCACCAGGAAATTGAGCAGTGCCAGGATCACCGCCGGGTCGTCATGGCCGTGATGGTGAAGGATGCGGGCCAGAATCGACGACACCACGGCGGTCATGAAGGCACCCGGCACGCCATGGCCGGTGCAGTCCATCACCGCCACCACCGTCTTGTCGCCGAAAGTGCCGGTCCAGTAATAGTCGCCGCCCACGATGTCGAAGGGCCGCCAGCCCACGGTGAACTCGGCCACCGCGCCCTCCAGCGCCGCCGTGTCGGGCAGCAGGGCCGTCTGGATGCGGCTGGCGTAGCGGATGCCGTCGGAAATGAAGCGGTTGGCCTTTTCCAGATCGGCGTTGGCCCGCTCCACCCCTTCCTTCTGCTGCTCCAGTTCCCGGGTCCGCTCATGCACCCGCTGCTCCAGGTCGCGGGCCWGGGCGGCCAGCGCCCCTTCCGCCGCATCGCGGCCGTCCAGGCCGCGCTGGGATTCCATCAGCAGGGCGTTGACGTTGCGCACCAAGAGGCCCAGTTCGTCCCCCGCATGCCGACGGGGCAGGTCGATCAGCGACGCCCCGGGCCGGGCCGGGTCCACCTTGGCCACCGCATGGCCGATCTTCAGCAGCGGCTTGGTGATCAGGCCGTAGAACACCGCCACCACCAGCAGGCACAAGACGATGGTGCGCGCCACGCCCGATGCGGCGCTGGCCGTCACATGGTCGAGATAGCGGTTGAGCAGCAGCGCCGGGTCCAGCCGCAGTTCCAGCTTGCCCACATCGCTGGCGGTTTCCTTCATGCGGGTCTGGAGCAGAAGCGAATGTTGGGCCACATCGCCGAACAGCCGTTCGGCCAGTCCGGGAAAGGCGGTGGTGCCGGGGGGACGGCGGACCTGGCCCAGCACGTCGCCGAAATTGTCGGTCAGCCGCGCCTCGGCCACCATGGGGTCCAGCCCCAGGCCGCCCACCACCTCGCCGGCCAGGTCGTGGCTCAGCATGTAGGCCGCCTCCACCGCCATGCCGCGCACCAGGGCGAGGTCGGCCTTGCTGCCCTCCACCACCTCGCGGCGCATGCGCTGGTAATCGGCGGACAGATCCCAGATGCCCGAGGCGACGCCGAGGCCCAGGGCGATCAACAGCGTCGCCACCGCCTGCTTGAAGGACAGGCCACGGAACGTGCCGATATGGCTGGTTCTCGACGGGGGAGGAGGGGTCGCGACGTTCACCGGTCAGGCTCTCGAAAGAAAGCGATACGGCCTCCATGATAAACAAGGCTGCGGCCCTGTCACGTTCATTCGCCCAACCCGCCGGCGCCGCCCGCCGGACACCCCGTCTGGTCAGACCACTGGCCGAATGAAGACAATGGCGAGATAAGTATTCAAACGCTTGTTTGCATCCTGATCGCCCGCCGGGAAATCCGCATTCCCTTGCGCATTAAATAAACCAGGAACTTTTATAAGGATTCTTCTTGTCATTGCAGATCAGCACCATATTAATACGGCCCCGACAGCCGATGTCACATAACGTCACAATCTTGGTGGGAGTGTGAATTGCGTATCACGCTCAATACTTGCCTGGTATTGATGCCCATCACCGGCCCGTGCCTCCCATGAGCGGCCGCGACACCCCCATGGACGAAGCCCATGCCTGGCTGGTGGAGGTGGTGGCGGGCACCCCGGTTCCCACCTTCGTGATCGATTCCCGGCACCGGGTCACCCACTGGAACCGCGCCTGCGAGCTGGTGACCGGCACGGCGGCCGCGGATGTGGTGGGAACCGACCGGGCCTGGGTTCCGTTCTATCCCGCCGCCCGCCCGGTGATGGCCGACCTGATCATCGACGGCACCATGGAGCGCGAGGTCGAGCATTATTATTCCGGCAAGTACCGGCGTTCCGCCGTGGTGGAGGGCTCGTGGGAGGCGGAGGATTTCTTCCCCCACTTTCCCGGCGGCGGCAAGTGGCTGGCCTTCACCGCCACCGCCCTGCACGACGGCACGGGAAAGGTGGTGGGCGCGGTGGAGACCCTGCGCGACATCACCCACGAGAAGCGGGCCGAGCAGGCGCTTAAGGAAAGCGAGCACCGGCTGGCCGCCATCGTCGACGGCTGCCCGGTGCCGCTGTTCGTCATCGACGAGAACCACAAGGTCACCCACTGGAACCGCGCCTGCGAGGCGATCATCGGCGTGCCCGCCGCCCAGATGCTGGGAACCAGCGACCAGTGGCGGGCCTTTTACGCCCATCCCCGCCCGGTGATGGCGGATCTGGTGGCCGACGGCAATGACGAGAAGTCCATCGCCCAGCTCTATTCCGGCAAGTACCACCCGTCCACCCTGATTCCCGGCGCCTGGGAGGCGCTGGACCACTTCCCCCACTTCCGCGCCGGCGAACGCTGGCTGGCCTTCACCGCCGCGCCGCTGAAAGGTCTGGACGGCCACAATGCCGGCGCGGTGGAAACCCTTCAGGACGTCACCGCCCAGAAGCTGTCCGAAGCCCGCCTCAGCCACCAGGCCACCCATGACGAGCTGACCGGGCTGGCCAACCGGGCGCTGCTCACCGACCGCCTGACCCACGCGCTGACCCATGCCCGGCGCGACGGCTCGCTGCTGGCCCTGGTGTTCATCGATCTCGACCATTTCAAGGTGGTGAACGACACCCTGGGCCATCGGATCGGCGATGAACTGGTCCGCGTGGTGGCACGGCGCATCGCCGCCTCGGTGCGTGAAGGCGACACCGTGGCGCGCATCGGCGGCGACGAGTTCGTGGTGCTGCTGTGCGCCCCCGAATCCGAGGATGTGGTGGCCGAGGTGGTCACCCGCCTGATCGCCGAGGTGTCGCGCACCGTGACGGTCGAGGGCCATGAATTGTGCGTCGGCTGTTCGGTGGGCATCTCGCTCTATCCCCGCGACGGCGCCGATTCCGCCACGCTGCTGATGCATGCCGACGCCGCCATGTACCGGGCCAAGGACAGCGGGCGGTCCACCTTCCACTTCTTCACGCCCGAGATGAACGAGCGCGCCACCGAGCGCCTGGGCCTGGAGCGCGACCTGCGCCACGCCCTGGAGCGCGACGAACTGCGCCTTTTGTTCCAGCCCCAGGTGGACTTGGCGTCGGGACAGGTGGTAGGCGCCGAGGCGCTGCTGCGCTGGGACCATCCGCGCGAAGGGCTGGTGATGCCGTCGCGCTTCATTCCCGTCGCCGAGGAATCCGGCCTGATCGTTCCCATCGGGCGCTGGGTGCTGGAACACGCCTGCCGCCTGGGCCACAGCTGGACCAATGCGGCCGGGCGCGATCTGCGCATCTCGGTCAACCTGTCGCCACGCCAGTTCCGCGCCAAGGGGCTGGCCCGCGAGGTGGAGACCATCCTGCAATCCCATGGCGGCGGGCGGCTGTGCCTGGAGCTGGAGCTGACCGAGAGCACCGTCATGCACGACGCCGACGAGGCGGCCGCCATCCTGCGCAAGCTCAAGGACATGGGGGTGCGGCTGTCCATGGACGATTTCGGCACCGGCTATTCGTCCCTGGCGTACCTGCGCGACTTTCCCTTCGACATGATCAAGATCGACCGGTCGTTCGTGGATTCGCTCCACCGCGGAAGAGGCGGCGAGGCCATCGTGCGCGCCGTGGTGGGACTGGCCCGCTCGCTGGATCTGGGCGTCATCGCCGAGGGCGTGGAAACCGAGGCGCAGAAGGAGTTCCTGACGCGCGAGGGCTGCGACGAGATGCAGGGTTTCCTGTTCTCGCGCCCCATTCCCGCCGAAGCCTTCGTCACCCTGCTGCGCAATCCTCCGCCAGGCTGACCGCCAGACCGCCCCATTCCGAGCGGCCAAAGGAAAGCGAAAGCCCGCCCAGGGCCGCCAGATCGGCGACGATGGCCAGCCCCAGGCCCGAGCCCGGAACGCTTTCGTCCAGGCGGATGCCGCGCCGGGCGGCGGCTTCGGCCTGCTGGGACGACAGGCCCGGCCCGTCGTCCTCCACCGTGATCCGCCCGCCGATGGCCGTGACCCTGACCCGGGCCTTGGCCCATTTGCAGGCGTTGTCCATCAGGTTGCCGATCATCTCGGCCAGATCGTCGGCCTCGCCGGCCAGATCGGCCTCGGGCGGGCAGTCGACGGCGATCTCCAGACGGCGGTCGGCGTGGACCTTGCGCAGGGCTCCGGCCAGATCGGCCAGCAGCGGGGCCAGCGTCACCCGCCGCCCCACCGCCCGCGACGACGAGACGTCGGAAGCCGCGCGGGCCAGATGCAGGTCGATCAGCCGCGTCACCCGTTCGATCTGCGGCGCCGCCTGGGGCACGCCGCCGCATTCGGCGCGCAACACCGCCAGCGGCGTCTTCAGCGCATGGGCCAGATTGCCCAGATGGTTGCGGGCGTGGCGGATCAGCCGCTCGTCGTGGTCCAGCACCCGGTTCATGGACTCCACCAGCGGGGCGATTTCCGCCGGATAGGCGCCGCCCAGGCGCGCCCCCCCCTTCGTCAGCTCGTCCAGCTCGCCCTCGAGACGGCGCAGCGGCTTCAGGCCATAGCCCACCTGCACCACCACCGCGACCAGCAGCCCCAGCCCCAGCCCGCCCAGCGACAGGACCAGCAGCAGGCGGAAGCGCCCGATCTCGGCATCCAGATCGGCGCGGTCGGCGGCCACCGCCACATGCAGGCGCTGGCCGTTCTCGCCCAGGGCCAGATCGCGCTCCATCACCTCCAGGATCTGGCCGCGCGGCCCCGTCTCGCGGCGGATATGCAGGGCGCCGGGCTCCACTTCCGCCGCCACCGCCAGGGCGGCGTCCCACAGCGAGCGCGAGCGCGCCTTGACGTCGCCGTCACCAGACACCTGCCAGTACCAGCCGGAATAGGGCTGCTCGAAGCGCGGCTCGCCCACCGGACGGCCCACGGCGATACGTCCGTCCTCGGCCGTCTCGACCAGGGCCAGCAGGGCGCGCAGATGGGTGTCGAGGCGGCGGCAGAAGGCCTGCTCGGCGCTGTCGGCGAAGGCGTGGTTCAACACCAGTCCACCCGCCGCCAGGGCCAGCATGATCCAGGCCCCCGCCCCCAGGATCAGACGGCGGCGAAGGGATTCAGGCTTCGCCACCCGGGGCCTCCATGCGCCAGCCCTGTCCCCGCAGGGTGTGGATCACATCGACGCCCAGCTTGCGGCGGATGCGCGCCACCAGCACGTCCAGCACGTTGGAATCGGGGTCGGCGTCACGGTCGTAGACGTGCTCCACCAGTTCCGAGCGACTGACCACCCGGCCCTGGTGATGAGCGAGGTAGGAGAGGATGCGGAATTCCTGGGCGGTGAGCGCCACCGGCAGCCCGTCGCGGCTGACCTTGCCGCCGATGGTATCGATGCGCAAGGGACCGCAGGCGATCTCGGGCGAGGCGTGGCCGGCGGCACGGCGGATCAGGGCGCGGACCCGGGTGACCACCTCTTCCATCTCGAAGGGCTTGGTGACGTAATCGTCGGCCCCGGCATTGAAGGCCTGGGACTTTTCCGCCCAGCGGGCGCGGGCCGTCAGCACCATCACCGGCATGGTCCGCCCGGCTTCGCGCCAGCGGCCCAGCACGGTGATGCCGTCGATCCTGGGCAGGCCGAGGTCGAGGATCACCGCGTCATAGGCCTCGGTGTCACCCAGATGCCAGCCGTTTTCGCCGTCATAGGCGGTGTCCACCGCGAAGCCCGCCGCCTCCAGGGCGCGTTCCAGCGCCAGGGTCAATTGCGGCTCGTCCTCGACGACAAGAACCCTCATCGCTTCTCCTTGACCTTGAGGCGTGTGCCATCGGCGGCGTCATAGTAGAGCTTCAGCAGGCGCCCGTCGCGGGTCAGGCGCTTGATCTCGTAGACCCGGCGGCCGTGCTTGTCCTCCAGCTCGGCCTCGATCAGCTCGCCGGGATAGTCGCGGTCCACCTGCTCGAGAATACGCTCGAGCGGCAGGATCTCGCCCGCCTGCACCGCACGGCGGATGCGGTCGTGGTCGTCCCCCGCCCAGGCGGGGAGGCAGACCAGGAACAGCAGGACGGCGGCAATGGCTTTCATGTCCAAATCATCGCGCCCAATGCATGAACGGCGGATGAACCGGCGGGTCACGCCCGGTTCAGGGGGCTTGTTCCATCCTGTCGCCAGATAAGTTTCCGAACAAGGAGTTCCCCCATGCTGACCCGCATGATCATCCATGGCCTGATGGCCGCCCTGATCGTCGCCGGTGGCGCCTTTGCCTACGCCGCCAACGTCCAGCCGGTATCCTTCTCCTCGCACCAGGAGCACCACTGATGAACGCCCGGTGGGAATTCCGCCTGTTGCGCCTGTGGCACGCCGCCCTGGCCGGAGGCTTCCTGGTGGCCTATGTCACCGCCGACGAGGACACCTACGCCATGCATGTGTTCTCGGGCTATTGGGTGGTGGGCGCTATTCTGCTGCGCCTGGCGCTCGCCATGATCGGCTCGTCCACCGGGCCGCTGGCGATTCCCAAGCCCCGCCTCGCCTGGGCCAGGCCCGGCCGCAACCCGCTGTTCGCCTGGATGGCCGCCATCCTGATCGCCGGCATGGCGGTGGCCGGAGTGACCGGCATCGCCGCCGATGTCGTTCCGCCGCTCGAGGATCTGCATGAAGGGCTGGCCGAGGCCTCCCTGTGGCTGGTGCTGGCCCATGCCGCCATCATCGCCTGGATCTTCCAGGGCCGCCGGGTGCGCGAGATGCTGAAGGGCGCCACCCCCGCTTTGCTGGTCCTCGCCCTGCTGGCCGCACCCGCCGCCTTCGCCGCCGACGCCGCCCGCGACGCCATCAAGGCGACCTATGCCCGCCAAGCCGGACCGGGCTTTGCCGGCTTCTCGGCGGAACGCGGCCGGGCGCTGTTCGAATCGAAGAACACCGCCAGCCCCGATTACGCCTCGTGCACCACCTGCCACACCTCGGACCCCACCCGCTACGGCCAGCACGCCAAGACCGGCCGCGCCATCCAGCCGGTGGCGGTCTCGGCCAATCCCAAGCGCTTCACCGACGCGGCCAAGGTGGAGGAGCGCTTCGAGCGCGACTGCCAGACGGTGCTGGGCCGGGCCTGCACCGCCACCGAGAAGGGCGACTACATCGCCTACATGGAGAGCAAATGATGAAACGGATCGTCCTGGCGGCGGTTTTCAGCCTCGCCGCCCTTCCCGCCCTGGCCGACCGGGTCCGCCCGGTCACCGATCCCGAAACCCTGGCGGCGTGCGGAGAGTGCCACATGGCGTTCCAGCCCGCCTTCCTGCCCGCCCGGTCCTGGGACCGCATGATGGGCCAGCTCTCCGACCATTTCGGCGACAACGCCGCCATGGCCGCCGACAAGACCGGGCGCATCCGCAAGGTGCTGATGGACGGCGCCGCCGACACCGGCGGCGGCAAGGCGGGGTCCAAGGCCCTGAAGGGCGTTGCCCAAGGGGACGTACCCCTGCGCATCACCGAACTGCCGCGCTTCCAAAAGAAACACGACCGTATCGCCGAGCGCGAATGGAAGCGGCCCGAGGTGAAGAGCAAGGCCAACTGCCCCGCCTGCCACAAGGGCGCCGAGGCCGGCCTCTACGACGACGACTGACGTTAAGGCGGTCCGCGCTCCCCCTTCCGGCGGGCCGCCGGGCGGGGCCGGGTTCGGGGGAGGATGAGCCCTCGGATCCGGCCCCGGGCCTATTCGATCCACTCGCCCTTGTAGACGCCCCAGATCTCGTCGCGCTTGAACCAGCCCTGAATCTGGTTGATCTCGACGCGGCAGAAATCCCGGTTGCGCGGGCATTGCAGCAGGCGGCCCAGCACGCCGGCATCCACCAGGGCCAGGGTATCGGCGCTGTCGGAATCGCCGCCGCGCAGGGTGCGCTGGCTGCCGATCACCACCATCATGCGCCGGCCCGACAGCATGGATTGGTGCACCCAGCCCTCGGTGCCCTGCCAGTCGCGGATCTTGCGCCACGCCTCGAACTCGGCGATCACCTCGACGGGCAGGTCCTTGCGCGAATAGATCCAGTCGATGGGGTAGCGCTGCCCCGGCCCGGCCCGCAGATTGACCTCGTCCGAGCGAAGCGAGACGAAACGGGGCAGCGGCAGGCCGCTGGCCTCGCCGGCCAGGGCGGCGGGCGCAAGACAGGTCAGCACGGCCGCAAGCGCGCCCGCCCCTATTTTCCGCATCAACGCCCTCCCCAACTTCGGCAAGCCATCCTCCCTCCGGCGGCGTATTATAGAGTGTCCCGGCCCGACCCGGTCAAGGCGGCCGGAGGTTTGCGATTTAAAGAAGGTCCAACTGGCCTCTGGACAAGGTGTCTGCGAGTTGCTAGGTCGATAGGGAAACGTTCCGGGAGGAAACAGGACATGCCGCACAAGAAGCCCGTCGTCGTGGTCAGCCGCAAGCTGCCCGACGCCATCGAAACCCGGATGATGGAACTGTTCGACACCCGCTTGAACGTCGACGATCATCCCATGACCAAGACCGAGCTGATCGAGGCCGTCAAGATCGCCGACGTGCTGGTCCCCACCGTGACCGACCGCATCGACGCCGGCATCCTGTCCAATGCGGGCCCCAACCTGAAGCTGGTGGCCAATTTCGGCACCGGTGTCGATCACATCGATCTGGCCACCGCGCGGCAGCGGGGCATCACCGTCACCAACACCCCGGGCGTGCTGACCGAGGACACCGCCGACATGGCCATGGCGCTGATCCTGTCGGTGCCGCGCCGCATCGCCGAGGGCGAGCGCCTGATCCGCTCGGGCGACTGGAAGGGCTGGAGCCCGACCCACATGCTGGGCCACCGCATCTGGGGCAAGCGCCTCGGCATCATCGGCATGGGCCGCATCGGCCAGGCGGTGGCGCGCCGCGCCAAGGCCTTCGGCATGTCCATCCACTACCACAACCGCAAGCGCGTGCACCCCGACATCGAGACCGAGCTGGAGGCCACCTACTGGGAGAGCCTGGACCAGATGCTGGCCCGCATGGACGTGGTCACCGTCCATTGCCCGCACACCCCGGCCACCTTCCACCTGCTGTCGGCGCGCCGCCTGGAACTGCTGCCCAAGCACGCCTATGTGGTCAACACCGCGCGCGGCGAGATCGTCGACGAGAACGCGCTCACCCGCATGCTGATCCGCGGCGACCTGGCGGGCGCCGGTCTCGACGTGTTCGAGCACGAGCCGGCGGTCAACCCCAAGCTGCTGGCCCTGGACAACGTGGTGCTGCTGCCCCATCTGGGCTCGGCCACCATCGAGGGCCGCATCGACATGGGCGAGAAGGTGCTGGTCAACATCAAGACCTTCGCCGACGGCCACCAGCCGCCGGACCGCGTGCTGGCCTCCATGTTCTAAGCGGCCAAGATCAAAGCAAAGCCCCCCGAAGCGACGCTTTCGGGGGGCTTTTTCGTCGGGTGGCTCAGTGATGCATCATCATGCCGCCGTGACGGCCGGGGCCGCCGGGGCCGAAGCCGCCGTGGCCGCCGGTCCCGCCCATGATCTCGTCGGCGATCTTCTGCTGTTCCAGGGACAGGGTGGCGTAGAAATCCTTCATGGCGGGCACCAGCTTGCGCAGGGATTCGGCGCGGGCCTCGGCCACCTGCTGCATGCGGGTCATGCGCTCAGGGACGGTGGCGAACCTGGTGGGATCGACCTTGTCCTCGCACATCTGCCGCATGGGGGCGGCGGCCTCCTTCATGGTCTCGCCCAGGCGCTTGAACTCGGCCTTCTGGGTATCGGTCAGCTTCAGCTTGACCTCGTTATAGGCCATGCGGGCGGCCATGCGGGCTTCCATGTCATAGCACATGCGGCTCATGCGCTCGAAATTGGCGGCCTTCGGGCTGGAGGCCGGTTCGGCGGCGCGGGCCACGTTCACCAGGGCGGCAAGGCCCAGCACGATGGCGACGGAGGCGGTGATCAGGGTAATGCGGCTCATCAAGGCACCTGTGAACGGGTGGATCGGAATGACACCGTTCTACAGGGGCCGCGTAACCGGAGAATGTCGCCGGAAGGGCAAAATGGTAACAGCGGGTAACTGCGCTCAGATGAACAGCAGGCCGCCGGTCTTGGACGCGTCGGCCAGGAAGGTCACCACGCCGCCCTTGGCGACGGGGACGTCGGGGCGAAGCGAATCGGGGTCCATGCCCAGGGCCTTCAGGCCCATCTCGCAGACCATGAAGGTGACGCCTAAGGCCACGCAGGCTTCCAGCAATTCCTCGAAACGGCCCACGCCCTTGGCCTTGAAGCCGTCGTCCACCCACTTGGCGGCGCGGCCGTCCGAGCATTTGAGCCGCGTCCAGGCGGGCTGGCCGTCGGGCAGCGGCTTTTCCAGCACCCGGCCCGCCCACATGGTGAAGAACAGCGTCACCGGCGTGTTGGAGGCGATGGCGGCGGCGGCCATCACCAGGGCGTAGTGGATGCGGTCGAAATCGCCCGAGAACACCACGATGGACAGCTTGTCGGGCCCACTGCGGCCCTCGGCCGCAGGAACTCGATCCGATGGGTTGCGTTCAGCCGCAGACATTGGCGGTGCTCCCATGGGCAGAAAGGTCGGTGATGGTGGGGTGGTCGCCGCATAAGGGACAGCCGGGGTCCCTGGGCACCCGCACGGTGCGCCACGCCACCGACAGGGCGTCGTAGATCACCAGCTTGCCCGCCAGCGATTCGCCGATGCCCAGCAATTCCTTGATCACCTCGGTGGCCTGCATGGCCCCCATGGTGCCGGCCATGGCGCCCAGCACCCCGGCGCTGGAACAGGTGGGGACATGGCCTTCGGGCGGCGGCTCGCGGTAGATGCAGCGATAGCAGGGGCCGCCGGGTCGGTAGGTGGACAATTGCCCGTCGAAGCGCAGGATGGCCGCCGACACCAGGGTCTTGCCCTCGAGCCTGGCCGCGTCGTTGACCAGGAAACGGGTGGGGAAGTTGTCGGAGCCGTCGGCGATCACCTGGAAATCGCGAAAGATCGCCCGTGCATTGTCCCTGTCCAGGCGCTGGCGGATGGGCACCACCTTGACGTCCGGATTGATCCCGGCCACCGCTTCCGCCGCGCTGTCCACCTTGGGCGTACCCACGCTCGAGGTGCGGTGGATGATCTGGCGCTGCAGGTTGGACAGCTCCACGTCGTCGTCGTCGATCACTCCGATGGTTCCCACCCCGGCGGCGGCGAGATACAGGATCACCGGCGAGCCCAGGCCGCCCGCCCCGATCACCAGGGCCGAAGAGTTCAGCAGCTTCGCCTGGCCCACGCCGCCCACCTCCGGCAGGATGATGTGGCGGGCGTAGCGGTGGATCTGCTCCTCGGTGAAGTCCATTGGCAAAGCCCTTTTGAAAACCGTCACCCCCGGGCTTGGCCCGGGGGTCCATGGATGGCCGGGTCGAGCCCGGCCATGACGATTATACAAGAAGGTGCCGGACCGACCCTAGACCTGATCGAACAGGGCGGTGGACAGGTAGCGTTCGGCGAAGCTGGGGATGATGGCGACGATCAGCTTGCCGGCGTTCTCGGGGCGCGAGCCCAGTTCCAGGGCGGCAGCGATGGCCGCGCCCGACGAGATGCCCACCGGAATACCTTCCAGCTTGGCGGCCTTGCGGGCGGTGGAAAGCGCCGTCTCGTTGCCGATCTGCAGAATCTCGTCGATCACGCCTTTGTCCAGGATGTCCGGCACGAAACCGGCGCCGATGCCCTGGATCTTGTGCGGGCCGGGGGCGCCGCCCGACAGGACCGGGCTGTCCTCGGGCTCCACCGCCACCAGCTTCAGGCCCGGCTTGCGCGCCTTGAGCACATGGCCGATGCCCGAGATGGTGCCGCCGGTGCCGACGCCCGACACGACGATGTCCACCTTGCCGTTGGTGTCGTTCCAGATCTCCTCGGCGGTGGTGCGCTCGTGAATGGCCGGGTTGGCGGCGTTCTTGAACTGCTGCGGCATGATGGCGCCCGGCGTGGAGGCCAGAAGCTCCTCGGCCTGACGCACCGCGCCGGTCATGCCCTTGGACGCCGGGGTCAGCACGATCTCGGCGCCGAGCAGCTGCAGCATCTTGCGGCGCTCCAGCGACATGCTTTCCGGCATGCACAGCACCAGCTTGTAGCCCTTGGCGGCGGCGACGAAGGCCAGGGCGATGCCGGTGTTGCCCGAGGTCGGCTCGATGATGGTGCCGCCCGGCTTGAGCTGGCCCGACACCTCGGCCGCTTCGATCATGGCGAAGCCGATGCGGTCCTTGACCGAGGCCAGCGGATTGAAGAACTCCAGCTTGCCGACGATGTCGGCCTTCGAGCCGGATTCGGCGGCCATGCGCTTGAAGCGCACCAGCGGCGTGGCGCCGATGGTGTCGATGATGCTGTCGTAAATCTTGCCGCGGAAGGCGGGGGCGGAAGTGGTCATCTGAAATTCCCCACAACGTTTGTGTAGTACGGTGATTAACTACATCGTATCAAGGTTAGATGATGAAGTCCAACTTCTGATGCGCCTCGCTGGGGATGCCGCCCTTGTAGGCGCGCATGCACAGCTCGTCGATGGAGATGGCGTCCAGGCGGGACATGATCTCCTCGGTCAGATCACCCCACATGGGGCGGATGACGTTCTTGCCCAGCTCGGAGGCCGGCATGTCCTGGTAGGGATCCTCGGCGGTTTCCAGGGCGCGGACCACGCGCACCACCTCGCCCACCGAGATGCGGCGGCGTTCCCGCGCCAGGCGGTAGCCGCCCCGGGGACCGCGCACGCCCACCAGCAGGCCGGCGCGCACCAGCTGCTGCAGGGTCTGTTCCAGATAGCGCCGCGGGATGCCCTGGCGCCTTGTGATCTCGCGGCTCTGCACCGGTTCACCGCCGGCGTGGTAGGCGATGTCGAGAACCGCCTCGATGGCGAACAGCATTTTCTTCGACGGACGCAGCATGCCCTATTCCTTCTTCCCCGTTCCCGTCGAGCCGAAGCCCCCCGCCCCCCTGGCGGTGTCGTCCAAACTTTCCACCTCGCGCCATGCCGCCCGCGACACCGGCGCGATCACCATCTGGGCGATGCGCATGCCGCGTGAGATGGCGAAGGCGTTCTGGCCCAGATTGACCAGGATGACGCCCACCTCGCCCCGGTAATCGGCGTCGATGGTACCGGGCGCGTTCAAGACGGTGATGCCGTGCTTGGCGGCAAGCCCTGAGCGCGGCCGCACCTGGGCCTCGAAGCCTTCGGGCAGGGCGATGGCGAAGCCGGCGGGAATCACGGCGCGCTCGCCGGGGCCCAAGGTGATGTCGGCGGGAATGCAGGCCATCAGGTCCATTCCGGCCGCATGCGCCGTCTCGTAGGCCGGCAGGGGCAGATCGGCGGCGTGTTCCAGGCGCTTGATGGAGACAGGGATCGGTTTACTCATCGTACCGCCCTCACGGTTTTCGTCATCCCGGACGAGCATCGCGAGATCCGGGATCCATGATGCCCGCGGGAAGATGGATCCCGGCTCGCGCCTTCGGCTTGGCCGGGATGACGGCAAAGGATAGTCATCACATCTTCCCCAAAGCCTTGGCGATTCGTTCGGCCAGCCGGCGCGCCACCTCGTCCTTGCCCAGGACGGGCCAGGAATCCGTTCCCGCGCCATCGATGACGTGCACGGTATTGGATTCTCCGCCGAAGGTGCCGCTGCCTTCCGACACGTCGTTGGCGACGATCCAGTCGCAGCCCTTGCGCGCCCGCTTGTCGGCGGCGTGTTCCAGCAGCTTCTCCGTCTCGGCGGCGAAGCCCACCACCAGACGGGGCCGCGCCGCCCCTTCGGCCTTGGACACGGTCATCAGGATGTCGGGATTGGGGGTGAGCTCGATGGTGGGCGGCGGATCGCCCACCTTCTTCTTGCGCTTCTCGGTGGCGCGGTTGGCCACCGTCCAGTCGGCGACGGCCGCCGCACACACCACCACGTCGGCGGGCAGGGCGCCACGCACCGCGTTCAGCATCTGGATGGCGCTTTCCACCTTCACCACCCGTACGCCGGCGGGGTCGGCAATGGTCACCGGGCCGCTGACCAGGGTGACCTCGGCCCCCATTGCGGCCAGGGCGGCGGCGATGGCGTGGCCCTGCTTGCCCGAGGAGCGGTTGGCGATGAAGCGCACCGGGTCGATGGCTTCATGGGTCGGGCCGCTGGTGACCACGGCCCGGACCCCCTTCAGCGGACCGTCGGACAGCATGGATTCGATGGCGGCCAGAATCTCGGCGGGCTCGGCCATGCGCCCCGCCCCCACCTCGCCGCAGGCCAGGTCGCCGGCCCCGGGGCCGACGCGGGTCACCCCGCGCGATTCCAGAATCGCCATGTTGGCCTTTGTCGCCGCATGCTCCCACATCATGGTATTCATGGCCGGCGCCACCAGCACCCGCTTGTCGGTGGCGAGAAGCGCGGTCGAGGCCAGATCGTCGGCGATGCCGGCGGCCATCTTGGCCAGCAGGTTGGCGGTGGCCGGGGCCACCACCACCAGATCGGCTTCCCGCGACAGCCGGATATGGCCCATCTCGGCCTCGTCGGTGAGCGAGAAGGTCTCCTGATAGACCTTGTCGCCCGACAGCGCCGCCACCGACAGCGGCGTGACGAAATTGGCCCCGCCCCTGGTCAGGATGCAGCGCACGGCGCAGCCCCGGTCCTTCAGGCGGCGGATCAGCTCCAGCGACTTGTAGGCGGCGATGCCGCCCGAGATGATGAGAAGAACCCGCCTGCCATCCAGCACTGTGAAGCCTCGAAAAAATACGGTGGCGTTGTGTGGATAACCGTAGCGGGTGCGACGCGGTGGTGCAAGGGGGGAGTCGGCTCCCCGTTCCCGCCTACTCCACGTCTTCGTCGTCGATCATGACCGTGCGGCAGGTCTTGCTGGCGTTCTTGCGGCAATTGGCCAGGGCGTCCTCGATTGCCGCCTCCACGGTCTTCTGGCCGCTCCGCCAGCCATAGGCGCCGTCGCGGCTGACGGCAAACGCCTTGTGGTCAGAGGCGTCCAGGAACTTGCGGAACGATTCCTTGCCCTTGGCGTTCAGATAAGGGGGATAGGAAACGGCGCTCTCGTCGCGGCTGGGCAGCAGACGGTCCACCAGGGTCAGGTGCTGGTGCGCCAGGAAGTCGTCCACGTAGCGCGTCCAGATGGGCTGGCCCTTTTCCGAGAACAGGCTGTGCCCGTCCGCACCGAAGGGAGCGGCGGCGATGAATTCGGCCCTTCCGCCCGCCCCGGTGAAGGCGCCGTGGAACTGCCGCGCCAGATTGGGCCCGAAAAAGCGGTCGTTCTCGGCATAGACCCACAGCATGGGAACGCGCGACGTCTTGCCGAAGGTGCCGAAGGCCTCCACCAGCCGGGCGGGAACGCAGACCTCGTCGGGACGGACCGAGCCCCTGCCGCCGGCGAAGCTGATGGCGGCGACCAGGCCGGGAGGCGGATCGGCGGTGAGCGCCACGGTGGCCAGGCCGCCCGCCGAACGCCCCACGCTGAGAATGCGCGACGAATCCACATAGGGCTTGTCGGACATGGCGCGGATCACCGCCCGAATGTCCTCTGCCGATCGCCGGCCCGAAGTGACGTAGTCGGGCGAGGCGCATTTGCCGCTGCTTTCCACGTATTCGCCTTCGGACTGGCCGTAGCCGCGCCGCATGAAGGTGACCACCACCCAGCCCCTTCGGGCGAATTCGCGGGCCTGGGCGCGCATGGCGCCGGGGCTCATGGCCTCGCGGTCGGCTGCGTCGCGGGGCGCGCCGTGGCTGAGCACCGCCAGGGGATGGCGCAGGCGATCGTCGGGACGGATGATCAGCGCGTCGAGGGTGACCTCCCCCCCACCCTTGGAGAACGTCACCGCCAGGCCGCCGGACTCTTCGACCAGCCCGGCCCGGGCAGCGGAGGCAAAACCGACGAACAGGGCGAGAAAGGCGATGGCGAACGTCTTCATGGCGCCTCCAAAGGGCATGCCGAAGATCAAAGAGTAGACGGTTCGGGGTGATTGAAAAGAAAAACCCCCCTCCCGTCACCGGGAGAGGGGTTTCGCCTAACGCATTTGGCGTCGGTTGGCCGGACTTAGAAGTCCATGCCGCCCATGCCGCCCATGCCACCCATGCCGCCCATGTCGCCGCCGGGCATGCCGCCCACGTCCTTCTTCGGACGCTCGGCGATCATGGCTTCGGTGGTGATCAGCAGGCCGGCCACGGAAGCCGCGTCCTGCAGGGCGGTGCGCACGACCTTGGTCGGGTCGATGATGCCGGCCTTGATCATGTCGGTGTAGACACCGGTCTGGGCGTCGAAGCCGAAGGCCAGGTCGGCGGACTCGCCGATCTTGCCGGCGACCACGGCGCCGTCATGGCCGGCGTTCTCGGCGATCTGACGCACCGGAGCCTGAAGGGCGCGACGGACGATGCCGATGCCCACTTCCTGGTCGGCATTGCCGGACTTCAGGCCTTCCAGGGCCTTGACGGCGTGCAGCAGAGCGACGCCGCCGCCCGGGACGATGCCTTCCTCGACCGCGGCGCGGGTGGCGTGCAGCGCGTCGTCAACGCGGTCCTTGCGCTCCTTCACCTCGATCTCGGACGCGCCGCCGACCTTGATGACGGCCACGCCGCCGGCCAGCTTGGCCAGACGCTCCTGCAGCTTCTCGCGGTCGTAGTCCGAGGTGGTCTCCTCGATCTGCGCACGGATCTGCTTGCAGCGGGCGTCGATGTCGCCCTTCTTGCCCGAGCCGTCGACGATGGTGGTGTCTTCCTTGGTGATGGTGATGCGCTTGGAGGTGCCCAGCATGGCCAGGTTGACGCTCTCCAGCTTGATGCCCAGGTCCTCGGAGATCACTTGGCCACCGGTCAGGATGGCGATGTCTTCCAGCATGGCCTTGCGACGGTCGCCGAAGCCGGGGGCCTTCACCGCCGCGACCTTCAGGCCGCCGCGCAGCTTGTTGACCACCAGGGTGGCCAGGGCCTCGCCCTCGATGTCCTCGGCGATGATCACCAGCGGACGGCCGGACTGAACCACCTGCTCGAGCACGGGCAGCAGGGGCTGCAGGCCCGACAGCTTCTTCTCGTGCAGCAGGATGTAGGGGTTGTCCAGCTCACAGGTCATCTTCTCGGCGTTGGTCACGAAGTACGGGCTGGTGTAGCCACGGTCGAACTGCATGCCCTCGACCACGTCCAGCTCGGTGTCCAGGCCCTTGGCTTCCTCGACGGTGATGACACCCTCGTTGCCGACCTTTTCCATGGCCTTGGCGATCATGTCGCCGATTTCCTTCTCGCCGTTGGCGGAGATGGTGCCGACCTGGGCGATCTCGGCATTGGTGGCGACCTTGCGCGAACGCGACTTCACGTTCTCGACCACGGCGGCCACGGCGAGATCGACGCCGCGCTTCAGGTCCATGGGGTTGAGGCCGGCGGCCACGGCCTTGACGCCCTCGCGGACGATGGCCTGGGCCAGCACGGTGGCGGTGGTGGTGCCGTCACCGGCCAGATCGGCGGTCTTCGAGGCCACTTCGCGCACCATCTGGGCGCCCATGTTCTCGAACTTGTCGGCCAGCTCGATCTCCTTGGCGACGGTGACGCCGTCCTTGGTGATGCGGGGCGCGCCGAACGACTTCTCGATGACCACGTTGCGGCCCTTGGGGCCCAAGGTGACCTTCACCGCGTCGGCGAGAATGTCGACGCCGCGCAGCATGCGGGTGCGGGCATCGGTGGAGAACTTGACTTCCTTGGCAGCCATTTGTCTGAACCTCTATCGAATTCTAAGGATTAGCCGAGAATGCCGAGAATGTCGGATTCCTTCATGATCAGCAGCTCTTCGCCGTCGACCTTCACCTCGGTGCCGGACCACTTGCCGAACAGCACGCGGTCGCCGGCCTTGACGTCGAGCGCCACCAGCTTGCCGTCATCGCCACGGGTACCGGAGCCCACGGCCACCACTTCGCCCTGCATGGGCTTTTCCTTGGCGGTGTCGGGGATGATGATGCCGCCGGCGGTCTTCTCTTCGGCGTCGAGGCGCTTGACCAGCACACGGTCATGGAGCGGACGGAACTTCATTTCGGGAATTACCTCCGTGAGACGTTTCGATCTGCCGGGGCGCTGTTAGCACTCTCCGGCGACGAGTGCCAACCATCTAGGAGGGGTGAGCGGGAGAGTCAAGCGCGATCGGGTGAAATTTCCCGCATTTTCCGGGGCAGATTGCGGCAACTTAATGATTCGTAATGATAAATTTCCGCCATGGACATGGGGCGATTCGCACCTACATTGTTGGGCAGCGATTTTTCCACCGGGAAGGCGAGCCATGACCCCTGCTGAACGTGACCTGATTCTCAGCGTCTTCGACCGCCTGTCGAAGCTGGCGGGCGGCCCCAAGGACCGCGAAGCCGAGGCCCTGATCGTTGAGCGCCTGCGCGCCGTGCCCGATGCCGCCTACAATCTGGTCGAGGCGGTGGTGGTGCAGGAAATGGCCATCAAGGAGAACGAGGCCCGCATCCGCGACCTCGAGGCCCGGCTGGCCGGCCAGTCCCAGCCGCAGCAGCAGGGCGGCGGCTTCGGCCGGGGCGTGTGGGGCCGCGGCTCGGTGCCCTCCACCCAGGCGCCGCAGCAGCAGGTCCAGCAGCAGCAATACGCGCCGCCTCCCCAGCAGCAATACGCCCAGCAGCCCTCGCCCTGGGGCGGCCAGCCCTCGGCCGGCGGCGGCTTCCTGCGCACGGCGGCGGGTGCCGCGGTGGGTGTGGCCGGCGGCATGCTGCTGGCCAACAGCATCTCGTCCATGTTTGCCGGCGGCCATGGCGCCTCGGCATCGGCGCCGCAGCAGGCATCGGATACCGGCAGCCATGTCCCGGCCGATACGGCTCCGCCCAGCTACGACACCAATATCGCCGACGACCAGGGCTACGGTGATTTCGACCCCGGCTACGACGTGGGCGGCGGCGACGACAGCTTCTAGACCAATTGCAACTTGGGAAACCGTTCTCGTATAACGGGGGCGGTTTCCTTGTGATGAGAGCCCGACATGATCCTCTACACGCTGCGCTGCTCCCACGACCATCACTTCGAGGAATGGTTCGACAACAGCGGCGATTACGATTCCAAAAAGGAAGCCGGCGCGCTCGCCTGTCCCGAATGCGGCGACAAGGAGGTGGGCAAGGCGATCATGGCCCCCAACGTGGGCAAGGGCCGCGCGGCGGCCGCTCCGCCGCCCTCTTGCGGCACGCCCATGGGCTGCGGCGGCTGCCCCATGGCGGGAAGCCATTGATCAGTATCGACCGCATCGACCATTTCGTCCTGACGGTGGCCGACATCGCCGCCACCTGCGCCTTCTACCAGACGGCGCTGGGCATGGAGGTGGTGGAGTTCGGAGCGGGCCGCAAGGCCCTGGCCTTCGGCGGCCAGAAGATCAACCTGCACCAGAAGGGCCGCGAGTTCGAGCCCAAGGCCCTCCACCCCACCGGCGGCTCGGCCGATTTCTGCCTGACCACCACGGTTCCCATGGCGGAGGTGATCGCCCACCTGAACGGATGCGGCGTGGCCATCGAGGACGGGCCGGTGGCGAGAACCGGCGCACGCGCGCCCCTCGTCTCGGTCTACATCCGCGATCCCGACGGCAATCTGGTGGAAATCAGCAACGAGGCCGCCGGTTAATCGGCCAGCAATTCCAGGTCCCGCGAGCGCCAGTCCAGCACGGCGGTGCGCTTGCTCATCTTGGCCGCCAACTGGGGGAACTCGTCGCGCAGCACCTGTGCCGCGAAGTCGGAGAGAAAGCGCGACTTCAGCTCGGCCCGCGCCCGGTCGACGCCGATCTCGTCATAGGGCACCGAGGCCAGCAGCAAAAAGCCGTCATCGGGAATGCGCCCGGCGGCCATGTTGTCCTCGATGATGGCGGCGGCCTTGCGCAGCGGATCGGCCAGATCGGGGCTGTAGGGGCCGATGATCAGGGCCAGGTTGGGGGTGTGCAGGAAGTCGAAGCCGCGGCCCAGGCAGATCATCCATTCCCGGTGCTCCACGTCCAGTGAGCGCTCGTGCCGGCGGGTCTGGTCGCGCACCGTGGCGATGTGCTCCAGATTGCCCCGCAGCAGCGGAACCAGATCGGCGCGCATCTGGGCCGGCATGCCGGGCAGCAGGGCGGCGAGGCGCGGCTCCAGGGTGGCGGCCTCAGGCACCGACAGGGTGGCGAGGTCGAGCGCGGCGCCGCCTTCGCCATGGATGACCAGGGCGTCCTCGTCGGTCTCGAAGCCGCAGACCAGGGGATAGACCGTGCCATGGCCCTGGCCGAAGATATGCTCCACCTGGGCGCGAATCTGGCGGGTATGGGCGATGGCCGCCTCGGTGTCGTAGCCGAAGCCGGCGCAGCCCCGCTTGGGGTCGCCCTTGGACCAGTGATAGGTGATCAGGATCAGCACCCGGCGGCCCGAGTCCACCATGCGGGTGACGTGATGGGCCAGCACCTCGCCCAGATGGGGCCAGCCCAGGTCGAACATGCCGCCCAGATTGCGGAACGGCATCAGGATGCCGGCAGGCGTATTGGTGGCGACGGGGATGTTGATGCGCCCGTCCATGCATTTCAGCACGGCGATGGCGGTGGGATGTTCGGCCAGATAGCGCTGGCGGGCCAGCCAGGCCTCGGGGCCGCGAAACACCTCGCCATGGCGGCGGGCCAGGTCGAACAGCCAGTCGATGCGTTCAGCGATGGGGCGGCGGTGAATGTCGGGCATGACCGTCTCCTTCTCCTCTCCGCCTCGGAGCTACCCCTTGTCCACCGTGTCCAGCAGGGCCAGCAGACCGGCCAGAATCTGGCGGGGGCTGGGCGGACAGCCGGGAATGTGCAAATCCACCGGCACCACGTCCGAGACTCCGCCCACCACGGCGTAGGACCCGGCGAAGCAGCCGCCATCACGACCGCAATCGCCCATGGCCACCACCCAGCGGGGTTCGGGCGTGGCCTCCACCGTGCGGCGCAGCGCCTCTTCCATGTTGCGCGTTACCGGCCCGGTGACCAGCAGCACGTCGGCATGGCGCGGGCTGGCCACGAAGCGGATGCCGAAGCGCTCGAGATCATAGATGGGGTGGTTGACGGCATGAATCTCCAGTTCGCAGCCATTGCACGAGCCGGCGTCCACCTCGCGGATGGACAGCGAGCGGCCCAGCCGCTGCCGGGCGCGGCGGCCCAGCGCCTCGGCCAGCTCCGTCACGCCGTCCGGGTCGGGGCGCGGCGCGTCCTTCTGGGTGTGGGGGCCCTTCAGCAGGTGGCGGGCCAGGATCTTGGCGATGGGCGGGATCATGCCGGACTCTCTGTCATGCTGAGCGAACGCGAAGCATCTTTCAGCCGCCGGCGGGAATCGTGCCTGAAAGATCCTTCGCCATGCTCAGGATGACAGGCGGGAGAGCCGGCACTCATAGATCATGCCCCGAGTACGAGCAGTTGAACGACTTGTTGCACAGCGGGAAGTCGGCGACGATGTTGCCCTCGATGGCGGCCTCCAGCAGCGGCCACTGGAACCACGAGGGATCGTGGACGTGGCAACGCTCCACCACGCCATCCTCGCCGATGCGCAGCCAGACCACCACCTCGCCGCGGAAGCTTTCGGCCAGGCCCAGCCCCTCGCCCGCCACCTCGGGCACCGGCACCTGGAAAGCGCCTTCGGGCATCTCGTGCAGCATGCGGTTGATCAGGTGCAGCGATTCCCGGGCCTCGGCGAAGCGCACCAGCACCCGGGCGTTGACGTCGCCTTCGGTCAGTACCGGCACCGTCATGTCCAGCTTGTCGTAGGGGGGATAGCCGGGCGATTGCCTTGCGTCATGGCCGCGCCCCGAAGCCCGGCCCACGAAGCCGCCGGCCCCGAAGCGATGGACCAGCGAAGTCTGGACGATGCCGGTGGACACCGTGCGGTCGGACAGGGACGGCGTGTTCTCGTAGAGCTGATAGGCCTCCTCGAACAGCCGCACGAAGCCATGCAGCAGGTGCTTCAGCGCCTCGGCCCCCTCGTCCGACAGGTCGCGGGCGACGCCGCCCGGCACGATGCGGTCCATGTTGAGGCGATGGCCGAACAGGGCGTCGTTGGCCCGCACGATCTTCTCGCGCAGCACGCCCATATGCGACAGCATGATGGCGAAGGCGGCGTCGTTGCACACCGCGCCGATGTCGAAGACATGGTTGGCCACCCGCTCCATCTCGGCCATCACGCCCCGGATCCAGTGGGCGCGGGGCGGCACCTCGCAGCCGGTGGCGGCCTCGACGGCGCGGGCGAAGGCCAGGGAATAGGCGACGGTGGCGTCCCCCGACACGCGGGCGGCGATGCGGGCCGCCTTGGGCAACGGCGCCCCCGACATCAGCCCCTCCACCCCCTTGTGCTGGTAGCCCAGGCGCTGCTCCAGGCGGACCACCGCCTCGCCCTGGCAATGGAAGCGGAAGTGGCCCGGCTCGATCACCCCGGCATGGACGGGCCCCACCGGAATCTGGTGCAGGCCGTCGCCCACCGCCTTGAGGAAGGGATAGGAATCGGGCTCGGACGCCGGGGCCATGGGCTGGGCGGACAGCGGCATGCGTGACGGCCAGCGCCCATGGTCCAGCCAGTGGCGCTTGTCCTCCAGACCGACGGGAGCCAGCCCCCAGACGTCGTGGATGGCGCGCTCCATGCGGATCACACCCGGCCGGGCGTTGCCCAGCGCCAGGAAGCGGCGGTCGGCGCAATGATGGGACGCCACCGCGATGTCGCCGGTGGTCTCGTCCCGAAGGGCCACGTGGATATGCTCGCGCTCGGCCCATTCGGCCATCACCGCCCATTCCGCCACCCTGAGGCGATCGACCAGCAGCCGCCAGCCCTTGAGGTCCAGGGTGAAGCGCGGCCACGGCCGGTGCCCCTCGACGGGGGTGCCCAGCGACAGGAACTCCAGAAGGGTGACGTCGCCGATCATCCCAGGAACCTCGCCACATGCTGGAACCACGCCACCAGTTCCTTGGGCAGATAAAGGCCCGCCACCAGCACCAGCAGCATATGGACCCAAAGCGGCGTCAGCGCCAGGGCGGCAGAAAGCGGCCCGGCCTTGCCGTGGGCGTGGGCGTGGGGCGGCGGCTCGCCGAAGGCCATGCTTTGCAGCCGCGCCACCAGGGCGCCGAAGGCCAGCAGCAGGCCGATGGCCAGCGGTATGGCCAGCAGCGGCTGGCGGGCGAAGGTGGAGCTCAGCACCAGGAACTCGCTCATGAACACCCCCATGGGGGGCAGGCCGGCGATGGCGAGAACCGCCAGCACGAAGCCCCAGCCCAGCACCGGGTGGGACTGGGTGAGCCCCTTGATGGCGGCAATGCGCTTGGTCCCTAAGTTCTGGCTGATGATGCCCACCGCGAAGAAGATGGCGGACTTGGTCAGCGAATGCATGGTCATGTGCAGCAGGCCGGCGAAATTGGCCACCGCGCCGCCCATGCCGAAGGCGAAGGTGATCACCCCCATGTGCTCGATGGAGGAATAGGCGAACAGCCGCTTGATGTCGCCGCGCCGGTACAGCATGAAGGCCGACAGGAACAGACTCGACAGCCCCATGACAATCAGGAGCGGACCGGGCGTCAGCGTCGCGCCGTTGGCGGCGATGACCATCTTGAAGCGCAGCAGGGCGTACAGCGCCACGTTGAGCAGCAGCCCCGAGAGGACCGCCGAGATGGGGGTGGGACCTTCCGCATGGGCGTCGGGCAGCCAGGCATGCAGAGGGGCGAGGCCCACCTTGGTGCCGTAGCCCACCAGCACGAAGACGAAGGCGAGGTTCAGAAGGTCGGGCTGGAACCGGTGGGCCTGCTTGATCATCAGGGTCCAGGCCATGGCGTCGGCGCCGTCGCCCATCACCGGCTGGGCAGCGAGATAGACCAGGGTGGTGCCGAACAGGGCGAGGCCGATGCCCACCGAGCACAGGATGAAATACTTCCACGCCGCCTCGATGGCTTCACGCGTGCGGTAGAGGCTCACCATCAGCACGGTGGTCAGCGTCGCCGCCTCCACCGCCACCCACATCACGCCGGTGTTGTTGGCGCAAAGCGCCAGCAGCATGGTGAACAGGAAGGCCTGGTACATGGAGTGGTAGAAGCGCAAATGCAGGTCGGACAGCCGCTGCGCCTCGGACTCGCGGGCGATGTAGGCGGCCGAGAACACCGAGGTGGTCAGCCCCACGAAGGCGGTCAGCACCACCAGATAGACGTTGAAATCGTCGATGAACAGCAGCCGGGTCGGCTCGGGCCGCACGTTGATGAGCAGCAGCGACGAGGCGAAGGTGATGGCCGACGCCAGCACGTTGATCCAGGTGGCCGCCCGCCAGTCCTTCAGCACCGCCAGGAAGCCGGCCGAGCCCAGCGGCACCCCCAAAATCCACAAGAGCGGATTGTCCAGGCCGGGCAGAAGGGTGAAGCCCCCGATCATTGGCGGTCTCCCCTATGGGTTTCCAGATCGGCCAGATCCAGGGTGTCGAAGCGCTCGCGGATGCGGAAGAAGAAGATGCCGAACAGGGTCATGGCCACCAGCACCGAGAAGGCCACGGAAATCTCCACCACCAGCGGCATGCCCTTGGCCGAGACGGCGGCCAGGATCAGCCCGTTCTCCAGCGCCATGAAGCCCACCACCTGGGTCACCGCGTTGCGCCGCGTGATCATCATGAGGAGGCCCAGCAGCACCACGCTCATGGCCAGCGCCAGGCTTTCGCGCGTCAGCGCCGTGGCGTTGGCGGTGACGGGCAGCACCAGCAGGATGGACAGCGCCACCAGCGCCACCCCGGCCATCATGGTCCAGCCGATGGACATGGCGGTTTCCACGTTACGGTGGATGCCCAGCTGCTCCACCAGCCAATGCAGCGCGATGGGCACGATCACCGCCTTGAAGATCAGGGCGATGGCCGCCGTGACGTAAAGGTGCGGCGCGTGCTGGATATGGGCCTGCCACGCCGCCGCCGCCGCCAGGGCCAGGGCCTGGAAGGCGAAGGTGTTCAAGACCGCGAACAGGCGGCGCTGGTACAGCAGCGAAAAGCCGGCCATCAGCACCGTGGCGCCGATCAGGTGGGCGATGTCGTAGGAAAGCTGCGCCCCCATCACACCGCCTCCGAGACATAGAGGAAGATGGTGGCCAAGAGGCCCAGCAGCAGGGCTCCGCCGAGGAAGTCGGCATAGCGGAACACCCGCATCTTGGCGATGGAGGTCTCGAACACGCCCAAGGCCGTGGCCAGGATGAAGCACTTGGCGAGGAAGGCCCCCAGCCCGACCAGCACGGCCAGCGCGCCGTCTCCCGGCTGGGCCATGCCCCAGGGCGCGAACAACCCGCCGATCAGCGCCATGAACAGGGTGAGCCGCACCATGCCGGCGCCTTCCATCAGGGCCAGATGGCGGCCGGAATACTCCAGCACCATGGCCTCGTGCACCATGGTCAGTTCCAGATGGGTGGCGGGATTGTCGATGGGGATGCGGCCGTTCTCGGCGATGGCCACCATCACCAGGGCGGCCAGCGCCAGGCCCAGGGACACCTCGATGCCCACCCCGCCCGACAGGATGAAGGCGATGATCTGGGCCGGCGCCGTGGTACCGGAAATCAGCGACAGCGAAAAGGTGACCATCAGCATGGCGGGCTCGGCCAGCGACGCGATCATCATCTCGCGCGATGCGCCCAGACCGCCGAAGCTGGTGCCGATATCCATGCCGGCCAGGGCCGTCCAGAACCGCGCCACCCCCAGCAACGCCACCAGGGCGATCAGGTCGGCCGCCTGGGCCAGGAACAGGTTGGTGGTAAACGCCGGAACGATCGAGGCGGCCAGCCACACCGAGCCGAAGGTCACATAGGGCGCGGCGCGGAACACCCAGGAGGCGGAATGGGCGACCACCGCCTCCTTCTGCAACAGGCGGTAGACGTCGCGGTAGGGCTGGAACGGCGAGGCGCCGATACGGCCGTTCAGCCTGGACTTGACCAGCCGCACCCAGCCGGTGATCAGCGGGCTGATGCCGATTACCAGAACGATCTGCAGCACTTGCCAGAGAACGGCGCTCATTGGCTTTGCCTCACCGCGACCACCAGCAGCATCATCACCAGGGTGGCGAACATCATCAGCAGGTAGCGCCGCACCGTCAGGTACTGGATGCGGTTGACCAGATCGGCGATGAAATCCACCACCCGGCCGATGCCGGCGTAAAGGCCCACCCAGATGGGATCGATGACCCGCACCTTCAACTCCGCCGGGCGGTTGTCGCCGGGATCGGGCATGTCGACGCTTTCCTTGGCGGCGAAGATGGAGGCGCAGAAGACGCGGCGCAGCGGCTGCGAGAAGCTTTGGCCGGTGTACTGGCTTTCGGGGATGTCCTCGCGGTGGCCGCAATCCCAGGCGTCGGCGCGGCGGATACGGCTGGTGCCCAGCAGGCGGGCCAGCATCAGGGTGACGGCGCACAAGGCCACCCCGGTCATCACCAGCACCGTGCCGGAATAGGAGCCGCGCGTCGAACTGACGGGACTCAGCCACGGCCAGCCCAGATCGGCGGAAACGGCGAACTGCACCCCGGTGAGCGGCGTCACCACGTGGGACAGCGCATCGGTGATGGTCACCGGAATGGCGCCCAGCACCACGCACATCACCGCCAGGAAGGCCACGGTGAGCCGCATGGAGGCCGGAACCTGATGGGCCTCGGCCGCCGCCTTGGAACGGGGCCTTCCCAGAAAGGCGATGCCATAGGCGCGCACGAAGCAGGCGGCGGCCAAAGCGGCGGCCAGGGCCAGCATGGCGCCCACCACGGGCACGCCGAATTTCATGGCCCAATGGGGCAGGCTCGGCCCCTTGAACAGCGACTGGAAGATCAGCCATTCCGACACGAAGCCGTTCAGAGGCGGCAGGGCGGAAATGGCGATGGCCCCCACCAGGGCGGCGACGCCGTTCCACGGCATGCGCTTGGCGAGCCCCCCCAGCTTGCCCAGGTCACGCTCGCCGGTGGCGGTGATCACCGCGCCCGCCGACAGGAACCACAGGGTCTTGAAGATGGAATGGTTGACGATGTGGTAGAGCCCGGCCACCAAAGCCAGGGCGGCCAGGGTCTTTTCGCCGCTCCCCTTGAAGGCGATAGCCAGCCCCAGGCCGATCACCACCACCCCGATGTTCTCCACCGTGGAATAGGCCAGCAGCTTCTTCAGGTCGTCCTGCACGATGGCGTAGAGCACGCCCAGCACGGCGGTGACGCCGCCCACCACCATCAGCACCGCCCCCCAGTGCCACGGCACCTCGCCGTGCAGGTCGAACAGGATGCGGATCAGGCCGTAGAGCGCCACCTTGGTCATCACGCCGCTCATCAGGGCGGAGACATGGCTGGGCGCCGCCGGATGGGCCAGCGGCAGCCAGGCGTGCAGCGGCACCAGCCCCGCCTTGGACCCCGCCCCCAGCAGGGCCAGCAGCACCACCAGGAAGCCGGACACGCCGTCCAGCTTGGCGGCGCGCATGGCGGGGAAGGAATAGGCCCCCTCGCCGCCCGCCATCAGGCCGAAGCAGGTCAACAGGCAGAAGGTGCCGAAACAGGCCATCACCAGATAGACGAAGGCGGCCTGGCGGTTCTCGGCGTTCTTGTGGTCGGCCAGCACGAGGAGCCACGACGACAGCGACATGAACTCCCAGGCCACCAGGAACATGAAGGCGTCGTCGGCGATCAGCACCGCGTTCATGCCGAACAGGAACAAAGGATAGAACGGCGTCACCCGCTTAGGTTCGGGCAGGTGCGAGCAATACCCGATGCCATAGGCCGAAGCGGCGGCCGAAGCCAGATTGACCACCACCATGAACAGGGCGGACAGGTTGTCGAGGCGGAAATGGGCGGCCATCCAAGGCAGGCCGATGGGCAGCACGATGGCCGGGCCGGTGCCGGGCGTCTGGCCCAGATGCTTGATGCCCCCGGCCAGCAGGGCCAGGGAGGCAATCATGCAGCAAAAATAGACCAATCGATGCCGCCACATCTCCGCACCGGCCAGCACGCCGAGCACGGCGAGGGCCAAAAGGGCGGAAAGGGCGGCCGCGATCAGCATCGGCTACGCAGCTCCGCCAAGACTCTATGGCAGGACATGGGCGTCGTCTCCCGTGAATCCCCTGTCGTCGGAGCCGGTTTTCCGGCCCTCTTCATCTCGTCTTATGGCGAGGAGACGGGAATCATACCCACCCGAGGGGGCGGGCGCAAGGCCGCCCGAAGGCTACCCCCGCGCCAGCGCCCGCCAGGCGATATCGCGGCGGCAGAAGCCGCCCGGCCAGTCGAGCGCATCCACCGCGTGATAGGCCCGCTCGCGGGCTTCGGCCACGCTTGCCCCCCGCGCCGTGACGCCCAGAACCCGGCCGCCGGTGGCGACCACATGGCCGTCCTTGAGTGCGGTTCCGGCATGCAGCACGGTGACGCCGTCCACCTTGGCGGCCTTGTCCAGACCGCCGATGACGGTGTTCTTCTCGTACGAGCCGGGATAGCCCTTGGCGGCCATCACCACCACCAGGGCGACGTCGTCGGACCATTTGAGCTCGATGCCCGACAGCTTGCCCTCGGCGCCGGCGGCCAGCACCGGCAGCAGATCGGACTCGAGCCGCGCCATCAGCACCTGACATTCGGGGTCGCCGAAGCGCACGTTGTATTCCAGAAGCTTCGGCCCGTCCTTGGTGACCATGATGCCGGCGAACAGCACGCCGGTATAGGGCTTGCCCATCTCGGCCATGGTGCGCACCAGCGGCAGGATGGAGCGTTCCATGATCTCGGCCTGCACCGAATCGGTGACCACGGGAGCGGGGGAATAGGCACCCATGCCGCCGGTATTGGGGCCGGTATCGCCGTCGCCCACCCGTTTGTGGTCCTGGGCGGCCACCAGGGGCAGCGCGGTCTTGCCGTCGCACAGCGCGAAAAACGAGCATTCCTCGCCGTCGAGGAATTCCTCGATCACCAGTTCGTTGCCGGCGTCGCCGAACACCTTGTCGCCCATCATCATGTCGACGGCCGCCAGCGCCTCGTCGAGCGTCATGGCCACCACCACGCCCTTGCCCGCCGCCAGCCCGTCGGTCTTGACCACGATGGGCGCGCCCTTTTCGCGGATGAAGGCCTTGGCCTTTTCCATATCGGTGAAGCGGCCGTACCAGGCGGTGGGAATGCCGGCCCGGGCCGCCACGTCCTTCATGAAGCCCTTGGAGCCCTCGAGCTCGGCGGCCGCGGCCGAGGGGCCGAATACCTTGATGCCGGCGGCGCGGCACTTGTCGGCGAGGCCGAGGACCAGCGGAGCCTCGGGGCCCACCACCACCAGATCGACGGCATTGGCCTGGGCGAATTCCACCAACTCGTCCACCTTTTCCGCCCCGATGGCGACGCATTCGGCCGCATCGGCGATGCCCGCATTGCCCGGAGCGCACCACAGCTTGGTGAGAAGAGGAGACGACTTCAGCTTCCAGCACAGCGCATGCTCGCGCCCGCCCGAACCGACCACCAGAACCTTCATGTCCGCCTCCCGGAGTTCCACTTGTCATCCCGAGCGTAAGCGAGGGATCTCCGCTTGGCGCAGCGGTGCCTATGCTGGTCCGACGGAGCAGGACGAGATCCCTCCTCCCATCGGTCGTCGGGATGACAAAGGGTCGTTTATCACTTCCGTCCGCGTTTGCAAATCACCAGCTCTTGCGCCACCATCCGCCCATGAACGACGAAGCCCGCCCCGCCCCCTCCAACGTCCCGGAATACTCGGTCTCGGAACTGTCCGCCGGCCTGCGGCGCACGGTGGAGGACGCCTTTTCGTTCGTGCGCGTCCGGGGCGAGATTTCGGGCTTCAAGCGCCATTCCTCGGGCCATCTCTATTTCTCCCTGAAGGATGCCGAGGCGGTGCTGGACGCGGTGTGCTGGCGCGGCTCCGCCTCGAAACTGGCCATCGGCCCCGAGGACGGCATGGAGGTGGTGGCGACCGGGCGGCTGACCACCTATCCCGGGCGCTCCAAATACCAGATGGTGGTCGAGCGCATGGAACTGGCCGGCCAGGGCGCATTGTTGAAGATGCTGGAGGACCGCAAGAAGCGGTTGATGGCCGAAGGGCTGTTCGACCCCTCGCGCAAGCGCCCCATCCCCTTCCTGCCCGATGTGATCGGCGTGGTGACGTCCCCCACCGGGGCGGTGATCAGGGACATTCTGCACCGCCTGGCCGAACGCTTCCCCCGCCGGGTGCTGCTGTGGCCGGTGGCCGTCCAGGGCGAGGGGGCGGCGGCCCAGGTGGCAGCCGCCATCCGGGGCTTCAACACGCTGAAACCGGGCGGAACGGTGCCGCGCCCCGACGTGCTGATCGTGGCCAGGGGCGGCGGCTCGCTGGAAGACCTCATGGCCTTCAACGAGGAAATCGTGGTCAGGGCGGCGGCGGACTCCGAGATTCCGCTGATCTCGGCGGTGGGACACGAGACCGACACCACGCTGATCGACTTCGCCTCGGATCTGCGCGCCCCCACGCCTACGGCGGCCGCCGAGAAAACGGTGCCGGTGCGCGCCGAACTGATCGCCACCATGGCCGACATGGGCGCGCGCATGGTGGGCGCCATGCAGCGCGGGATGGAGGACCGGCGCAATCGCCTGTCCCACACCTTCCGGGCCCTGCCCCACCCCCGCCGGGTGATGGAGGATTGCGCCCGGCGGCTGGACGAGCGGGCCGAGCGCCTGGCCAACGCGCCCCGCATCCTTCTGGAGCGCCGCCGGGCCGAGCTGGACCGCCTGGGCGCGCGCCTGCGCCATCCCCGTGAACAGCTGGCCGAGGCCGGACACAAGCTGACCGCGCTTTCCACCCGTCTCGATCACGCCATGAAGACGGTGACGGCCGCCGAGCGCGCCGCCAACGAGCGCCGCGCCCTGCAACTGGAACAGTCCGCCGCCCGCCTGATCCAGTCCCTGCCCCGCCTGCTGGACGACAAGGCCAAGCGCGTCGCCCATGCCGGCCAATTGCTGGAAAGCTTCTCCTACCGCAAGGTGCTGGAGCGCGGCTTCGCCGTGGTCCGCGACGAACACGGCGCGCCGGTCACATCCGTTACGGCGGCCAAGCCGGGCACCGCCTTAGGCGTAGAATTCGCCGACGGCAAGGCCGGCGTCAGGGTCGAGGGAGCCGCCCCGCCGCCAGCCCCCAAGACCCATCGCAAGCCGGCAACGCCCGATGGGCGGCAAGGGTCATTGTTGTAACCATGGGACTTGTCATGCTGAGCCGCTGGCGAAGCATCTTTCAGCCCGAGGCGGTGACCATTCCTGCCTGAAAGATCCTTCGCTTTGCTCAGGATGACAGGGGCCGCCGCCTACTCCACCCCCACCAGGGACTTGGCGAAGGCATCGGCCTCGAAGGGACGCAGATCCTCGGCCTTTTCGCCGACGCCGATGGCGTGGACCGGCAGGCCGAATTTTTCGGCCAGCGCCACCAGCACGCCGCCCCTGGCGGTGCCGTCCAGTTTAGTCAGCACCAGGCCGGAGACGGCCACCATGTCCTTGAAGATCTCCACCTGGGAATGGGCGTTCTGGCCCACGGTGGCGTCCAAGACCAGCAGCACCGAATGGGGCGCGGTCTCGTCCACCTTCTTGATGGAGCGCACCAGCTTGGCCAGCTCGGCCATCAGGTCGGACTTGTTCTGCAGGCGCCCGGCGGTGTCGATGAACAGCAGGTCGTCGCCCCGGGCGCGGGCCTGCTCGACGGCGTCATAGGCGAGGCCAGCGGCGTCGGCGCCGGTTTCGCGGGCAATGACCGGGCAGTTGGTGCGCTCGCCCCAGACCTTCAGCTGTTCCACCGCCGCCGCGCGGAAGGTGTCGCCGGCGGCCAGCGTTACCGACAGCCCGGCATCCTTGTAGGTCTTGGCCATCTTGCCGATGGTGGTGGTCTTGCCCGAGCCGTTGACGCCCACCACCAGCACCACGTGGGGTTTGCGGGCGGGATCGATTTCCAGCGGCCTGGCGACGGGACCGAGGATGCGGGTGATCTCCTCGGCCAGGGTCGCCTTGATCTCGTCGGAGGTGACGTCCTGGCCGAAGCGGGTCTTGGCCAGATGCCGGGTTACCCGCGCCGCGGTGGCGACGCCGAGATCGGCGGTGATCAGCAGCTCCTCCAGTTCCTCCAGCGCCTCGTCATCCAGCTTGCGCTTGGTGAACAGGTCGCCGATGCCCGTCGTCAGCTTGGAGGACGACTTGGCCAGCCCGGATTTCAGGCGGCCGAACCACGAAGCCGTCTCTTCGGCCGGCGCAGGGGCGGGAGTGGGGACTTCGTCCTTCTTCTTGCCGAACCCGAAGATGCTCATGCCAATTCCCCCACCAACTCGTCGCCGTCCACCGAGATGACGCGCACGTTCAATATCGCCCCCGGCGAGGCATGGCAACCCGCCACGGCGACCGGCAGGTAATGGGCGGAGTGGCCCTTGCCGTCCTGTTCGATCAGCACGCTTTCCACGCCGCCGACGCGGGTGGCGAGGAAGGCGGCCATGGCTTCGCCCCCCTTGGCCCGCAGGCGGGCCGCGCGTTCCTTGACCACGTCGCCCTTGACCTTGGGCATGCGGGCCGCAGGCGTGCCGGGCCGCGCCGAGAAGGGAAAGACGTGCAGGTGGGTGAGCCCCGCCTCGTCCACCAGATCGAGGGACTTTTGGAACATCTCCTCGTCCTCGGTGGGGAAGCCGGCAATGATGTCGGCGCCCAGCACCGCATCAGAGCGCAAGGACCGGATCCGCGCCGCCAGGGCGATGACGTCGCCGCGCAGGTGGCGGCGCTTCATGCGCTTCAGGATGGTGTCGTCGCCCGCCTGGACCGACAGGTGGAAATGGGGCAGCAGGCGCGGCTCGGACGCGATGGCCGCCAGCAGGTCTTCGTCGACCTCGACGGGATCCAGCGACGACAGCCGCAGGCGGGGAAGCTCGGGGACGGCGGCCAGCAGGCGGCGCACCAGCTGGCCCAGGCCCGGCTTGCCCGGCAGATCGGCGCCATAGGCGGTGACGTCCACGCCGGTCAGCACCACCTCGTTGTAGCCAACCGCCACCAGTTCCCGAATCTGCTCGACGATGCGGCCCATGGGCACCGAGCGGTTGGGGCCGCGCCCGAAGGGGATGATGCAGAAGGTGCAGCGGTGATCGCAGCCCTGCTGCACCTCGACGAAGGCGCGGGCGCGGCCTTCGAAGCCGGACACCAGATGGGAGGCGACCTCGCGCACCTCCATGATGTCGCCGACCACGATGCGTTCGGCGGGCGGGGCGGCGAAGATGTCGGGCCGCATCTTCTCGGCGTTGCCCAGGATCTGGTCGATCTCCGGCATGGCGTCGAAAGTTTCGGGGTGGGCCTGGGCGGCGCAGCCGGTGACCACGATGCGGGCGTGGGGACGCTCGCGCCTTATCTTGCGGATGGCCTGGCGGGCCTGGCGCTCGGCCTCGGCGGTGACGGCGCAGGTGTTGACGATCACTGTCTCGACGCCGCTTTCCGTGGCCCGCGCATGCTCCTTCATCACCTCGGATTCATAGGCGTTGAGGCGGCAGCCGAAGGTCAGGACCTCGGGTGGTTTCGTGCTCATGAAAGCAGGCTGGAATCCAGCGTCCCGGTAAAGGCCACCGCCACCGGCCCGGTCATCAGCACGTGACCGTCCTTCAGCCATTCGATGGTGAGCTGGCCGCCGTCCAGGATGATCTCGGCCTTGCGGGGAGAAAGGCCCCGGCGCGCCGCCGCCACCAGGGTGGCGCAGGCGCCGGTGCCGCAGGCCAGGGTGATGCCCGCGCCCCGCTCCCACACCCGCATGCGGATACGGCCCATTTCCGCGTCGGGCGGGGTGAGAACCTGGGCCACCTCGATATTGGCGCGCTCGGGAAACAGGGCGTGATGCTCGAGCCCACGGCCCAAGGCGGCAAGGTCGATGCTTTCCGCGTCGTCGACGAAGAACACCGCGTGGGGATTGCCCATGCTGACGCCGACGGGATCGGACAGCGGCCCGGCGGAAATACCCAGATGCAGGGTGTCCACCGCCTCGGCCACGGGGATTTCCCGCCAATCCAGGCGGGCGGGACCCATGTCCACCGCCACCTGGAAGGGGCCGCGCGATTCGGCGTCCAGCAATCCCGCCTTGGTCTCGAACACCACCTTGTCGAGGCCGGTTTCCTTCATCAACAGCCAGGCGACGCAGCGCGACGCATTGCCGCAGGCCGCCACCTCGGAGCCGTCGGCGTTGTAGATCAGCATGGTGGCGTCGGCGGTCTTTCCGCTGGGCGGGGCCAGCACCACCAGCTGGTCGCAACCCACCCCGGTACCGCGCGCCGCGATGGCGCGCACCCGGTCGGGGGTCAGGGGAAGCGCGCGCGCGCGGGCGTCGAGGACGACGAAGTCGTTCCCCAGGCCGTGCATCTTCAGGAAGGGCCAGGCTCTATCGCTCATGATGGCGATTTATATGGGGCGGCGGGGACCTGAGTCCAGCGTCGCGCATGGGGCAATGGCGGGATGGCGGGTTGCGGGCCGGCGCTCCCCCCCCTATCCTTGGAGAATGAGAATTGAAAGCGCCCCGCCATGATGGAGTCCATGAACGCCGCCATCCTGATCGTTTCCGGTCTGGTGGCGCTGTCCATCTTCTCCAGCCTGCTCTCCTTCCGCATCGGCGCGCCGCTGCTGCTGGTGTTCCTGTGCGTCGGCCTGGTGGCGGGCGAGAACGGCCTGGGCCGCATCAAGTTCGACGACGTCAACGCCGCCTATCTGATCGGCAGCATCGCGCTGGCCATCATTCTGTTCGATTCCGGCTTTCACACCAGCCTCAAGGCCTTTCGCATCGCGCTGTGGCCGGCCATGGCGCTCGCCACCGGCGGCGTGGTGGTGACCACCATCGTGGTTGCGGTGCCGGTGCATTACCTGATGGGCTTCGACTGGCTGGAGGCGGCGCTGATGGGCGCCATCCTCAGCTCCACCGACGCGGCGGCCGTATTTTTCCTGCTGCGCGTCGGCGGCATCCATGTGCGCGACCGCGTGCGCTCGACCCTGGAAGTGGAATCGGGCTCCAACGATCCCATGGCCATCTTCCTGACCCTGGCCCTGGTGGGGTTGCTGGTGGCCAAGGGGCCCATCTCGCCGGTGGGCATCGGCATGGATTTCGTCACCAAGTTCGGCATCGGCGCGCCGGCAGGCATGTTCGGCGGCGGGCTGATCGTGCTGGCGGTCAACAAGATGGGCTTCGAGCGCGGGCTGCAGCCGCTGGCGGCGCTCAGCCTCGCCATGGTGCTGTTCGCCGCGACGGAAGAGCTGCACGGCAGCGGCTTCCTGGCCGTCTACATCGCCGGCCTGGTGGCGGGCAACGCGCGCATCAACGCGCCCGAGACCATGCGCCGCTTCCAGGACGGACTGACCTGGCTGGCCCAGATCGTCATGTTCCTGACTCTCGGCCTGTTGGCCACCCCGGCGGAGTTCCCCGCCTTCGCCTGGCAGTCCGTGGGCGTGGCCGCCGTGCTGATCTTCGTGGCGCGGCCCTTGGCGGCGTGGATCTGCCTGCTGCCCTACGGCTTCAACCGCAACGAGACGGCCTTCGTCGCCTGGGTGGGCCTGCGCGGCTCGGTCTCGGTGCTGCTGTCCATCGTGCCCATGGTGGCGGGACTGCCCCACGGGCGCGACTATTTCATCCTGGCCTTCCTGGTGGTGCTGATCAGCCTGGGGCTGCAGGGCTGGACCATCGGCGCGGTGGCCCGCTTCCTCGGCCAGATCGTCCCGAAGCGCATCGGCCCGGTGGAGCGCATGGAGCTGGAAATCCCCGGCGCGCGGCACGAACTGGTCTCCTACCGCATCGTCGCCGATTCCCTGGTGGCGCGCGGCCACCGCCTGCCGCGCTGGGCCGAGCCCTCGCTGGTGGTCAGGGACAAGAAGTCCTATTCCGCCCATGCCGCCAAGGGCCTGAAGTCCGGCGACACCGTCTTCCTGTTCGCCCGGCCCGAGCGGGTGCCCCATCTGGACCGCCTGTTCGCCTCGGCGGCCCCGGCGGCGGAGGCCGATTCCCGCTTCTTCGGCGATTTCGCCCTGGAGCCCGGCGCCCATATGAAGGATCTGGCCCTGCTCTACGGCCTGCCGGTCGAGGCCGCCGATTACGAAATGACCGCCGCCGACTGGCTGGTGCGCGAGCTGGGCCACGAGCCCGGCATCGGCGACCGGGCGGCGCTGGGCGAGGTGGAGCTGATCGTGCGCGCCATGAACTGGACCGACCATATCACCGAGATCGGTCTGGCGGTGGAGCCCACCCGCATCGACACGCCCAGGCTGCCGGTGTTCCAGAGCCGCACCGAGCTGAAGGCAATGCTGAAACGCTGGATGAGGAAACGCGCATGACCCTGGTGAAAACCCATCGTCAGTTGATCGACGAGGCCAACGCCCTGATCACCACCATTCCCACGGCGCAAGCCATCGCGCTGCACGGCCGGGACGACGTGGTGTTCGTGGATATCCGCGACGTGCGCGAGCTTGAACGCGAAGGCATGATCCCCGGCGCCTTCCACGCCCCCAGGGGCATGCTGGAATTCTGGGTCGATCCCACCAGCCCCTATTACAAGGAGGTGTTCGGCCAGCCCAAGCGCTTCGTCTTCTATTGCCAGTCGGCGTGGCGCTCGGCCCTGGCGACCCGGGCGGCGCAAGACATGGGGCTTGCCCCCGTCGCCCATGTGGAAGGCGGCTTCAAGGGCTGGAAGGAGGCGGGCGGGCCGGTCGGCCCCAAGCCCGAGCACAAGAAGGGGTGACTGGGTTTGTCATTCTGAGGCGCAGCCGAAGAATCTTTCAAGCGAGGGCGGCGGCCATCTGCGGCTGAAAGGTGCTTCGCTCGCGCTCAAGCATGACAATGGCACTCAGCCGCCGCCCGGCGCGCTTGGCGCGCCAGACGTATCAACCCTGGGACGGCGTCAGCCGCCGCCCGGCGCGCTTGGCGCGCCAGACGTATCAACCCTGGGGCGGCGCCAGACGTATCGACCCTGGGGCGGCGTCAGCCGCCGCAGGTGCCGCAGCAGGTGTCGCTGTCGTAGGTCAGCCGCGCCACCAGGTGCCGCTGGCCGTCGCGGGCCGGGAAGAACTGCAGGAACACCATGGTCAGCCCCTTGGGCAGCGCCGATTTCAGCCCGGTCATGCGGGCCGAGCGCGAGGTGTTGTACTGGTAGTCGTCGGATTCGTCGCACAGGCTGAAGGCGCCGCGCAGCAGATCGTTGCAGCGGGCCAGCGGCATCTCGCGGCTGGCCACCACCGAACCGGTGGCCAGGATCTCGACCACCGCCTGATCGCCGGCCACCTTCACCTGCACCACGTTGGCGTGGGCGGCGACGGCGTGTTCCAGCAGGGTCAGCATTTCCGCCTGGGATTCAGGGGCGATCATGTTCATGGGGATAGGCTCCGGTTGGCAGGAGCCTAGAGAAGAACAGCATCGCCGCGCCAACCTCCTTGAGCCCGGTCAAGCATCCCCCCTTCGCAGCGGGCCGGGGCCGTGGTTATATATTCCCATGGAGGGCCGCAAGATGACGGGCGAGGTCACGGTTCGCGTGCTGGTCGAAGGCCGGGTCCAGGGTGTCTGGTTCCGCGGCTGGACGGTGGAGCAGGCCCAGGCCCGCAAGCTGTCGGGCTGGGTGCGCAATCTGGTGGACGGACGGGTCGAGGCCCTGTTCCACGGCCCCTCCCACATCGTCCGCGACATGGTCGAAGCCTGCCACCGCGGCCCCACCGCCGCCCTGGTCACCAGGGTGGAGACCGAGACGTCCTCCGAGGTGCCGCCCTCGGGCTTCCACCAGCGCCCCACGGCCTGACCATGAAATTCACCCGCCGCCAAATCCTAGCCGGAGCCGCCGCCATGACCGTCGCCAAAGCAGCCGATGCCGCCCCTAAAGGAGCGCGCCAGTTCCCCAAGGATTTCTTCTGGGGCGCCAGTACCGCCGCCTACCAGATCGAGGGCGCCTATGACACCGATGGGCGCGGCATGACCATCTGGGACAAGTTCACCGCCGACGGCCGGATCATGGACGGCAGCAGCGCCAAGGTGGCCTGCGACCACTACCACCGCTACCCCGAGGACATCGCCCTGATGAAGGCGGCGGGCTTCCAGGCCTACCGCTTCTCGCTGGCCTGGCCGCGCATCGTCCCGGCCGGCACCGGCAAGATCAACGAGAAGGGCCTCGATTTCTACGACCGGCTGGTGGACAAGATCCTGGAAGCCGGTATCAAGCCCATGGCCTGTCTCTACCACTGGGACCTTCCCCAGCCCCTGGAGGACAAGGGCGGCTGGCAGGGGCGCGACATCGTCGGCCCCTTCGCCGAATACGCCCGCATCGCGACCAAGCGCCTGGGCGACCGGGTCAAGGACTGGTACATGCTGAACGAGCCGAACGTGGTGGCCATCATCGGCTACGGCATCGGCGAGCACGCGCCGGGCTACAAGCTGGGCGAGGACGGCATCTTAAAGGCGCTGCACCACCAGAACCTGGCCCAGGGCACCGCGCTCAGGGCCATCCGGGCCGAGCATTCCGACGCGACGCTGGGCACGGTGATCAACCTGCAGCCCTGCCAGTCCCAGGACGACGACCCCAAGAACCGGGCGGCGGCCATCCGCTGGGACGCGGTGTGGAACCGGGTGCCGCTGGACGGCGTCATGAGGGGCGCCATTCCCGACGTGCTGGCCGAGAAGATGGCCCATATCGTCAAGCCCGGCGACATGGAGACCTGCAAGTTCCCCATCGACATGCTGGGCATCAACTACTATTCCCGCATGACCATGAAGCACGAGGAAGGGCATCCCTTCGACGTGTTCTGGGGCGACGCCCATTGCGACCGCTGGACAGCCATGGCCTGGCCGGTGCAGCCCGACGGGCTTTACGATCTGCTGCGCGAGTTCAAGGAGCTGTACGGCAATCCCAAGGTCTTCATCGCCGAGAACGGCGCCGCCTATGACGACGTGGTGACGCCCGACGGCCAGATCCACGACGCCGAGCGCGTCGCCTTCCTCAAGGATCACGTCTCCGAGGTGGCCCGCGCGGTGGCGGACGGCTGCAACGTCAAGGGCTACCTGGTGTGGTCGCTCTTGGACAATTTCGAGTGGGCCTACGGCCTGTCCAAGCGCTTCGGCATCATCCGGGTGGATTACGACACGTTGAAGCGCACGCCTAAGGACAGCTACAAGTGGTTCGCCGAGGTGATCAGGACCGGCCGGGTGGGGTAGGAGCCGGATCTCGGAGTGTCATCCCGAGCGCAAGCGAGGGATCTCCGCCTGGACCAGCGGTGCAGGCTCTGAAAAGCCGCGCCAGGATGAGATCCCTCCGCCCAAGGGCGTCGGGATGACAGATTAATCACGCCGGGGCGTATTCGGCCATGCAGTTGGGGGTTTCCCACACCCTGACCGCCACCAGACGGGCGGTGGCGTCGGAGCGTTTGCGCACCGGCGCCACCAGCACCTCGAACCAGTGCTTGGCCAGGCATTCGGCGGTGGGCTGGAAGGGCACCACGTAGAGCTTGGTGCCCATGCGGGTGTCGGTGGTGAGCGCCGCGCCCTGGGCGGCGACGGTGTCGCGGAGGACCTGGACCCAGGCCTCGCCGCCGCCGACCGGCGCGAACAGGGCCAGCAACTCGGCATCGGCCGAGGCCGCGATGAAGCCGTGATCGCACGGCGCGTCGATCAGGCGCATCATCTCGTCCTTGAGGAAGCCGAAATCCACCACCATGTCGGTCTGCTCGCCGCTGGGATGCAGGTGGCTGGCCTCGCACTCCACCTCGACCACATAGCGGTGGCCGTGCAGGTTCCGGCACTTGGAGCCGTGGGTCATGATGCGGTGGCCGGCATCGATCTCGATGCGGCGGCGGACGCGGAAGGTGGACATCAGGGAATTCCCAGCAATTTGTGGGTCTGCAAGCTGAGCCGCCAGCGCGGATGAGTCAAGCAATGCCGGATGGCGGCTTGCGTATTGGCCTCGCGGTCCGGCCCGTCCATGGGCTGCAGCAGGAAATGGGCGAAGTCCAGGGACTCGAAATCCTCCGGCCGCGCGCCCTCTTGCGGAAAGACCAGCTTCAGCTCGTCGCCGCTGGTGACCTTCAGCCGGGTTCCCGCCTTGGGGCTGACGCAGACCCAGTCGATGCCGTCGGGCAGTTCCACCGTGCCGTTGGTCTCGATGGCGATTTCGAAGCCGCGCGCGTGCAGCGCCCGGACCAGCGCCGTATCCAGCTGCAGGCCCGGCTCGCCGCCGGTCACCACCACGGTGCGGGTATCGCCGCCCGCCGCCAGCACCGCGTCGGCCAGGACGGCCGCGTCGGCAAACTTCTCGCCGCCGACGAAATCGGTGTCGCAGAAGCGGCAGGTGGCGTCGGCGCGGTCTTCTTCCCGTCCGCTCCACAGATTGCAGCCGGCAAAGCGCAGGAAGACCGCCGGGCGGCCCGCCTGCACCCCTTCGCCCTGCAGGGTGTGGAAGATTTCGCGGACGGTGTAGCTCATGGCGTTATCAGTGATCCGAGCCGTGCAGAATCTGGTCGGTGATGCCGGTCTCGTACTCCAGCCCGGCAGGCGTCAGGGTCACCGCCATGGGGAAGCTGGCGCGGATCAGGCCTTTGCGTTCGAGGGCCACCCACACCGCGCCGTTGGAAAGGCCGCTGGCGTCCTTGCTCATCACCACCTTGCGGCCCACGTGGAAGTGGTTGCCGTGGGGATGGGGCAGGGCCGACAGGAACACCTCGCCGCTGTCCATGCGGGTCGAGGTCTCGGGGTGGCGGGCCAGTTCCTGGAACAGCACCAGGGTCTTCAACTGCAGGGGATTGAGCTTCAGGGGATTGGCGCGGGGCGGCATGGGCGTCTGGACCTCATGGAAACGGGGGCGGCATCATGGCACCAGCCGCCCCCCGATTCCAAGAGTCATCCCGCCCCCTCAGGCCGCCATTTCCTTCAGGAAGGCGGCGACCTCGCGCTCCAGGTCGGCGCTTTCGCCCAGCAGCTGGTTGGCGGCCTCGAACACCTTGCGGGCCATGGCCCCGGTTTCCTCGGCGGCACCCACCACGCCGGTGATGTTGTGCACCACCTCACGCGATCCGGCGGCGGCCTGCTGGACGTTGCGCGAGATTTCCGCCGCCGCCGCGCCCTGCTGCTCCACCGCCCCGGCGATGGAGGACGACATCTCGTTGATGCGGACGATGGTCTCGGCGATGCCGGCCAGGGCGGACACCGCCGACCCGGCTTCCTCCTGCACGGCGGTGATCTGCCGCGCGATGTCCTCGGTGGCGCGCGACGTCTGGCCGGCCAGGTTCTTCACCTCGTGGGCCACCACCGCGAAGCCCTTGCCCGCCTCGCCGGCGCGGGCCGATTCGATGGTGGCGTTCAAGGCCAGCAGATTGGTCTGCGACGCGATGTCGTTGATCAGGCCGAGCACCTGGCCGATGCGTTCCACCGCGTCGGTCAGACCGGAAATGCGGCTGTTGGCGGCCTCGGCCTCACGGGACGCCGCCTCGACGATGACGCTGGACCGGTGAACCTGCGACGAGATTTCCTCGATGGAAGAGGTCAGCTGGCTTCCGGCCGAGGCGACGCTTTCCACGCTGGCCGCCGATTGCTCGGTGGCGGCGGACACGGCGGCGCCCTGGACATGCGTCTGCTCGGCGTTGGCCGACAGGCTGTTGGAGGCGGTGTGCAGATGCTCGACCGAGCCCTTGATCCGCCCCAGCATGGACATCACCGCGGCGTCGAAACGCCGCGTCGCCGCCTCGACCCGCTGCTGGCGGGCCTGGATGCGGACCTGCTCTTCCTGCTCGGCGCGGCGGCGGGCCTCCGCCTCGATCAGGCCCTGGCGCCAGCCGTCCAGGGCGCGGGCCAGGGGGCCGATCTCGTCGGCACGCCCGGTTTCCGGCACCTGGGCGTCCAGCGCGCCGCCGCCCAGCCGGCCGACCGCGTCGCCCAGCCGGCCCATGGGAGCGATGATCGCCCGCGCCATGCCGACCACCAGGGCCAGGGTGGCCAGGGCGGCCAGGATGGTGAAGGCCACCACCAGCAGCTTGTCGGAGGCTTCCTGCTCGGCGGCTTGGGCTTCCACCGCCTTGGACAGGGCGTCCGAGCGCGTCACCAGGGTGTCGATGGCGGCGCGATGCTTGGCATAGAGCCCCGTCAGCACCGCGAAGGAGGCCTGGGCCGCGTCGCGGTCCCCCTTCTCCAGTGCCGGCAGGAAGCTGGCGAAAGCCTGCTCGTAGAACTGCACCGCCGGCTTGTAGGATTCCACCAGCAGGCCATCGCGGACCGAAACATCCAGATTCTGGTCCCGCCAGTACTTGTGGCGGTCGTCGTAATCCTTGCGCAGCCGCGTCAGGGTCTCCTTGTGCACCGCCAGCTCGGCCGGTCCGGCGGACAGGGCCTGCGACGCCGTCAGGTAGGATTCGATGATGTATTCCGGCGGCGGCAGAATATCGGCGACCAGATCCTTGGCCTGGATGATGCGGCCATAGACCGGTCCATTGACCTTGAGCTCAGCCAACACGACACCCCAGCCCAGCGAAATGCCGACCAGGGCCGCGGCTGTCGCGGCGGCAAGAGCGGTCAATTTCCCTTTGATGGTCGCGATACCCGGCATTACAGACCTCCGATACGAAATGCGCGCCGCACAGCCAAAAGCTATGCCGTTAGCATGTAGGCTAAAATAATTCTCAGACAAGGCCGCATCAAAAAATATGCATACCCACACCGCAGAAACAGATGACCGAACTATAGAAACAAATATCAAACAACATAGCCGCAAAAGTAACTGATGTTTATGAATTGTTTATATAACGTCATTTTTCGTACCACGGCAGCGGCAATCAGTGCCGGAGGAATCATTCAGCGGGGAAGAGACACCGAAAGCCCCCTGAAAATCGGCGGCCGTGAATGGGACTGGACGGACCGCCGGACCGGCATTATCGGTAGAGTGGCGGGCGGCACGGCGGATGAGAGGCGGGCTTTTCATGGATGTGAGCCAGACCATCAAGGGGTTGTTCCACAGCGCGGTCGATGCCATCTGCGCCCACCGCGATGGCGTCATCGTGGTGGCCAATCCCGCCTTCGCCCGGTTGTTCGGCTACCAATCCGCCGACGAGATGGCCGGCAAGCGGGTCCTCGACACCCTGGCCCCGGAGGAACGCGACCGGATCGCCGAATTCATCCGCCGCCGCGCCACGGGAATCGACGCGCCCTCCATCTACGTCGCCACCGGCCTGCGCCGCGACGGCAGCCGGTTCGAGATGGAAGTGGGCGCCTCCATGTTCCAGGACGACGGGGCAAGCTTCTGCGTCGCGGTGCTGCGCGACATCTCCGACGCGGTGGCCGCCAAGCGGCACCTGGTGGAGAGCGAGGAGCGCTTCCGCAATCTGTTCAAGCTGTCGCCCGACCCCACCTGGATCATCCAGGACAACCGCTTCGTGGAGTGCAACCGGGCGGCGGTCGTCATGCTGGGCTATCCCGACGAGGACTCGCTGAAGAACGTCCACCCGTCGGAACTGTCGCCGGACGCCCAGCCCGACGGCGAATCCTCGTTCACCAAGGCCGAGCGGATGATGGGGCTGGCCATGGCCAACGGGCTGCACCGCTTCGAATGGACGCACAGGCGCCGCGACGGCAGCCTGTTTCCCGCCGAGGTCACCCTGTCGGCCACCTTGCTGCTGGGCAAGCCCTCCATCTACTGCACGTGGCGCGACATCACCGAGCGCCATCAGGCCGAGGCCCAGATGCGGCTTGCCGCCGGCGTCTTCGATTCCACCCAGGAAGGCATCGTCGTCACCGACACCGACGGCACCATCTTGTCGGTCAACCCCGCCTTCACCCGCATCACCGGCTATGCCGGCTGCGAGGTGATCGGCAAGACCCCGGCCATCCTGAAATCCCATCACCAGGACCAGAACTTCTACCGCGCCATGTGGGCCGACCTGCGGGCCAGGGGGGAATGGCGCGGCGAATTGTGGAACCGCCGCAAGGACGGCGAAGCCTATCTGGAATGGCTGACCATCAGCGCCGTCAACGGCCCCGACGGCAAGCCGGCCCGCTTCGTGGCGGTGTTCTCAGACGTCACCGAATTGCGGCGCAAGGATGACCAGATCCGCCATCAGGCCTATCACGACGCCCTGACCGGCCTGCCCAACCGCTTCCTGCTGGGCGACCGCCTGGACCACGCCATGGAGATGGCGCGCCGCACCCAGTCCCAGGTGGCGGTGCTGTTCCTCGACCTCGACCGCTTCAAGATCATCAACGACAGCCTGGGCCACCACGAGGGCGACAAGCTGCTGGTGGAGGTGGCCCGGCGCATCGGCCACACCGTGCGCAAGAGCGACACCGTATCGCGCCTGGGCGGCGACGAATTCGTGGTGGTGCTGGCCACCTTCAGCGACACCACCGAGGTGGCGCTGGTGGCCGAGAAGATCATCGCCACCCTCGCCAAGCCCCTGCGGCTGTCCGGCAAGGCGGTGCATACGGGCACCAGCATCGGCATCGCCGTCTTTCCCCAGGACGGCGAGGACGCCACCGCGCTTTTGAAGAACGCCGACACCGCCATGTACCAGGCCAAGGCGGCGGGCCGCAGCTGCTTCCGCTTCTTCGACCGCTCCATGAATGCGCTGGCGGTGCGCCGCCTGGAGCTGGAGGCCCAGCTGCGCCAGGCCATGGAGACCGGCCAGTTGGAGCTGCACTACCAGCCCAAGGTGATGGTGGAGACCGGCGCCCTGGCCGGGCTGGAAGCGCTCTTGCGCTGGAACCACCCCGAGCAGGGCCGCATTGCGCCCATGGAATTCATCCCCCTGGCCGAGGAGAGCGGCCTGATCATTCCCCTCAGCTATTGGGTGATCGAGGAGGCCTGCCGCCATCTGGCCCAGTGGCGCGAGGCCGGAATCCACGTCAAGGTCGCCATCAACCTGTCGGCGCGCCAGTTCCACGACGACAAGCTGCCCCAGCGCATCGAGGCCATCCTCGAGCGCAGCAAGGTTCCGGGCAGCGCTCTCGAGATCGAACTGACCGAAGGTTCGGTGATGGACGAGCCCCGCCGGGCCATCGTCATCTTGCAGCGGCTGCGCGCCCTGGGCCTGCGCATCTCGCTCGACGATTTCGGCACCGGCTATTCCAGCCTGGCCTATCTGAAGCGCTTCCCCATCGGCACCGTGAAGATCGACCGCTCGTTCATCATGGATCTGCCCGACGATTCCGAGGACGCCGCCATCGTCCGGGCCATCCTGGACCTGGCCCGCGGCCTCAATCTGGACGTGGTCGCCGAAGGGGTGGAAACCGCCGAGCAGCTGGACTTCCTGCGCACCGCCGGCTGTGGCCAGATTCAGGGCTACTACTTCAGCCCGGCCCTGCCGGCGTCAGAACTGGGCGAGTGGCTCACCCGCAAGCCCTAGGCCCAAGCCCCCAATCGCCGGCCAGCGCCTGCACCACCGCCAAAGCGGCGATGGCCGCCGTCTCTGCCCGCAGGATGCGCGGCCCCAGCCCCACGGCGCGGGCGAAGGGCCTGGCGGCGATCATCCGGCGCTCCTCCGCATCGAAACCGCCTTCGGGCCCCACCAGCAGGGCCAGCGGCCCGGGGGCCAGGCCGTTCAGCACCTGGGCCAGGGGCGGGCCGCCGCCGCCTTCGTCCAAAAACAGCAGCAGCCGCCCGGCGGGCCACGACGCCAGCACCTTGTCCAGCGGCGCGGGCTCGGCCAGTTCGGCGATCGTGAGGCGCTCGCATTGCTCGGCCGCCTCCACCAGATGGGCGCGCAGCCGTTCGGCATTGACACGGCCCGCATTGGTGCGCCGGGTGAACACCGGCCAAAGGCGCGAGACGCCCAGCTCGGCCGCCTTCTCCACCACCAGATCGGTGCGGTCCTTCTTCAAGGGCGCCGCCAGCAGCCAAAGGTCGGGCTCGGCCGCCTGGGGACGGGTCTGGCGTTCGGGAACCAGGGCGGCCCCGGCCTTGGCCAGGGCGGCGACGCGCGCCAGCCACTCGCCGTCGCGTCCGTTGAACAGCAGCGCCATTTCGCCCACCTCGGCCCGCATCACCGAGGCCAGGTAATGGGTCTGGTCGCGCGAAAGCGCCACCGCGATTCCGGCGGAAAGCGGCGCGTCGACGAACAGGCGGAAGCGGGGGCGCGGCGTGGTGTCGGTCATGGGTTCCTTGTACGCCGACCGGGACGGATGGGGAAGCGTGCTTGACCTCGCCCGCGACCGGGCCTATGTCGGACGGGAGAGAGTCCATCGAAAGTTCCATCATGGCCTTGCTGCCCATCCTGACCGCGCCCGATCCGGTGCTGAAGTCCAAGTCCAAACCCGTCGCCGCCGTGGACGACCGCGTCCGCGCCCTGATGGAGGACATGCTGGAAACCATGTACCACGCCCCGGGAATCGGGCTGGCGGCGCCGCAGATCGGCGTGCTGGAGCGGGTCATCGTCATGGATATCGGCCGCAAGGAGGAGGACCGCTCCCCCATCCGCATGGCCAATCCCGAGATCATCTGGGCATCCGACGAGGACAACACCTACGAGGAGGGCTGCCTGTCGGTGCCCGAGCACTATTCCAACGTGGTGCGTCCGGCCTCGGTCAAGGTCCGCTATCTCGACGAGAACGGGACGAAGCAGGAGATTCTGGCCGATGGCCTGCTGGCCACCGTGGTGCAGCACGAGATGGACCATCTGGACGGCGTTCTGTTCATCGACCACCTGTCGTCCCTGAAGCGCAACATGATCCTGCGCAAGCTGCTCAAGGCGCGGAAGGACGCGCAATGAAGCTGGTGTTCATGGGGACCCCGGACTTCTCGGTCCCCATCCTGGACTCGCTGATCGAGGCCGGGCATCGGGTGGTCTGCGTCTATTCCCAGCCGCCCCGGCCCGCCGGCCGCGGCCACAAGGAGCAGCTGACCCCCGTTCACGCCTTCGCCCATGCCCGCGGCATTCCGGTGCGCACGCCCAAGAGCCTGAAATCCCCCGAGGCCCAAGCCGAGTTCGCGGCGCTCGACGCCGACGCGGCGGTGGTGGCCGCCTATGGCCTGATCCTGCCCCAGGCGGTGCTGGACGCGCCGCGGTTGGGCTGCCTCAACGTCCACGCCTCGCTGCTGCCGCGCTGGCGGGGTGCCGCCCCCATCCAGCGGGCCATCCTGGCCGGCGATCCGGAGACGGGCGTCACCATCATGCAGATGGATGCGGGTCTGGACACCGGGGCCATGCTGGCCAGGGAAAGCATCCTGCTGCTGCCCGATTCCACTGCGTCCTGGCTGCACGACATGCTGGCCGCCATGGGAGCGCGCATGATCGTCGAGGTGCTGCGCAAGCTGGAGGACGAGGAGCCGGTGCCCGCCGTGGCCCAGCCGGCCGAGGGCGTCACCTACGCCCACAAGCTGGCCAAGGAGGAGGGCCTGCTGAACTGGGACCAATCGGCGGTGGAACTGGACCGCAAGGTCCGCGCCCTCAATCCCTGGCCCGGCGTGTGGTTCGAGATGGGGGCTGAGCGCGTCAAGGTCATGGAGGCGGCGGTGGTGCCCGGCGCGGGCGCGCCCGGCACGGTGCTCGACGACCAGCTGACCGTCGCCTGCGGCAAGTTCGCGCTGCGTCCCCTGAAGGTGCAGCGGGCAGGCAAGGCGGCCATGAGCGTGCCCGAGATGCTGCGCGGCCACGCCATCCCCAAGGGCACGGTGCTGGGCTAATGCCCCGCTACCGCCTGCTCGTCGAATACGACGGCACCCCCTTCAACGGCTGGCAGCGCCAGGACAAGGGAATGTCCGTCCAGGGCGTGCTGGAAGCGGCGGCGGCAAAGCTGTGCGGCGAGCCCTGCACCCTGCACGCCGCCGGACGCACCGACGCCGGAGTCCACGCCACCGGCCAGGTGGCCCATGTGGACCTGCCGCGCGACTACCCCGCCGACACGGTCAGGGACGCGATGAACTACCACATGAAGCCCAAGCCGGTGGCGGTGGTCGCCGCCGAAGCGGTAAGCGAGGACTTCCACGCCCGCTTCTCGGCGGTGGGCCGCGCCTATCTCTACCGCATCGTCAACCGCCGCGCGCCCCTGGCGCTGGAGCAGCACCGCGCCTGGTGGGTGCCGGTTCCCCTCGACGCCGAAGCCATGGCCGAGGGCGCGCGCCGCCTGCTCGGCCATCACGACTTCACCACCTTCCGCGCCAGCGAGTGCCAGGCCAAAAGCCCCATGAAGACGCTGGACGTGCTGGACGTGACCCGCCATGGCGACGAAATCCGCATCGTCGCCGAGGCCCGCTCGTTCCTGCACCATCAGGTGCGCAACATGGTGGGCACGCTGAAGCTAGTGGGCGAGGGCAAGTGGAGCCCCGACGACATGACCCGGGCGCTGGACGCCAGGGACCGTACCAAGGGCGGCCCCACCGCACCGGCGGCGGGGCTGGTGCTGACCGGAGTCAGCTATCCGTCCTCGGACGGTAGAAGCGGCCCGACAGGCTGACCCGGTCCAGTTCGTATTCCCGGAACAGCACGGGGAAAATCTCGTCGGGAAAATCCTGCCAGCGCGGCGGCGGTACCAGGGCGCCGGGGTTGTCATCCTCCATATGCCTGGGCGGGTCGACCAGTTCGATCACGGCGATCTCGTGGCGCTTCAGCATGCCGGTCAGGGTGTCGGCGGGCAGGCGCCCCATGGTCATGGCCTGCAGCATGTTGATGGGATCGTAGAAGGCCGGCTTGCCGGCCCTGAGGCACAGAAGGTGCGACTGGCACAGCGCTTTGCCCTCGATGCCCTTCAGATAGGCCACGTCTTCGCCAAACAGCTCCTGGCGATGGGCCAGCTCCCCCAGAACCTCGACACCCGCGCGACCCAACGCCGCCGGCGTATAGGCCAGCACGCCGGCATTGATCGCCAGGGCCACCACCGGGCGGAACTTGAAGAATGGGGCGAGATGCAGCACCAGCCCCGCCCCGATGGCCAGGGCGATGAAGACGTCGAAGAAGACGTTGAGGTCGGTGCCGGCACCGCCCAGGAAGAACGCGCCGATTCCCATGGATACCAGCAGATAGGTGAGAATGAGAGCGGCCGGCCGGCTTCGCCGCACCACCACGAGGCCCAGTCCGACCAGAATCAGGGGGGCCTGGAACTGGCCCATGATCTCCACCGTGAACAGGAAGGCCCGCGTGATGTCCCAGGTGCGGGACGCCAGCAATTGCTGGAAAAAGACGGGACCGGCCAGCCACAGGATCAGTCCTCCCGCCAGGGCGGCCATGACAGTGCCGGTGGCGAAGTAGGCGACGCGCGCCCCCATCTCGCCACGGCGCAGGACATCGACGGCGATCACCAGCGGCAAGGCCACCAGGCTGTGCTTGACCAGGATGCCCGCCGAGAACAGCAGGGCGGTGAGAACGGCGCGCCGGGTGGGCCGGCCATGGCCGAGATAGGTGGCGAGGCCTGCGGCCATCAGGGCCTGGGCCAGCATCTGGGGATTGTTCTTACCCACATGGTCGGTCAGCAGGCAGGCGAAGAACAGGCCGCAGGTGGTGGCGGCGAACAGCGAATCCAGACGCGAGCCGCCGCTGGAGCGCACGATGGCGGCCACCGAGCCGCACAGGGAAAGGGTGGCGCCGAACGATACCAGACGGCCCGCCAGATTGACGTCGCCCACCAGCTTGGACAGGATTCCGACCACATAGAACGACAGCGGCGGGTAATTGTTGAAGAAGTAGGGGGAGCCGGTGTCGTAGAGCGGCAGGCCGCCGATGGCGCGCAACTGCAGGAAGGCGTTCCAGCCTTCGGTATTGTCGATCTCGAAATCCCAGAACAGCCGCGCCAGGGGATAGGTCAGCAGCACCACGGCCAAGCCCGTCAGGCTCCATACAGTCAGCCTGTAGGGACGTCTGGAATCGCCCGTCAAAAACCTGTTCCGCTGCAAACCGCTCCTCCGCTCCCAACGGATTCGCCCTCGGGAGCGGAAGTGCCACATTCGCGGCGGCATGGCAAGGCGAAGCTATCCGCCCAGCACCACCAGCAGGTCCTTGGCCTCCACCTGGGTGCCCGGGGTGACGGCGACCGAGGCGATGGTGCCGGCCCGCTCGGCGCGGACCAATGTCTCCATCTTCATGGCCTCGATGGAGACCAGCAGGTCGCCCTTTTCCACCGCCTGGCCGGCATGGACGGCGACGGAGACCACCAGACCGGGCATGGGGGCGCCCACATGGTCGGCGTTGCCGGCCTCGGCCTTGGGCCGCGCCGCCCGCGCCGGCGCCACCTTGCGGTCGAAGACGCGCACGGTGCGCGGCTGGCCGTTCAACTCGAAGAACACCTTGCGCGAGCCGTCCTCCTCGGCCTCGGCGGTAGCGAGGTAGCGGACGATCAGGCTCTTGCCCTTTTCCAGGTCGATGCTGATCTCCTGGCCGGGCGACATGCCCCAGAAGAACACCTCGGTGGGAAGCGCCGAGACGTCGCCGAATTGCCGCTGGTGGGCGGCGAACTCGGCGAACACCTTGGGATACATCAGCCACGAGGCCAGCTCCGCCTCCGACAGCTTGCGCCCCGCCTTCTTTTCCGCCTCCTCGCGCACGGCCGCCAAATCGGCGGCGGGCAGCACCGCGCCGGGCCGCACGGTGATGGGCTTGGCCGAGCCCAGCACCTTGTTCTGCAAGGCCGCCGGAAAACCGCCGGCGGGCTGGCCCAGATCGCCCTTGAAGAACGACACCACGGATTCGGGGAAGGCGATTTCCTTGTCCGGGTCCAGCACGTCGTCCGGCGCAAGGTTGCTGGTGACCATCATCAGGGCCATGTCGCCCACCACCTTGGAGGTGGGCGTCACCTTGACCACGTCGCCGAACATGGCATTGACGTCGGCATAGGCCTTGGCCACCCAGTCCCAGTGCTGCTCGACGCCCAGGCTTCTCGCCTGGGCGCGCAGGTTGGTGTACTGGCCGCCCGGCATCTCGTGCAGGTAGACCTCGGCGGTGCCGGACCGGATGTCGGCCTCGAAGGGGGCGTAGAGGCTGCGCACGCCCTCCCAGTAGCGCGACAGGCCGTTGAGCGCGCCCTGGTCCAGCCCGGGGTCGCGGTCGTGGCCCTTGAGCGCGGCGCAGATGGAGCCCAGGGGCGGCTGGCTGGTCAGCCCGCTCATGGCATCCATGGCGGCGTCCACCGCGTCCACCCCGGCATCGACGGCGGCCAGGACAGAAGCCGCCGACAGGCCCGAGGTGTCGTGGGTATGGAAGTGGATGGGCAGGCCCACCTCCTGCTTCAGGGCGCCGACCAGGGCCGAGATGGCGCGCGGCCGGGCCAGACCCGCCATGTCCTTGATGCCCAGCACATGGGCTCCGGCCTTTTCCAGCGCCTTGGCCATGGTGACGTAGTACTTGAGGTCATACTTGGGCCGGGCGGCATCGAAGATGTCGCCGGTGTAGCAGATGGCCGCCTCGCACACCTTGCCCGAGTCCCGCACCGCCTCGATGGCCACATGCATGTTGTCGACCCAGTTGAGCGAGTCGAAGACGCGGAACACATCGACGCCGTTCTCTGCCGCCTGGGCGACGAAATGCCGCACCACGTTGTCGGGATAATTGGTGTAGCCCACCGCATTGGCCGAGCGCAGCAGCATCTGCAACAGCAGGTTGGGCATGGCGGCACGCAACGCCCGCAGTCGCTCCCACGGGTCCTCCCTGAGGAAGCGCATGGCCACGTCGAAGGTGGCGCCGCCCCAGCATTCCACCGAGAACAGGCCGGACAGCAGCCGGGCATAGGCCGGGGCGGCGGCCAGCATGTCGTGGCTGCGCATGCGGGTGGCGAACAGCGACTGGTGGGCGTCGCGCATGGTGGTGTCGGTGACCAGCACTCTCTTCTGCGCCAGCATCCATTTGGCCAGCCCTTCGGCGCCCAACGTGTCGAGCAGCTGCTTGGTGCCCTCGGGCGGCTCGGCCCCAGGCACGGGCGGCAGGTCGGGACGGTGGCCGAGAACCGGGCGCTTCATGCCCGCCACGTCGGGGTTGCCGTTGACCATGACGTCGCCGACGAAGGACAGCACCTTGGTGGCGCGGTCGCGGCGGTCCTGGCGGGCGAACAGTTCGGGCGTCTCGTCGATGAAGCGGGTGGTGTAGGCGCAGCCCACGAATTTGGGATGCTCGATCACCGCTTCCAGGAAGGTGAGGTTGGTGGCCACGCCCCGGATGCGGAACTCGCGGAGCGCCCGGTCCATCCGCGCGATGGCTTCTTCCGGCGTCGGCGCCCAGGCGGTGACCTTCTCCAGCAGGGAATCGTAGTACCGGGTGATCAGCGCGCCGGAAAAGGCGGTACCGCCGTCCAGGCGGATACCGAAGCCGTTGGCGCCGCGATAGGCGGTGATGCGGCCGTAATCGGGGATGAAGCTGTTGGCCGGGTCCTCGGTGGTGATGCGGCACTGGATGGCGTGGCCGTTCAAGGGAATGTCGGCCTGCCGCGGCACATCCGAGCCCGGCGCGCCGATGGGCGCGCCGCCGGCGATCCTGATCTGCGCCTTGACGATGTCGATGCCGGTGACCACCTCGGTCACCGTGTGCTCCACCTGGACGCGCGGGTTGACCTCGATGAAGTAGAAGGAGCCCGTCTCCATGTCCATCAGGAACTCGACGGTGCCGGCGTTCTCGTACCCCGCGGCGCGGGCCAGGCGCACGGCGGTCTCGCACAATTCCGACCGCTGGCGGCCGTCGAGATAGGGGGCGGGAGCGCGCTCGACCACCTTCTGGTTGCGGCGCTGCACCGAGCAGTCGCGCTCGTAGAGATGCACCAGATTTCCGAGCGAATCGCCCAGGATCTGCACCTCCACATGCCGCGCCCGGCGTACCAGCTTTTCCAGATAGACCTCGTCGTTGCCGAAGGCGGCCTTGGCCTCACGCCGGGCCACCGCCAGCAATTCCTCCAGCTGGTCTTCCGCCTCGATCACCCGCATGCCGCGCCCGCCACCGCCCCAGCTGGCCTTCAGCATCAGGGGGTAGCCGACGGCAGCCGCCAGCCGCTTGCACTCAGGCAAATCGGCGGGCAGCGGACCGGTGGCGGGCATCACCGGCACCCCGGCCTTCTCCGCCAGGGCGCGCGCCGCCACCTTGTTGCCCAAGAGGCGCATGACGTCGGAGCTGGGTCCGACGAAGGCCATGCCCGCCGCCCGCACCGCGTCGGCGAAATCCGGGTTCTCGGACAGGAAGCCATAGCCGGGATGCACCGCGTCGCAGCCCGCTTCCCTGCCCACCCGGATCATCTCGTCGATGGAGAGATAGGCCTCGATGGGCCCCTTTCCCTTGCCGATCAGATAGCTTTCGTCGGCCTTGAAGCGATGCAGCGCGAAGCGGTCCTCGGTGGAGTAGACCGCCACGGTGCCCAGCCCCAGTTCGGTGGCGGCGCGGCAGATGCGGATGGCAATCTCGCCGCGATTGGCGACCAGAAGCTTGGCGAAGGGAGGCTTGCCCGAGGCGGAGGGGATCATGGTTCACCCTGTTGATCGTTGACGTGGCGTTGGATAATTCTTTTTACCAGTCTTGTAAACAGGCGCTTTCAGCTTACCATTAAACAGAGGTGGCTTTACATGCGCGAAAGGTGGGGTTAGACAAATCCATCACGCAGAGGGCAGCACATGACGGAACCGATCAGGCCAGCCAAGCTGGCCGATACCATCGCCGACCATTTGGAACAGCTTATCCTCGAGGGCAGCCTGCGGCCAGGGGAACGCCTGCTGGCCGAGCGCGAGCTGGCCCAGCGCTTCGACGTGTCGCGTCCCAGCTTGCGCGAGGCGCTGGAAAAGCTGGAGAATCGCGGCCTGCTGAAGTCGGGACGCGGCGGCGCCACCTATGTCGCGCCTTTGCTGGGCGAGGGCTTCACCGAGCCTTTGTACTCCGCCCTGGCGTCCAGGCCCGAGACCACCTTCGACTATCTGGAATTCCGCCGCTTCGTCGAGGGCTCGGCGGCCTATTTCGCGGCGCTGCGCGGCACCGACGTGGACCGCGACCTGATCCGCGAATGCTTCGAGAAGATGGAAGCCGCCCACGGCCAGGACGATTCCAGCGACGAGGCCGAGGCCGACGCCGACTTCCATCTGGCGGTCTACGAGGCGTCGCACAATCTGGTGATGCTGCACATCATGCGCTCGCTGTCGGATATGCTGCGCAAGGACGTGTTCTACAACCGCGCCAAGCTCTATCAGCGCCAGGGGGTGCGGGAATTGCTGCTGGAACAGCACCGCGCCGTCTACCTGACGGTGATGGCCGGCGACCCCGACGCCGCCAAGGCCGCCGCCGAGGCCCATATCGACTTCACCCGCGACGCCCTGATGGAGATCGCCAAGGCCGACGCAAGGCTGGAAGTCAGCTTGCGCCGCATCGCCAAGACCGACCTGGTGGCGGCCAAGCGCTGATGGCCGGCTTCATGGCCCTGGCCCTGGCCGAGGCCGAAGCCGCCGCTCAGCGCGGCGAGGTGCCGGTGGGCGCGGTGGTGGTCCGGGACGGCGAGGTGATCGCCCGGGCCGGCAACCGGGTCGAGGAACTGGGCGACCCCACGGCGCATGCCGAGATGCTGGCCTTGCGCGCCGCCACCGCCACCCTTGGCGACAAGCGGCTCGAGGATTGCGACCTCTACGTCACCCTGGAACCCTGCCCCATGTGCGCGGCGGCCATTTCGCTGGCCCGGATCAGGCGCCTTTATTTCGGCGCCTACGACCCCAAGAGCGGCGGGGTGGAGCACGGCGCCAAGGTCTTCGACCACGCCACCTGCCACCACCGCCCCGAAACCTATGGCGGGCTGGAGGAAAGCCGCTCGGCGGACCTGCTCAGGGCCTTCTTCGCCGAACGGCGCTGACCCCTCAGCCGCAGGACGGCCGCCCCGATTCGATCCGCTCGATCACCCCGTCAGCGAGCGATTGCGCCACGCTGGCGTCGGTCTGGAACTGGGTGGCGCCGCCTTTCTGGTCGAACCACGGCGCCGCCTTGGCGGTCCAGGCCAGCAGCGGACGTACCACGCGGTAAGTGAAGTAGGGCGCGGTGGCGCAGACATAGGGAAGCGCACGGGCGGAAAAGGCGGCCCCACGCGGACTGAGGAAGGTTCCGCCCTCGCAGCCGTAGCGGTCGAGGATCATGCCCGGCGCCAGCACCACGGGGGTGATGGTTCCGGCCGCCCCGTCGTTGGGCGGCCAGCGCAGGTTGCCGCTGCCGTCCTTCCACTGGGCGGCAATGTCGGAGCGGATTTCCGGAGCCTTGCAATCGGCCCAGGCCGGACCGGCCAGCAGCACAAAAGCGGCGAACACCGCCAGGAACGACATACGGCGCATGAAACCATCCTCCTCCGTTGACGAAGAAAGAATGACTCATCCGGTGAAATGTGTCACGCGCTTACAACTAATTCACATCGTGCGCAAAAAGAAACTCACCGCCAGATAGGCTTGCCCGATCCCGGCAGGCCGTATTCCGCCCAGCGTTGGCTGACCCGGTCCACCACGTCGTCGCTCATCTTGATCTTCTCGCCCCATTCGCGGTGGGTTTCGGGCGGCCATTTGTTGGTGGCGTCCAGGCCCAGCTTTCCGCCTAAGCCGCTTTCCGGGCTGGCGAAGTCCAGGTAGTCGATGGGGGTGCCCTCCACCACCGTGATGTCGCGGGCCGGGTCCATGCGGGTCGAGACGGCCCACATGACGTCCTTCCAGTCACGCGCGTTGATGTCGTCGTCCACCACGATGACGAACTTGGTGTACATGAACTGCTTCAGGAAGCTCCACACCCCGAACATCACCCGCTTGGCATGGCCGGGATAGGCCTTCTTGATGCTGACCACGGCGATGCGGTAGGAGCAGCCCTCGGGCGGCAGCCAGAAATCGACGATTTCCGGGAATTGCTGTGCCAGAAGCGGAATGAACACCTCGTTCAGGGCCTCGCCCAGCACGCTGGGCTCGTCCGGCGGCCGTCCGGTGAAGGTGGAGAGGTAGATGGGGTCGCGGCGCATGGTGATGGCCGAGACGCGGAAGACCGGAAAGTCCTCCACCGAGTTGTAATAGCCGGTGTGGTCGCCGTAGGGGCCTTCGGGCCCCGTCTCGTCGGGCATGACGTGGCCCTCCAGCACGATCTCGGCCTCGGCCGGGACCTTGAGCGGCACCGTCTTGCAATCGACCAGCTCCAGCTTCCTGCCGCGCAGCAGGCCGGCGAACTGGTATTCCGACAGGGTCTCCGGCACCGGGGTGACGGCGGCGATGATGGTGCCGGGATCGGCGCCGATCACGATGGCCGCCGGCATGGCTCCCCTGCCCTCCTTGCACCAGCGCTGGAAATGCTGGGCGCCGCCCCGGTGCTTCAGCCAGCGCATCAGGGTGGTGTTGCGCCCCGTCACCTGCATGCGGTAGATGCCCAGGTTGAAGTGGTCGCGCTTGTCGTCGGACGGGTTGGGTCCTTGCGTCACCACCAGCGGCCAGGTGATCAGCGGCGCCGGCTCGCCCGGCCAGCACCCCTGGATGGGCAGTTGCGACAGATCCACGTCGTCGCCCTTCAGCACCACCTGCTGGCAGGGCGCCGAGGACACGGTCTTGGGCCGCATGGCCATCACGGTCCGCGCCAAGGGCAGCATCTCGAGAGCCTCGCGCCAGCCGCCGGGCGGCTCGGGCTGTTTCAGGAAGGCCAGGGTCTCGCCCACCTCGCGCAGCTGGGCGGGCTCGCGGTCCATGCCCCAGGCCACCCGCTCCACCGTGCCGAACAGGTTGACCAGCACCGGCATGGAATATTTGGTGCCGTCGGCCTTCACCACGTTCTCGAACAGCACCGCCGGGCCGCCCTCGGCCAGCAGGCGGGTCTGGATCTCGGTCATCTCCAGGTGCGGCGACACCGGCGCGCTCACCCGCCTCAGCCGTCCGGCCTTTTCCAGACGGGCGATGAAGTCGCGCAGGGATTCGTAGGGCATTGGGGGCTCTCCTTTGCGTCCGGCCCACAGGGGAGTACGATCCCGTCTTGTCGTCAAGGGGCACATCACCCAGATAAGAAATGGACACAAATGTAACAGGATGTAGTGCCTTTACCCGACTTCACGCCAAACCCAAATTGGCGTAGGCTGGGTAGGGGTATCATTTGGTCTACCCTGAGGGGGATGGTCATCTATGGCTTCCGTACATAAGAAGGAAGAGCGTTACCGGACACTGATCGAGCTGGGCATCGCGCTTTCGGCCGAGCGGAACCATAACCGCCTGATGGAGAAAATCCTCTCGGGCGCCAAGAGCATGTGCAACGCCGACGGCGGCACCCTCTATCTGATGACCGAGGCCAAGGACGGCCTCAGGTTCGAGATCATGCTCAACGACACGCTGAACATCGCCATGGGCGGCACCACGGGCAAGCCCATCCCGTTCCCGCCGCTGCGCCTTCATGACGACGCAGGCGCTCCCAACCACAAGAACGTGTCCAGCTCGTGCGCGCTGACCGGGCAGACGGTCAACATCGCCGACGCCTACGACGTGGACAAGTACGACTTCACCGGCACCAAGGCCTTCGACACCAAGACCGGCTACCGTTCCAAGTCGTTCCTGACCGTGCCCTTGAAGAACTACGAGGGCGAGGTGATCGGCGTGCTGCAGCTGATCAACGCCCGCGACGGCCGCAACCGCATCGTCGAGTTCGGCCCCGACATCACGCCCCTGATCGAAGCCCTGGCCTCCCAGGCGGCGGTGGCGCTGGACAACCAGCGCCTGATCGAGGCCCAGAAGAACCTGTTCAAGAGCTTCATCCAGGTGATCGCCGGCTCCATCGACGCCAAGAGCCCCTATACCGGCGGCCACTGCCACCGGGTGCCGGCCATCACCTTCATGCTGGCGGAAAAGGCCTGCGAACAGACCGAAGGCCCCTTCGCCGACTTCAACCTCACCGAGGACGAGTGGTACGAGCTGGAGGTGGCCGGCGGCCTGCACGATTGCGGCAAGGTCACCACGCCGGAATACATCGTCGACAAGGCCACCAAGCTGGAAACCATCTACAACCGCATCCACGAAGTGCGTATGCGATTCGAGGTGGCCAAGCGCGACACGGTCATCGCCTATCTGGAAGGCCTGGTGGCCGGCGAGGAGAAGGCCGACGTCCTGAAGGCCCGCATGGACGCGGACCTGGCCGCCCTCGACGACGATTTCGCCTTCGTGGCCGAAAGCAATGTGGGCGGCGAGTTCATGGCGCCCGACAAGGTCGAGCGGCTGAAATCCATCGCCGAGCGCACCTGGGTCCGCACCCTCGACGACACCCTGGGCCTGTCCTTGGACGAGATGCGCCGGCGCACCGGCGACGAGCCCAAGCCGCCGGTCACCGAAAAGATGCTGGCCGACAAGGACTGGCACGTCATCCCCCACGAGATCAACGTGGACACCGCCCGCTACGATGCCGAAGGCTTCAAGATGAAGCCGCTGGAGCACCGCTACAATCTGGGCGAGCTCTACAACCTGGCCATCGGACGCGGCACGCTGACGGCCGAGGACCGCTTCAAGATCAACGACCACATCGTCCAGACCATCTTCATGCTGAAGGCCCTGCCCTTCCCCAAGAATCTGGCCCGCGTCGCCGAATGGGCCGGCGGCCACCACGAGAAGATGGACGGCACCGGCTATCCCAAGGGCCTGAAGCGCGACGAGATGTCGCTGCCCGCCCGCATGATGGCGGTGGCCGACATCTTCGAGGCGCTGACCGCCGCCGACCGCCCCTACAAGAAGCCCAAGACCCTGTCGGAATCCCTCAAGATCATGTCGTTCATGGTCAAGGACCAGCACATCGACCAGGATCTGTGGGAGCTGTTCCTGACCTCGGGGGTGTGGAAGGACTACGCCGAGAAGTATCTCCGCCCCGAGCAGGTGGACACGGTGGACATCGCCAACTACCTGCCCAGGAAGGCGGCCGAATAGGGGATGCCCCCTCCTCCTGTCATTCCGAGCGCAAGCGAGGAATCTCCGCCTGGCAGGTCTTTTCCTCATGGGAAAATTCGGCGCAGAATGAGATCCCTCCTCCCGATGGTCGTCGGGATGACGGCTTCCATGGGTGGATTTCAATGAGCACCGGCTTCCGCGCCTATATCGCCGCCAGCCTGGACGGCTACATCGCCGATGCCGACGGCTCCATCGCCTGGCTGAAGCCGTTCGATGCCATCGATTACGGCTTCGACGAGTTCATGGCGCACATGGGCACGGTGGTCATGGGCCGCACCACCTACGAGCACCTGCACGCCATGGGGCACTGGCCCCATTCGGACAAGCGCTGCATCGTGGTGACGTCGCGCTCCATGGAGACGGCGCCGGACAACGTCGAGCCCTGGCTGGGCGACCTGGCCCAACTGGTCGCCGAACTGAAGTCGGCAACCAATGGCGACGTCTGGGTGGCGGGTGGGGCCAAGGCCTTGCGCGCCTTCATGGATCTGGGCGCCATCGACCATTTCGACCTGTTCGTCATGCCCGTCCTGCTGGGCCGGGGCCGGCGGCTGTTCGAGCCCAGCGACCGGGGCGGCCGCATGACCCTGCTGGGCGCCAAGACCTACATCAACGGCGTGGTGCGCCTCAGCTACGTGGTGGGGTGATTATCCCCCGCCGGGACGCCGCCACCGCGTCGCGGGCGGCATCGTAGGCCAGGCGGAAGCCTTCCAGGCCGCGCGGCGAGATGGCCCCGTCGGCCAAGCCCGACAGCACGCCGTCCAGCACCATTTCGATCTCCATCTCGACGGCGTCCAGCTCCTGGCCGTCGCGGGCGGCCCGCGCCCGTTCGCGCAAGGCGGCCAGGGCATGGGCGCGGCTTCCGGCATGAATGGGCGCACGGCGGAACACCATGCCGTACAGGGCGACCGCGCCGGACCCCAGGATACCGGCGGCGTAGAGGCCGATGAACACCACGTCGGCATAGCGGTCGAACAGCGTCTTGATCTCGCCGCTCACATATTGCTGGGCGCCGGGATGAATGGCGATCAGGGCCGCCTTCTCGGTGGACGGCGGCTCGATGCGGGTGGCGAAGGTCTGTTCCACCGCCAGCTGGCGCCCGTTCTCGAACAGGGCGCGCATCACTTCCACCACGTATTGCTCGGGAAGCTTGGCGCGGGCCACCAGCAGCCGCTGCACCGCCACCGTATCCAGGTCCTCGTCGGGAATGCGCGGCGAGCCCGACAGCAATCCGGCCTCGATGGTTTCGGCGTAAAGACCTGGAATCTTGCGCTCCAGCGCCTTGGCATCCGTTATGGCCTGGACGGAGAAGCCCTTGAAGTCACGCTCCATGGCCGCGAAATCCTCGGGCCCGGACAGCCGCGACAGCGGCATGAGCAGGATGGCGGCATCGATTCCGCCCCCCGACGCCAACCGCGGGGCCAGCGGCGTGCCGGGCGGCACGACGGTGACCGAGGCCGGACGGCCATCGTGGCGGTATTGCTCCATCAGGCGGCGGAACAGGGCCTCGTTGCGGCCGTCGCGGTCCATCACCAGGGTATGCCGCTTCGCCAGGTCGGCCAGCGACCGGACCTTGCTCTTGGCGGGCGTGATCAGCAGCAGGACCTGCTCTTCCAGGACGGCCACCGAGCGGGCCATGGGCGGAATGCGGCGGTCGTCGCTGCGCACCAGGGCGAGGTCGGCCTCGTTCTGGGACAGCCGGGTCATGGCCTGCTGCCCGCTCTCGGCGGTCATCAGCTCCAGACGGATGGAGGCGCGGTTCTGGGCCAGCACCTCGGCCAGCTTGCGGGCGAAGCGGTATTCGGGCGACGGTTCGGCAGACACCGCCATGGTGACCACCGCTGGCTTGATGTACCAGTAGCCCGCCACGCCGGCCGCCGCCGCCGACAGCGCCACGGTGGCCAGGATCAGGAGCAGGATGGTCGTGCGGTTGCGCATGGAACCCTTTCTTGCCCCCTCAATCGCCGGGCGGGCCGCCTTTCGCGACCCTTGGGCAAAGGCCTCGGCAATCCTAGGCTAAGGAAGCTCGCGATAGAAGATCAGCAGCAGCCCGACCATGGAAAAGCAGATGGGCCACAAAAGGCCGGCCACCCGCTTGGCCCTGCCGTCGCCCCGAATCTCCAGCCAGCGCAGCCAGCCCGACATCACGCCGAACAATCCCATGGGGATGTGGCTGAACTCGATCAGGAAGCGCTCCTTGACATCGGTCAGCGTGTGGTTGTGGACCAGCAGCAGCCCGGCCCCCACCGCGCACAGGATGGGGAAGATCAGGGCGGCGCGCTCGGATTTCAGGCGTCCGGTCCGCACCGCCCATTCGAACAGGCCGAAGGGAAACAGCAGCAGGCCCACCACCCGGTGCTGGAACACCTCGGGGTCGGCCAGGGCCTCGAAGAAGCCCTTGGGGCCGATGGGCCAGCTTTCCGGGTCCGAGCGGATGATGATGGCGCCGCCGATCACCAGGAACAGCAGCGGCCAGTGCCGGGCCGGCCCCACCCCCATGCGGTTGGCCATGGCGCCCAGCCCCATGGCCAGCACGAAGAGGCCGGCCCAGTTGTGGTTGAATTCAGACCACATCTTGTCGGCCACTTCCGTGGCGGCCGAGCGCTCCATGCCCACCTGGGTGAGGGTGGCGTAATCGGGGCTGACCAGACGCGGCGGCCGGGTCGGCGCCATGCGCTCGACGATCTCCATGATCGTGGCCTGGTGCTGGGTCTGGTCGGCGGCCGGCGGCTGCGAGGCCATGGAAGCGGCGATCATCAGCACGGTGATGCCGATGCCGATCTCCACCTCGGCGAAGCGGCGCAGGCGGAACTGCCCCTTGTCCTCGGCCTCCGAGCGGGTGGACTTGCGGTTCATGGCCGCCAGGAACAAAAGCACCGCCAGCAGGGTGATCTTGGCCCCGGTCATGATGCCGTAGGCGGTGCCGATCAGCGCGCCCGGCGTGGCGATGTAGCCCCAGGCCAGCATGGCCGCGCCCACCAGCAGCAGCCCCACCGCCCCGGTGAACAGGTGCGAGAAGCGCATGCCCACCATCAGGCGATCCTTCGACGCCGTCACATGGGACAGCGCCAGCAGCATGAAGGGGATGCCGCCGATCCACAGGGAGGCGCCGGCCTGATGCAGGGCGTCGGCCAGGATGTAGTACTCGCGCTCCTCCACCCGGGCGAAGGCATGGCTGGACATCACCGAGGCGCCCAGAACCACCACCGCCAGCAGGGCCAGCGACGAAAGCTGGGCGGGATTGGCCGCCATGCGCGCCGTCACCGCCAGGGCCAGGGCGGCCACCGCCATGATGATGTTCCACTGGACGAAATCGGCGCCCAAGGCGTCGTGGGCGTGAATCTCCAGACCGGCCACCAACTGGGCCAGATTGGCGAAGATGGACAGCCCCGCCACCACCACCAGGGCGAAGCCGCCCTTGGCGGTCCAGGCCAGGCCGGTGCGTTCCATGGCCATGACGCAGCGCCCCAGCCGGGGCGCCAGCGGCCGGGTGAAGCCCAGCAGGAACAGCACGCCGCCCAGCACCACCGACTGGGCGGTCAGTTGCAGACCGCGCAGGATGACGGCGAAGAAGGCGAGAATGTCGGGAGGCAGGGTGGTCAGCATGGCGGCGCGCCCCTCAAGGTGCGATGGTCAGGAAGGGCACCTGACCGCGGCTGACATGGCCGTCCACCGACAGCACGTCCCAGAACAGGATATAGCGGCCGGGGGCCAGCCCCTCGGCGCGGGCGACCAGCTCGGCCTCGTTGGCGCCCTGGACCGGGAGCAGGGTCCGGGAGCCGCCCGGCCCCTTCAGCGACAGGCGCGACCGCTTGGCGTCGATGCGGCTGTTGTAGCGCAGGTGGAACTCCACCTTGGCGCCCACCACCTCGGCATCGGCGGGGGGCGTGGATTCCACCAGGACGGCATGGGCACGGGCCTCGGCGGCCCCCAACAGCCCCACGGCCACCATCAGGGCAAACAGCACGGATCGGATCATCGGACAAAGGCCCCGGAATGGTCGAAAGTATCGGCGGGACCGTGCCATGGACAAGCGCTTCAGGCAAGTGCGCAACATGAATATCGCCTGCAAAGCTGCGTTGCTCCCACGTCCCCATGGTGACATTCTTGGACAAACGATCTTTTTCGGACACACGCCCATGACCGCGAATTCGCGACCGATTTCGCCCCCCACCCTGTCGGTGGTCATCCCCTGTTACAACGAAGGGGAAAACGTCGCCCTGCTGTTCGCCCGGCTGATGCCGGCGCTGGATGCGCTCGGCGTCACCTTCGAGGTGATCTGCATCAACGACGGCTCCAAGGACAACACCCTGGAGCGGCTGCTGGAGGCGCAAAAGGGCGAGGGCCGCCTCAGAATCATCGACCTGTCGCGCAATTTCGGCAAGGAGAAGGCCCTGTCGGCCGGACTGTTCCACTCCCTCGGCCAGGCGGTGGTGCCCATGGACGCCGACCTGCAGCACCCGCCCGAGGCCATCGCCGACATGCTGGCCAAATGGCGCGAGGGTTTCGAGGTGGTGTTCGCCCGGCGCGACGCCCGTACCGGCCAAAGCACCTCGGAAAAGCTGTTCGCCAAGGGCTTCTACTGGGTGTTCGACCATCTCTCGGACGTGCACCTGCCGCGCGAGGTGGGCGATTTCCGTCTGATGGACCGCAAGGTGGTGGACACCATCAACAGCATGCCCGAGCGCTCGCGCTTCATGAAGGGCATCTTCGCCTGGGTGGGCTACCGCCAGGCCGCCATCGTCTACACCCAGGGCGAGCGGGCGGCGGGCACCACCAAGTTCACGCCGTGGAAGCTGTTGCGCTTCGCCTTCGACGGGTTGACCTCGTTCTCCAACTTCCCGCTCCGGGTCTGGGGCGGAGTGGGCGCGGTGGTGTCGTCGCTGGCCTTCCTCTACATCGTCTTCCGCCTGATCCGCACCATGATCTGGGGCGTCGACGTGCCCGGCTACGAATCCATCCTGATGTCGGTGCTGTTCCTGGGCGGCATCCAGCTGCTGACGCTGGGCATCATCGGCGACTATCTCGGCCGGGTGTTCGACGAGGTCAAGGGCCGCCCGCTGTTCATCGTCCGCCAGCTCTACGAGCCGGGCGGGGACAAGGACGCCTAGCGCTTCCTCGACCAGCAGGACATGCCCTTGGCCGCCGCGCTGCCGCAGAAGGCGTCGATGGCCTCGGCCGGGCCCACCGCCACCAGCCGGTACCAGCGGCCCTGACCCTCGACCGTATTGGCGATGATCTCGGGCTTCAGGGTCTTGAGGCGCAGGCGCTTCCAGTCCTGCTCGGCCGCCGCCCTGGTGCGGTACGAGCCGATCTGCATGCGGGCCGGAACCGGAGCGGACGCCGCCGCCTCCACCGCCGCAGGAGCGGAGGCAGGCGGTGCGGCAACGGGCGGTTCCGACGGCGGCAGCGCCGCCAGACGTTCCAACTCGACCTTGGCCGGGATATAGCCGGCGGCGGCGGCCTTGCCCAGCCGGGCCATGCCCTGTTCCTTGTCCGGGGGCAATCCCGGCCCGCCGCGCAGGTAAAGCATGCCCAGATTGTAATCGGCGCTGATCACGCCCCCGTCGGCGGCCACCTGATACCAGGCGGCGGCGATGTGGCCGTCGGCCTCCACCCCCAGCCCCTGGCGGTAGAGATGGCCCAGATTGCGGGCCGCCTCGTGGTCGCCCAGTTCGGCGGCGCGCTGCCACTGGCGGGCGGCTTCGGCGTGCATGTCCTCGTGGAATGCCGCCAGGCCGCCGTAGAAATAGTGATCGCGGATGGTCTGCATGGGCTCGGGCGCCGGCGAACAGGCCGCCACAAGGGCCAGAAGCGCGATCGCCGCAAGACGTCGAAAATTTTCGCCTTTTGCGTAGGACTTCACAGAAGCGCATCCGTTCCAAGGGGTAGTGTTCATCAGGCAATCACCGTATCGGCTCGACGTCCATGGACGATATCATGCGCATAGACCTTACCGACTGGGCGACGCTGTTGGAAGTTCTCGACGGGGCCCGGGCGCCCTTCGCCGCCCTGTCGTCCCTGACCGCCGCCTGGGTCGCGGCCATGGCGGCGCGCTGCGCTCCGGCCGCACCCATGCCCAGCCCTCCCGCCGCCGAGGGGGTCACGTGGCGGCTGGTACCGTGATGCCGCGATCCCAATAGGGCTCGGGTCCGAACGTCCCCGCCAGATGATCCACGAAGGCGCGCACCTTGGGCGACAGGTGGCGGCCATGGGGATAGACCGCGTTGAGCGATGAATCCAGCGGCACGTAGCGCTCCAGCAACGGCACCAGAGTCCCGGCGCGGATGTCGTCGCCGAGAAAGAAGCTGGGCAGCAGCACAATTCCCAGTCCCGCCAGGGCCATGGCCCGCAGCACGTCGCCGTTGTCGGCATGAAAGCGCCCCCGAACCTCCACCTGCTGCGGCTTGCCGTCATCGCCGACGAAGCGCCATTCGGAATGGACGGCGTTGGCATGGGTCAGGCAGTCGTGGCCGTCCAGATCCTCGGGGCGGGACGGCATGCCCCGCCGGGCGAGATAGGCGGGCGAGGCCGCCGCCAGGCGGCGGATGGGGGCGAGACGGCGCACGATCAGCGAGGAATCCGCCAGCCGCCCGATGCGCACCGCCACATCCCAGCCTTCCTCCACCAGATCCACGTGGCGGTCGGTGAAGCCCATTTCCAGCTCGATCTCGGGATAGCGCTCGAGAAAGCCGGGCAGGCAGGCGGACAGGTGGCCGATGCCGAAGGACAAGGGCGCGCTGACCCGAAGCCGGCCGCGCGGCACCGCCTGGAGATGGCTGACCAGCAGATTGGCCTCGTCCAGATCGGCCAGGATGCGCTGGCAGCGCTCCAGATAGGCCCGCCCGGCCTCGGTGGGCGACAGCGAGCGGGTGGTCCGGTGCAGCAGCCGCACCCCCAGATCGGCCTCCAATGCCGAAACCTGGCGGCTGATCATGGACTTCGACAGGCCCAGACGCCGCGCCGCCTCGGAGAAGCTGCCGGTTTCCGCCACCCGGACGAAGGCGATGATGGTCTCGAAACGGGGCGCCACAGATGCCTCCCAGGCAACAATGTGTTTAAATCATCCTGCATTGTTGCCGGCCGCTGGAAAAGCTTATTCTTTCCCCATTGGAGGAAAGACCATGGACTTCACCACCCTGTTCCTGTCCCACGGCTCGCCCATGATGGTGCTGGAGGACACCCCCACCCGCCGTTTCCTGATGGAGCTGGGGCGGACCATGCCGAAGCCGCCGGCGGTCATCGCCGTCTCGGCCCACTGGCAGACGCCGGAACCGGTGGTCGGCTTCGCCGCCTGGCCGGACAAGATCAACGACATCTACGGCTTTCCGCCGGAACTCTACCAGCTGGACTACGCGCCCTGCGGCGCGCCGGAGGTGGCGGCGCGGGCCGCCGGCCGGCTGGGCGAGACCTGCCGCCGCGACCCCGGCGCCGGCATCGACCATTCCATCTGGTCGGTGATGAGCCTGATGTGGCCCGAGGCCGACGTGCCGGTGGTGCCGCTGTCGGTCCAGCCCCGGGCGGGAGCGGCGCACCACTACTTCCTGGGACGCCGCCTCGCCCCGCTGGCGGCCGAGGGCGTGCTGGTGATCGGCTCGGGCGCCGCCACCCATAATCTCGAGGATTATTACCGCCGCAAGGTCGAGGCCGAAGTGGAGCCCGAAGTGGCCGAGTTCACGGACTGGCTGGCCGCAACGGCGGAACGGGGCGACGTGGCCGCGCTGCTGGACTACCGCGCCCGCGCCCCCCATGCCGAACGCAACCACCCCACCGAGGAACACATCCTGCCCTTCTTCGTCGCCCTGGGCGCCGCCGCCCACGGCGAGGCCCGGCGCCTGCACCGGGACGTGGATTCCGGCGTGCTGGCCATGGATGCCTTTGGGTTCCGGTAGCCGCCCCGGCCATGCTAGACTTGATCAAAGTTAAAACAGGGGACCCGGCATGGCCTATCTGCAGTGGACGGAGAACTTAAGCGTCGGCATCGCCCGCATGGACGAGCATCACAAGAAGCTGGTCGAGCTGATCAACCAGGTGTTCGACGCCATGAGCGGCGACGCCACCAGCACCGTGGACAGCGTCCTGGCCGACCTGCTGGACTACACCCGCTATCACTTCGCCGAGGAGGAGAAGCTGCTGGCGGCCTGCGCCTATCCCGACCTGGAGGAGCATCAGGCGGTGCACCGCGCCATGGTCAAGGAGGTGCTGGAGATGCGCGCCCGCCATCTCGACAACCCGGCCTCGGTGACCGCGTCCGAGACCCTGGACTTCCTGTCCAAATGGCTGATGCGCCACATCATCGGCAAGGATCTGCGCTACCGCCCCTTCGCCGAGAACCACCCGGCGGTCTGAACGCCGGCCTTCATGTCATCCCGACGCCCTTGGGCGGAGGGATCTCATCCTGGCACGGCTTTCCATAAGACGGCACCGCCGGTCCAGGCGGAGATCCCTCGACTTCGCTCGGGATGACATCAAGGGCCGAGCGGTCTGAACGCCGGGTGCCGCGTCAGAACAGGGCGTACTGGTTGACCGGCGCGCCCGCCTTGCCCCGGCGGGCGGCGGGCGGCGGAGCGCTGGCGCGGCGCGGGGCGGGATCGGCCCGGACCACGGGGGCCGGAGCCGGCGAGGTCACCGTCGGCAAGGAAGGCGGCAGGGGATGGCTCTGGTCGGCGATGCGCTCGTCCAGCTCCGCCTTCAAGGCGGCGGCCACCAGGCCGAGGCGGCGGTTCTCGGCCTCCAGCCGGTCGGCGCGGCCCTTCAGGGACTCGAACTGGGCCCCCAGGCGTTCGGCCAGTTCGGCCGCCTGGACGAGATCGGCGTGCAAGGTGCGCTCGGCCGCCTGGGCGGCGTCGGCGCGGCGCTTTTCGGCCCCCAGGGTTTCGCGCAGCTCGTCCAGTTCCGCCTTCAGGCGGATGGACTGGGCCACGTCCTGGGCGGCGGCGGCCAGGCCACCGGCGGCCGCTCCAGTCCCGGCCACTGGCCCGCCCTGGCGCAGCTTCTCGTTCTCGGAGCGCAGATGGCGGATTTCGTTGCGCAGGTCGAAGACGGTATCTTCCAGATCCTCCAGCCGGGTGGCGCTGACCACCGGCCCGCCCTCGGCCAGCCGCGACGCCAGGGCGACGAAGTCCAGCCCGGCCGCCTCCAGCAGCCGCCCGGCGGTGCGCAGCGCGTGCAGCGCCTCGGCATCGTTGTCGGAAGCGGCAAGCGCCAGCACCTTGGCGAGTCTCTGAACGTCCATGAACCCCTACCCCGCAGGAATGGGCGATTCTGTCAAAAGCGGACTCGGGGAGCAAACCATATTTTGTGGGCGGTCCGGCGATCGGCCAACAAGGGGTCGACATCGGGCCGCAACCCCTCCATGCGCGATTCGCCCCAAGACAATTCAGGACAATTTTAATATAGTGCGCCCCTAATATAAATTCCGGAGAGCCCCGCCATGGACGCCAAGCCTGCCGTACCGGCCTTGCCGCTGCACAAGGGCGAGGTTCCGCTCTACATGGAGACCGGCAAGGCCCAGCCCCGCGCCGTCAGCGGCACCTTCCGCTCGCTGAAATGGTGGGCCATGGTCCTGACCCTGGCCTGGTGGCACCTGGGGCCGTTCCTGCGCTGGGACCGGGGGCCGGGGGCGCCCGATCAGGCCATCCTGATCGATATGCCCGGCCGGCGGGCCTACATGCTGTTCATCGAGATCTGGCCGCAGGAGATCTATTACCTGACCGGCATCCTGCTGCTGTCGGCCATCCTGCTGTTCCTGATGAGCGCGGTGGCGGGACGCGTCTGGTGCGGCTTCATCTGCTGGCAGACGGTCTACACCGACCTGTTCGTGGCGGTGGAGCGGCTGGTGATCGGCGACCGCAGCCAGCGCATCGCCTTCGAGCGCCAGCCCATGTCGGGGACCAAGCTGGCCAAGAAGGCGGTGATCAACCTGATCTGGGTGGTCCTCTCGGCGGCCTGCGGCATCGGCTTCACCCTGTGGTTCGGCGACGCCTTCGAGATGCTGAAGGACATCTTCACCGGCAACGCCAATCCGCCGGTCTACGCCTTCATCGCCATCCTGGGCGGCTTCTGCTTCCTGCTGGCCGGCTATGCCCGGGAAAGGGTCTGCGTCTATCTCTGTCCCTATTCCCGCTTCCAGTCGGCCATGTTCGACGAGCATTCGCTGATCGTCACCTACGAGGCCTGGCGGGGCGAGCCGGGCGGCCCGGCGCGCAAGGGCCAGAGCTTCGAGGGACGCGGCCATTGCGTCGATTGCCGCTCCTGCGTCCAGGCCTGCCCCACCGGCATCGACATCCGCCAGGGCAACCAGCTGGCCTGCATCGGCTGCGCACTGTGCATCGACGCCTGCAATCAGGTGATGGACCGCTACGGCCTGCCCAGGGGCCTGATCTCCTACGATTCCACCCACAACATCGAATCGCGCAGCTGCGGCAAGTCCGGGGCATTGCGCATCATCCGTCCGCGCACCCTGATCTATGGCGGCATCATGGCCGTGGTGCTGGCGGTGATGCTGTTCCGCCTCACCACCCGGCCCGACGTGGACGTCAACGTGCTGCACGAGCGCTCGCCGCTGTTCGTGCAGATGTCGGACGGCGCCATCCGCAACGGCTACGCCTACAAGGTGCTGAACATGAAGGCCGAGGACCGCACCTTCACCGTGCGCCTGGACGGCGTCCCCGAAGCCACCATCTCGGTGGTGGGCGGGGCAAGCAACACAGCCGCCGCCGAGTTGCGGGTGCCCCGCGATTCGGTGGGCGATTTCCGGCTTTACGTCACCATTCCCGCCGACAAAGCGGCGTCCAAGAGCATGCCGGTGACCTTCGTGCTGAACGGATCAAGCCGCGAGGTGCGCACCAACACCATCTTCGCCGGGCCGGAGAAGTAACGCCTCAGAACACGTCCTTGCGCCGCCGCAGCTCGGCGAAGACACGGACCGGATCGGTTCCCGGCTCCATGCCCACCGCCTTGGCCACGCCGGCGGTGTCGGCCCGCAGGAAGGGGTTGGCGGCGCGCTCGTCGGAGAGGCGGACCGGCACGGTCGGCCGGTTGCCGGCCCGCAGGCGCTCCACCTCGTCGAGGCGGGCCTTCAGCGCCTGGTTGTCGCGCTCCACCAGACGGGCGAAGCGGCCGTTGGACGCCGTGTATTCATGGGCGGGACAGGCGATGGTGTCGGGCGGCAGGTCGCGCAGCTTCTTCAAGCTGGTCCACATCTCCTCGGCCGTCCCCTCGAACAGCCGGCCGCAGCCCAGCGAGAACAGGGTGTCGCCGCAAAACAGCACATGGCTGTCGGCAAACCAGAAGGCGATATGGCCCGAGGTGTGGCCCGGCACCTCCAGCACGGTGACGGCGGCGTGGCCCAGCATGAAGGTCTCGCCTTCGGACACCTCCTGGGTGATGCCGGGGATGCGTTCGGAATCCCGGGCGGCGCCGACGATGGCGCACCCCGTTTGCCGCGCCAGCTCCAGGTTGGCCCCGGTATGGTCGCCGTGATGGTGGGTGTTGAGGATGTGGGTGAGTGTCCAGCCCTTTTCCGCCAGACGCTCCAGCACCGGCTCGGCCACCGCCGGGTCGACGGCCGCCGTGGCCCCGCCCAGCGGCTCGTGGGCCAGATAGACGTAATTGTCCGCCAACACCGGAATCTGCTCGACGACGATCTTGGCCATGTTCGCCTCGCCTTGTCCTTGTGCTCCGGTTGTAGCACCAACCGGCCAAAACGCCTATCCTTGAGCCATGAACGGAGACCTGTCCTATCCCGCCATGTGGACCGACGTGGTCGATCTGCGCGACTTCTACGGCGACAGCCTGGGCCAGAGCGCCCAGCGGCTGATCCGTCGGCAGCTGCGCGCGCTGTGGCCCGACGTCAGCGGCCAGCGGGTGCTGGGCCTGGGCTTCGCCACCCCTTACCTGCGCATCTTCCTGGCCGATGCCGAGCGGGTGATCGCCGCCATGCCGGCCAGCCAGGGCGTGCTGCCCTGGCCCCCCGAAGGCCCCGGCCTGACCGCCCTGGTGGACGAGACCGACCTGCCGCTGCCCGACCGTTCCATCGACCGGCTGCTGATGGTCCACGCCCTGGAGGCCACCGAGCAGGTGCGCGCCATGATGCGCGAGGCCTGGCGGGTGCTGGCCGACGGCGGGCGGCTGGTGGTGGTGGCGCCTAACCGGCGCGGCATCTGGGCGCGGCTGGAGCGCACCCCCTTCGGCAACGGGCGGCCCTACACCATGGGCCAGCTGAACCGCCTGCTGCGCGACAACATGTTCACCCCCATCCACAGCGCCTCGGCCCTGTTCCTGCCGCCGACCACGTCGCGCATGCTGCTGCGCTCGGCGCCGGCGGTGGAGCGCATCGGCCAGCGCTGGTTCGAGACCTTCGGCGGCGTGATCATCGTCGAGGCCGCCAAGCAGATCTATGCCGGTTCGGCGGTGCGCGAGGCAAAAGGCAAGCGCCGCTCCTACCTGCCGGTGGCGGAAGGCTTCTCGCGGGTGATGGAGTGATCGGCCGAGCCCATTTGGATTTATGAATCAAAGGGAGGTTTGGAGGTTTCCTCCAAGCGGGGACCGGGGCAGCAGCCCCGCAATGCCCCTCAGTGCTGCTCGCGCGTGGCGGTGAAGCGGATCTTCTCGAAATCCTGCTGGGCGCGGCCCAACTGCCAGGAATTGCGGGCGAGATACACCAGGGCGCCGTCACGGTCCTCGGCCATGTTGGACTTGTTGGCGTTCATGAAGCGCTTCAGCTCCGCCTCGTCGTCGCAGGCGATCCAGCGCGCGGTGACGAAGCCGCCGTCCTCGAACCCGGCCTTGATACCGTATTCCGACTGGATGCGGGTGGTCAGCACGTCGAACTGCAGCGGTCCCACCACGCCGACGATCCAGGTGGAGCCGTCCAAGGGCTTGAACACCTGGGAGACGCCCTCCTCGGCCAGATCCTCCAGGGCCTTCTTCAGCTGCTTGGCCTTCATGGGGTCGTCGAGGCGCACCCGCTGCAGCACTTCCGGCGCGAAGGTGGGAATGCCCAGGAAGTTGAAATCCTCGGACTCGGAGAGCGTGTCGCCGATGCGCAGCTGGCCGTGGTTGGGAATGCCCATGATGTCGCCGGGAAAGGCCTCTTCCGCCAGCTCGCGGTCTCTCGCCAGGAAGAACACCGGATTGACCAGGGCCATCACCTTGCCGGAACGGACATGCTTGACCTTCATGCCGCGCTTGAAGCGGCCCGAGCAGATGCGGAAGAAGGCGATGCGGTCGCGGTGGTTGGGGTCCATGTTGGCCTGGACCTTGAAGACGAAGCCGCTGACCTTGGCCTCACCCGGCTCCACCACCCGCTTGTCGGTGGGACGCGCCACCGGCGACGGCGCCAGCTGGCCGATGCCCTTCAGGAGTTCCGCCACGCCGAAGGTCTTCAGGGCGCTGCCGAAGAACACCGGGGTCAGGTGACCGGCACGGAAGGATTCCAGGTCGAATTCGGGATAGCCGCCCCTGACCAGTTCCACCTCTTCGCGCAGGCGGTCGGCGGCGGCCTTGCCCAGCGTCTCGTCCAGCTTGGGGCTGTCCAGCGGCGCGTCCACGGCGATCTCGGCGATGTGGTCGCCACGGCCGGGATCGAACATGATGACCCGGTCGTTGACCAGATCGTAGACGCCCTTGAGGTCGCGGCCCATGCCGATGGGCCAGGTGACGGGGCAGACGTCCAGCGCCAGGGTCTTCTCCACCTCGTGCAGCAGGTCGAAGGTCTCGCGGCCCTCGCGGTCCACCTTGTTGACGAAGGTGATGATGGGCACGTCACGCAGGCGGCAGACCTCGAACAGCTTCAGCGTCTGGGTCTCGATGCCCTTGGCGGCGTCCAGCACCATGACGGCCGAGTCCACGGCGGTCAGCGTGCGGTAGGTGTCCTCGGAAAAGTCCTCGTGGCCGGGGGTGTCCAGCAGGTTGAAGCTTAGCCCCGAATACTCGAAGCTCATCACCGAGGCCGACACCGAGATGCCGCGCTCCTTCTCGATGGCCATCCAGTCGGACCGGGTGCGGCGCTGCTCGCCGCGCGCGCGCACCGCGCCGGCCATCTGAATGGCGCCGCCGAACATCAGCAGCTTTTCCGTCAGCGTGGTCTTGCCGGCGTCCGGGTGGGAGATGATGGCGAAGGTGCGCCTAAGCGCGATGGCTTGATCGAGAGTGCTCATGGGGCTGGGTTTTCGCCCTACTTGGTGCAAGAATCAAGGGGTTTGCACCGGAGCAACGCCGTCATGCGCATCGACCTCGATCCCGACCTCGCCCAACGCCTTTATACCGCCGCCCGCCAGTTGGGCCGCGACCCGGTGGAATGCGCCCGCTCGGCCATCCTGGCCTTCGTCACCGATTGCGAGGATGCAGCCCGAATGCGCGCCCAACTGGGCGGCGGCGATTGGGTCAGGGTGGAGACCCTGCCGGATTGAGGTGGCCATAGGCCGGACGGGTGGCGATGCGCGTATCCTCAACCGCGCCGCCCACGGTGAAGTGGTAAAGCGACTGCCAGGGGCCGCCGCCGGGGGGCAGGCCCAGCAAATCGTGGACCTCGTCGTCGTGGTAGCAGCCGATGCCGGTGCCCGACAGCCCCGACGCCGTGGCTTCCAGGTAGAGCACCTGGCCGATCATCCCGGCCTCCCAGAACAGGCGGCGATAGGCCCATTGCCCTTCTTCCGCCAGGGTGCGGTCGAAATCGGCCAGCATGCCCAGCGAGAAGGCGCTGCGTCCGGCGATGGCCTGGGTGCACGACACCTGGGTGGCGTCCCAGGTGAGGTCGCCCTCGGCCAGACGATAGAGGGGCACCTCGTCCGTCACCCTTTCCCAGGCGAATCGGGGGTTGCAATCGGCCCGCAGGCGGTCCGGCGCCTGCCCGTCGCGCACCAGGGCATAGAGGCCGGGCTTCAGCCCCTCCACCCGATGGACGAACAGCATCAGGCTCACCCGCGCCGGCCACGGCCAGGAGCGCCACGGCACCTTTTCCTGGTCGGGCAGGGTGGCGGCCAGCAGGCGGATAAAGGCGTCGCGGCCCATGCCGGTGACCCCGTCCATGGCCTGGGCACTGCGCCGGCGCCGGATGAGGACGGCGGCGGGCTCCGGACTGGCGGCCAGGGGCGGCATGGCCAGTGAGGGCGGCGGGGGCCGGGGCGCGGTGGCGGGCTTCTCGGTGAGCGCCAGGGCGCGGCCGATCACCTCCCACACCACATGGTCGGGGGACAGGGCATTGGCCTCGCCCGCCCACTCGCCCGTCACCGGCCTTAAGACAGGCTCGGGCAGCGGAGCGGGCGAAACCACGGCGATCAGGTCGGGGTGCTCGGGCTCGAAGCGACGGCACGAATCGGGCCGGTCGAGGCCCAGCAGCGCCGCCAGCTCTTCGTCGCCGGGCGCGGTCAGAGCGCGGAGATGCCAGCCCAGGCAGGCGCACGCATAGGCGGCGGCGGCCAGGGCGTGGCCGCAATCGTGCTGGCAATAGCGGAAGGCCCGCTCGCCGTACTTCCATGATTCCCGCCAGGGAATGGACGACAGGGCGAACAGGAAGGCGCCCGGCGGCAACTCGGCGGGCATTGCGTCCAGTCGGCAGCGCTCCTCCAGCCCGTGATGGAAGGGGGCGTAGTGGTAGAGGCTGGGACCCGCACCGATGCCGTCGAGCGGCGGCAGGATCACCCAGCCCTCGGTGGGATGAAGGTTGCCGCTGCTGGGATTGTTGCGCAACGCCCAGCGGGCCTCGCCCACTTCCTTCCAAGCCGACAGGCCGAGCGCCAGTTCCAGGAACAGCCCCAGCCCCTGGGCATCAAGCGGCGCGGGCGCCCGCCCTTCCAGCCGGCCGAAGGGCGGGGTTTCGGCTTCGAGGCGGAGCGGCAGGGGCACCCGCCGTGCCCCGGCGAAGGCGCGGAAGGGATCGGGCTGGGTCTCCCAGTCGAGGAAACCGGGGCCGCGGGCATAGCGCCGGCTGGAATGCTTGGTGCGCGCATGATAGGCGGCGATGCGGTCTAAAGGTTCTTCCATCCCCGTCTTTCCCCGTTGCCTCGCGCACCATATATTGGAAGACAGACAGGCCGCATCACCCCCATTGCTGCAAAGACGTCCATGTCCACGACCCGTCCCACCGATCTCGCCGGCGAACGGCTGGTGCGCAAGACGCCCAACCATATCCTGCCGCTGGACCAAAGCGACCAGGACTATATCCGCGCCGGGCTGGAAGCGGTGCAGGCGGCGTTCGGCATCGCCGCCCTGCCCGACGTGCCCATCGCCCTGATGCCGGGCCGCACCCTGATGCGGCTGCTGGTGGATCTGCGCGCCAAGCTTCGCCCCCGCACCCCCGAGCAGACCGCCGCCTGGGGACGCCTGGCCGGGGCCATCCTGGTTCTCGACACCGCCGGCGAATTCGCCACCCAGCATTCCCAGGCGGAAGCGCGCCGCCACGCCGCCGAGCAGGACGATTTGGAGGATTAGCCCCCTCCTGTCATCCCGACGCCCTTGATTGGTACCGTACTGGAAATGCCATCCCAGGATGAGATCCCTCGACTTCGCTCGGGATGACACTCCTCCCCTCTAGGGGCAGATGAGGTCGACGGTCTGGTCGGCGATGGAGATCTCGGCCGGCAGGCGGGCGACGATGTCGCCGTCGCCCTGGACCGGGGCGCCGCGCGGGCCGGTGATCAGGATGTTGCGGGCCGACACCACCCGGACCTCGGGCAGGCCGGGCAGCCTGCCCAGCGGCAGGGCGAGGCCATAGCGCAGCATCCCCGCCATGCCCGGATTGGGCAGGATGCACAATTCCAGCGTGGGAGCGGCCAGATCGGCGTCGGGGGCGGCGATGAACGGCCCGCCGTAGAAGCGCCCCTTGCAGGCCACCACCATGCGGGCCTCGTATTCCACCCCGTCGGCGCGGATGGAGAGCTTGGGAAAGTCGTAGCCCACCGCCTGACGCAGGCTTTCCACCACATAGGCCAGCTTGCCCGCCCGGCGTTTCAGGACGGCGCTCACCCCCGCCACCACATGGGCGTCGAGCCCGGCCCCGGCCATCAGCAGGAAGCGCCGCCGGTTGGCCTGGCCCACATGGATGCGCCGGGCCAGACCAAAGGCCACGGTGCGCGCCACCTGCTCCACGTCGTCGGGATCGAGCCCGATCTCGCAGGCCAGCACGTTGGCGGTGCCCAGCGGAATGACCCCCAGGGCCAGACCGCCCGGCCCCGCCCCCAGGCCGTTCAGAACCTCGTTGACGGTGCCGTCGCCGCCCGCCGCGATCACCGCGTCGAACTCACCGGGGCGGGCCTGGGCGGCGAAATCCTCGGCATCGCCGCGCCGTGCCGTCTCGCGGCAGGTGACGCGGCCCCCCAGCGTGCTGATGGCGCTCACCACCAGTTCCAGCTGGCGGCGGCGGCGGCGGCCGGCGGTGGGATTGTGAATCACCAGCACCCGACGCGGCGCCACGGCGGATTGCGTCTCGGGAACGGTCAGGCAGGCGGCTTGATCGACTGTCATGGACGCCGTGTATAGCGCGAAGCCAGACAAATCATGATGAATTATTTATGACGCAAAGGCTTCACTTTGATGAAATAAAGAAACTGCAACCATAATGCATGTGAACATTAAAAATATTTGAGCTATGAGAGAAGGAAATATCGTTCTGAATTGATATCGGATGCTTGCCCGATGAACGCCAGTCTCGACACCAAGAGGCGTTACAGGACCATCTGGATTTCCGACATTCATCTGGGCACTCGCGGCTGCAAGGCCGACGACCTGCTGGATTTCCTCAAAAGCACCGAGTGCGAGACCCTGTATCTGGTCGGCGACATCATCGACGGCTGGCGGCTCCGGCGTTCGTGGTACTGGCCGCAAAGCCACAACGACGTGGTCCAGAAGCTGCTGCGCAAGGCGCGCAAGGGCACCCGGGTGGTGTTCGTGCCCGGCAACCACGATGAATTCGCCCGCGACTATCACGGCCTGCTGTTCGGCGACATCGCCGTCGCCACCACCATCCTGCACGAGACCGCCGATGGCCGGCGGCTGCTGGTGCTGCACGGCGACGCCTTCGACGGGGTGGTGAAGCACGCCCGCTGGCTGGCCCATCTGGGCGATAGCGCCTACACCATGGCACTGGCCTTGAACCACTGGCTGAACGTGGCGCGGCGCGCGCTGGGCTTTCCCTACTGGTCGCTGTCGGCCTACCTGAAGCACAAGGTCAAGAACGCGGTGCAGTACATCGCCAGCTTCGAGGACGCCATGGCCGAGGAAGCGCGGCGCCATGGCGCCGACGGGGTGGTGTGCGGCCACATCCACCACGCCGAGAAGCGCGAGGTGAACGGCATTCTCTACTGCAACGACGGCGACTGGGTCGAAAGCTGCACCGCCCTGGCGGAAGGCTTCGACGGCGCCCTGGAAATCATCCGCTGGCTGGAGGCCGAGGGAAACACATGCGCATACTCGTCGTCACGGATGCCTGGCTCCCTCAGGTCAACGGCGTCGTCCGAACCCTCGACACCCTAAGGCGCGAGTTGGAGCGGGGCGGCCACGAGGTGGTGATGGTCACCCCCGACAAATTCCGCACCCTTGCCTGCCCCACCTATCCCGAGATCCGTCTGGCCATCAGGCCCGGAGCCAAGCTGGGAAAGATGATCGAGGCGGCGCAGCCCTGCGCCATCCACGTGGCCACCGAGGGCCCGCTGGGCTGGGCGGCCAGGCGCTGGTGCCGCAGGAAGGGCGTTCCCTTCACCACCGCCTACCACACCAAATTCCCGGAATACATCAAGGCCCGCTTCGGCGTGCCGCTGCCGCTGTCCTATGCGGTGATGCGCCGCTTCCACGATTCCTCGTCGCGGGTCATGGTGGCGACCCAGGGCATCGAGAACGAACTGGCGGCACGCGGCTTCAGGAATATCGGCCGCTGGTCCCGGGGCGTGGATACCGAGATGTTCCGACCCCGCCCTGAAGTCCGGGGCGAGGACGGCCCCTTCGCCCATCTGGCCCGGCCCATCTTCCTGTATGTGGGGCGGGTGGCGGTGGAAAAGAACATCGAGGCCTTCCTGAAGCTCGATCTGCCCGGCTCCAAGGTGGTGGTGGGCGACGGGCCGCAATGGGACGAGATGAAGCGCCGCTTCCCCGACGTTCATTTCGCCGGAGCCCGGATGGCTGAGGACCTGGCGCAACACTATGCCGCCGCCGACGTCTTCGTCTTTCCAAGCCGCACCGACACCTTCGGGCTGGTGCTGCTGGAGGCTCTGGCGTCGGGCCTGCCGGTGGCGGCCTATCCGGTGCCCGGCCCCAACGACGTGATCGGCGATTCACCCGCCGGCGTGCTGGACGAGAATCTGGAGAAGGCGGCGAGAAAGGCCATGTCCGTCGATCCCGCCCTGTGCCGCGCCCACGCCCTGACCTTCTCGTGGGAGGCCTGCACCCGGCAGTTCCTCGACAATCTGCGGCCCTTCGAGACGGGGGTGTGGCGGGCGGCGGCGGAATAGCGCCCCTTGACCCAATGGGCCGCTTCGGCGTTTGATGCCGGGTCCTTGAAGCCTGCACGGATCGCCCCATCGTGGAACGACTGACCGGCGGTATCCGCCCCTATCTCCTGCTGTCGCTGCTGTCCGTGTTCCTCTATCTGCCGGGTCTGGTGGCGCTGCCGCCCATGGACCGCGACGAATCCCGCTTCATCCAGGCCACCCGCCAGATGCTGGAGACCGGCGATTACGTCCGCATCCAGTTCCAGCAGGAGATGCGCGCCAAGAAGCCGGTGGGGGCCTATTGGCTGCAGGCCGCCTCGGTCAGCCTGTTCTCGGACAAGGCCAGCACGTCGGTATGGCCCTATCGCCTGCCGTCCGCCCTGTCCGCCTGGGCGGCGGTGCTGATGACCTTCGCCTTCGGGCAATACCTGTTCGGCCGCCAGGTGGCGCTGCTGGGCGCCGCCCTGCTGGCCTCGTCGCTGATTCTGGTGTCCGAGGCCCATCAGGCCAAGACCGACGCCATCATGCTGGCCTGTGCCGTGGCGGCGCAAGGAGCGCTGGCCCGCATCTATCTCGGCGCCAGGGGACAGGCGGCGACGGCCGGACCCTTGGTGGCGCTGGTGTTCTGGGTGGCCATCGGCGCCTCGATCCTGGTCAAGGGGCCGGTGATTCCGGCCATCTCCATCCTGACCATCCTGGCGCTCGGCTTCGCCGACAGGCAATGGGCGTGGCTGGTGGGTCTGCGGCCCTTTACGGGCCTGATCGTCGCGGCCTCCATCGCCGCCCCCTGGTTCGTGGCCATCTCCAACGCCACCGGCGGGGCCTTCGTCGGCGAGGCGGTCAAGGGTGATCTGCTGCCCAAGCTGCTGGGCGCCCAGGAAAGCCACGGCGGCTGGCCCGGCACCTATCTCGCCCTGGCGGCGGTGATCCTGTGGCCGGGTTCGCTGTTGCTGTGGCCCTCGCTTACCGCGGCATGGAAGGTGCGGCTGCGCCCCGAGATCCGCTTCTGCCTGGCCTGGATCATTCCCGCCTGGGTGATGTTCGAGATCGTGCCCACCAAGCTGCCCCATTACGTGCTGCCCACCTTCCCCGCTTTGGCGCTGCTGATGGCCGTCGCCGTGGTGGGCCGCGCCCCCGATTTGCTGTCGAAGCCGGCCAAAGTCTGGTACGGGCTGTGGTGCCTGATCGGTCTGGTGCTGGCGGCGGCCGTGGTCATCGCGCCGCACCAGTTCGCGCCGGCCTTGCCGGTGATGAGCATTCCGTCCGCCCTGCTGGTGGCCGGCACCGCCCTGGCGGCCGGCTGGCTGGCGTTCAGGGAGCGCATGCGCCCGGCGGTGATGGCCCTGGTGCTGACGGCGGTGACCAGCTTCCAGGTGGTGTTCGAAGGCGTGCTGCCCGGCCTCGATTATCTGTTCGTCAGCCGTCAGGCCGCCGCGCTGGTGGCCGAGCGCCCCCATCGCGGCGCGGTGGTGGTGGCCGGCTATGCCGAGCCCAGCCTGGTGTTCTATCTCGGCACCGACACGGTGCTGACCAGCGGCGAGAATGCCGCCCGGCACCTGACCAACGGCCCGGCGGCGCTGACCCTGGTGGCCGACCGCGAGGAGGAGACGTTCTTCGCCGCCGCCGCCCGCATCGGCGTCAAGCCGGTGGTGGTGGGCGTGGTCAAGGGCTTCAACTATTCGCGCGGCAGGAAGGTGACGCTCACCGCCTATGCCGTGGAGGGTAAGGCACCATGAGACTGCTCGACCTCGCCGTCCGCTGGTGGGAGAAAGGCGGCGACCGCATCGCCCTGGTCTGGGAGGAACTGGCCGGTTTCCGCTCGTTCACCGCCGGGCAATGGGCGCGTACGGCCCGCCGCCCCCGGACCTGGGGCACCATCTACTGCGCCCTGGTGGTGGTGATCGGCTATTTTCTCCTCGACCGGCCGCTGGCCCGCTTCCTCAAGGCCCACGTCTCCGGCGAGTTCGAGGGCTTCTGGAAGACCATCACCCATCTGGGCCTGGGCGGCGTGTGGCTGATTCCCTCCGGCATCCTGACACTGGGCCTGATCCTGTCCATGCTGGCGGCGCCCAGCGGCGAAAAGCGCGAGCGCCTGCGCCGCGCCGCCTGGATTCCGGGCTTCCTGTTCCTGTCCATGGCGGCGTCGGGCATCGCCGGCAACATCATCAAGATGCTGGTGGGGCGCACCCGCCCGGCCATGCTGTTCGACGCCAACGTCTACGACTTCGTGCCGCTGACCCGGGGATACCTCACCAATTCCTTCCCGTCGGGCCATTCCCAGGCCATTTTCGCCGCCATGACGGCGCTGGCCCTGATCTTTCCCCGCTACGACCTGGCCTTCCTCACCGTGGCGCTGCTGGTGGCCATGAGCCGGGTGCTGACCACGGTGCATTTCCTGTCCGACGTGGTGGCCGGCGCCTGGCTGGGCGTCATGATCACCCTGGCGCTCCATTCCCTGCTGACCCGGCGCGGCATGGACGTGCGGGTGCGGTTCGAACGGGACAGGACCCTTCTTCCGGATCAGTCCTCGAAGGGCAGCCCCACGTAGTTTTCCGCGATGGTGGTGCGCCCGGCCAGGGAGTGGACGACGTAGTCCAGCTCGGCCTCCAGCGCCCGCTGCTCGAAGGGCGGCGTGTCGGGGAATGTGTGCAAAAGGTTGGTCATCCACCACGAGAAGCGCTCGGCCTTCCACACCCGGCGCAGGCAGCGTTCGGAATAGCGGTCGATGCCCTCGGATGAGCCGCCGTAATACTCGATCAGGGCGTGGCCCAGATAGCGCACGTCCGAAGCGGCGAGATTAAGCCCCTTGGCCCCCGTGGGCGGCACGATGTGGGCGGCGTCGCCGGCCAGGAACATGCGGCCGAAGCGCATGGGCTCGGCCACGAAACTCCTGAGCGGGGCGATGCTCTTTTCCAGCGACGGGCCGGTGACCAGCCGGCCGCGGGCCTCGTCGTCGAGGCGCGAGCGCAGCTCGTCCCAGAACCGCTCGTCGGACCAGTCCTCCACCTTCTCGCTGAGCGGCACCTGGACGTAATAGCGCGAGCGGGTCTTCGAGCGCATGGAGCACAACGCGAAGCCCCTGTCGCTCTTGGCGTAGATCAGTTCGTCGCACACCGGCGGCGTGTCCGACAGCAGGCCCAGCCAGCCGAAGGGATAGACCCGCTCGAAATTGCGGATGGAGCCCTTAGGCACGCTGGCCCGGCACACGCCGTGGAAGCCGTCGCAGCCGGCGATGAAGTCGCAGGTGATCTCGTGGCGCACCCCGTCCTTGAGGTAGCTGACGCGGGGATGGTCGCCGTCGAAATCATGGACCGCCACCTCCTTGGCCTCGTAGACGGTTTTCAGGCCGGCGGCCGCCCTTGCGTCCATCAGGTCGCGGGTCAGCTCGGTCTGGCCATAGACCATCACCTCCTTGCCGCCGGTGAGGCCGTGCAGGTCGATGCGGTGGCGTTGGCCCGCGATCAGCAGCTCGATGCCGTGGTGGGGCAGGCCCTGGGCGTGCATGCGCGCGCCCACCCCCGCCTCGTCCAGGAGATCGACGCAGACCTGTTCCAGCACCCCGGCCCGGATGCGGCCCAGCACGTAATCGCCGGTATGGGCCTCGAGAATGATGGCGTCGATACCGGCCTTGGCCAGCAGCTGGCCGAGGATGAGACCGGACGGGCCGGCCCCGATGATGGCGACTTGGACTCTCATGTTCGCTCCTCCCGTTGACCTGTCATCCTGAGCGCAGCGAAGGATCTTTCTTTCAGCCTGACGCGACAACCGTTCCCGCCTGAAAGACCCTTCGGCTCCGCCTCAGGGTGACAATCCGTCCCTACGCCGTCTCCATGGCCAGCAGGCCGGCGGCGGTGTTGGAGATAGGGATGTGGTAGTTGGTGTGGATGGTCCTGACCTTGTCGCCCAGCGCGCCGCGGCAGGTGACCCAGTTGAGCAGCTCGACGCCCTGGGTGCCGGTCAGCTCGACGATGTCGGTGACGGAATACCGGCTGATCCAGTCGGGATCGGTGACCAGCTTGTCCATGAATTCCAGGTCGAACGCCTTGTTGATGAAGCCGGCCCGCTTGCCGTCCAGCTGGTGCGACAATCCGCCGGTGCCCAGCACCACCACGCGGGCGTCGGACTCCCACGCCTCGATGGCCTTGCCGATGGCGCGGCCGAAGGCCAGGCAGCGCTTGGGGCTGGGCAGCGGGAACTGCACGGTGTTCTGGCAGATGGGCACGGTGCGGATGGTCTTCGGCCCACGCCCCGGCCACAGCATCTCGATGGGCAGGGTGAAGGCGTGATCCACCAGCATTTCCTGGCAGGTGGTGAGGTCGAATTCCGCCTCGATCAGGCTGTCCACCAGATGCCACGAGAGGTCCACGTCGCCGGCGAAGGGGGCCACGGTGGGAATGCCCCAGCCCTCGTCGGCGTTGTTGTATTCAGGCGCCGCGCCGATGGCGAAGGTGGGCATCTTGTCGAGGAAGAAGTTCAGGCCGTGGTCGTTGTAGACCACCACCGCCACGTCCGGCTTGACCGTATCGAGCCAGGCCTGGACCGGCGGGAAGCCATCGAAGAAGGGCTTCCAATAGGGCTCCTGCTGCAAATTGCCCGCGATGGCGCGGCCCAGATAGGGCACATGGGTGACGTTGATGCCGCCGACGATCTTGGCCATTGCTAATCCCTCCCCGCGGCGACCAGCTTCGCCTGGAACTCTTCCTTGGTCATGCCGGTCTGCTGCGCGCCGACGTCCTGCATGTCCAGCTTGTAGATGCCGCCCAGCTTGGCGATGAAATAGGCGTTGCCCCCCGCCGCCAGCATGTCGAGCACCTGCAGGCTGAGAACCGCCTTCTTCTGCTCGTCGTTCAGGCTGAACTTGTCGCAATAGGCGGCGGGGTCTTTCAGGAATTCCTGGCGGTTGCGTTCGGAATTGAAGGAAAAGCACATCTTGTTCAGCGCATAGCCTTTGCGGGCCATGTCGCCGTCGAAGATGGTCGTTCCGGGGATCACCCGTTTGGTCTTGGCGCTCATTGTCGTTGGTTCCCTCTCTAGAACTCTTCGGTGTCGATATCGGCCTGGGTTACCGCGTTGTAGCGGGTCCCGGTTACCGTGTTCTGGTTGATGAGCCGGTCCAGCCGGGCGATGACGTCCGGGGGCAGGTGGATGCCGTCGGCGCCCAGATCCTCGTCGAGATGGGCGGCGGACTTGGTGCCGAACAGGGCGACGACGTGCTCGCCCCGGGCCAGGACCCAGGCCAGGGCCAACTGGGCGGGGGTGCAGCCCACTTCCGCCGCGATGGCCTTGTAGCCGTCCAGCAGACGCAGATTGGCGGCGTAGGGTTCCGGGTCGAAGCGCGGCATCTGGCGGCGGATGTCCTTGGTCTCCAACTGCGTCGCCGGATCGGTCAGCTTGCCCGTGAGGAAGGCCCGCGCCAGCGGGCTGAAGGCGACGAAACCGATGCCCAGCGCGCGGCAGGTCTCCAGAACGGCGATCTCGGGATTGCGGGTCCACAGCGAATATTCGCTCTGCACGGCGGCGATGGGATGGATTGCGTGGGCGCGGCGGAGGGTGGCGGCAGAGACCTCGGACAGGCCGAGCGCGCGGACCTTGCCCTGCCGCACCAGCTCGGCCATGGCCCCGACGCTGTCCTCGATGGCCACCTTGGGGTCCAGGCGGTGCAGGTAATAGAGGTCGATGATTTCGGTCCCCAGGCGCTTCAGGCTTTCCTCGCAGGTGCGGCGGATGGCGGCCGGGCTGCCGTCGATAACGCGCTTGCCGTCCACGCCGAACATGCCGCACTTGCTGGCCAGCGTGATGCGGTGACGATGGGGCGCCAGCACCGGTCCCACCAGGCTTTCGTTGGCACCGAAGCCGTAGAGCGCCGCCGTGTCGAAGAAATCCACGCCGGAATCGAGCGCCCGATGCAGCAGCGCCACCGCATCCTCCTTGGCGGGCGGCGTGCCGTAGGCATGGCTGAGATTCATGCAGCCAAGGGCCAGGGCGGAAACGGTGAAGGGGCCGACGCGGCGCTGTTCCATGATGGGCCTACTTCAGCTGCTGCTCGAGGGCGTGGAGCGTGCGGTAGCAGGGCAAAACCCCCGCCACGCTGGCGTTGGGCTCGCGCCCCTCGCGGATGGCGGCCAGGAATTCGCGGTCCTGCAGCTCGATGCCGTTCATGGAGACGTCCACCTTGGTGACGTCGATGGCCTTGTCCTTGCCGTCCACCAGATCGTCGTAGCGCGCGATATAGGTGCCCGTGTCGCCGATGTAGCGGAAGAAGGTGCCCAGCGGCCCGTCGTTGTTGAACGACAGCGACAGGGTGCAGATGGCCCCGGTACTGCTCTTCAACTGGATGGACATGTCCATGGCGATGCCCAGTTGCGGGTGGATGGGGCCCTGGACGGCATTGGCGGCGACGATCTCGCCCCCGGTCTGGTAGGCGAACAAATCCACGGTGTGGGCGGCGTGGTGCCACAGCAGGTGGTCGGTCCAGCACCGGGGCTGGCCGAGCGCGTTGATGTTGGTGCGGCGGAAGAAGTAGGTCTGCACGTCCATCTGCTGGATGGCGAACTCGCCCGCCTTGATCTTGTTGTGGACCCACTGGTGGCTGGGATTGAAGCGCCGCGTGTGGCCGCACATGGCCACCTTTCCGGTCTTCTTCTGCAGCGCCACCACCGCTTCGGCGTCGGCCAGGTTGTCGGCCAGGGGGATCTCCACCATCACATGCTTGCCGGCCTTGAGGCAGGACATGGCCTGGGAGGCATGCAGTTGGGTGGGCGTGGTCAGGATCACCGCGTCCACCTCGGGCAAAGCCAGGGATTGGGCCAGATCGTGGGCCACATGGGTGATGCCGTATTTGGCGGCGATCTCCTCGGGCTTATCTTCGGCCCGGCTGACCAGCGAGACGACATTGGCGCCGTCGATGACCTTCAGCGCATCCAGATGCTTGATGCCGAAGGCGCCGGCACCGACCAAGGCGATGTTGACGGGCTTGCTCATGGGTTCTCCAGGATCAGATGGCCGACGGCGGTGTTGCTGGCCGGCACGTGGTAGAAACGGTGGACGAGCTTCGGCGTGGCACCCTCGGCCATGGCGCCGCGCGCGATCAGCCACATGACCAGTTCGATGCCCTCGGAGCCTGCTTCGCGCACATAATCCATGTGCGGCACCTGGGCCTGGGCTTCGGGGTCGGCGATCAGGCGGTCGAGGAAGGCGTTGTCGAACTCCTTGTTGATCAGGCCGGCGCGGGGGCCCTGCAACTGGTGGCTCATGCCGCCGGTGCCCCAGACCTGCACGTTCAAGGGCCGGTCGAAGCTTTCGATGGCCTTGCGGATGGCGCGGCCCAAGGCGAGGCAGCGCCGCCCCGACGGCACCGGGTACTGCACCACGTTGACGGCGACGGGGATGACGGGACAGGGCCAGGCTTCGGGTTGGCCGAACATCAGCGACAGCGGCACGGTCAGGCCGTGGTCCACGTCCATGCGATTGACGATGGTGAGGTCGAAATCGTCCTGGATCACCGACTGGGCGATGTGGGCGGCCAGCTCGGGATGGCCCTTCACCACCGGCACCGGCCGCTTGCCCCAACCCTCGTCGGCGGGCTGGAAATGGTCAGCGCAGCCGATGGCGAAGGTGGGGATCATCTCCAGGCTGAAGGCGGTGGCGTGGTCGTTGTAGACCAGGACGATGACGTCGGGCGTGTTGTCGGCCATCCATCGCTTGGAGGGCTCATAGCCGGCGAACAGGGGCTGCCAGTAGGGCTCGCCCGCCTTGCCCTGGTCCAGCGCCGCGCCGATGGCTGGCACGTGCGAGGTGTAGACGCTGGCGGTGACCCGGGCCTTGCCCGGCTGCGGGGCGGCGATCTCCACGCCGGCCGAGCGGTTGCCCTCGATGGAGCGCCCGCCGGCCAGCATCATGGCGCGGTATTCCTCCTCGCTCATGCCGGTCATGGAACCGGCCATCTGCTGGAACGATTTGCCGTCGGTGGCGCCGATCTTGGCCAGGAAGTAGATGTTGCCGCCCAAGGCGATGCAGCGGTTCAGGTCGCGGGCCAGTACCGCCTGCTTCTGCTCCTCGTCCATGGGCCATTCGTCGAGATAGGCGCGCTCGTCCGCCAGAAAGCGGGCGCGGTTCTCAGGCCTCATCAGCGACATGCAGAACTGATTGAGGTGATAGCCCCGGCGCGACTGGTCGGCGTCGAAGATGGTGGTGCCGGGAATGTCGAGATAGGGCTTGTCGAGCGCCATGATCACTCCTCCGGCCAGTACAGGCGCATGGGATTGTCCACCAGCAGCTTCCTCTGAAGCTCGGGCGTGGGCGCCATATGGGGGATGAAGTCCACCAGCAGCCCGTCGTCGGGCATGTGGTCCTTGAGGTTCGGGTGCGGCCAGTCAGTGCCCCACAGCACCCGGTCGGGGAACTCCTCCACCACTGTACGGGCGAAGGGCACCACGTCGCGGTAGGCGACGCGCTCGCCGTTTAAAGCGCGCGGGCCCGTCACCGACAGGCGCTCGGGGCAGCTGACCTTGCTCCACACATTGGCATGCTCGCGCATGAACTTCAGGAACAGCGCGAATTCCGGCCCGTCCACCGGCTTGGTCACGTCGGGGCGGCCCATGTGGTCAACCACCACGGTGGTTGGGAGAGCCGTGAAGAAGTCCATGAGCTCGGGCAGGTCCACCGCCTCGAAATAGATCACCACGTGCCAGCCCAGCGGCGCGATGCGCGACGCGATCTCCATCAACTCGTCCCTGGGCGTGAAGTCCACCAGCCGACGCACGAAGTTGAAGCGCACGCCCCGCACCCCGGCTTCGTGCATCTCGGCCAGTTCGGCATCGGTGACCGAGCGCTTCACCGTGGCGATTCCCCGCGCCTTGCCCTGGGACGCTTTGAGCGCATCGACCATGGCGCGGTTGTCGGCGCCGTGGCAGGTGGCCTGGACCACCACGTTGCGGGCGAAGCCCAGGTGGTCGCGCAGGGCGAACAGCTGGTCCTTGGAGGCGTCGCAGGGGGTGTACTTGCGCTCGGGCGCGAAGGGAAACAGGTGGCCGGGGCCGAAGACGTGGCAATGGGCGTCCACCGCGCCGGGGGGCACCTGGAAGGCGGGCTTGGACGGACCGGCATACCAGTCGAGCCAGCCGGGAGTCTTTTCGAAGGTCATGGCTTGTCCTTCTGCAATGCAAGGATGCGGTCGGCTTCCATGCGCCAGTCGCCCGACTTGGCGAAACCGGCGGCGGATTTGGGCCCGAACTCCCCCTCATCGGCCAGATCGGCCACCCAGGCCTGGCGCTCGGCGGTGCCGGCGGCGGAAAAGGGGTCGAGCCCGGCTTCGCGCACCGTCTTGGCCACTTCGCGCACTTCCTCGGCGCGGCGGCGTCCGTGCCGGATCACCCGCTGGAAGAAATAGGCGCCCAGCTTTTCCCACTCCATGCCGGGGAAGGTTTCCTCCAGCGAAGCGATCACCGCGTCCTCGACGCCATAGGCCCTGGCGGCGGTGAAGCTTTCGATCACCATGGCCTCCAGGCCCTTGATCATCACGCTGCGGCACATCTTGGTGGCGGACGCCACGCCCAACCGGTCCGACGCCACCTTGGGCACGAAGCCCAGGCCGTTCAGCAGCGGCTCCAGCCCGCCCGCCTCGGGACCACCCAGCAGCAGCGGCACCTTGATGCGATAAGGCGGCACCGAGGTCATCACCGCGCCCTCGACGAAGCGGCCGCCAGCAGCAGTGACCAGCCCCGCCGCCTCGATCTTGGCCTTGGGCGAGGCCGAGTTGAAATCCAGGAACCACGTCTGGGCCCGCAGCCCCGGCGCGCAGGCCGCCGCCACCGGCACCGCCTGGGACGCGGTCACCGCCGAGATCACCAGGGTGACAGATGCCGCTAGCACGGCGTGATCCTTCACCAGCACCACCCCGAAGCGGGCGGCGTGCTCGCGCAATTCGTCCTCGGCCGGCGTGCCCAGCTTGATGTCGCAGGCCAGCACCCGTACGCCCTGGGCCCGCAGGTCCTCGGCGAGGATACGACCCACCTCGCCATAGCCGATCAGGCCGATGGAGAGATCAGTCGACATATTTGAGGCCCGCCTTTTCCAGGGCCTCGCGCATCTTGTACATGTCGAGGCCCAGCTCGCCGGCGGCGAGGCGGGCGCGCTTGGCCGCCTCGTTGTCCTCGCGGGCCTGGGCCGCGTCGGCGGCGGCTTGCGCGATGGCGGCCGGGACCACCACCACGCCGTCGTCGTCGGCGACGACCACGTCGCCGGGATTGACGCTTGCCCCGGCGCAGATGACGGGGATGTTCACCGATCCCAGCGTCGCCTTGATGGTGCCCTTGGCGCTGATGGCCTTGGAGAAGACGGGGAAGTTCATGGCCGTCAGGTCCTTCACGTCGCGCACGCCGGCGTCGATCACCAGACCGACGGCGCCGCGCGCCCGGAACGAAGTGGCCAGCAAATCGCCGAAGAAGCCGTCGGTGCAATCGGCGGTGATGGCGGCGACCACCACGTCGCCGGGCTGAATCTGTTCGGCCACCACATGCATCATCCAGTTGTCGCCGGGATGCAGCAGCACGGTCACCGCCGTGCCGCACAAATGCGCGCCGGTGTAGATGGGGCGCATGGAGGGCTTCATCAGCCCGACCCGGCCCATGGCCTCGTGGATGGTGGCGACGCCGAACTTGGCGAGCTTGTCCACGGCGGCCTTGTCGGCGCGGACGATGTTGCGCTTCACGATGCCCAGATTATTCATCGACATGATCTAAAGCCCCTTCGCCTTCAACGCCGCATCCAGGCGGGGATAGACGCGCCGCGCGTTGCCCTCGTAGACCTTGAAGCGGTCTTCCGCCGACAGGTTCAGCGTCGCCTCGATGTAGCGCTTGGTGTCGTCGTAATAATGCCCGGTTTCGGGATCGATGCCCCTGACCGCGCCGATCATTTCCGAGGCGAACAGGATGTTGTCCACCGGGATCACCTTGGTCAGCAGGTCGATGCCCGGCTGGTGGTAGACGCAGGTGTCGAAGAAGATGTTGTTCAAGAGATGGTCGCGCAACAGGGGCTTCTTCAGCTCCTGGGCCAGACCCCGAAAGCGGCCCCAGTGATAGGGCACCGCCCCGCCGCCGTGGGGAATGATGAACTTGAGGTCCGGGAAGTCCTTGAACAGGTCCGAGGTCAGGCACTGCATGAACGCCGTGGTGTCGGCGTTGAGGTAATGGGCCCCCGTGGTGTGGAAGCAGGCATTGCACGAGGTGGACACGTGGATCATGGCGGGCAGGCCGTATTCCACCATGGCCTCGTAGATGGGGTACCAGTGCCGGTCCGAAAGCGGCGGCGAGGTCCAGTGCCCGCCGGACGGATCGGGATTGAGGTTGATGGCGACGAAGCCGTATTCCTTCACGCACTTCTCAATCTCGGGGACGCAGGTCTTGGGGTCGATTCCGGGGCTTTGCGGCAACATGGCCGCGCCGATGAAATTGTCGGGAAACAGCCTGGCCACGCGGGCGCACAGCTCGTTGCAGATGGCGGCCCAGGTGGAGCTGGTCTGGAAGTCGCCGATATGGTGCGCCATGAAGCTGGCCCTGGGCGAGAAGATGGTGAGGTCGGAGCCCCGCTCCCTCATCTTGGCCAGCTGGTTGGTCTCGATGGTTTCGCGCAAATCGTCGTCGCTGATGTTCAACTCCGCGACCTTGGGGGCCTGGCTGGGATCCTTGAGGCCGGCGATCTGGCGGTTGCGCCACTCCTCCAGCGCCTTGGGCGCGGTGGTGTAATGGCCGTGAATGTCGATGATCATGCGGGTTTTCCTTCCCAGACGGAGGCGGGGATCATCACCTCGCCCTTCATGAGCAGACGCGCGGTGCGCAAAAGCGCGGCGCGGACGACCTTCTGCGGGTCTTGCGGATCGAGCTCCAGCTCGACGCTGAACTCGCCGGTGGGGTGCTCGACGGCGATGGTCTTCACCGCGCCCGCCGGCACCTGGGCCAACCCATCGGCGACGCTGCCCTTCAGCACGCAGGCGGTGGCCACCGTCACGGCGGCCAGCACGCCGATGGCGTCATGACAGACATGGGGAATGAAGCAGCGGGTTCCCACCGCGCCGCCCTGGGCCGGGGGCGCGATCAGGCACATCTTGGGGTAATTCTTCTCGGCCACGTTGCCCAGGCCCATCAGGTGCCCGGCCATCAGGCGCAGCGCCTCGATGCGGGTCTTCAGCTCGGTGTCGGCATTGAGCGCCTCGACGCTTTCCAAGCCCGTGCGACCCATGTCGGCGGCCCGGAACAGCACCATGGGCATGCCGTTGTCGATGCAGGTGACCTCCAGCCCGTCGATCATGTCCTTGACCCGGCCGGTGGGCAGCAGGCCGGAACAGACGGAGCCGGCGGTGTCGAGGAAGTTGATGGCGATGGGCGCCGACGTGCCGGGCACTCCGTCGATGCGGGCGCACCCCTCGTACTCCACCCGGCCGCCGGGAGTCTGGACGGTGATGTCGCAGGCCATGCCGGTGTTGAGCGTCAGCACGCGCAGCGTGGTGGTCTCGCCCTGGGGCGCCACCAGCCCACGTTCCAGGGCGAAGGGCACCACGGCGGCCAGCATGTTGCCGCAATTGGGGGTGGTGTCGACCGTCTCCTTTTCGGGCTGCAACTGGGCGAACAGAAAGTCGAGGTCGATTCCCGGCGCAGTGCCGGGCCGCACGATGCCGACCTTGGAGGTCAGGGGATGGCCGCCGCCCAGCCCGTCGATCTGGCGCGCATGGGGCGAGCCCATCACCGCCAGCAACACCTTGTCCCTGAGCGCGATGTCCGCCGGCAGGTCGCTTTCGGCGAAGAACGGCCCGCGGGACGTGCCGCCGCGCATGAACAGGCAAGGAATCGAGGTCTGCATGGTGTCGGGCCTCCCAGCGTTCGACCCTGCCATGGTGACAAAACCGCGCCCGCCCACCAAGCCCCCCGGGGGCACTTTCAGCTATAGCAAGTTGCTATAACTGGAACGGTTTCAGCCAATTTCGGTTTTGACCAAATCGCGCAACAGCGCCATGGCGCGCCGTCCCAGCGGGGTGATGGGCTTGTGGGCCGAGACCGCCAGGAACAAGGTGCTGGCCACCGACGGGTCCACCAGACGGCGCAGGCTGAAATCGCCGGCGCGCCGCCACGATTCCAGCGCCGTCTCGGTCAGCACCGCATGGCCGTGGCCGGCGGCCACCAGATCGAGGATGGAGGGGATGGACGACACCTCCATCACCACTTTCAGCCGCACCCCGGCAAAGGCCGCCTGGGTCTCCAGCAGCTTGCGCATGGCATGGGAACGTTCGGGCAGGATCAGGGGATAGGCCCCCAGTTCGGCCCAGCGCAGCGTCGGAGGCCCCTCGCCGGCCGGGCCGACCAGCCCCAGGGGCTCGTCGAGCAGGCGCGACACCTCGATGGCCGGATTGGGCTCGGGATTGTGGACCAGGCCCAGATCGACCCGGCCGGTGGCGATCCATTCGGTGACGTGGGTGGACAGGCCCTCGACCACGGCGAGGCGGGCCTTGGGCAGGGTGGCGCGGAAGCCTTCCACCAGGGGCAGGATCAGACGGCGCCCGATGCTGGGCGGCAGGCCGACGACGATGCGCCCCGAAGGCTCGCCGCGCGCCGATTCCATATCCTCGGTGGCGCGCTCCACCGATTGCAGGATGCCCACCGCATGCTCGAACAGCCGCGACCCGGCCTCGGTCAAGGCCACGCCGCGCCCGGTGCGGATCAAGAGATTGGTGGCAAGGTCGGCTTCCAGCTGGCGCACCTGCCGCGACAAAGCGGGCTGGGCGATGTCCAAGACCATGGCCGCCTTGCTGAAACTGCCCAGCTCGGCGACGCGGACGAAATATTCCAGCTGCTTGAGGTTCAAGGGTTCGCCTTTTCGGACGCGGGGTCCAGGCATGATCTCACGGGCCGCCCCCCGGAGCAAATCCGGGGGCGCCGTCATGAAAGGACGCTAGGCCACCTTCTTGTCGCGCAGGAAGGTGGCGATCTTGCCGTCCTCGTGGCGGATATGGTCCTTCAGCCAGCCGGCGACGAACTGGAACAGCTTGCCGGTGGCACCGTCCTTGCCGGCCTCCACCTCGCGCTTCAGGCCCTCGAACTTGTCGAGGAATTCGCGGTGGCGGCGGCGATGCTCGTCCAGGCCCGGATAGGCGTTGCGGGTCATCACCTCTTCCTCGTCCCGGAAGTGGGGCTCGAAGGACTTGGCCACCTGGGCCAGGATGCCCTGGATGGCGGCGGCGCCGTTGCCGCTCATCATCTCGCCGTAGAAGCGGTTGATCTCGGCATACATGTCCTGGTGATGGCGGTCGATGGAGGCCACGCCGGTGTTGAGCGCGTTGTCCCATTCCAGGATCTTCATGTCGGCCTTGTCGGCGCGCACCTGATGCAGGAAGCGGGCGACCTCGGCACGCAGATACTCAGCCTGCTTGGACAGGTCGGTGGCCGATTCGCTGATCTGCTCGGCGGCGTGGCCGGTCTCGCGCGCGGCCTGTTCCACCGAGTTGATGTTGCTCGACACCTCGGCGGTGCCGGCGGCGGCCTGCTCCACGTTGCGGGCGATCTCGGCGGTGGCGGCGGTCTGTTCCTGCACGGCGGACGCCACCGAGGCACTGATCTCGCCCATTTCCGAGATGACCTTGGAGATGACGTCGATGGCCTTCACCGCATTGCCGGTGCCTTCCTGCACCGCCTTGATCTGGCTGGCGATCTCGTCGGTGGCCTTGGCGGTCTGGTTGGCGAGGTTCTTCACCTCGTTGGCCACCACGGCAAAGCCCTTGCCGGCGTCGCCGGCCCTGGCCGCCTCGATGGTGGCGTTGAGCGCCAGGAGGTTGGTTTGCGCGGCGATGTCGTTGATCAGCACCACCACCTCGCCGATGCGGCCGACATTCTCGGACAGGGCGCGCACCTGGTTGGTGGTGTTGTCGGCCTCCTGCTCGGCCCGGCTGGCGACGGCCTGGGACCGCTCCACCTGCTTGGCGATTTCCGAGATGGAGGCGGCCAGCTCCTCGGTGGCGGCGGCCACCGTCTCCACATTGGCCGAGGCCTGGGTCGCCGCCGAGGCGACGGTGGTGGCCTGGGCGCTGGTCTCGTGGGCGGTGCCGGCCATCTGGCTGGAGGCGCCCTGCAGCTCGGTGGCGGCCGAGGTCACCGTCTGCACCACCTTGCCGACGCTTTCCTCGAAGGTGTCGGCCATGTGATGCAGCGCCGCCTTGCGGTCGGCCTCGGCCTTGGCCTTGTTGGCCTCCTGCTCGGCCTGCAGCTTGTCCATCTTCAAGGTGTTTTCCTTGAAGATCTCCATGGCCTGGGCCATGGCGCCGATCTCGTCGGTGCGTTCGCGCGCCGGAATGTCCACGGTCTTGTTGCCCTTGGACAATTCGGTCATGGCCCCGGTCATGGCGGCCAGCGGCACCACGATGGAGCGGGCGATCAGCCAGGACAGCAGCACGGCCAGGCCGACGGCGATGGCCGATCCCGTCCAGGTGATGGTCGAGCTGCGCGACATGCCGGCCTCGGTGTCCTCCTTCTGGTGGTGCATGGCCTCGTCCTGGGACTTGACGGTCTGCTCCGCCAGCTCGGCATACTGGGCGGCGAGGGCGGCCATGTCCTTGAACACCAGCGTGTCGAGGGCATGGGTGGCGACCACCACCTGGGCGAAGGCGGCGCTGTAGGCCTTGGCGTTGGCCTCGGCCTCGGCGGCCAGACGCCTGCGCTCGGGGTTGCGCAGCCGCTTGGTCAGAGATTCCGCCTCCTTGACGAAGTCGGCCACCTCCTTTTCGGCCACCTTGACCAGGTCGTCGCTGGGATCGGCCAGATACTTGATGGCGTTGACCCGGGCCAGCATCAGGGATTCCTGCGCCACCCCGGCCAGGGCGGCGGCCTCGTAATCGCCGTCATCCATGGCGGTCTTGATGATATGGCTCAAGTCCTTGCGGGCCGCCACGCCGAGCACGTTCATGCGCCCCTCGACCAGCTCCAGCTTGGTCTTGCGCAGCTCCGCCACCTTGTCGAAACCGGCCATGTAGGCGGTGAACAGCTCCTGCATCTTGGTCAGGCTGGCCTTGCGGGTGGGATCCGCGGTGGCGGCGATGGCCTCGGGCAGGGTCTTGGCGATGAGCGGCTGGATCCTGCGGATCTGTTCCAGCGCCTTCGCATCGGCATTGTCGGCGAAGATGATGACGTTGCGGCGGATATTGGCGAAGTTGCCGTTGACGCTCAAGACCCGCTGGGCGTTGTCGGAAACACCGGCATATCTGTCGATCTGCGCTTTCGACGAGCCCAGGGTCGAAATGGAAAGCCCCGCCAGGGCAAGCAGAAGTACGACGATCAGGCCAAAACCCGCGTAGATTCGCCCGGAAACATTGAGACTAGCCATGATCGCACCCCCAAAAGAAGCGATGTCTCTGTCTAATTGCATATGCATTGATAGCAATCTATTTCTTTAGGATAGGCCTTGCGCCCGGACAAGGTAATCCGCAAATGTGCGCATTTTGGAATGAGTTCAAACAAATCTTCATAACATTTCCGCCATATGCCCCTTTAAGGCTCCCGCCCGCCCCTCCATGTGAGGAATCGCCCATATCCGCGGGAGGGAGCAATGCGGCGAATCTGTCAGCTGTCGATGATCCTGCTGCTGTGGGCGGGCGAGGCGAGCGCCCAATGCCGCCCGGCGCCCGGCGCCGACCTCAGGACCTGCGATTTTTCCGGCGCCATGCTGGAAAACGCCGATCTGCGCGGGGCAAGGCTGGACGGCGTCCGCTTCGCCAAGGCCAACCTGAAATGGGCCAATCTGGGCGGAGCCAGCCTCAAGGGCGCGGTGTTCGCCGGAGCCGACCTGTTCCACGCCACCTTCGACGGGGCGGAGATGGGCGGGGCCGACCTCACCGACACCTATCTGTTCGGAGCCAACCTGATCGGCACAAGGCTGGCGGGGGCCGACTTCAAGGGCGCCTATCTCAAGGACGTGCTGATGGAACGGGCCGATCTTTCGGGGGCCAGGCTGTCGGGCGTCTACATGCTGCGCGGAGTGTTCGAGGAGGCAAAGCTGGTGGGCACCGACCTTTCGGGCGCCGACATGACCGGTGCGGCCGCCGAAGGGGCCGACTTCACCGACGCCAATCTTCGGGGCACGCGGCTGTCGGGGGCCTCGGCCCGCTTCGCCCGCTTCGTGCGGGCCGAGCTGGACGGGGCCGACTTCGCCAAGGCCGACCTGCTGCACACGGTATTCGACGGCGCGCGCAACGTGCCGCCCGGGGTGACCGAGACCCTGGCGATCCTGTTCGCCGCCGAGGAGAGGCGGTAAACGCTGTCATTCCGACGACCATCGGGAGGAGGAATCTCCGCCTGACATGGCGTGGCCACTTCGGCTGCGCCGTTCAAACGGAGATTCTTCGCTACGCTCAGAATGACATGAAGACTTCTACTCCGCCGCCGGCTTGGCGGCTTGCGCACCCGACGGTTCGGTGTGGTAGATCTCGGCGCCCTCGGCCACGAACTTCTCGCTCATCTCGGCCATGCCCTGTTCGGCGGCGAAGTCGCGCACCTCCTGGCTGATCTTCATGGAGCAGAATTTCGGGCCGCACATGGAGCAGAAATGAGCCAGCTTGGCACCTTCCGCCGGCAGGTGCTGGTCGTGGAAGGCCAGCGCCTTCTCCGGGTCCAGCGACAGGTTGAACTGGTCCTTCCAGCGGAACTCGAAACGGGCGCGGGACAGCGCGTTGTCGCGCACCTGGGCGCCGGGATGACCCTTGGCCAGGTCGGCGGCATGGGCGGCCAGCTTGTAGGTGACCACGCCTTCGCGCACATCCTGCTTGTCGGGCAGGCCCAGATGCTCCTTGGGCGTGACGTAGCAGAGCATGGCGGTGCCGAACCAGCCGATCATGGCCGCGCCGATGGCCGAGGTGATGTGGTCGTAGCCCGGCGCGATGTCGGTGACCAGCGGCCCGAGGGTGTAGAACGGCGCTTCGCCGCACAGCTCGATCTGCTTCTCCACGTTCTTCTTGATCTTGTGCATGGGCACGTGGCCGGGGCCTTCGATGATCACCTGGCAGTCGTGGGCCCAGGCCTTGTGGGTCAGCTCGCCCAGGGTCTCCAACTCGCCGAACTGGGCGGCGTCGTTGGCGTCGGCGATGGAGCCGGGCCGCAACCCGTCGCCCAGCGAGAAGCCCACGTCATAGGCCTTCAGCAGTTCGCAGATTTCCTCGAAGTTGGTGTAGAGGAAGTTCTCCTTGTGATGCGCCAGGCACCACTTGGCCATGATCGAGCCGCCGCGCGACACGATGCCGGTGGTCCGCTTCGCCGTCAGCGGGATGTAGCGCAGCAGCACGCCGGCATGGATGGTGAAATAGTCCACCCCCTGCTCGGCCTGCTCGATCAGGGTGTCGCGGAAGATCTCCCAGGTCAGTTCCTCGGCCTTGCCGTCCACCTTCTCCAGCGCCTGATAGATGGGCACGGTGCCGATGGGAACGGGGCTGTTGCGGATGATCCATTCGCGGGTGGCGTGAATGTGGCGGCCCGTCGACAGGTCCATGACGGTGTCGGCGCCCCAGCGGGTGGCCCACACCATCTTCTCCACCTCCTCCTCCACCGAGGAGGCCACGGCGGAATTGCCGATATTGGCGTTGATCTTGGTGAGGAAGTTGCGCCCGATGATCATGGGCTCGGCTTCCGGGTGATTGACGTTGGCCGGCAGCACGGCGCGGCCGCGCGCGATCTCGGCGCGCACGAATTCCGGCGTCACCTCGTCGGGGATGTCGGCGCCGAAATCCTCGCCATCGCGCACGATCTGGGCGTGAAGCTCGGCCCGCTTCATGTTCTCGCGGATGGCCACGTATTCCATCTCGGGCGTGATGATGCCGGCCCGGGCATAGGCCAGTTGGGTCGGCGCCTTGCCCGCCTTGGCACGAAGGGGGCGCAGGCCCAGCGCGGCGCGGTCGAACACCGGCACGCCGATGGTCTCACCGGGCTTCAGGCCGTCATCCTCGGGCTTGTGGGCGCGGCCCTCGTAATGCTCGACATCGCCGCGTTCCAGGATCCACTGCTCGCGCAGGCGCGGCACGCCCTTGGTGATGTCCACCGACAGGGCCGGATCGGTGTAGGGACCGGAACAGTCGTAGACCCGCACCGGCGGCTCGCCGCAGCCCGGCGTCTGGTCGATCTCGCGCATGGCCACCCGGATGTCGGGGCGCGACCCCTCGACGTAAATCTTGCGCGATCCCGGCAGCGGGCCGGTGGTGATCTTCAGGGCGGACTCGGACATCGGCGTGCTTCCTCGCTTGGGCGGCGGGCAGGGTCCGGGCGAAAGGCGGGCGGAAGCTTGGATAAGGTCCGATCCCTTCGCCGGAATGACCCGGATCAGGTTCCAAGGGTCGCCGGCGCATGGTCCGGCCTCTCAGCCCCCTAAAGGGCTCCCCTTCGGAAAGATGCAAAGATTGGGCTTGTCCCGCCCCGGAAGTCAAGCTTTGCAAGACCTTACTTTACCGCCGGGATTGGTTAATCCAGGGTCTGGCGATACTGCTTCATGGCCAGCGCGGCGCTGATCAGCACGAAGGCGATGATCGGCCACATCTCGGGCCAGATCTCGGCCACGCCGTTGCCCTTGAGCAGAATGCCGCGCACCACGCGCAGAAAATGGGTGAGCGGAAAGATCTCGCCGATCCACTGGGCCCAGACCGGCATGCCGCGGAACGGGAACATGAAACCCGACAGCAGGATGGAGGGCAGGAAGAAGAAGAAACTCATCTGCATGGCCTGCAACTGGTTGCGGGCCACGGTGGAAAAGGTGAAGCCCACCGTCAGGTTGGACGCGATGAACAGCAGCAGCGCCACCGAGAGCAGGGTCAGGCTGCCCATCAGCGGCACCCCGAACAGCCAGCGGCCCGAGGCGACGATCACCACCACCTGGACGTAGCCCACCCCGATATAGGGCAGGATCTTGCCCACCATCACCTCCAGGGGGCGCACCGGCATGGCCAGCAGGTTCTCCATGGTGCCGCGCTCGCGTTCGCGCGTCACCGCCAATGCCGTCATCATGACCATGGTCATGGTGAGGATCACCCCCATCAGACCGGGCACGATGTTGTACTGGGTGATGCCTTCGGGGTTGTAGCGCCGGTGGACGCGCAGGTCGACGGGATCGGGCGGGGTCTTGAGATGGGCCAGCGGCCCGGACAGTTCGGCGTCGAAGACGTTGCGCACCAGGGCGGCGGCGGCGGCCACCGCGTTGGAGGCCGAGGCCGGGTCGGTGGCGTCGGCTTCCAGCAGCAATGCGGGGCGCTCACCGCGCACCAGGGCGGCCTCGAACCCCGCCGGAATGGTCACCACGAACTGGGCGTCGCCGGTGGCCAGCCAGCGTTCGGCCTCGGCTTCCGAGCGGACCTCGCCCACCACCCGGAAATACGAGGAATTGCCCAACCCCGCCACCAGGGCACGGGCGAAGGGACCGGCCTCCTGCACGTTGACCAGGGTGGGCAGCGCCTTGGGATCGGAATTGATGGCGTAACCGAACAGCACCAGTTGCAGCAGCGGCACGGCGACCATCATGGCGAAGGTCAGGCGGTCGCGCCGCATCTGGATGACCTCCTTGATCATCACCGCCATCAGCCGCGACCAGGACAGAGCAGACGGCGTCATCCACGCCTCCGTGTCATTCCGAGGCGCAGCCGAGGAATCTCCGCCTGCTCCGATGGTGCCGGCCCGGAAAAGCCACGCCAGGACGAGATCCCTCGCCGAGGCTCGGGATGACAATGCCATCTCATCGGAAATTGTCCTCCGCCTGGCCCATCAGGTGGATGAACACATCCTCCAGGCTGGGCTCGGTGCGGCTCCACACCAGATTGGGCTGGTGGCGCCAGGGCGCGATGGCGGCTTCCAACTCCGCTGAATTGGTGCCGCTCACATGCAGCGCGTTGCCGAAGGGCGCCGCCATGGCGATGCCGGGCCGCCCCTCCATGGAAGACGCCAGCCGGTCGGCGCCGTCGCCTTCCACCAGCCAGGTCACCAGCCCCGAGCCCTTGATCACCTCGGCCACCGTGCCCCGCACCATCAGGCGTCCATAGGCCAGGTAGCTGATCTCGTGGCAGCGCTCGGCCTCGTCCATGTAATGGGTGCTGACCAGCACGGTCATGCCGTCGGCGGCCAGCCGGTGGATGTGGTCCCAGAAATCGCGCCGCGCCTTGGGATCGACGCCCGCGGTGGGCTCGTCGAGCAGCAGCAGCTCGGGCTCGTGCAGCACGCAGGCGGCCAGGGCCAGACGCTGTTTCCAGCCCCCCGACAGGGTTCCGGCCAGTTGGCGGCGGCGCTCGGCCAGCCCCAATCCCTCCAGCGCTTCGTCAACCCGCCGCTTACGGCGGTCGAGGCCGTAGACGCGGGCGACGAAATCCAGGTTCTCGGCGATGGTCAGGTCCTCGTAGAACGAGAACTTCTGGGTCATGTAGCCGACCCGGCGCTTGATCTCGTCCGACTGGCGCAGAATGTCGAGACCGAGGCAGGTGCCGCGTCCCGCATCGGGGGTCAGCAACCCGCACAGCATGCGGATGGTGGTGGTCTTGCCCGAGCCGTTGGGCCCCAGGAAGCCGAAGATGCGACCCTTTGGGACCAGAATGGAGAAGTCGCGGACCACGGCGCGGCCGGAAAAACGCTTTTCCAGTCCTTGGACGTCGATGGCCGCCGCCGCGCTCACTTTCCCGGCACCACGACATCCACCGGCTGGCCGGGATTGACGGCCAGCCCCGCGCCTCGGGCTTCGACGCGGAACACCAGCTTGTCCCGGCTTTCCACCGAATAGATGACCGGCGGCGTGTATTCCGCCTGGGCGGCGATGAAGCTCACCTTCGCCTCTCCGGCCGCGCAGCGGTCACAGCCATAGCCGATTGCGTCGCCCACCTTCAGCGCGCCGAGCCGGGGCTCAGGGAGAAAGAACACCAGCTTGACGTTGCCGGGCGGCAGCAGCGACACCACCGGCCCTCCTGCCGGCACGAATTCGCCGGGGCGGTAATAGACCTTCTCCACCAGTGCGTCGGTGGGGGCCGAGGGCGCGAGGTCGGCCAGACGCTTTTCCGCCTTGGCCAGTTCCAGGCGCTTCTGGCCCACCAGGGCGTCCTGGGCCGCGATCTCGTCGGGCCGGGCGCCCAGGAGCGCGGTGCGGTACTCGGCCTCCAGGCGCCTGACCTGGGCGCGGTCGCGCTCCAGCGCGGCGCGGGCCTCATCCAGCTTGGCCCGCGAGGCGAAATCGGCCCGCGCCAGGGCGTCCTGGCGCTTCAGCGTCACCTCGGACAGCCTGAGCGCCGCTTCGGCCTGGGCCTTCTGCTCGGCGATGGATTTCAGTTCGTCGGGCCGCTTGCCCTTATGCAGATCGGCCAGTTGCGCCTCGGCCCGCTCCAGATCGGCTTTGGCCTGATCGCGGGCGGCGCGCTCGATGACGGTATCCAGCGCGAACAGCGGCGCGCCTGACGCCACCCGATCGCCGTCCTTCACCATCACCTGGGCCAGGAGACCGGAGCCGGTGGGGCCGATGCGCACGTATTCCCCCTCGGCATAGCCCTGCAGGCGCAGGGGCTCGGCCAATGCGAGGGCGGGCAGCAGGCAGAGGAGGCAGGCGGCCAGGGGTTTCATCACGGACGGCACTACTTTTCTTCGTCATGCCCGGGCTTGACCCGGGCATCCATGGATTGCCGGGTCACGCCCGGCAATGACGAGAAAATACACTGGGACAAAGGGCTTGAACACCGCCCTCAGGCCGCCGCCTTCTCCGCGATGGCGGCCAGGGTGCGGTCCAGGCGTGCGCCTTCCGGGTCGGCCAGGGCGGCGGCCCGCGCGTTGGCGACGGCGTCGAGCGCGAAGGCCAGCGGCCAGCGTCCGGCGGCGGCGGGCGCGATGACCGAGTCGCGGATGCGCTGGAAGTTGGCGGTGCCGCGCCTCCAGGTCTCGCCATAGCCCTTGATCAGGCGGGCGCAGTCTGCCACTTCGACTCCTAAGGCGGGCGACAGGCGGGCCGCCGCGCTCACCGCGGCCAGCCAGTCCTCGATCCCCGCCTGCTCCTGGGCGAAGCGGTGGGAGAAGCGCCGCCAGGGCTTCAACCCCGCCAGCAGGCGCAGCGAGAGATAGCCCAGGATGCCGTTGGCGTTGACCTGGCGTCCCCAGGCGACCTTGTCGGCCCAGCCGCCCCGGTGGGCGGCATCGAGGATGGGTCGCGCCAGGAAGCCGGGCAGCAGGGCGCAGACCTCCTCCAGTCCGGGCTTGAGGAAATCCTTGACCACCACCGGCTGGCCGGGCCGGGCGGCGATTTCGGCGCGGATGCGCTCCAGGCGCTCGGGCGCGGTCTTGAGGCGCGCCACATGGATGACGTCCTCGAAGCTCATGCGCACCGCCAGATACTTGGCGACGCGGGCCAGCAAAGCCTCGTCGCCGGTGACAGCGGCCAGGGCTTCCAGCCGCTCGGCGTAAAGGCGGGCGTAGCGGGCATCCTGATAGGCGACCAGACGCTTCACGCCCTCTGCGGCCACGGCGCGGGCCGATGGCGGCAGGGTGTCGAGCCGGGCGAACACCGCCTCGGCCCCCGCCACGTCGGCATGGGGGCGCTTGTGGGAGGCGGGCGCGGCGGCGGGGACCTCGCCCTGGGCCGCCGCCAGACCGAGGCGGAAGCCCTTCAGGTTGCTTTCCACCGCCTTGCCCGAGGCGACGATCTGCGCCTCGAAGGTTTCCGGCGCGATGGGCAGACGGCCGCTGCCCGCCACCGCGCCCAGCAGCACGGCGTTGATGACGCAGCCCGCCTGCCTCGCCGCCTGTTCCATGTCGAACAGCAGGCGGTCGCTTGTGCCGGCGGCGATGGCGGCCAGCAATTGCTCGGACTCATAGCGGCCGTCGCCCATCTCCATCTTCTCGGCCACCGCGTGGACGCGGTGGGTCGAGGCGATCAGATGGGTGCGCTCAGGGTCGGACCAGCCCCGCGTCACGCTGCGCGCCGCCTCCATCAGCTCGGTGGCGACGATCAGATCCACCTCGCCCGCCGATGGCGACAGGGCCAGGATGGGCTCGGCATCGCCCAGCTCGGCCAGGGGGGTGGGGAAGATCTCGACGTAATAGGTGGTGGCGCCGGTGCGCTGGGCGACGCCCGGCACCGAAGTGCTCTGCACCGCGAGGCCCGAGGCGTTGGCCGCCTCGACGATCCAGTCGGTGAGCACGCCGCCGCCCTCGCCGCCCATGGCGGCGACGACCAGGCACAGGGGACGTTGGACCCGGCTCATGCGCCGGCCCTCCCCTGCATCCAGCCGATCACCCGGCGGCGTACTCCGTCCAGCCAGAGGTCGAAGCGAGTGGGGTTCGAGATCACCTCGGCCCGCCAGAAGGAGGGACAGAGTGCTGCGGCGTGGGCCACCTCGCCGCACAGGCCGCAGCCGACGCAGGACTGGATCACCGAGGCCACCGGATCGTCCCTTAACGGGTCGGGGTTGGGCTTGATGGTCAGCGACGGGCAGCCCGACAGCCGGATGCAGGCGTGGTCGCCGGAACAGATGTCGTCGTCGACGCCGTAGCGCACCCGCACCACCCGTTCCCCCGCCTTCAGCCTGGCGGCGTCCTCGGCCTTCACCCTTCGCTGGCGGGCCAGTTGGCATTCGCCGTCGGCGATGATGACGCGCAGGCCCTTGCCCGCTCCCTTGATGGCGTCCTTCAGCGTTTCGCGCATGGTGGCGACCGAGTAGGAGCGCACCTTCCTCAGCCACGTCACCCCCATGACCTTCAGCGTCGCCTCGATGTCCATGGGGGTTTCGTTGCGATGCCCCTCGGCCAGCGTCGAGGGCATGAACTGCTGTCCCGTCGCCGAGGTGTAGCCGTTCTGCAAGATGACCAGCACCCCGTCGCCCTTGTTGAAGAGATTGCCGGCGACGCCCGAAATGATGCCGTTGTGCCAGAAGCCGCCGTCGCCCATCACCGCAACGGGGCGCTTGCCGGTGACCGCGCCCACCGCCGCCGAAGAGGCGAGGCTCATGCCGAAGCCTAGGATGGAGTTGCCCATGGAAAAGGGCGGCAGGGTGCCGAAGGAATGGCAGCCGATATCGGCGGAAACGTGAGTCTGCCCCACCTCCTTCTGGGCCAGCTTCAGGGCGCTGAACACCGGGCGCTCGGGACAGCCGGTGCAAAAGCCGGGCGGACGGCCGGGCAGCTCCTTGTCCAGCAGGGTGGAGGCGGCCTTGCGCCGCTCGTCAACCCTGTTGACGATGGCCTGGGCGGGTTCCGAGCCCAGGAACTTGGCCAGCCCGGCGGCCAGCACGTCGGCGGTGTACTCGCCGGCCTGGGGCAGGCAGTCCTTGCCCGAAAGCTTGGTCTGGATATCGGCCTGACGCATCATCAGCGACAGGGTCTGCTCCAGATATTCCGGCGTGCCTTCCTCGACCATCAGCACCGCGTCCTTGCCGGCGCAGAATTCCGAAACTTCTTCCGGCACCAGCGGCCAGGTGACGTTGAGGCAGTAGATGGGGATCTGGGAATGGCCCAGCGCGTCGGCCAGACCCAGCTTGGCCAGCGCCCGCATCAGGGAATTGTAAAGGCCGCCCTGGACGATGATGCCCACATCCGAACGGCTGCCGGGGAACGTTTCGTTGAGCTTATGCTCGCGGATGAAGGCCCTGGCCGCCGGCAGGCGATGCGCCACCTTGGCCTCCTCGTGGGCGAAGGTGCTGGGCGGATGGGACAGCCGCCCGTAATCGAAGGCGGCGGGGGCCTGCAGCGCCGCGCCCGGCCTGTTGGCCTTGGTCTTGAAGCTGCCGGTGACATGGCAGGCCTTGATGCGCAACTCCACCATCACCGGCGTGTTGCTGGCTTCCGACAGTTCGAAGCCCTTCTCCACCATGTGGACGATGGTGGGCAAATGGGGGCGCGGGTCCAACAGCCACAGGGACGACTTCATGGCGAAGGCGTGGCTGCGCTCCTGGATGACGCTGGCCCCGTCGCCGTAATCCTCGCCGATGATGATCAGCGCGCCGCCGATGACGCCGGGCGAGGCCAGGTTGGACAGGGCATCCGAGGCCACGTTGGTGCCCACCACCGACTTCCAGGTGACGGCACCCCGCACGGGATAGGCCAGCGAGGCGGCCAGCAGGGCGGCGGCGCCGGCTTCGTTGGTGGCGGCTTCCACATGCACGCCCAGCTCGCCCAGCAAATCCTCGGCGTCGATCAGCACGTCCATCAGATGGGAGACGGGCGCGCCCTGGTAGCCGCCCACATAGGTGACGCCCGATTGCAGCAACGCCTTGGTGACGGCCAGAATGCCCTCGCCCCGGAAGGTCTCTCCTTCGCCTAAGCGCAGCAATCCTATTTCATGCTGGAACGACCGTTCGGCCATGCCGCCCTCCTTGTCGCCTTGTCATTCCGACGGCCATCGGGAGGAGGAATCTCCGCCCGGTACGACTTTTCCGATTCCGCACCATCTCGTCGGACGGAGATCCCTCGGCTTCGCTCGGGATGACAGTCGTCATATGGGAATTGCCGCCCAATTATTCACCGCCCCCCGAACCTGGGCGGGCGCTTTTCCATGAAGGCCCGCACCCCCTCGGCATAGTCGTGGGTGCGCCCCGCCTCGGCCTGGAGATCGCGCTCCAGGTCCAGCTGGGCATCCAGGGTATTGGCGCCCGAGCGGGCCAGGGCCTTCTTCATCAAAGCGAGGCCCTTTGTCGGCTGGGCCGCCAGCCGGGCGGCCATGGCCAGCACGACGGGCAGGAGCTTATCGTCATCGACACATTGCCAGATCATGCCCCACTGGGCGGCCTGCTCGGCGGTCACCTTGTCGCCCAGCATCATCAGCGCCGTGGCCCGGGCGTTGCCCACCAGACGCGGCAGGGTCCAGGTGCCGCCCGAATCGGGGACCAGGCCCACCTTGCAGAAACTCTGGACGAAGGCGGCGGATCTGGCCGCCACCACGATGTCCGAGGCCAGGGCCAGATTGGCCCCGGCGCCGGCGGCGATGCCGTTGACGGCGGCGATCACCGGCATGGGCAGAGCCTTCAGGCTGCGGATCAGCGGGTTGTAGCGGGCGTCCAGCGATTCCCCCAGGTCGGGGGGCGGATCACCGGGCTTCGACACCCGGTCGGACAGATCCTGGCCGGCGCAAAAGCCCCGGCCCGCCCCGGTGATCACCAGACAGCGGGTACCGTCCTCCGCCACATGGGCGATGGCGGAGCGCAACGCGCCGTGCATGGCCACGTTGAAGGCGTTGATGCGTTCGGGACGGTTCAAGGTGATGGTGGTGACGTCGCCGGAACGGGCGACCAGAATCGTCTCGGTCATTATGCGGCGGCCTCCGCCAGTTGGGCGCGATAGGCTTCGAGGCGCGCCCGCATGGGGCCGGGCATGGGAACCGCCTTCACCTTTTCCTGATCGGCGACGACGCAGACGAAGCTGGTCTCGAAAGCCACCACGTCGTCCGCCCGCTTGCCGATGGTGCGGAAATGGATGGAGGAGCCGCCCACCTTGTCCACCAGCACCGCGATGTCCACCCGGTCACCGGGGCGCAACGGGGCCTTGATCTCCATGCCGATCTTGACGAAGGGCGTGCCGAAGCCGTGCTCCTTGTTGATGGTGTACCAGTCATAGCCGATGACGTCGGCCATGAAGACCTCCAGCGCCTCCATGGCGTATTCCAGGAAGCGCGGCGTGTAGACGATGCGCGCCGCATCCGAGTCGCCGAAATGGACCCGGCGACGATGGATGAAGACGCCGCCCTCGATGGCCTCGATCTCCTCGAACTCAGTAGGTTTCGACATGGTAGCGCCCTTCTTCGCGCATCCTGGGCCGCAGGCCCGCCCAGTCCAGGCCGTGCAGGCGGCAGATATCGGCGAAGGCCTCGTCACAGCCCTGCTCCATGCCCTTCAGGCCGCAGATGAACACATGGGTCTTGTCCGATCCCAGCAGGGCGGCCAGTTCGTCGGCCCGCTCGCGCAGCTTGTCCTGGACGTATTGCTTGGGCCGGTCGGGAACCCGCGAGAAGGCCAGGTTCACGTCGATCAGGCTTTTGGGCAGTTTCATCAGCGGCCCGAAATAGGGCAGCTCTTCCGGCGTGCGGGCCCCGAAGAACAGCATCAGCTTGCCCGTGGCATCCTGGGCATTGCGCCGCCGGCGCTCGGTAAAGCCCCTGAACGGCGCCGCACCCGTGCCGGTGCAGATCATGATGATGTTGGCTTGCGGATCGTCGGGCATCAGGAAGGCCTGGCCGAAGGGCCCGGCCACTTGGACCTCGTCGCCCTTCTTCAGGTCGCAGACATAGTTGGAGCCCACCCCGCCCGGCACCCTTTTCACCGTCAGCGCCAGATTGTTGAAGCCGGTGCGCTCGCCTTCCCGGGGGCTGGCGATGGAATAAAGCCGGATGTTGTAGGCGCGGCCCTTGGCGTCGGTGCCCGGCGGCACGATGCCGATGCTCTGGCCTTCCAGGAAGGGGAAGGCGTTGTGCTGAAAATCGAGCACCACGTGGTGGATGTCGGATTCGGTGCCGTCGCCGGTGATGCGCATGTTGCCGGCGACGCGGGCGGTCACCGGGGTCTCGCGGGAATAGAGGTTGGTGTAGGGCTTGGCGGCGCTGGCGGGCGGCGGCACCATTGGCCCCGTGGTCTGCGTGGCGGCGGCCAGCAGGTCGCTCACCTCCTCGGGCGGCAGGGGGGCGGCCTCGGCCTCGCCGGGTCCGCTCTCGCCCACCGGCAATTCCTCCCAGCCGAACTGGTCGTCGATGCTCCAGGGCCGGGACACCAGCAGCCAGTTGTCGATGGCCCCGGTGGGGCACGGCGAGACGCAGGCGCGGCAGAAATTGCACTTCTCGGCCATCACCACATAGTTGTTGCGGTCATGGGTGATGGCGTCCTGGGGGCAGGTTTCCTCGCAGGTGTTGCAGCGGATGCAGACCACCGGGTCGATGAGATGCTGGCGCTTCAGTTCCATGGCGACCCTTCCTGTTGTTCTTGTCCGTCATGGCCGGGCTTGACCCGGCCATCCATGGACCCCCGGGCCAAGCCCGGGGGTGACGATGTTTGGAGTTCAGGCAAACCGCACGTAGTCGAAATCCACCGCCTGGTTGTTGATGCCCCTGGCCGGCGGAGCGATCCAGTTGGCGAACTTGCCGGGCTGGGTCACCGCGCCGCCCATCAGCGACTGGACATAGGCCAGGTCGGACTGGGACGGCAGCCACTCGTCGCGGCGGCGCGCGAACTCTTCCGTCGAGATGACCTTGCCCGAGGGATCGACCGCGATATCGGAGAAGTGGCCGATGGCGCGGTTGAAGGCCAGGTGGGGAAGGGTCAGCCTGAAGTCGATGCCGTACTTGGCGATGATCTTGTTCCAGCGCTCGACGCCCTTGGCCACGTCCTCGGCCCAGTCCAGGCGCAGGCGCTCGTTCAACGCGTTCAGGGCCGGGACCTCGATGGCCTGGAAGCCGCCGTTCACCGGATGCAGCACCGAGTAGGTGGTGTTCTCCAGCTGGTGGTCGTCGCCGATCTTGGTTTCCTCGAAGCGGCCCTTGAGGCCCATGTTGTACGAGGTCGCCGCGTTGGTGGAGACTTCGGCGCCGTAAAGGTCCGAGGTCACCGAGTAGTGGAAGTTGAGGTAGCGCTGGATGGTGGGCAGGTCGATGACGCCGAACTTCCTCACGTCGTCGGTGCGGTTCTCCTTCATCACCTGGCAGGCGCGCTCGATGATGCGGCCCACGCCCGATTCACCCACGAACATGTGGTGGGCTTCCTCGGTCAGCATGAAGCGGCAGGACCGCGACAGGGGATCGAAGCCGGATTCGGCCAGCGCGCACAGCTGGTACTTGCCGTCGCGGTCGGTGATGAAGGTGAACATGAAGAAGGCCAGCCAGTCGGCGGTCTTCTCGTTGAAGGCCCCCAGGATGCGCGGCTTGTCCTCGTCGCCCGAGCGGCGCTGCAGCATCTCCTCGGCCTCTTCGCGCCCGTCCTTGCCGAAATGGGCGTGCAGCAGATAGACCATGGCCCACAGGTGGCGGCCTTCCTCCACATTGACCTGGAACAGGTTGCGCAGGTCGTAGAGCGAGGGGCAGCACTTGCCCAAGAGGCGCTGCTGCTCCACCGAGGCCGGCTCGGTATCGCCCTGGACGGTGATCAGGCGGCGCAGCATGGCGCGGTACTCGCCGGGCACCTCCTGCCAGGCGTCCTCGCCCTTGTGGGCGCCGAAATTGACCTTGCGGTCCTTCTCCGGCGGGGCGAGGAAGATGCCCCAGCGGTAATCCTCCATCTTGACGTGGCCGAACTGGGCCCAGCCGTCGGGCTCGGCCGAGATGGCGGTGCGCAGGTAGACCTCGGAAGTGCTGGTGCCCTCGGGCCCCATCTCCTTCCACCAGTCGATATAGTGGGGCTGCCAGGATTCCAGGGCGCGCTGCAGCTTCCGGTCCTCGGACAGGTTGACGTTGTTGGGGATCTTTTCGGCGTAATTGATCGAGGACATGACGGTTACACCCTTTCCTGATTGTAGGCTGCGCGCTTGCCGGTGCCGTAGAGCTTCAGCGCTCCGCCGTCACCGACGGCGTTGGGACGCTGGAAGATCCAGTTCTGCCAGGCGGTCAAGCGGCCGAAGATCTTGGTTTCCATGGTTTCCGGGCCGGCGAAGCGCAGATTGGCCTCCATGCCGGTGAGCGAGTCGGGCGAGAAGGCGGCCCGCTCCTCGATCATCAGACGGATCTCGTCGTCCCAATCGATATCGTCGGGAGTGCCAGTGACCAGGCCGAACCGGGCCGCAGCGGCGGCGTCCAGATCCTGGCCGATGGCGTCACGGGCCTTGGTGACGCTGTCGGGCTCGCCCAGGAAACGGGTGGCGAGGCGCGAGATGCCGTTGCCCATGGGCAGCCCGTCGAAGTTCAAGGCCGACAGGCGAATGGTCGCCTCGGGGGCAGGATTGTTCTCGAAGGTGCCGTCCAGCATGAACGAGCGGTCGGCGGCGAACAGGATCTCGGCGACGAAGCCGGCGAAGCAGGAACCGGGCTCCACCAGGGCGAACAGGGTGCGGCTGGTGACATCCAGACGCTTCATGGTGCGCTTCCAGTAGAGCAGGATTTCGCGCACCAGCCAGTCGGAGGCGCCGAACTTCTGCAAGGCGGCGTCGTAGCCCATCACCAGATCGCTGGCACCTTGGGTGCGGAACACCCAGGTGGCGACGGTGATCTCGTTGGCGCGCAGGTGCAGGATGGCGTCGTCCAGCTCGCGCGCCAGGGCCAGGGGGTAGAAGTCGACGCCCAGGGCCTTGATCGCGGCCAGACCCTCGGGACAGGCGGCCTTCGGCCCCTTGATCGTGATGTTGGCGGCCCGCGTTTCGCGGTCGAAGACGATGTCGATGTGGGGATAGCTGACCTTGTCGGTATCGATGACGCGGGCCACAGGGGTCAGCGTCACCCCCTTCTCGGTGGTCGGGCGGTCGGACCCGGCGGCCAGCTGGGCGGCCTTCTCGGCCACGGCGGCCTTGAACTTGGAGGAGGGGACCACTTCGTCCACCAGCCGCCATTCCACGGCGCGCTTGCCCTTCACGCCTTCCTCGATGGAGCAGAAGATGTCGGCCAGATCGCGGCGCACCTTGCGCTTGTCCACCACGCGGGTCAGCCCGCCGGTGCCGGGCAGCACGGCCAGCAGCGGCACTTCGGGCAAGCTGACCGCCGTGTTGCCGTCGTCGACCATCATGATGTAGTCGGTGGCCAGCGCCAGTTCGTAGCCGCCGCCGGCCGCCGTGCCGCTGACCGCGCACAAGTACGTCTGGCGCGAGTTCTCGGTGGCGTCCTCGATGGAATTGCGGGTCTCGTTGGTGAACTTGCAGAAGTTCACCTTGTGACCGTGGCTGGAGACGCCCAGCATCTTGATGTTGGCGCCGGCGCAGAAGATCTTCGGATTGGCCGACGCCATCACCACGGCGCGCACTTCCGGATGCTCGAAGCGCAGGCGCTGCACGGCGTCGTACAGCTCGATATCGACGCCCAGATCATAGGAATTCATCTTGAGCTCGTAGCCGGGCGCCAGGGTTGACACCGGATCCACGTCCATGGTCAGCGTCGCGACGGAACCATCGAACGACAGCTTCCAGTGCCGGTAGCTCTCGGGGGAGGTTTGAAAGTTGATCATGGGCGTGCCGCCTCGGTTGGAATGACTGAATGCACTATAATGCAGGTTTGGAATCGTTCGCAAGAGCAATTTGGTATTAAAGTACCGTTTTGCCGATTGCCTTGCATTATCCTGCATGTGGGGAGGCGAGGCGCGCCCTTCCACCCAAAATTTCGTCACCCCGGAAGCGCGAGGCGCTATCCGGGGCCCAGGGGGAAACGGCAGGATGGATCCCGGCTCGAGGCCGGGATGACGGGAACCTTTAAAGCGCGACCACCGCCGCGCCCTCGGTCATGGCGTCGAGCATGGCCCGGCTGCCCTGGACGGCCGAGCGCTGCATGTAGAAGCGCAAGCCCCGCAATCCCCCCAGTTCCTCGCCGCCGCCGGCCCGGCCCGGTCCGCCGTGGACGCAATGGGGCATGACCACGCCGTGGCCGGAATGGCTTGACGCTACCGAACCATCCACAACCAGGACCCGGCCGTGATGGGTGGCGATGGCCGGGACGAATCCCACCAGAAAGGCGGAATCACTGGAAAAAACCGAAGCCGCCAGCGAGCCGCCGCCCTTGCGGGCCAGGTCCACCGCCTGCTCGACGCCGTCATAGGGCATCAGGGTGGCGACGGGGCCGAACACCTCGATCTCATGAATGGCTTTTGCGGCAAGGGGGTCGTTGCACAGCAGCAACGTCGGGGCCACGAAGCAACCACCATCGTCGTTGCCGCCGCCCGCCACCACCTCAGCCTCGGCCTTCAGCGCCGCCAATCCCGCCCAGGCGGCCTGGGCCTGGGAGCGGCTGACCAGCGGGCCCATGCGCACGCCCTCGGTGCGGGGATCGCCCATCACCGCCTTGGCCAGGGCGGCTTTCAGCCCCTCGACCACCGCGTCGGTGCGATCACGCGGCACCAGCACCCGGCGGATGGCGGTGCATTTCTGCCCGGCCTTGACGGTCATCTCGCGCGATACTTCCTTGATGAAGGCGGCGAATTCGGCCGAATCGGGCGCGGCGTCCGGCCCCAGGGCGCAAAGGTTCAAGGAATCCGCCTCCACCGCGAAGCGGATGTTGGAAGCGATGACGTTGGGGTGCGAACGCAGTTGAAGGGCGGTGTCGGCCGAACCGGTGAAGGCCACCACGTCGCCGGGCTTCAGGTGATCCATCAGATCACGCCCGCCGCCGCACAGCAGCGAGAGGGCGCCTTCGGGCAGCACACCGGCGGCGACCACGTCCTTGACCATCTCGTAAGCGAGAAAGCAGGTGGCGGTGGCGGGCTTGGCCAGGAACGGCACGCCGGCCAACAGGCTTACCGCCGCCTTCTCCCACAGCCCCCAGGAGGGGAAGTTGAAGGCGTTGATATGCACGGCCACCTGGGCCGAACTGGTCCAGATGTGGCGGCCGCGAAAGGCCTCGTCCTTGGTCAGCTGGTCGTCGGAGGCCTCGGCCAGGATGCGGGCCTCGCCCAGCTTGCGCCCGATGGAGGCGTAGTATTTGAGCGTGCCGATACCGCCGTCCACGTCGAGCGCCGCATCCACCGCCGTATTGCCGGAATTGGCCAGCGCGATGGAATTGTAGCGCTCGCGGTTCTCGGCCAGCACGCCGGCCACCGCGTTGATCAGCCCCGCCCGTTGGGCAAAGGTCAGCGCACGCAGCGCCGGGCCGCCCGTGGTCCGGGCATGGGCCAGGGCTTCAGCCATGTCCAGGCCGTCGCCGGACGCGGTGGCCAGCACCTCGCCGCTCACCGGGTCCTTCAGTTGCGCGCCCGAACCGGCGCCGTCCTGCCAACGGCCGGCGAGATAGCTCTGCAAACGGATCATGGGATCATCCTATGGATTTGACGAAGCGCGCGATGGCGGCAAGCGTCGCCACGGGCTGGTCCTTGTGGGGGGAATGGCGGCAGCCGTCGAGCAGCACCACTTCGGCACCCGCTCCGGCCTTGGCCTTGATGGTCTCGTATTGCACGGCGCTGCCGTACTCGTCGTCACGGCCCTGGATCACCATCACCGGCACCCGGATGCCGGGGAGGAATTCCTCCAGGTTCCATTTCATGAAATCGGGATCGAGCCAGGCGCCGTTCCAGCCCCAGAAAGCGCAATCCACGTTGTCGCCGTGCAGCTTCATCAGCCGGGCTCGCAGATCGCCGCTCTCGTACGCCACCTTGGCCTTTTGGATCGAGGCGACGCAGATCTCCTCGTTCATCACATGGGGCGCCAGGCAGACCACGCCCACGATATCGGGAGCCTGGGTGCCGCCGGCATGGATCAGCGAAATGGAGGCGCCGTCGGAATGGCCCACCAGCACCACCGGCCCCAGCTCCAGGTGCTCGAGCAGATGGGTCAGCACGTCCAGGCCCTCGTGATGCATGTAGGTGAGCGGTCGCGGCAGATCCACGGGGGAGGAGCGGCCATAGCCCCGGCGGGAATAGATGAATACCCCGCTTCCCGTCGCCTCGGCCACCTGATCGGGGAAATCGCGCCAGATGCCGACCGAGCCCAGGCCCTCGTGCAGGAACACCAGGGTGGGACGCCCCGGCTTGTGGGGGTGAATCCAGCGATATTCCAGCCGCTGGTCGCCCAGGTCGATCCGTCCGTGCTGATGCTCGCGCCACATGGACCCGGCCTCACTTGGGCCGCGAGAAATCGATCTGCCCGTCGGGCAGCAGGTAAAGCACCAGCGCCGCGCCCTCGGTGAGCGTCGGGCGGTGGACGGAATCGGGGGGATAGACCAGCCAACCCCTGGGCGCGCCGTCGAACTTGGCGTCCTTGTCGATGGACATGATCATGTCGATCTCGCCCAAGGGGTGGCGATGGCGCGGCCCCACCACGTCCTTCATGTGGACCACGTCGATGGAGAATCCCGACAGCCCCGCCTCGGCCTCGGCGACCCGGCCGTAACGGATGCCGCCATGCTCGTTCTCGCACATCCAGCCCTCGGCGATGGCCTTGTGACAGGCGGCCTCGATGGCCTTGAACACCTCGCCGCCCTCGGGGAAGCGGGCGTTCAGCACGTCGCGCAGACCGGCATCCACCGGCAGCCCGGCGATGGAAGAGGTTACCTGCGCCACCAGCGCCTTGAATGCGGATTTGGACACGGATCGTCGCTCCCACGGAGATGAATGACCGGAACTATATCACCGCATTTGCTGCCTTAGAAGCATTATAATGCATGACGCCGTTTCACCTGTCATCCCGAGGCGAAGCCGAGGGATCTCCGCCTGGAAAGCGGTGCCGATACTGAAGAGCCGACCCGGGATGAGATCCCTCGCATGCGCTCGGGATGACACGCCTATTCCGCGCAAGCCAAAAGCCGAACGGCAGAGACCTTCAGTTCGGGAATCTTGGCCACCGGGTCCAGCACCGGATTGGTCAGCAGATTGGCCGCCGCCTCGGTGAAGCAGAAGGGCATGAACAGCGTGCCGGGTTCCAGGCGGGAATCGGCGGCCGCCACCGCCTGGACCGCGCCGCGCCGGCTTTCGAGCCGCACCATGGCGCCCTCGTCCACCCCCAGGCGGGCCATGTCCACGGGGCTGACATTGACCGCCGGTACGCCCTGCAGACTGTCGAGCACGCCCGAGCGTCTTGTCATGGAACCGGTGTGCCAATGCTCCAGCACCCGGCCGGTGGACAGCAGGAAGGGATACTCGCCGTCCGGCACCTCGGCGGGCGCCAGACCCGAGGCGGGGACGAGGCGCGCCCGGCCGCTTTCCGTGGGGAAAGCATCGTCGAACAGAATGGCCTTGCCCGCCGGATAGGTGATGCCGCCCTCTTCCTCCAGCCGCTCCCAGGTGATGCCGGCAAGCGAGCCCATCAGGCCCTGCATTTCGTCGAACACGGATTGGGGGCCGTCATAGGTCCAGGGCAGGCCTAAGCGCTTGCCCATCTCGGTGATGATCCATAAATCCGGGCGCGCCTCGCCCAATGGGGCGATGACCTGTCGACCCATCTGCACATGGCGGTCGGTGTTGGTGAAGGTGCCGGTCTTCTCGAAGAAGCTGGAGGCGGGAAGCACCACGTCGGCCAGCATGGCGGTCTCGGTGAGGAAGATGTCCTGGACCACCAGATGGTCGAGCCCCGCCAGGGCACGCCTTGCATGGGCGAGGTCGGGGTCGGACATGGCGGGATTCTCGCCCTCGATATACATGCCGCGAATCTCGCCCTTTTCGGCGGCCTTCATCATCTCGACCACGGTCAGGCCGGGAACGGCATCCAGCTCCCGCCCCCAGCCGGACTCGAACCGGCCGCGCGCCGCCTCCACCCCCACCCGTCCGTAATCGGGCAGCATCATGGGGATCAGCCCGGCATCCGACGCGCCCTGGACGTTGTTTTGTCCCCGCAACGGATGCAGACCGCTGCCCTTCCGCCCCACCTGGCCGCACAGCAGGGCCAGCGCGATGAGGCAGCGGGAATTGTCGGTGCCGTGGCTGTGTTGCGACACCCCCATGCCCCACAGGATCATGGCCGAGGCGGCACGGGCATACAGCCGCGCCACCGCCCGGATGGTGCCGGCATCGATGCCGCAGACGGGGGCCATGGCTTCGGGGGAATAGGCGGCGAGGTGCCGGGCCAGGTCCTCGAAGCCCAAGGTTCGCGCCGCCACGAAATCCTTGTCGTACAACTCCTCGGCGACGATGACGTGCAGCATGGCGTTCAAGAGCGCCACGTCGGTGCCGTTGTTGAACGTCAGATGATGGGCGGCGAAGCGGGAAAGCGCCTGACCCCGGGGGTCGAGGATCACCAGCTGCGCCCCCTTCTTCACCGCATTCTTGATGAAGCTGGCCGCCACCGGATGGTTGGCGGACGGATTGGCGCCGATCAGGATGATCACCTCGGCGTTGGCCACCTCGGCCACCGGCGCGGTGACCGCGCCGGAGCCGATGCCTTCCAGCAGCGCCGCCACCGACGAGGCGTGGCACAGCCTTGTGCAGTGATCCACGTTGTTGGTGCCAAAGCCGGTGCGCACCAGCTTCTGGAACAGGTAGGCCTCCTCGTTGGAGCCCTTGGCCGAGCCCAGGCCCGCCAGCGACGCCTTGGGCAGCCGCTTCAGTCCCGAAGCGGCGAAATCCAGCGCCTCGTCCCAACTGGCGGGACGGAAATGGGTGAAGGGATCGGCGGCGTCGATCAGTTCCTTGGGCGCGCCCTGCTTGCGGATCAGCGGCACCGTCAGGCGCTGGGGATGGCGGGAATAATCGAAGCCGAACCGGCCCTTGACGCACAGGCGCTCGTGGTTGGCCAGTCCGTCGCGCCCCGTGGCGGCGACGATCTCGTCGCCCGCCACATGATAGGTGAGCTGGCAGCCGACGCCGCAATAGGGACACAGGCTGTCGACCGTGCGCTCCGCCCGCACCGGACCCTTGGCCGGCAGCAGTGCGCCGGTGGGGCAGGCCTGGACGCATTCGCCGCAGCCGACGCAGGAGCTGGCGCCCATGGATTGAGCGAAATCGAAGGTGACGCGGCTGCCCGCCCCCCGTCCGCTCATGCCGATGACGTCGTTGACCTGGACCTCGCGGCAGGCGCGCAGGCACAGCGTGCAGTGGATGCAGGCGTCGAGCCGCACCGCCATGGCCGGGTGAGAGGCATCCAGGCGAATGGGCTGGGCCGTGGGGGCGAAGCGGCTGGTCTCCACCCCCACCTTCCGGGCCCAGCCCATGAAGGCGGACTCCGGGTCGGGCGAGGCGTGGTCGGCCAGCAGCAGCTCGAACACCAGCTTGCGCGACTTCTCCACCCGCTCGCCCCGGCTCAGGACCACCATGCCGGGGGTGGGAAGCCGGCGGCACGACGCCGCCAGGGCGCGCTCGCCCTTGATCTCCACCACGCAGGCGCGGCAATTGCCTTCGGGCGCGAAGCCGGGCCGGTCGGCGTGGCAGAGGTGCGGCAGCGTGGTGCCCAAGCGCTTGGACACCTGCCACAGGGTCTCGCCTTCCGCCGCCTCGACCTCGGCTCCGTCCAGGGTGAAGCGGATCATGATGCCCGCCCCTCCCGGCCGCCGTTCATCGGTGGATACGACGGATCAACCACCAAGGCACCAAGAACACCAAGAGGGCGGAGTGTTTGGCTACGCCGCGCCCATTCTGAAAGACAGCGTGGTGTCCTTGGTGTCTTGGTGGTGAAAAGACCCATCCACACGACAGTCGCGGCCGTCATGTCGCCACCTCCGGAAAGTGCCGCAACAGGCTCTGCCACACATTGGGCGCCGCCTGACCCAACCCGCAGATGGAGGCGTCGCGCATCACGCTCGCCAGGTCACCCAGCAAGGCCCGGTCCCAATGCGGCCTGGCCAGCAGGTCCACCGATTTGGCGGTGCCCACCCGGCAGGGCGTGCACTGGCCGCAGCTTTCATGGGCGAAGAAGCGGGCGAGATCCAGCGCCACCGCCCGCAAGTCGTCGGCCTGGGAGAACACCACCACGGCGGCCGAGCCGATGAAGCCGCCATGCTCCTCGATGGCGCCGAAGGCCAGCGGCGGCGTCAGATGGGCGGGCAGGAAGCCGCCCGAGGCTCCGCCGGGCAGATAGGCGGCCAGCGCATGGCCCTCTTCCATGCCGCCGCAGAATTCCTCGATCAGTTCGCCGATGGTGATGCCGTTGGGGGCGATCTTGACGCCCGGCCGCCGCACCCGGCCCGAGACGGAATAGGCGCGAAGCCCCTTGTGCCCGTTGCGGCCCTCGACGGTGAACAGCTCCGCCCCTTCCGCCAGGATACGGCTGACCCAGTAGAGGGTCTCGACGTTGTTGACCAAAGTGGGCCGCCCGAACAGCCCCACCTCGGCCACATAGGGCGGGCGCTGGCGGGGCAGGCCGCGCTTTCCTTCCAGGCTTTCGATCAGCGCCGATTCCTCGCCGCAGACATAGGCGCCGGCGCCGCGGCGCAGATGAACGGTCACGCCGCCGGGAAGCCCGCGAATCAGCCCGGCCAGCAGCGGGCGCAGATCGGAATACTCGTCGCGGAGATAGATGTAGGCCTCGTCGGCCTCCACCGCCCAGGCGGCGACGAGCGTGCCTTCCAGAACGCGGGCGGCGTGGTTTTCCAGGAACCAGCGGTCCTTGAAGGTGCCGGGCTCGCCCTCGTCGGCGTTGACCACCACCAGGCGCGGTGCGGCTTGCGCCGCCACGCTGCGCCACTTGCGGGCGGTGGGGAAGCCCGCCCCGCCCATGCCGCGCAAGCCCGCCCTGTCCAGCTCGGCCAGCACCTCGTCACGGGTCAGCTCGCCCGACAGGCAGCGGGCGAAAACGGGAAAGTCGGCCTTGGCCCCGTCCCCCAGCGGCGAGCCGGACCCGGCAGGGAGGGAAAGCACGGCGGGGGCGTGGTCGCAACGGCCGATGCAGGGCACGTCCTCGACCACCGCGCCCTCGGGCAGGTGGAGGGAGCGCATGGCGCAGGCCGGGCCGGCGCAGCGGCGTATCACGGTCCCGGGCGCGGCCTCGTCATCCCCCAGCAGGCGGAAATGGGCGTAGAAGGTCGCCACCTCCTGCACCTCGGCGGGGGCAAGGCGCATCTCCTCGGCCAAGGCGGCGAGATGGCGGCGGCAAAGGCCGCCGAAATGGTCCTGCAGCACGTGCAGGTTCTCGATCAGCAGGTCGCGGCGGCGGAAATCCGCGGGCAGCAGGGCGAGGATGTCGGCCACGGCTTGCGGCGAGGCGGCGGCGGGGCCGAGACGGCGATGGGTGCGGGGGGCGGCGCTCATGCCCTGCACTATAGTGCATGCGAGGAAAGAATCACAGCCCCAGATGCGGGGCGCACAGGCGCGACAATTCCTCGACGCTGTCGGCGATGGGCCTGCCCGAGGTGTTGAGCACCGCGTCGGCCCGGCCATAGAGGTGACGCCGGGCATCCAGGATGGTGCGCAAATCCTCCATGGCGGCCATCTGCTGGCCGGCGATGGGCCGCAGGTCGCCCTGGCCCATGACCCGGCGCATGTGGTCCTCCGGGCTGGCCTGGACCCAGACGGTGAAGCACGATTGCAGCAGCAATTCGAAGGTGCGGGGCTCGGACACCAGGGAGCCGCCGGCCTCCAGCACCATGGAGGGATGACCCTCCACCGTGTTTTCCAGGGCGGAATATTCCAGCTTGCGATAGCCCTTCTGGCCCATGGACAGCAGGATCTCGGTCATGTCCATGCCGGCCAGCTGCTCGATCACCGAGGTGATGCGCACGAAAGGCGCGCCGAAGCGTTCGGCCACCGCCTGGCCCAGCGTGGTCTTGCCCGCGCCGCGCAAACCGATCAGCGCCACCCGGCGTTTCAGCTTCAGGCCGCGCTTGAAGTTCTGGCGCAGCAGGACATAGGCCTCGGATTGCTGTTCGGGGCTTAAGCGGTCGAGGAATTTCTTGGCGAGCGGCAGATCGGGATGGCTGGCCTCGGAATCCGCCTCGATCATCTCGGTGATGGGGGTGTCCATGGCCTGGGCCAGCAGCCACAGGATGTTGACGCTGACATTGGCCTGCCCGCCCTCCAGTTGGGCGAGGTAGCGTTCGGAAATGCCGGCATGGTTGGACAGGTCCTTGCGCGACATGCCGCGCCGGGCGCGGAAGCGCTTGACCCGATCCCCCAGCCGCCTGGCGAGCACGGCGAATTCCGCCTGTTCGACCATGATTCCCGTACCCGAACCTTAGTTTTGCCCAATCCTTAGTGAAGCACGGGAGTGCCGGATTGGCTAGAGCCGACATGCATTATGATGCAGAAAACAGGCATCTCAGACCCGCCATAGGCCGAACGGCACCACCTTGTTGCCCACGTCGTGGCCGATATCGGCGCGGCCGAGCCAGGTGATGCCGGAGCGTTGGCACCAGGCCCGCGCCACCTCCTCTTCCGACTGGCCGAAATCGGGGCGGTTGGGCGGAATGTCGGAACAGCGGCCCAGCTTTAGCCCCGCCACCCAGCGCAGGGCCGGATTGCTGGTCAGCTGGAACAGGTCGCGGTCGATGCGGTACATGTATTCCGACACCTCCTCGACCATCAGCACGTGGCCCGACAGGTTGGGCTGCCAGGGCGTGCCCAGCAGGTGGCACAGGATGGTGAGGTTGAAGGCCGCCGCCGGCACCTCCGCCGACAGGGACGGCTCCAGCGCCTGGGGATTGCGCTCCACCAGGAAGGACAGGGCGCGAACCACCGCCGCCTCACCGCCGGAGCGGATGATGTCCACCGGCATGGGGCCATGGGCGATATGGGTAAACCCCTTGCCGTACAACGCGCCCAGCAGCGAACCGGCGTCGGAATAGCCCATATAGGTCTTGCGCCGCGCCGCCGCGCCCAAGGCGGGCAGCACGCTTTCGATCAGGCGGCAGGCGCCGTAGCCGCCACGGGCGAACCACAGGGCATCCAGGCTTTGGTCGTTGGCGGTCTGGACGAAGGCGGCGGCGCGGGCCTCGTCGGCTCCGGCGAAATGGCCTTTGCTTTCGAAGCATTGGGGATGAAAGACCAGGTCCACCCGCCCGTCGGGATAGAGGCGCCCGGCCAGCGCCGTGACCCGCTCGGCCACGTCGCGGTCGATGGCGGAACCCGGTGCGACGACGCCGATCCTGGTCTTGCCCTCAGCCATCCCCGCCGATTCCCTTGCCGTGTGCAGCGCCGGATTGTAGCCTCCGGCCATGGAGCACGACACCCCCTATTTCTTTTGCGGCATCGGTGGCAGCGGCATGCTGCCCCTGGCCCTGATCGTCCATGCCCGCGGCTTTGCCGTCGCCGGGTCCGACCGCTCGCTGGATCAGGGACGGCTTGCGCCCAAGTTCGAATACCTGCAAGGGCTGGGTATCCGCCTGTTTCCCCAGGACGGCAGCGGCCTGACCGACCCCGCCCAGGTGCTGGTCACCTCGGCGGCGGTGGAGGACAGTGTACCCGACGTGGTGGCGGCCCGCGCGCTGGGCGCCCCCCACCTCACCCGACCGCAATTGCTGGCCCGCCTGTTCAACGAAGCGGAACTGCCCATCGGCATCGCCGGCACCAGCGGCAAATCCACCACCACCGGCATGCTGGGCTGGATTCTGGAACGCTGCGGCCACCGGCCCACGGTGATGAACGGCGCGGTGATGAAGAACTTCGTCCGCCCCGAATCGCCCTTTTCCAGCGCCCTGGTGGGAGACGGCCCGGCCTTCGTCGCCGAGGTGGACGAAAGCGACGGTTCCATCGCCAATTATACCCCCGAGATCGCGGTGGTGAACAACATCGCGCTGGACCACAAATCCATGGAGGAACTGCGCCGGCTGTTCGCCGATTTCACCGCCAAGGCGCGGGTATCGGTACTGAACCTGGACAATGGCGAGACGGCCGCCTTGGCCGCGCAGTTGCCGGCCGAGCGGGTGCGGACCTACAGCCTGTCCGACCCGCGCGCCGACCTGCTGGCCCAGGACACCGCCCCCGCCCCTGACGGCATCGGCTTTCTGGTGCGGGAAAAGAGCGGCCAGACGGTGGCGGTCAGGCTGCTGGTGCCGGGTCGCCACAACGTCGCCAATGCCCTGGCCGCCCTGTCGGCGGCCCGGGCCGCCGGATTGGACCTGAAAGACGCCGCCGCCGCGCTGGGCGAGTTCACCGGCGTGCGCCGCCGCCTGGAGACGGTGGGGACCAGGGGCGGCGTCACGGTCATCGACGACTTCGCCCACAATCCGGACAAGATCGCCGCCACGCTTTCCACCCTGCACGACTGGCCGGGCCGCCTGCTGGTGATGTTCCAGCCCCACGGCTTCGGGCCGCTGCGCCTGATGAAGGACGAGTTCATCGCCTGCTTCGCCGAGAAGCTGGGGCCCGACGACCGGCTGGTCATGCCCGACCCCGCCTATTTCGGCGGCACGGTGGACCGCTCGGTGACCAGCGCCCACATCGCCCAGGGAATCGGCCGCCGCGCCCTGGCGCTCGGCGAACGCGCCGCCTGCGGCGATTTCCTGGTGGAAAACGCCCGGCCCGGCGACCGCATCGTGGTGATGGGCGCCCGCGACGACACGCTTTCCCAGTTCGCGGCCGAAATCCTGGCCCGGCTGAAGCCATAGAAAAAGGCGGGAAGAAAGCCTTCCCGCCTTTGTCGTCATGCCGTGGAACAGGCTTACTTGGCGCCCGCGATGTCCACATAGGCGATGCCGGCGGTGGCGCCGATACCGATCTGGCCGCCCAGGCCCACGGGCACCAGGACGAAGTCGTTGCCGACGCCGACCAGACCCGCCTGCGCCGCCAGGCCGACGCCCACGGTCACCGAAGCCTTGGCGCCGATGTAATAGCCCTGAAGGCTGTTCTTGTCGGTGGCGGTGCCGCCCATCACCAGATAGGCCATGCCGTCCATGTGCTCGATCTCGAGATCGACGCCGAACAGGATGCCGCTCTTGCCGGTATACTTGGACGGGCCGCCGACGCCGTTGTATTCGCAGGTGACCGGGTTGCGGGAATGGAGCACGTAGGTGATGCCGGCGCCGGACTTGCTGCAGGTCAGCACACCCAGAACCACGCCCCCTTCGGCACGGGCTTCATGACCGAACGCAAACAGCGCCGCCAAGGCGACAACAGTCGAAGCAATCCACTTTTTCATCGACCCCTCCATATTCTGCCTGTCCTGCGTTCTGCGCTGAAGTCGTGCCAAGTTGCGCACCAGCGACCACGCGACGCGGACCCAAGGGAGTATGGCATAGATTCCTGTGATGGGAAGTGGAATGCCTAAACCGATTGTAACATTTACAAGCCAAGTCTTGCTGCGGCGCAGCAAAATTAGTCCGGAGAATTGAACCTCGCCCCCACCCTGCAACCCTTCATCCAGTCACGGCAGACGGGGGCGGCGGCGTGACCCTCGGGCGGGGCCCAGGGGACGAAGTCCCGCTCGGCGGTCGGCTGGTAGGGGCCGGGTTTTATTTCGATGACCTGGGTTCCCGCCGCCTCCGACACCAGGGAGTGCCAGGTGCCGGCCGGAATCTCCACGACCCGGGTCGCGTCATCGGCCATTTCGATGCGGCGCTCCACCGCGCCGTCATCGGCGAATGTCAGCAATGTTCCGCGGCCCCGCAACAGGACGAATGTCTCGAACTGGGCGGGGTGGCGATGGGGGCGGATATAGGTATCCGGCTCGAAGGCGATCACCATGCGCTGGACCGCGTCGGTGGGCTCGCCGTGCAGGTTGGTGTTGAGCCGCCGCCGGGGCGATTGGGCGGCCTTGGCCGAAAGCTCCGCCAGCTCGGCGGCATCGATCACCCTCATCACCGGATCTCCCTTCGCTCGATCATCTTGAAGATGGGGGGGGCCAGCATGATCACCAGCACCACCCGGACCACGTGGTGGGTGGAGACGAAGGCCACGTCCTGGCCCAGCGCCAGCGCCACCAGGCACATCTCGGCGATGCCGCCGGGCACGAAGGCCAGCAGCAGGACGCCGAAGGACAACCCGCTCCAGCCCGCCAGCAGAGCGGCCGCCCCCGCCGACAGCACCAGCATGATGGCGGTGGCGCCCAGCGCCGGGCGGGCCATGACCGCCATTTCGGTCCAGGACAGCCCCCGGAAACGGCAGCCGATGGCCGCGCCCGTCACCACCTGGGCCAGCACCACCATCTCGGCCGGCGGACGGAAGGCGGTCAGCCCGGCCAGATGCAATCCGGCACTGGCCAGCATGGGCCCGGTCAGCATCCAGGCCGGCAGGCGGGCCAGCCGGGCGAGGACGGCGCCGGCCACGGCCGAACCCAGCATGACCAGGGCGTCCATGCCCCCCAGATCGGCAAGGCGGCCCATGCTCTCGGCCATGGGCACCGAATGGACATGGGCACCGAATGGACATGGGCGATCAGCCGGTAGCCGAATGGCACGGTGAAGACGATCAGCAGGATGCGCAGGGAATGGGACAGCGCGATGGTGCGCTCGTCGCCGCCCAGCGCGCCGCCGGTGATCACCATCTCGTTGATGCCGCCGGGGGCCGCGGCGAAAAAGGCGGTGACCCGGCTCATGCCGGCGGCGCGACGCAGATAAAGGGTGACCAGCACCCCCGTCGCCGCCATGGCCAGCAGCAGCACCAGCAGGGAATCGCTCCACGTTGCGATGCGCCCCAGCAATTGGGGGGAAAAGGCGCTGCCCAGCATCAGGCCCAGCACGGCGATCATCACGCCGCGCAACGAGGCCGGAATTTCGGGCCTCAACCCGCCGAGCGAGGCCAGGGTGGTGGCGGAAAGCGCCCCCAGCATCCAGGGCAGCGGCAGGTCGAGGACGGAAAACAGGCTTCCGCCCAAGGCCCCCAGGCCCAGGGCAAGTGCCCAGGCACGGCCCCTCATCATCACGGCAGGAACTGCTCGGTGATGATGCGCTCCTCCAGATTGTGCTCGGGGTCGAACAGCAGCACCAGATCGCAGGAGCGGTCCTCGCGCACCTCCACCTCGACCACGTCGCGGGCCTCGGTGGAATCGGCCACGGCGCTGACCGGGCGCTTGCCCGCCTCCAGCACCTCGAACACCACCTTGGCGGTGTGGGGCAGCAGGGCGCCGCGCCAGCGCCGGGGCCGGAAGGCGGAAATGGGGGTCAGCGCCGCGATGCCCGCGCCCAAAGGAATGATCGGCCCGTGGGCCGACAGGTTGTAGGCGGTGCTGCCCGCCGGCGTGGATAAGAGGATGCCGTCGCAGATCAGCTCGTCCATGCGGATCTTGCCATCGATGCGGATGCGCAGCTTGGCCGCCTGCCGGGTTTCGCGCAGCAGCGACACCTCATTGATGGCCAGGGCCTCCACCAACTCGCCCGTGGCGCAAAGCGCCTTCATGCGAAGCGGGTGGAGGATCACCTGCTCGGCCTTGGACAGCCGCTCGATCAGCCCGTGCTCGCGGTAGACGTTCATCAGGAAACCGACGCTGCCCCGGTTCATGCCGTAGATGGGCACCCGGCGCGCCACGAAGCGATGCAGCATCTCCAGCATGAAACCATCGCCGCCCAGCGCGACGATCAGGTCGGCTTCCTCGGGCGGCACATGGGCGTAGCGGGCCTGCAGCCGGGACAGCGCCGCCTGGGCGGCCTCGGTCTCGGCGGCGACGAAAGCGATGGAGGAAAATACCATGAAATCCTCGGTCCTGGGCGAGCGGGGCGAAGTATAACCCGGCCGATGAAAAGCCCGCCAGCACGGCTTGCAGCGGCACAAATCTATGCCAATATAAATAGCTCTTTAGACAGTCAGGTGTCGCCATGGAAATCCCGCTCGACGAAGTGGACCGGATGACCGCCCTTGTCCGCTACGGCATTCTCGACACCGAGGCCGAGGAACAGTTCGACCGCATCACCCGGCTGGTCGCCTCGCTGTTCGAGGCTCCCATCGCCCTGGTCTCACTGGTCGATCACCGCCGCCAGTGGTTCAAGTCGACCTTCGGGCTGCAGGCCCGCGAAACCCCGCGCGAACATGCCTTCTGCGCCCACGCCATCTGCGGCCGCGACCTGTTCGTGATCCCCGACGCCACCAAGGACGCGCGCTTCGCCGACAATCCGCTGGTGACCGGCCAGCCGGCGATCCGCTTCTACATGGGCGCGGCGCTGATCACCCCCGACGACCATGCCCTGGGCACGCTGTGCGTCATCGACCGCAAGACCCGGCCCGAGCCCACCCGCGAGCAGAAGCAGGTGCTGCGCGATCTGGCGGGCATCGTCATGCATCACATGGAGACCCGCCGCGTCCTGCGGCAGAACCAGACCGCCGCCCGGCGGGCCAGGGGCGCGCTCGGCGCCGTCATCGGGGAACTGGGCAAGGCGCGGACCCAACGCTCCCTCGAACTGGCCGATGAATTGCGGGCGGTGGACGCCATCATCGACGGATTCGAGACCTTGCCCCGGCTGAACTGAGCCGGCCCCGCTGGCGGCTCAGCGCTCGCCCTTCAACCGCTTGCCCACATAGCGCCCCCAGGCCGACAGCGCCCGCAAGGGGCGGCGGATGGGACGGCGCAGGCGATCCCAGATGCTGGGATTGACGGCGCGCCCCATCTTGTTGCCGGCGGTGGAGGCCGTGGCCTCCCAGGCCAAGTCCACCAGCAACCCTTCGCCCCGCACGCGGCGACACCAGTCCACGTCCTCCCCGTCGAACCACGCCAGCCGGGCGTCCAGGGGAATGGACAGCAACAGGTCCCGCCGGGTGATCAACAGCCCGCCGTCGATATAGGGCTCGCCCTTGCGGAGAAATTCCAGGTAGCGCTCACGCGGGTAGTCGATGGGCACGTTGAACCGCGTGGCGACGCGCTGGGGATCGGTGCAATCCGAGATGACATAGTCGAGATAGCGCCGCCGCCGGCCCTTGACCTCGGTGAAGAGGGCCGGGGTGATGACGTCGAATTCCCGCGGCAAGGCGGCAAGGCAACCGGGATCGAGCTGGACCCGAGCGTGCAGGATCAGCACGCGGGGATTGGACAGGTGAGGCGCCAGGAAGTTCTTCTTGGCGGCGATTAGGAACCGGGGCCCGGGCGGTGTCTCGTATTCCACGTAGCGCACCTTGGGCCACGGAGCCAGGAAGGACAGGTCGCGCCGGGGGCCGCAGACCACGATCTCGCCGTCCTCGCCCGCCAGTTCGGGCTGGGCGTGCAGACCCTCGAGGCACTTGGCCACCGCGGGCAGTTCGGAATCGTTGCCGGAAAAGATCAGGCCCGCCGACCAGCCCCCGGCCAGGATCGGACGGGTGCGGCGAAAGGTCAGCCGCATGGCCTCCATGTCCAGATTCAGCAATTCGCATTCGTCGCCCAGCGCCTTGAAGGTCAGGCGCCGGACCAGGGCGAAGGGCATTTCCCAGGTTTCCGCCAGATGCGGGCCATCATCCTGGATCACCAAGGTTCCGCCCGGCTTCAGCGCCCAAAGTCCATATTTGAGGGCATGTAGCAGCAGGTTGCGGCACTTGAAGCGGGCCGTCCGCACTTCGACCATGTCCAGATCGCGGCAATGCTTGGCTTTGGCCAGGGAGTCGATATTGTCGATGATCACTTCGAATATTGCTCCGCCTCGGGACGGTCTGGTTGCGAAGCAACCGGGAATTTGCTATCCAAAGCCGGCATTTTTCGCCCGTCGATTTGCCGCCATGGCGGCATAAAGGTCAATCCCAATTCCGAGGTCCCATGGTTGCGCGAATTCTGGCTCATCGCGGAGCCTGGACCGAGAAAGCCGAACAGAACCGCCCCGACCGGCTGCTGGCGGCACTGCGGGGCGGATTCGGCATCGAGACCGATCTGCGCGACCGCGCGGGAGGGGTGGTGATCTCCCACGACATGCCCGGCGCCGACGCCCCCAGCCTGGATCAGGTGTGGGGCGACTGGCTGGATCTGGCCTCGCCGGAGCGGGTGCTGGCGCTCAACGTCAAGGCCGACGGACTGGCCGAGATCATGGCCCCGCTGGTGGCCGGCCGCGCTCGCGACTACTTCTTCTTCGACATGTCGGTGCCCGACATGCGCCACTATCTGCGCCTGGGGCTCACCACCTTCACGCGGCATTCCGATGCCGAGCCCTCGCCGGCCTATTACGCCGCTTCGGCCGGCGTGTGGCTGGACGAGCTGGACCGGGAATGGATCGACGCCGCTACAATCCAGGCCCACCTGGACGCGGGCAAGCTGGTCGCCCTGGTGTCGGGCGAACTGCACCGCCGGGATCATAGTCCCATCTGGGACCTGGCCCGTCGCTTCCGTCATGACGACCGCGTAATGGTCTGCACCGATCTTCCCGCCCAATTGCAGGAGTTCCTACGTTGAGCCGCATCCGCGCCGTATTGTTCGACCTCGACGGCGTCCTGGTGGATGCCCGCGAGTGGCATTGGGAGGCGCTGAACCAGGCGCTGCGTCTGTTCGGCTACGAGATCGGCCGGGAAGAACACCTGACCACCTTCGACGGCCTGCCGACCCGCAAGAAGCTGGCCTATCTGCACGAGCACCGGGGCTTTCCCAAAGGTCTGGCCGGGGTGATCAACGAGCTGAAGCAGGTCTATACCAAGCAGCTGATCGCCACCCATTGCTTCCCCGTCTTCCACATCGAATACGCGGTGTCGCGCCTGAAGACCGAGGCCTACAAGCTGGCGGTGTGCACCAATTCCATCCGCGAGACCTGCGACATGATGCTGGGCCAGTCGGGCTTGCTGGACTATTTCGACATCACGCTGTCCAACCAGGATTGCGCCAAGCCCAAACCCGATCCCGACATCTACGTCACCGCCATGGCCCGCCTGGGCATTGACCCGGCCGAGACGCTGATCGTCGAGGACAATGATTACGGCGTGCAGGCGGCCACCGGTTCGGGCGCCCACGTGCTCAGGGTGGCCGACCCCTCAGAGGTGACCTACTGGAACATCCGCGAGCGCATCCGTCAGGTGGAGGCCGCATCATGATCCAGATCCTCATGCCCATCGCCGGCTCGGCGCGGCCCTTCCACGAGATGGGCCAGAAATTCCCCAAGCCCATGATCGAGGTGCTGGGCCACCCCATGGTGGAATACGCCATCCGCTCGTCGCGGCCCGCCGGCGACCACCGCTTCATCTTCGTCACCAACGCCGCCGACCGTCAGGAATTCCACCTGGATTCGGTCCTGAAACTGCTGGCCCCCGGCTGCACCATCGTCCAGACCGAGCGGCCCACCGGCGGCGCGCTGTGCACCGCCCTGCTGGCCGTGGACCACATCGACCGCGAAGCGCCCTTGCTGGTGTGCAACGGCGACCAGTGGACCACGAAGGGCATTCAGCCGGCGCTCGACGATTTCCGCGCCCGCGACCTGGATGTGGGCATCGTGACCTTCACCTCCATGCATCCGCGCTGGTCCTTCGCCCGCGTCGACGAGGACGGCATGGTGGTGGAAACGGCCGAGAAGAACCCCATCAGCAACCACGCCACCGTGGGGGCCTATTACTACCGTGAAGGCGGCATGTTCATCCGCGCCGCCGAGAAGTCGCTTTTGAAGAACACCCTGGTCAACAACCAGTTCTTCATCGTGCCCTCCATCAACCAGCTGATCCTGGAAGGAGCGCGCGTCGGCCAGTACAAGATTCCCAATGCCGAGTTCCATCCGCTGGGCATTCCCGAGGACGTGTCCCACTTCCTCACCCACTTCCAGAATTCGCCGCTCGACCAATGACCAAGCCGATCACAATCGTCATTCCCATGGCCGGCGAGGGCTCGCGCTTCGCCAAGGCGGGATATGCCAAACCCAAGCCGTTCATCGACGTGCTGGGCCGTCCCATGATCCGCCACGTCATCGACAACGTGGCCTATGGGGGCGCCGACACCCTGCTGATCGCCCGCCAGGCCCATTGCGAGGCCGAGCCCGCCGTGGTGGACGAATTGAAGTCCCAGGGCATCCGCTTCCATCTGCTGGACGGGTTGACCGAGGGCACCGCCTGCACCCTGCTGGCCGCCTGGGACAAGATGGATCCCGACGCCCCCATGCTGGTGGCCAATTCCGACCAGTTCGTGGATGGCGGCGCGGCCGCCATGCTGGACGACGCGCTGGCCCGCGATCTCGACGGCTCCATCATGGTGTTCAAGTCCGAGCCCCACCCCAAATGGTCCTACGCCAAGCTGAAGGACGACGGGCTGGTGGAAAAGGTGGCGGAAAAGGACCCCATCAGCGAATGGGCCACGGTGGGCCTTTACTACTTCAAGTCGGCGCGGGCCTTCCGCCAGGCGGCCGAGGCCATGATCGCGGCCAATGACCGGGTCAACAACGAGTTCTATACCTGCCCGGTCTACAATTACCTGCTCAAGACCGGCGCACGGGTGGGGGTGTGGGAGATTCCCCAGACCGCCATGCACGGCCTGGGCACGCCTGAGGACCTGGACGCCTTCATCGCCCTGCGGAATTCCGCCGCGCCCGCCTGATGCTGTTCAATTCGGCGCCCTTCCTGTTCGCCTTCCTGCCCCTGGCGCTCGCCGGGTTCTTCGGGTTCCGGCGGGTGGGATGGCGTCCGGCCATGGCCTTCCTGACGGTTTCCTCCATCGTCTTCTACGCCTGGTGGAACCCGGCCTATGCCTGGCCGCTGGCCGTGTCCATCGCCGCCAATTTCGCCTTGGGCCAGGCCATCGCCCGGACCCGCGACACAGGCTGGGGCGGCACGGTGCTGGCGGCAGGCATCGCGCTCAACCTCGCCTTCCTGGGCGTCTTCAAGTACGAGCGCTTCTTCGCCGAATCCGTCGCCCCGCTGCTGGGGCTGATGATCGAGGCCAGGGGGCTGGACCTGCCCTTGGGCGTGTCGTTCTTCACCTTCACCCAGATCGCCTATCTGGTGGACGTGCGGCGCAAGCTGGCCCAGGACGGCGACGCGCTCAGCTACACCCTGTTCGTCACCTTTTTTCCCCACCTGATCGCCGGGCCCATCATCCACCACAAGGAGATGATGCCCCAGTTCCGCCAGCCCCGCCGGCAGTGCCCCGCATCCGAGAATCTGGTGGCCGGCCTGTCGCTGTTCGCCATCGGCCTGTTCAAGAAGGCGGTGATCGCCGACTGGGTGGCGTCCTATGTGGCGCCCGGCTTCTCGGCGGCCGCCGCGGGCCAGGAATTGAGCCTGGGGGCCGCCTGGACCTGCGCCCTGGCCTATACGGTGCAGATCTATTTCGACTTCTCGGGCTATTCCGACATGGCGGTGGGTCTGGCGCGGCTGTTCGGCATCGACCTGCCGGTCAACTTCAACTCGCCTTACAAATCCGCCAGCATCATCGAGTTCTGGCGGCGCTGGCACATGACCCTGTCGCGCTTCCTGCGTGACTACCTCTATTTCCCGCTGGGCGGCGGACGAAGCGGGCCGGTGCGGCGCCACGTCAACCTGATGGTTGTCATGGCGCTCGGCGGGCTGTGGCACGGTGCGGCCTGGACCTTCGTCGCCTGGGGCTGCCTGCACGGGCTGATGCTGGTGGGCAACCATCTGTGGCGGGAAGTGCGCCCCGCCGAGCCGGGACGGGGCGAGATGATCGCCGGCTGGGTGCTGACCCAAGTCCTGGTCATCGCCGCCTGGGTGTTCTTCCGCGCCAACAGTTTCGACGCCGCCCTGATCGTGCTGAAGGGCATGGCTGGCCTGGGCGGCGGCGCGGCCAAGGTGGCCTGGGACGGTCTGGCCCTGTCCCTGGTCCTGATGGCTTTCTGCGCGCTCGCCCCCAACAGCCAGCAGATCATGCAGGCGACAGGGCCGGGATTGGAGCCGGTGGACAGCCCGAAGCGTTTCGCCTGGGCGCCCACCACCGGCTGGGCCTGGGCGCTGGCCGCCATGCTGGCGGTTTCCGTCATGACCCTGTGGCGGACCAGCGAATTCCTTTATTACCAGTTCTGACATGAGCCAGCCCCGCCCCCTCTCGCAGCGCCGCTTCCTCCTCACCCTGCTGGGCGGGGTGGTGGCGCTGCTGGTGCTGGGGGCGGGTTTCAACTTCATGGTCGATCCCTATGCCAGCTTCCGCTGGGGCGACATCAAGGGCTTCAACGACCAGAAGACGCTCCGGCGTGACGGCGGCCGCGTCAACAAGGCGCTGATCCTGGGCCATACCCAATTCGACGTGCTGTTCTACGGCACGTCCCGGGGCGAGATGGGGTTCGACCCCTCTTCCCCCGCCTTGGGCGGTGTACCAGCCTTCAACGCGTCCCTGTCCGATTCCAACATGGCCGAACTGGCCCGCGCCGCCGAATACGCCGCCCGCCACCAGTCGCCCCGGCTGGTGGTGGTGGGGCTCGACCTGATGATGTTCGGCACCCGCACCGCCACCGGCGGCGATTTCGAGCGCTCGGGCTTCGCCGGGGCCTCGCCCTGGCCGGTCTACGCCCGCCGCCTGCTGTCCTTGCAGGCCTTCGACGATTCCGGCTGGGTGCTGTTCAGCTCGGCGAAGGGCATGCGCCAGTCCTTCGCCAAGGACGGCAGCTACGACATCGGGGCGCGCAAGAAGAGCTTCGACCACCGGGCCGAGATGGACGGCGTGATCCGCTCGCAGCTGGCCCCCACCAAAGCCGCCAAGACCTATGCCGGCTTCCATTACGCGCCGGAGCGGATGGAGGACCTGCGGCGCCTGCTGGCCGCCTTCGACAACGGCAGAACCCGGATGGTGCTGGCCATCACTCCCATCCACGCCAAGGTGCTGGAGGCCAAGGCCGCCGCCGGCCTGATGCCCGCCTGGGAGCAGTGGAAGCGCGATCTGGCCGCCACAGTGGCGGCATCCAAGGCCGAATTGTGGGATTTCAGCGGCTACAACGCGGTGACCACCGAGGACATCCCCCGCGATCCGGCCACCCGCATGCGCTGGTACTGGGACGGCTCCCACTTCACCAAGGCGGCGGGCGATCTGATGCTGGACCGGGTGCTGGCGGCCAGGGGCGACGAGTCCTTCGGCATCCGCCTCACCCCCGACAACGTCGAGACGGTGATCGGCCGAATCCGCGCCGGGCGGGTGGCCTACGCCGCCTCCCACCCCGACGAAGTGGCCGAGGTGGCGGCCATCAGCCGCCGGTGACGCTCATATGGCGGCCCACGGCGGGCTTGGCATCGCGGTCGATGATGAAGTCGTGGCCCTTGGGCTTCCTGGCGATGGCCTCGGCGATGGCGTCTTCCAGCAGCTGGTCGCCCTCGCTCGCCCGCAAGGGAGTGCGCAGGTCGGCGGCGTCCTCCTGGCCTAAGCACATGTAGAGCGTGCCGGTGCAGGTCACCCGCACCCGGTTGCAGGTCTCGCAGAAATTATGGGTCATGGGCGTGATGAAGCCGATGCGCCCGCCGGTCTCGGCGACGCGCACATAGCGGGCCGGACCGCCGGTGCGGTAGTCGATGTCGGTGAGCGTGAAGCGGTGCTCCAACCGCTTGCGCACCAGGGACAGCGGCAGATACTGCTCGGTGCGGTCGGAATGGATGTCGCCCATGGGCATGGTCTCGATGAAGGTGATGTCGAAGCCGTGGCTCCCGCACCATTCCACCAGATGCTCGTGCTCGTCCTCGTTGGCACCTTTCAGCGCCACGGTGTTGATCTTGACGGCGAGGCCGGCCGCCTTGGCGGCGAAGATCCCCTCCAACACCTGATCCAGCTTGCCCCAGCGGGTGATGGCCTCGAACTTGGCCGGATCGAGGCTGTCCAGCGAGACGTTGAGGCGCCTGACCCCGGCGGCGGCCAGATCGTCGGCGTACTTGGCCAGCTGGGTGGCGTTGGTGGTCAGCGTCAGTTCGTCCAGCTCGCCCGATTTCACCAGCCGGCCCAGATTGGTGATCAGACTCATGATGTTGCGCCGGACCAGGGGCTCGCCGCCGGTGAGCCGCAGCTTGCGTACGCCCGAGCGCACGAAGGCGCCGCACAGCCGCTCCAGTTCCTCCAAGGACAGGATGTCGGCCTTGGGCAGGAAATGCATGTCCTCGGCCATGCAGTAGACGCAGCGCAGATCGCAGCGGTCGGTCACCGACACGCGCAGATAGCTGACCTTGCGTCCAAACGGATCGATCATGACGCATCCTCCATGCCCCTCGGCGGGGGCTTGCTGTAATGATATATATGCTGCCTGCGTCGAAAACGAGTCTTGGCGTTGGTCAAGGCATCGGCAAAAGAGAGGAAACGTCCCATGTTCCCGGTCCCGCAATCCAGCCAGCCCGCCATCGGCGCGGTGATCTATCCGCCGGGCAAGCCGCCGGAAAAATTGCTGGCCGATTTCGCCGCGGAGCTCAAGGCGCGCGGCTTCCACTTAGGGGGGTTGCTGCAGGACACGCTTCGCGATCCTTCGGGCCGCAAGACCGACATGACGGTGACCGAGATCGATACCGGCCGGACGATTTCCATCGGCCAGAGTCTCGGCAAGGATTCCAAGGCCTGCATCCTGGATTCCCAGGCCCTGGCCGAGGCCTCGGGCTCGGTGCGCCGGGCCATCGAAAGCCGCGCCGACCTCCTGTTCATCAACAAGTTCTCCAAGTCCGAGATGGAAGGCGAAGGCCTGGCCGGCGACATGCTGGCCGCCGTGGTGGAAGGCGTGCGGGTGCTGACCGCCGTGCCCGGCGTGCTGATCGAGGAATGGACCGAATTCACCGGCGGCCAGACCGAGCTGATCGCGCCGAGCATGGCGGCGCTGTGGCGCTGGTGGGGGCCGGGCCGCCTGTATGCCGATCTGGCCAACGGCGTGGAGGAAGCCGCCGTCAGGCGGGTGGTGGTCGGCCTCAACTGGACCATGGTGGAGACCGCCACCGGCATCGGGCTGGCCCAGACGCCCGAGCGCGGCACGCCGGGCTGCAACGCCACCAGCCATGCCGGCAAACGTACCCAAGGCGGGCTGAAGGCCCTGGCAGGGCTGGTCCATTCCACCGACCCCTTCGATCAGGCGTTGGGCATGGCCGCCTGCAACGCCCATTACAACCGCTTCGACCTTGCGCTTCCCGGCGGCAACGGGTTGGAGAGCTTCGGGGCCAAGGGCGGCGGCACCGTGGTGATCGGCGCCTTTCCCGGCATTGCCGACCGCCTGCCCGGCGCCAAGGTCATCGACCGCAAGCCCGCGTCCGGCCAATACCCGGAACAGGCGTCGGAATGGCTGCTGCCGGCGGCGGAAGCCGCCATCATCACCGCCTCGGCGCTGGCCAACCGCTCGTTGCCCGGTCTGCTGCGCCTCGCCCGCTTCGCCCGGGTGGCGCTGGTGGGGCCGGGAGCGCCCTTGACCTCGCGCCTGTTCACCTACGGCATCGAGGTCAGCTCCGGCCTGATCGCCGAAGACCCGGACGCGCTGGCCCGCGCCGTCGCCGAGGGCGGCGGCGCCAAGGACCTGAAGCGTCACTGCCGCCAGGCGACCATGCGCAAGACGGCCCCATGATCGGACTGTTCGGGACTGCGGATTCCTGATACTTCCCTGGCGGTATCATGGGTATTCTTGTCATCCCGAGAGAGCGTCAGCGACCGAGGGATCTCATCCTGGCCGGGCTTGCCCTGAGCGGCACCATTGTTCCAGGCGGAGATCCTTCGCTACGCTCAGGATGACAACAGGATTGTTGAAGGGACTGGAGTGCGGATTTCCTGGTCACTGGGGGCTTGGCGGCCGATGATGCGGCAGCTGGCCGATAAGGGAACGGTGGCGATCACCATCGACGACGCCCCCATGCCCGATTCCACGCCGGTCCTGCTCGACCTGCTGGACCGCTTCGACGCCAAGGCCACCTTCTTCATGAGCGGCTTTCGTGCCGTGACCGCAGGCGAGCTGATCGCCGAGACGGTGAAGCGCGGCCATGCCGTCTACGCCCATGGCTGGGACCACGTCCGCCTCGACCGCGAGCCCACCTCGCGCCTGCTGGACGACATGGAACGCTGCGAAGCGCTGCTGGCCATCCACCGCCCGACGCCCCATCCCTATCTGGTGCGGCTGCCCTATAACGGCGGCCGGCGCTCGGCCCGCATCCACCGCGCCCTGGCCAAATGGCGGCCCGGCTGCGCCCTGGTCCATTGGGGCCCCAGCACCGAGGACCACATGACCGCCACCCGCTGCAATACGGCCGGCGACGTGGAAGCCGAATGCCGCAGCGATGTGGAGCGCCTGCTGGCCGATCCGCGCCTGGAGGGCGGCATCCTCCTGATGCACGACCAGCCCATCAACGAGCGGCCGGGGGCCGCGTTCAAGCCCGCAATCACCATCACCATGCTGCGCCTGCTGCTGGAAGGTCTCGCCCAGCGGTCCTTGCGCCCGGTCACCCTGCCGCCGCCGCCGGCCCAGGCGTGGTGGCAACGCTTCATCCTGGTCTGAGAGAGGGGTTCCCTTGCGCATTCTCCACACCATTCCGGGACGCAATTGGGGCGGCATGGAGCATCGCACCATGGAACAGGTGCGCTGGCTGAAGACCCACGGCCACGATGTCTGGCTGGCCTCGCCTTCGGACGGCGAATCCTTCAAGCGCGCCCAGGCCGCCGGTCTGCCGGTGATCGACTTCGATTTCGACCGCCCATGGAAGCCCGCCACCATCCGCGCCTTTCGCAGGCTGCTGATCGAGAAGCGGGTCGAGGTGGTGGACACCCATGTCACCCGTGACGCCAAAGCCGCCGCCGCCTGCCTGGACCTGGTGGCGGTGGTGCGCTCGCGCCACGTCAACCAGCCCTTGAAGGGCGGCATGATCCGCCGCGCCCAGTGGCGCCTGGGTGCCGACCACATCATCACCGTGGCCGAATGCACCCGGAGCCAATTGCTGGGAGTAGGCCTGGCCGATCCCAAGCGCTCGGTGTCCATCGGCGGCTGGGCGGACGAGCGCTTCTTCGATCTGCCCGACCCGGTAGCCACCCGCGCCAGACTGCGCGCGGAGTTGAAGTTTCCCGACGACGCCTATGTCTGGGTCTGCGTTGGCATGATCCGCCCCGACAAGGGCCAGGACCACCTGCTGGCCGCGCTGGGCCTGCTGCGGGACAAGGGCCTGTCGCCCTGGCTTGCCATCGTCGGCTCCGCCACCACGGAATGCGCCGAGTACGAGCGCGGCCTGCACGCGCAGTTGAGCAATGCCGGGCTGGCCGGACAGGTGGTGTTCACCGGCTATCGCGACGACGTCTCGGAACTGATGCAGATGGGCGACGCGGTGGTGATCCCCTCGCTGACCGAGGCGCAGCCCCGCGTCGCCGTCCAGGCCTTCGCCGTGGGCAAGCCGGTGGTGGCGAGCAATGTGGGCGGTGTGCCCGAGATCGTGCTGGACCACCAGACCGGCCTGCTGGTGCCGCCCGCCGATCCCACCCGGCTGGCCGAGGCCATGGCCCTGGTCATGACCGACGCGCAAGCCACCGCCCGCATGGCCGCCGCCGCCCGGTCCATGGCGGAAAAGGACATGCGCTTCGACAACCGCATGGGCCAGACGCTGGAGGTCTACCGCACCGCCAGGGCCCATGCGGTCAGGCGCATCCTGCCCCGCTTCAAGGGAGTTGGGGCATGAGCACGCTGACGGCGCTGGTGGTGGTCTGCAACGAGGAAAAGCGCCTGCCCGCCTGCCTGGAGAAGCTGCGCTTCGCCGACCAGGTGGTGGTGGTGCTGGACAAGTGCACCGACGGGACCAAGGACATCGCCCTGGCCTTCGGGGCAAGGATCGTCGAGGGGCGCTGGGACCTGGAAGGCGACCGCCGCAACACCGGCATTGCCGCCTGCGACACCGAATGGGTGCTGGAGGTGGACGCCGACGAGCACGTCCCCCCCACCTTGGCCGAGGAAATCCGCCGGATCATCGCCACTTCCGCCTTCGACTGGCACGAGATCCCGGTGGACAATTACATCGGCGAACGCCTGGTCCGCCACGGCTGGGGGGCAAGCTACGGCAAGGCCGCCTATCCCGGCTTGTTCAGGAAGAATGCCAAGATCTGGGGCCGCGACCGCGTCCACCCATCGCTGGTCTGGCGCGGCAGGAAAGGCCCCATGCTGCAGAACCGGCTGCAGCATTACGTGGACAAGAACATCTCGGACATGATCCGCCGCCTGGATTCCTACAGCAGCGCCAAGGCCCGCGATCTGCGCGATAAGGGCGAGACCTGGGGCTCGACCGCGTCCAACCTCCGCCGGCTGGTCTCGCGCTTCTTCAAATGCTATGTGCGGCGCGGCGGCTGGCGTGAAGGCGGCTACGGCCTGATCATCGCCATCTGCGCCGGACTCTATCCCCTGCTGTCCCACTTCAAGGCCAAGTACGAGAAGGAATAGGCGTCGCGTCATGCACCGTGATACGATGAATGACGCCGCATCCCAGGAGGCCCCCATGACCGAACCCGCCGCCAAGACCCAGATTTCGCTGCGCGTTCCCACCGAATTGGTGGAAGCCTTCGACACCATCGCCAAGGGCATGGAGCGCGACCGCTCGTGGGTGATGCTGCGCGCCCTGAAGCAGTACCTGGACAGCGAGGGGGCCGACGTGCTGCGCGAGTTGGAGGGCATCGCCGCCCTGGATCGCGGCGAGGGCGTCGATTTCGACGAGGCCATGGACGAATTGGACGCGATCATCGACGCCGCAGTGCAACGCAGGTCAAAAGTTGCCTAGACTCGCCACCCTTTCACCTTCGGTCATCGACTATCTGCGGCGTGAAACCGCCTATATCGCGCAACACAACGATAAGGCCGCCCGCAAGATCGTTTCCATGATCCGTGTCGCCCGCAAGACCCTGGCCGAGCATCCCAATATCGGATCGCCCGGCCTCATTCCCGACACCCGGCGACTGGTGGTTGGCCCCTATGTGTTGACCGTCCGAACCAAGGGCGGAACGCCGGAAATCATCGACATCCGCCACGGCCGTCAGGCCGAACCAAAGGAATAACCCCCATGGCCCGCATCGTCATGACCGATGACGGCATCACCTTCGACGGCGCGACGCTGGAGGAACGGCCTCTGGGCGGCGCCGAGACCTCGTTCATCGAGATGGCCAACGCGCTCGCCGCGCGCGGCCACGACGTGCTGGTCTGCAACAAGTGCGAGGCGGAGAAGGTCCACCGGGGCGTCACCTGGCGGCCCTTGTCCCAGGGCGTGCCCGATCGCGCCGACCTCTACATCGCCAATCGCGGCGACAAGCTGATCCGCCTGTGCCCGGGCGCCCGGCGCACCATCTTCTGGATTCACAATCCCGCCGGCTACCTGATGAAGTGGCGCTATCAGTGGAAGCTGGCGTTGCGTCTGCCGGTGATCGTCTTTTCAGGGGCCAGCCACGCCTCCACCTATCCCTCCTATGCCATGGCCGGCGGGCGGGAAACCGTGGCTTACGGCCTCACCGACCTGTTCTGCCACGCGACGGAACGTGCCGAGCCGCCGCCGCCCCGGGTGGTCTTCACCTCCAATCCCATGCGCTCGCTCGACTGGCTGCTGGATCTGTGGGAGCGGCGCATCCGCCCGGCGGTGCCCAATGCCGAGCTGCACGTCTTCGCCGGCACCGCCACCTATGGCGCGGCGGGGGCGGCTAAGGCCGACCGCATGGGGGTGGTGCTGGACAAGGCCGCCGCCATGGCCGCCCAAGGCGTGATCCTGCGCGGCCCGGTGCCGAAGACCCAGCTGGTCGGCGAGTTGGCCGCCGCCCGTGCGCTGCTTTATCGCGGCGACATCGGCGAGACCTTCTGCTCGGCGGTGGCCGAAGCCCAGGCCATGGGCGTGCCCGCCGTGCTGCAAGACATCGCCTGCATGCGCGAGCGGGTGATCGAAGACGAAACCGGCTGGTGCGTGAAGGATGATGAAACCTTTGTGCGTCATGCTGTGGAGATTCTCACCGACGATGCGGTGTGGCGGCGCCTGCACCGGACCTGCCTGAAGCGGCAGCGGTCATGGGGCTGGGACCAGGCGGCGGCCGAGTTCGAGCGTATCGGAAGGCTGGGATAGTTCGGGACTACATGCCGCGGAATGCGGAAAGGGGACGTCATGAAGTATGACCGCAAGCGGGTTCTGGTCACCGGCGGCGCCGGTTTCCTCGGCTCCCACCTCTGCGAGCGGCTGCTGGCCGAAGGATGCGACGTACTGTGCGTCGATAACTTCTTCACCGGCACCAAGGCCAACATCGCCCATCTGCTCGACAATCCCTATTTCGAGATGATGCGCCACGACGTCACCTTTCCGCTGTACGTGGAGGTGGACGAGATCTTCAACCTGGCCTGCCCGGCGTCGCCCATCCACTACCAGCGCGATCCCGTCCAGACCACCAAGACCTCGGTACACGGCGCCATCAACATGCTGGGCCTGGCCAAGCGCGTGGGGGCAAAGATCTTCCAGTCCTCCACCTCCGAGGTCTATGGCGACCCGGACATCCATCCCCAGCCGGAAAGCTATCGCGGCAACGTCAATCCCATCGGCCCGCGGGCCTGCTACGACGAGGGCAAGCGCTGCGCCGAGACGCTGTTCTTCGATTACTGGCGCCAGCACAAGCTGCGCATCAAGGTGGCGCGCATCTTCAACACCTACGGTCCGCGCATGCATCCCGACGACGGCCGCGTGGTGTCCAACTTCATCATGCAGGCGCTTCAGGGCCAGCCCATCACCCTTTACGGCGACGGCAGCCAGACCCGCTCGTTCTGCTATGTGGACGACCTGATCGAGGGCTTCATCCGCCTGATGAACAGCCCCGACGACATCACCGGTCCCATCAACCTGGGCAACCCGCGCGAGATGACCATCCGCCAGCTGGCCGAACTGGTGGTCAAGATGACCGGCGCCAAGTCCGAGATCGTCTACAAGCCCCTGCCCGCCGACGATCCCCTGCAAAGGAAGCCGGACATCACCCAGGCCAAGGCGGTGCTGAACGATTGGGAACCCAAGGTGGTGCTGGAAGCCGGCCTGGAAAAGACCATCGCCTATTTCAAGGGCAAGATCGGCGGCTGAGGATCCCGGCCAGCACCTTTTCCAGGATGGCGGCCTGACCGTCCCAGCCAAAGGCGGCAAGCCGGTCGCGGTCGCCCTCGACCGGTTGCGACCGATGCTCCCAGGCAGCGCCTAGGGCGCGCGCCACCTCGTCCGGGGTGGAGCAGCCGGTGAAGACTCCCGCCGTCGCGCGCGCGATGCCCTCCGCCTCCGGCCCGTCGGGCGGCAGGCAGACAATGGGGCGACCGACGCACAGCAACTCGATCAGCTTGTGGTGAAAGCGGTCGTGGTCGCCGACGCAGCAATACAGGTTGGCGAAGGAGCGGCGCTGCAACGTCACCAGTTCATCCAGGGGCAGCTGCCCCCGGATATCAACAACACAGGGCAGATTCCGCGCCGCCTCGGCCACCGCCCGGTGATCGGCCCCGGCATAGGTGAAGATCGTGCCCGGCCGCACCGCGCCGGCGATGCCCGCCATCAGCGCCGCCAGAGTGTCGGCGGAATACGTGCTGCCCGAGAGCGTCAGCCGGTCCTCGGCCTCGCCCGTCGTGCTCTCGGCCAGCAGGGATCGGGATACGCCGCTGTAGACCACATGTCCCGGACACGAAAAGCGCGGCCGCATATGGTCGAGATACGAGCGGGCCAGCGCCGTCATGGCCGCCGCGTCGCCGAACCGCCGGGCCAGATACGAGCGGAACAGCGCCGGGATGAAGGCATCCCACTTGTCCTTGACGTCCATGACCCAGGGACAGCCGGCCAGGGCGGCCAGTTCGCGGGCGATGATCCAGGCGTCGGTGTTGCCGAACGTGCCCCACACCGCCTGGGGACGGAAGCGGCGGGCGAGAACCGGCAGCAGCGGTGCGGTTCCCAGGCTCCAATCGGGAAAGACTCCGCCGCGCCCCAGATACAGCCCGGCGATGAGGACGGCGCGGACCGGCCGGGGCAGACGGCCCTGGCGCAGGGACTCCAGCAACGGCAGCCGACAGGGGCGGGCCGAGACCATCAGCGGCGCGGTCCAGTCATGCCCCTCCAGCCTCGCCGCCAGGGATGCGGGCTCGTCGGGGGGCGCGGCACCGGCCATGGCCTCGGTCAGCAGCACCACCTGATGACCCCGCCCGGCCAGGGCGCGGGCGAATTCGCGCAGGCGGGTCGCCCCCACCAGGGGGGACTCGGGATGCAGGTGGTTGACCAGCGCCAGCCTCATGGCGACACCGCCGGCAGCCTGGGCCCGGCGGCGACGCGAGCGAGGAAATGGCGGCGCCAGCCCTCGATCATCAAGGGCCGCCACAGCACCCAGCCCAGATGGGTCTCGCCCGCCCGAAAGCGCCGCAGCGCCGAGCGCCACCAGCCGACGTTCCACCAGCCGGCGGCGGCGAAGGCGGGGTCTTCGATCACCCTTTCCGCCTCGTCGATCAGGCCTTGTCCGAACCACAGGTCCTGGGGCGGCAGGAATCCCTGCTTGTTCCAGCGGGTGCGCACCGGCTCGGGCAGGATTCCCTTCATGGCCTGGCGCAGCAGCCGCTTGGTCTGGGCCTCGCCCATCAGCAGCGCAGGGTCCAGGGACAGGGCGAACTCGGCGATACGGTGGTCGCAGAACGGCAGTCGCACCTCGCGCGAGTGCGCCATGGAATTGCGGTCGCCATAGCGCAGCAGCACCGGCAGATGGGTCTGGAACGAATCCCGGGCCAGCTCGGCCGCCAGGGGCGACCAGCCGGCGGGAACCGGCGGCGGGGCATTGGCCTCGGCCACCCGAAGGGCGAGATCGGGGGCAAGGCCGAACAGCAGGTCGCTGCCCTTGCCGCTCAGCCCCGCCAGCCAGTGGCGCAAACGGGGGGGCAGGGCCTTGGACAGGGCCTGGCGCGGGGTGTCGAGCGCGCCGGGATAGCGGGCGCGGATGGCCTCCTCCTCCGTGCTTCGTTCGGCTGCCGGCAATCCCGCCAGATAGCGGGCGAAATACTGCTCGTAACCGCCCAGCACCTCGTCGGCGCCCTGACCGTCCAGCAGCACGGTGACGCCGTTCTCCTTGGCCAGGCGGAAAACGCAGGACTGGGCGTACTGGCTGGCGCTGCCCACCGGCAGCTCGTTGGCCCACAGGAAGTCGGGCAGGTCGGCCAGCAGCCCGGCGGCCGTGGGCTCCACCTGATGGACGATGGCGCCCGCCGCCTCGGCCGTGTGGCGGGCGTACTCCCACTCGTCGGCCTTGGTGCCGGGAAAACGGCCGGTAAAGACGTGGTAGGGTGCGCCATCCCCCAGCAGGCGCCGGGCCAGCATGATGATCGAGCCGGAATCCAGCCCCCCCGACAGGCACGAGCCCACGGCAACGTCGGAGCGCAGCCGCAGCCGCACCGAATCGGTCAGCAGATCGCGCAAGCGCGCCGCCGCCTCGTCCATGCCGAGGCTGGAAAGACCCGGGTCGCGCTCCAGGCTCCAATAGCGGTCGATGCGCCAGTCCAGGGTTCCGAGGTCCAGCTCCAATCGCTCGCCCGGCAGCAGTTGGAGGATGGCGGGAAACAGGGTGGCGCGCTGGTCGTCCAGGCCGGTGGCGGGACGATGGGCGAAGCGCAGGAGCGGCAGCGGATCGAAATCAAGCCCCACCTCGTCCAGAGCCAGCAGCGCCTTGTATTCCGAGGCGAAGGCGAACAGGCCGGGACGAACCGCGAACAGGAAGGGCTTCTCGCCGAATCGGTCACGGGCGCAGACCAGAACCTTACGCCGTGCATCAAGGATGGCCAGGGCGAACATGCCGTTGAAGCGGGCGAAGCACTCGGTCCCCCAGCGCCCATAGGCGGCCAGGATCACCTCGGTATCGCTGTTGGTGCGGAACGCCTCACCCAGGGCGGCCAGCTCGGCCCGAAGCTCGAGAAAATTATAGATCTCGCCGTTGAAGACAGTGACCAGCCCGTCGCGCTCCATGGGCTGGTGCCCGGCGGCGGAGGTATCGAGGATGGACAGCCGCCGGTGGCCCAGCACGGCCTTGCCGTCGGCGGCAGACCACTGCCCCTGGTCGTCGGGACCGCGATGATCGATCCGATCCGTCATAACCGTCACGGCCCGGGGATTGACCGGCCGGTCGGCGACGATGCCCGCGATTCCGCACATCCCCTGGTTCCCCTTGCTGCCGGTCCGATGTACAGCAGCCCGACCCGGGCCGCAAGCGGCCACCATTTGCCCTGGACCCAACTATGGGGTAAGGGTTGCCCCATGAAGCGAGTCAAACCCTCCTCTCCGCGCGCCATCGCGGTCGATCTGTTGTCCATGGTGCTCGACAAGGGGCGCCTGCTTGACGAGGTGCTGGATGATCCCCGCCTGTCGCCGCTGGATGAGCGCGACCGGGGATTTGTCCGCATGCTGCTGGGCACCACTTTGCGGCGCCTGGGCCAGATCGATTCCCTGATCGAGCACTGCCTGGACAAGCCCATGCGGGCCGGCGCCGCCTGGGCCGAACATGCTCTGCGCCTTGGCATCTGCCAGCTGCTGTTCCTGGACGTGGCGCCCCACGCCGCCATTTCCACCACCGTCGATCTGGTCAAGGGCGGCACCCAGGCCGGTTTCGCCAAGCTCTTGAACGCCGTGCTGCGCCGACTGGACCGCGAGGGCCGCGACCTGATCGCCGCCCAGGACGCCGAACTGCTCAACACGCCCGAATGGCTGTGGCGCTCGTGGGCCAGAGCCTATGGCGAGGACATCGCACGGGCCATTGCCGCCGCCCATCTGGTCGAGGCGCCGGTTGACATCTCGGTCGCCGCAGATCCTGCCGCCTGGGCCGAGCGTTTGGAGGCGTCGATCCTGCCTACCGGCTCGCTGCGCCGGTCCGGCGGCGGCGCCGTAGTCGGGCTGCCGGGCTTCGACGAGGGCAAGTGGTGGGTGCAAGACGCCGCCGCCGCCCTGCCCGCCCGCCTGCTGGGCGATGTCCGCGGCCAAAGGGTGGCCGATTTGTGCGCCGCACCGGGCGGCAAGGCGCTGCAGCTGGCGGTGGCCGGGGCCAAGCTGACGGCGCTGGACCGCTCGGCAAAGCGGCTGAAGCGCTTCACCGACAACCTGCGCCGCCTGGGCCTGACTGCAAACGTGGTTGAGGCGGATGCCGGGGCATGGATTCCGCCTGAACCCTTCGACGCCGTCCTTTTGGACGCGCCCTGCTCGGCCACCGGCACGCTGCGCCGCCACCCCGACGTGGCGCGGCACAAAAACCCGGCCGAGGTGATGAAGCTGGCCGGGGTCCAGGCCCGCCTGCTGCGCGCCGCCCTGGGCATGCTCAAGCCCGGCGGCCTGCTGGTCTACTGCACCTGCTCGCTGGAGCCCGAGGAGGGGCCGGACCAGATCGCCGCCCTCCTGGCCGAAGGCGCACCGATCGAGCGCGTCGCCATCGGTGCCGAGGAGGTGGGCGGCATGGCCGAACTGATCACGCCCGAGGGCGATCTGCGCACCCTGCCCTGCCATCTCGGTGGACTGGGCGGCATGGATGCCTTCTTCGCCGCCAGGCTGCGGAAGGTCTGAGCCGTCATGCGCATCCTGTTCCTCACCGAGAATTACCCGCCCGAGACCAATGCCGCCGCCACGCGAGTGTCGGAGCGCGCCGCCTACTGGATCCGGGATGGGCACGAGGTCACGGTACTGACCTGCGCCCCCAACTTTCCCGGCGGCAAGCTGTTCCCCGGCTGGAAAAACCGCTGGCGGGACGTCTCGGACATGGGCGGCGTCCGGGTTGTCCGGGTCAAAACCTACATTGCCCCCAATGAAGGCTTCGCCAAGCGCATTCTGGATTTCGTCTCGTTCATGGTCATGGCGGTGGTCGCCGGCCTGTTCGAGAAGAAGCCCGACGTGGTCGTCTCCACCAGTCCGCAATTCTTCGCCGCCGTGGGCGGTTGGGCGCTGGCCGGAATGCGCGGCACCCCCTTCGTCTTCGAACTGGGCGATCTGTGGCCACGCTCCATCACCGCCGTGGGCGCCATGAAGGACAGCCTGGCCATCCGCTGGCTGGAAAAGCTGGAGCTGTTCCTCTATCGCCGCTCGGCGGCGGTGGTGGCGCTGACGCGGGCCTTCAAGGCCGACCTGATCGCCCGCGACATCCCGGCCGAAAAGATCGCCGTGGTGATCAACGGCGTCGACCTGCCCCGCTACGCGCCGCGGCCCAGGGACGAAGCGCTGGAGGCCGAATGGGGCCTGGGGGGAAAGTTCGTCATCGGTTATGTGGGAACCCACGGCATGGCCCACGGCCTGATCAACGTGCTGGACGCCGCCGAACGCCTGAAGGCGGATGATCGCATCCGCTTCCTGCTGGTGGGCAACGGTGCCGAGCGCCAGATGCTGATGGACGAGGCGGCGCGGCGCGGGCTGGCCAACGTGGTGTTCGGCCCGCCCCAGCCCAAGGACCGCATGCCCGCCGTGTGGTCTCTGTGCGACGTGGCGCTGATCCATCTGAAGGATTCCCCGGCCTTCGCCGAGGTGATCCCGTCCAAGATGTTCGAGGCCATGGGCATGGGCTTGCCGCTGTTGCTGGTGGCGCCAAGGGGCGAGGCGTCGCACATCGTCGAGGCCGACCGCGCCGGTCTGTTCGTACCGGCCGCCCAACCCGACCTCCTGGCCGAAGCGGCCCGCCGCCTGGAAAGCGACGAGGGGCTGCGCCGGCAACTGGCCGCCGACAGCCTGGCCGCCGCCGCCGCCCATACCCGCGAACGCCAGGCGGAACTGTTCATCCAGGCGCTGACCCTGGTGGTCGATGGCAAGGGTCCGACCGAAGCGGGACGGATCGAGGGTTAAGTCCTCAAGGCCAGGATTCGGGAACGCGGTTGCCGGGATAGGGGAACTGACGCACCGTCACCCACTCCGTCCCCTCTCTGCGCATCAGTTGGGCGGCGGTCTCCGGCAGCAGCCCAAGCCGGCTCTGGCCCGAGGCGACGAAAGCCCACTCGGCCTGCTGGCGCGCCAACCAGGCACGAGGCATTTCGGAATTGAAAGCCGATTGAAAAGAGTCCAGCCGGGCCCTTCCGCTCCATTCATAGGTGGCGAACATGGCGCTCACCCCGCTGCCGAAGGGGTCGATCACCACCGCCTTGGCCCCCGGGGGCATCAAGGTTGCGGCCTCGGCCAGCGAACGCCGCAGGAAAACTTTCATGGGATCGGCGTCAAAGCGAATTTGTGTCGCCAGGATCACGGGCCCCACGACCAGAAAGCCAACCACCCCCCAACCAGCAACCCCGGTCCAGGCAAATCGCCGGGCCAAATGACGAAGCAGCCGGGCACCGAGGATTGCTGCCGGCAGCATCAGCGCCAGACCGATATGGGTGTTGTAGCGCCAGAACGAGGCGGCATGCAGTGCCTCGTAATCTCCGAATACCGTCACATAGGTCATCAACAGGAACAGGTTGTAGCCGACGAACATCATGCCGGCCATGGCGCACAGACGGTCCAGCCGCCCCCGGTTCCGCACCAATCCCAGTAATCCCAACCCCACCATGACGAAACCCAGCAGGAAATGGCCGCCCTTGTTCACGGCGACGTCGAGCATGGCGAGCAGGATCTGGCCGATCTGGGCCACATGCCATTTTTCAAATGGCAGGAAGACCATTTCCTGTCCCTGGAGATAGCGTGACACGTGCCAGCGCCAGACCAGCAGGCATACAAGCGGCGGCGCCACCATGGCCAGCCAGTGCGGCCGCAGCAATCCACGCCATCCGTGGTTTCGCAGGGACAACACCATGGCTCCACCCAGAGCGCAGCCAAAGAGCGCGGCATTGCCGGGCTTGGCGGCCATCAAGGCCGCGGCGGCCAACCCGAAGCTCAGGGCTCTCGACCATGCCCCCTCTCTCTCGCCGTCATCGCCCGCGACCGATTCCCCGGTCAGCAGAAGGATGGACGCCATGAAGGCGGTCAGCACGTCAGCATAGGCCGAGAAGGCCAATTTGGCCACGAAGGTGGGCGAGGCCAGGGTCGCGGCCAGCGCGGCGATGGCGGCAACGGGCAGTGTGATCGTTCCCCCCCGCCGGTCCTCGTCGGCCAGATCCAGAAGCAGAGTGGCGAACAGCCCCAGCAGCAAGGTGTTGAGCAGGGCCGGCACCGCCTCGGAAAAGCCAGAAAGGCTCATGGCCGCCATACCGACCATGGGCCAGGCATAGGGATAGGCGGCGCAGCACGAATCCATGACCGGCACGCCGGGCCCGCCGGGCAGGACATGGTTGACGGCCAGGTAGCGGAAGGCATGCAGCCAATGACTGAATTCATCCCATTCCGACCCCTGCCGCCCCGATAGAAGCAACAGCAGCGGCAACAGCATCAGCAGCACGGGACCGCACAGCCGCCTCCAGGCGGACAGGTCGCGACGATCCCGCCAGGCCCGCACCACGGCAACGAGCAACAATGCCGCCAGGGCCAGACGCAGATCGAGACCGGCCACTCCCACCAGCGTTCCGATGGTGACGAATCCGCCCATGCCCGCGGCGAAAGCGACAGCCGGCGACTCTCGTCCGGAAACGACCCGTCCGGCCATGGCGATACCGGCGACGGCAAGCACCGAGGCCACGATGGCCACCGGTTCGATGGAAATCTGCGCCAGGGTGGCCGGCAGATTGTCGAACAGCTTGAATTGGCTCATGGAGTCCGTCCCTTGGTCATCAGCGCCGCGACCGCGTCGAGCACCTTGGCGGTGTCGAGGTCGAGCATCATGCAATCCGTATCGCGGTGGTCGAAGTCGGGCGCGTGACAAATGTCTTCGAAGCTGCGGGCTCCGCGTACCGAGGCGGTCCGGGGACCGCAGGGGCCGTAAAAGATTTCCGACGACGGGCCGAACAGGCCCAGGGTCGGCACACCTGCCGCCGCCGCCATGTGCATCAGCCCGGAATCGTTGCCGACAAAAAGGTCCGCCCGCCCGAGACAGGCGGCGGCGGCCGCCAGATCACAGGTTCCCACCAGATCGACCAGCCGTCCGGTGGGAATGGCCTCCAGCAGCACGCGCACCGATTCGCGCTCTCCCGGCCCACCGAACACCGCCACGCGGGAATCGGGCAGAAGGCCGCCCGGTGCGGTCAACCGCTCGGCCAGCTCGGCGAAACGCTCGGCCGGCCACTGCTTGGGCGCCCAATTGGCGGTGGGGCCCAGGGCCAGAACCGGCCCACCCGGAGGGATCAGACGCAAGGCCTCGGCCTGTCGGTCCGGGCTGGTCCACAACACCGGCAATTGCGGATCAATGCCAAGCGCCGAAGCCAGGTGAACGATGCGGTGCTTGGGCTCCCACGACGACTTCAGCACGCGGCGGCGCAGTGCCGGAATCGCCCAGCCCAGAGCCGAGCCGCGCAGATCCACCACCAGATGCCAGAGATGACCGCAGGTCGCCCGCCACAGGTCGAACCAATGACCGGCGCGCTTGCGCTTGGTCATGGGAATCACCCGCGTGACGTTGGGCGCCGCCTCGAACAGGCCGGCAGCGGCGGCACCGCAGGCCACGGTGATCCTGGCCCGAGGATAGGTGCGCGCCAGCCAGTCCAGCAATCCGGTGGACAGGACGGCATCGCCGATGCGGCTGGAGGTGATGAAGAGGATGCGCATGCGCCTACCTCTTTCCCGCCACTTCGCCCATGATGTCGATCATGCGGTCCACATGTCCGTCCCAGGTGAAGAAATTAACCACCCGCTCACGCCCCCTGGCGGTGAGGGCCGCCCGCAATTCCGGATCCTGGTCCAGCCGCCGCAGGCACTGGATCAGCGAATCCACCGACAACGGCTGGAAATAGAGGGCAGCGTCGCCGCAGACCTCGCGGTTGACCGGGGTATCGGCCACCACCACGGGCAGGCCGCATCCCATGGCCTCGACCATGGGGTGGCCGAAGGTCTCGGAGATCGAGGGGAAGACGAAAACGTCGTGCTCGCGGTAGAGGGCGGGCAGCGACTCATAGGGGCGGCGGCCCAGGGTGGCCTGTCCCCTCTCCAGCGCCTGGCTCATGATCAGGCGGTCGAAGTTCCCACCCTTGAAATCCTCGGTCTCCCGAATGTCCATGGTGATGGTGGCGTGGGATTCCATCCCGGCCGCCCGCAGCCCCTCCACCGCGCGGCAGACCAACTCCGGCTGCTTGTGGGGATAGTAGACCGAGACATAGATCAGACGCAGGCAACCGTCGGCGCGCCATGGCCGCATCGCCGCCGGTGACGGCGCGAAACTGTCGCTCATGGTGCCATAGGAATTGACGACCACCTTGCCATCCAGATCGGGAGCCCATCGCAGCAGCAGATCGCGCATGGCGGCGGTGGGCGTCACCACCCGGTCGCTGCACCGCGCCGAGGCCAGGATCAGGCGGCGGCGCACCTTGCGCTGCAAGGCGGCCTTCATACCCTGGGCCGGCGTGCAATTGGCCAGATAGAAGGGATCGAACAGACCGCCCTCGCGAACCAGCAGTACTTGCGGCACCGGGCAGGACAGCAGGCCGAAATTGGCCGAGGAGAACAGCACGTCGGGTTTCATCTCGGCCACCGTGCGGCGCCACAGCGTCTGTTCCCAGACGAAGCGGGTCATGGGCCGCAGATCGCTGGCCCAATGCCGCCAGACCCCTTGGCAATCGGCGGGAAAGCGCGAGGAAACGGCGATGGTGGCGTCGGCCTTGCGTTCGGAAAAGCTGCGGGCAAGGTTGCGGGTATAGGTGACGATGCCCCCCATGCGCGCCGAAATGGCGTTGACCAGAATCTTCATGCCCGCCCTCCACAGACGAAGGCCAGTGCCCGGTTCAGGCCAGCCACATCCGCTTCGAAATCCCACTGGCTCACCCGCGCCGACGCCGCCCGTCCCAAGGCTTCCGAACAATCCAGTGCGCCCTTCAGTGCCCGGGCCAGCGCCTGCCCATCCCCGGCGGGAAAGACCGCGCCGCACGCCTCGTCCACCAGATCACGCCCCGCCGCCACCTGATCGCTGACCACCACGGCGGTGCCGCAGGCCATGGCCTCGTTGACCGCCAGGCCCCAGGGCTCGCTCTCGGATGGCAGAACGAAGACGTCCGCCAGGGCGTAAAGACCAGGCAATTGCCCCTGGTTGCGAAATCCGGTGAAGATCATGCCGGGCTCGAACCCAGCCTCCAGTTCGGCCCGCATCTCGCCGTCGCCGACCATCAGAAGCACCGGCCTGGGCGGGTCCAGACGCCGCCAGGCATCGACCAGCAGGTCGGGACGCTTGCGACGCTGGAACTTGCCGGCGAACAGCACCACCTTGGTGCTCTCTGGGATACCCAGTTCGCGGCGCAGGCGGGAACGGTCCGCCTGGGCCGCCTGGGCGGCGAAGGCGGCGTTGTCCACGGCGTAGGGCATGGAAAAGATGCGCTCCGGCCCGATGCCGCGCGCCCGATAGTAATCGCGGTTGGCGCCGCCGATGGCGAGGAACGCGGTACAGCGGCGGAAGATCCAACCCAGATAGCGCCGCTTGAGCCAACGGCGAAGGCCGGAACCGTCGGGCATGGCCTGGTCCTGGTTTTCACCGCGCATCAGGACCGGACGGCCATAGACCTTTGCCAGGCCCAGCGCCTTGAGCAGCATGGGGGATTGCCAGCCATGCAGCCAGACGACGTCGGCGGCCCGAATCTCGGTAGCAAGGGAGGTCTCCGCCAGGGAGGTGCTGGCATAGCCGCCGCGCAATTCCACGTCCCAGCGGATTTTCCTGCCAAAGCCCTCGTCAAAATAGTCGCGGGTGGTATCGACCCGCTCGAACAGCACACGCAGATCGATTCCGGGCTCAGCGGCGACGCGGCGCAGCAGCGGCGCCTGATACTGGATGGGATGGCTGACCAGATAGAGCAGGCGGATCATAGCGCCCCACCCCGCCGGGCCTGGCGCAGAACCTCCGCCGTCCGGGCCCCGGTCTCCGCCCAGGAATAGCGGGCCGCCTGGCGCAGCGACTTTTGCTCCAGTTCGCCGCGCAGCGACGGATCGTCGAGAAGACGGACAATCGCCTGCGCCATGCCCTGTTCGTCCAGGGGATGGACGTACAGCACCGCATCACCCGCCACCTCCGGCATCGCGGCACTGTCGGAGCAGAGCACGGGGGCGCCGCAAGCAATGGCCTCGACCAGGGGATTGCCGAAGGTCTCCACCGTCGATGGGAAGATGAAGGCGGTACAGCGGCGGTAAAGCTCCAGCAGCCGGCCCGGCGGCTGCCCGCCCAGGAACTCCAGCGCATCGCCCACACCGCATTCGGCGGCCAGCCGCAGCAATTCCTGGTGATAGTCCAGGTCCACCAAGCGTCCCGCGATGATCAGGCGTACCTCGGGATGGCTTCGGCGCACCACGGCCATCGCCCGGATCAGGGTATGGAGATTCTTCTGCACATAAACGTCCGACACCACCAGCAATTCGTCGGGCCGACGCGATTGCGGCAGGTCGGCGGGCACGAAGCGGGCATCGACGCCATGATGAATGACGGTGGTCTTGCCCTTGAAAAGCGCCGGCATGCCGAATGCCAATGTGCGGCGGGCATAGTCGGACACGGCGATGGCGGCCCGGCAGCCCACCAGCGACACCAGGGTGGCGGCGGCCAGGGCAATCCAATAGGCCCATTTGGAAAGGCGGTATTCCCGCCGCACCACCGCCAATGAGTTGCGCAGCACGATCACCGGATTGGGAGCCAGCAGCGGCCCGTAATTGGCCAGCGAGAAGGTGACGTCAGCCCCCATCTCATAGGCCAGGATGGGCAGGGCCACCTGCTCCCAGGCCATCAGGCGGATGAAGCTGTTGGGAAAGTCCAGAAGATGGAGCCTGACGTTCTCAGGCGGGGTGCCGAACAGCTCGAACTGGTCGAGATGCAGGAAAAGATGCAACTCCAGCCCATCCGCCGCCGCCAGATGGGGCAGGATGTTGCGCAGATAGGTGACGCCACCGCCCGATTTGGCATGCAGCGCATTGATGATCACCCTGACCTTGCCTGACGAACCCCCCGGACGGGTCATGTCTCTTCCTACACCAGCGTCTCGATGATCCTGACCGCCGCCGGCAGGTCATCGACCACGTAGTCGGCCTTGGTGCCGTCCACGTGCTTGGCGCCGTGGCCGGTGCGGACCAAAAACGATTTTGCCCCGACGGCGTGGCCCAACTCCACGTCCACCTCCTTGTCGCCGATCATGAACGACCGGGCCGGATCGAAATGGTGGTCGGCCACCGCCTGCTCGACCATGCCCGGCAGTGGCTTTCGGCAGTCGCAATCATCGGCGGGACCGTGGGGGCAGATATAGAGGCCGTCGATGGCCGCGCCTTCGGCCTCCAACAAGGCGAACAGGCGGGTGTGGATCTCGTCCAGCCGGGCCAGGTCGAAATAGCCCCGGGCGATTCCCGACTGGTTGGTCACCACCACCACGCCGATATCAAGGCGGTTGAGCCGCCGGATGGCGGCCCCCACGCCGGGATAAAGCTCCAGCTGGTCGGGATCGGACAGATAATGCTTCTCGACGTTGATGGTGCCGTCGCGATCGATCAGCGCGAAACGCCGGGACGTCATTACCCGCTCTCCTTAATGCCGGAAGTGGCGCATGCCGGTGAACACCATGGCGAGGCCCTTCTCGTCGGCGGCGGCGATCACCTCGGCGTCGCGCATGGAACCGCCGGGCTGGATCACCGCCGTAGCTCCCGCCGCCGCCGCCGCCAGCAGGCCATCGGCGAAGGGGAAGAAGGCGTCGGACGCCACCACCGAACCGATGGTCTGGGGCTCGGCCAGGCCGGCGGCGGTGGCCGCCTCCTGGGCCTTCCAGGCGGCGATACGCGACGAATCCACCCGGCTCATCTGGCCCGCGCCGATGCCCACGGTGGCGCCGTCCTTGACGTAGATGATGGCGTTGGACTTGACGTGCTTGCAGATGCGGAAGGCGGTGAGCAGATCGGCCAGCTCGCGCTCGGTGGGCGCGCGCTTGGTCACCACCTTCAGGTCCGGCAGCATCACCCGGCCGTTGTCCTTGGTCTGGAACAGATAGCCGCCGGCCACCGGGCGCAGCGTCATGCCGGGCTCGGCCGGGTCGGGCATGCCGCCGGTGACCAGCAGGCGCAGGTTCTTCTTGGCGGCAAACACGGCGACGGCGTCCTCGTCGGCCTCGGGCGCGATCACCACCTCGGTGAACAGCTTGGCGATCTCCTCGGCGGTGACCTTGTCCAGGCGGCGGTTCATGGCGACGATGCCGCCGAAGGCCGAAACCGGGTCGCAGGCCAGCGCGCGCAGATAGGCGCTCTTCAGATCGGTACCCACCGACACGCCACAGGGATTGGCGTGCTTGATGATGGCGATGGCCGGCTCGTCGAACTCGGCGGCCAGTTCGAAGGCGGCGTCGGTGTCGTTCAGGTTGTTGTAGCTGAGCTCCTTGCCCTGGAGCTGCCTGGCCGTGGCCACGCCGGCGCGGGCCGAGCCGTTGGTGTAGAAGGCGGCGGCCTGGTGCGGGTTCTCGCCGTAACGCAGCGACTGCTTCAGTTCGCCGGCAACAACGACGCGGCGCGGGAAGGTGTCGCCCAGTTCACGAGAGAACCACTGGCTGATGGCCGCATCATAGGCGCCGGTCCGCGCATAGGCGGTGGCGGCCAGACGCTTGCGCAGCGCCAGCGTGGTGCCGCCCTTGTTGGCTTCCATCTCGGCCTGCACCACGGCGTAATCCTCGACGTCCACCACCACGGTGACCGAGTCGTGGTTCTTGGAGGCGGCGCGGATCATGGCGGGGCCGCCGATGTCGATGTTCTCGACGCAGGTCTCGTAATCGGCGCCCTTGGCCACCGTCTCCTCGAAAGGATAGAGGTTGACCACCAAGAGATCGATTTCCCTGATGCCATGGGCCGCCATGGCCTTCTCGTGCTCGGCGTTGCCGCGAATGCCCAACAGGCCGCCGTGCACCTTGGGATGCAGGGTCTTGACCCGGCCGTCCAGCATCTCGGGGAAGCCGGTGAAGTCCGACACGTCGATCACCGCCAGACCGGCATCGCGCATGGCCTTGGCGGTGCCGCCGGTGGACAGCAGCTCGACGCCTGACTTGGCTAGAAAGCGGGCGAATTCGATCAGGCCGGTCTTGTCGGAAACCGAGAGCAGGGCGCGGCGGACGGGGCGAATGTCGGACATGGAAGCAGTTCTCCGGGGGGCAGTTCAGTCTTGGGGGGCTGGGACGGGGGTATTGGGAGTGACGGTGTATTCGGGGACCACGCGGCATAGGGCAGCCAGCGCGCCGTCGGCATCATGATCGCGGCAGAGCCGGGCAAGGCCATCGATGGCGGCGCCCAGATCGGCGGCATCGGCGGAACGGGGCTCGGCGACCAGGATGCCCGGCATCTCCGTGGCAACGGTGGGCTCGGAGCCGTGGAACAATTCCTCGAACAGCTTCTCGCCAGGGCGCAGGCCGGTAAAGATGATCTTGACGTCCACATCGGGGCGCAGCCCGGCCAGACGGACCATCTGGCGGGCGAGATGGACGATCTTGACCGGCTCGCCCATGTCGAGAACGAAGATCTTGCCACGGTAGACGGGATGGCCGATTCCGAAGGCCGAGGCCTGCAGCACCAACTCCACCGCCTCGCGCACCGTCATGAAATAGCGGGTCATATCGGGGTGGGTGACGGTAATGGGGCCGCCCTCAGCCAGCTGCTTCTGAAACAGCGGCACAACCGATCCGGTGGAGCCCAGCACGTTGCCGAAGCGCACGGTGACGAAACGGGTGCCTCCCCGTTCACTTTCCGCCAGATCCAGGGCCTGTGCGTACATTTCGGCCACCCGCTTGGACGCCCCCATGACATTGGTGGGATTGACCGCCTTGTCGGTGGAGATCTGCACCATCAGGGAAACCCCGTTGGCACGGCAGGCATCGGCCACCAGACGGGTTCCGACGCAATTGGTCAGGATGCCCTCGTCGGGATTGTACTCCACCATGGGCACGTGCTTCAGGGCGGCGGCGTGAAACACCAGTTCCGGGCGGTGATGCGCCATGGCGCCGTTCACCCGCGCCGCATCGCGCACATCACCCAGCAGGGGGATCAGTTCCATGTCGGGCTGGCGGGTGGTGATTTCCTGGTCGATGGCGTAGAGATTGAACTCGCAGGCCTCGAACAGCACCAGCGAGGCTGGCCCGAAATCACTGATCTGGCGCACCAGTTCGCTGCCGATGGATCCACCGGCGCCGGTCACCAGGACGCGGCGGCCCTTGATCATGGCCTCCATGGCTGCCCGATCCAATACCGCCTGGGGCCGTCCCAAAAGGTCCTCGACGGCGATGGAGCGCATGGTGACCCGCTCCTCCACGCCGTCCTTCAACTCCATCAGGCGCGGAATGCGGGCCAAGGTCATGCCCAGGCGGTCGGCCTCGTCCAGCAACTGCCGCACCTCGGCCCCGTCCAGACGATGGTCGGTGATCACCAGACGCTGCGGCGCCTGCCCCTTCTGGCGCAGCGACGTCACCACGTCGGCCATCTCGTCGGTGGAGCCCAGAACGTCGATGCCGTGAATGTGGCGACCCACCCGCGCGCCCCGCGAACTCAGCAGCCCCACCGCCCGGTATTCGGCGTCGGGAGAGCGGGCGGCGCGCAGGAACAGCTCGGCCTCGTCGCCGGCCCCCACCAGCAACACCGGCACGCGGACATGGTCGCTTTCGGCGCGCTTGCGGCTCTGGCGGTGGTCCTTGAACATCCGGTAGACGAAACGCGGCCCGCCCAGCAAAGCCATCAGCACGAACCAGTTGATGAACAGAACCGAGCGCGGCAGCGATTGCAGCCGGCTGGTCAGGAACAGCAGCAGCAGGAACACCAGAATGGTCAGCGTCGCGGCGCGGGCCAGGGCCAGCATGTCGTTGACCGAGGCGTAACGCCAGACACCGCGGTACAGGCGCTGGGACAGGAAGACAGTCGCCGCCACCAAGCTGAACAGCGCCGTCGCGAGGCCCAGATCGAGGCGGTCCCACCAAATCCAGGCGTCGTCTCCAAGCCGCAGATACAGGGCCAGAACGAAAGACAGCGCGGCCATGAATACGTCGTGGAGGAACGCCAGCTGGGCTCGTGGAAGCGACGACGGTTTCATCAACTACATCTTCCTCGGAAACCCGGCGGATCAGTGGCCTGAAAGGCTCTGATTACGGGAGTGCGGCAATGCGGTCAAGTGCGACGGCCCCGCAGCCGCCCGTCAGTCGCCCGTAAGCCTCGACCGCTCTTCCACCATAATCGTCCCAGGACCAGCCGGCCTCCACCGCGCTTCGGGCGGCCTGTCCCATTCGCCGTCGCGACGCCGTATCGCCCACGATCAAATCCAGCGCATGCGTCAATGCCGCGATGTCGGCCGGGGGCACCACCAACCCGGCCTGACCCCGAGGGTCGGCGTCGGGCAGACCGGTGGCGCTGGACGCCACCACGGGCAGACCGGCGGCCATCGCCTGCAAAATCACCATGCCGAATCCCTCCTCCACCGAGGGAAGAACAAAGGCATCGGCACGGGCGTATTCTCCCGGCAGCGCCGCCCCCGGCAGCGGACCGCGAAGGACGACTCCGTCGGTGGCCAGACGCGCCAGAAGCGAGGCGAAGCCCGGCTCCACCGGCCCGACCAGATGCAGTTCGGCGGGCCGCTTCAAGGCCGCGAAAGCCCGAAGCAGTTCAGGAACCCCCTTGCGGACGCCCACCTGCCCGACAAACAGCAGCCGCAGCGGCCGGCCGGGCTCCTCGACCCTGGGGGTGGCGCGGAAGCGGTCGAGATCGACGCCGTAGGGATTGACCAAAAGACGCTCGGGCGCAAAACCCCGGGCCAGGAAGGTCTCGGCAGCATGGCTCGAACCCAGGGCGATCAGGTCGGCGGCGGCGTATTCCTCGCGCTCGCGCTCGACCAGCTCCTCGTCGGTCGGCGACCAGACCAGCCCCCAGCGGGCATGGGCCTCCGTCAGGACCGCGCATTGGTGATCCATATGGGTGGAGCCACGCTCAAGCACCGTCCTGATGCCGCGCCGCCGCGCCTCGGCCATGGCTTCCAGGCTGGCACCGCTCCAACTCACCAGAATGCGGCAATCGGGCAGGTGGCAGGCGGCAAAGCGAGCGAAGCGCCGGGCGATCACCGTGTCGGGACGGCCGGGAAGGCGCAGCAATGGCCATGCCCGCCGGACGGCCTCGAGCCAGGGAGCGGTGGCCAACGGGGTCTCGGCCGGCAGGAAACGCCGCACGGCGAAGCCGGGATAGGTGGTGATCAGCCGGGACAGCACATGCCGCCGGGACAGCTGCCCCGCCAAGTCAAAGCCGTGAAAGCGGCCATGGACGGCGACGGCGACGCTCATGGCGCGGCCCCCGGCCCAGCCCACATCCCTGCCCCCAAGCTTTTCGGACTCCGCATCACGCCGCCATTCCTCGGTCCCCGCCATTACGGGGCTTCACCCGCCGGATATGGGGATGTAGCTTACGGCGGGCCGCTCCTCAAGCCAAAGGCTATCCCATGACCCTTCCCCCGATCGGGTTGTCGATGCTGCGCCGCTTCGGACGGCAGCGATGGCTTCCGTTCGGCCTGCGCGACCGCATCCTGCGAAAGCTGGCCGATCCCGACTCCATGCCATCGACACCGTTCAACTGCGCCTTCTTCGGCCTGCGGTACCAGGGTGACCTGTCCTCGTTCATCGACTGGAGCGTTTATTTCTACGGCGTCTACGAGCTGGGCATCCTCTCCTTCCTGCGCGAGGCCACCCGCCAGGCCGGCCCCGGAGCGGTGGTTCTCGACATCGGCGCCAATGTGGGGCAGCACAGCCTCTTCCTGTCGGCCCACGCCGCCCGGATCCATGCCTTCGAGCCCTGGCAGCCGGCGCGTGACGCCATCCTGCGCAATATCGGAATCAACCGCATCGAGAACATCGAGGTGCATGAGGTCGGCCTGTCCGACCACGCCCACGACGCGGTCTACTACGCCCCGACCCTGGCCAATAAAGGGACCGGCAGCTTCCTCGCCGGCCACAACCTGTCCAACCGGGAAGCGGGCCGCCTTCCCCTGGTCGACGGCGATTCGTACCTTGCCGCCCGGGGAATTGACCGGGTCGACGTGATCAAGCTCGACGCCGAGGGGTTCGAGCCCCGCGTCCTGGCGGGGCTGGCCGGCACCATCGCCCGCTGCCGGCCGGTGATGGTCCTGGAGGAAAACGCGGCCAGCACCGATCCCATTGCCTTCGAGCGCCTGGGAGAAGGATGGGAAAGGTTCACCCTGGCCGGCGGACCCGAGCATTACCGCCTCGAGCCCTATCTCGCTCCCCGGGACGGCGCCACCGTCGTCCTGGCGCCCACGGAAAAAGCCCGGGCCTTACGGCCTGCGGGCTAGGCCGGCGTAGACCGGCCGGGCCGTCACCAGAAAGACCGCGGCGTAGGACAGCGACAAGGCCAGAGACAGCGCCTGGATGCCGCCGCCCGACGCCGCCCAGGCCAATCCGGCGCAGAACACCGCGTATTGCGCGGCGCGGGCGACCATGACGTGGCGGGTCAGCCGCCGCGACAGGCAATAGGCCCGGACCAGCTCGAACAGGCTGTAGAACAGGATCACCCCGGCCATGGCGGCCAGGACATGGGAGGCTTCCGCCCAATGGGCCCCGAACAGCAGCGGGACCAGTGGATCCGCGAACCACACCGCCAGCGCCGCTCCCGGGACCAGCGCGGCGGCGGTCCAGCCGCCGCCCCGCAACAGGACGGCACGGCGCTCGCCGTCGGTCTCCAGCCGGCTGAAGAGGTTGGCGAACATCCGGTTGACCACCGGCGACAGGAACTGGTGGGGCACCAGGGCGAGGCGCATGGCCTGGGAGAAGATGCCGGCGCCGTGGGCACCCCCCACCCAGCCGCTGCCCAGCACCACCAGCCGGGCGAATCCGCCCTCGACCAGTCCCTCGCCCCACAGATCGCCGGCTTCGCGAACCAGCCGGCGCCACTCGTCGGGGCGGACCCAGCGCCATCCGAACAGGCCGAGGGCGCCGACCCGCATCAGCAAACCGATGCGCACCAGGACGACGATCAGTTCGCGCAACGGCAGCGCCATGGCGCCCGCTCCGGCCAGGACCAGCCCGACCGAGGCGGCATGGCCCACCAGCAACGCTCCGGTATCGACCATCGCCATCTGGCGATAGGGCATGCCCCGCTCCCAGAACGACAGCGCCTGGTTGACCCACTGCCCCAGCGTCAGGGCCAAGACCAGAACCAGCGACAGCGTCGAGATCAGGCCGGCGGCGGCCAACCAGACCAGCGTCACCAGGCTGGCCAGCAGCGTCTCCCAGCACAGGGCGGAGTGATAGAGGACCCGCGTCGGACCGTCGAGCGCCTGTTCGCCGGCCCGGATGATCTGGGCGTTGAGGCGCAGCGACAACACCATCTGCACCAGGCCGCACCCGGCCAGCACCATGGCGAACTCGCCGAAATCCTCGGGGCGGAGCAGGCGCATCAGGACGATCTGCGCCCCGAAGGCGATCAGGGCCTGGACCACGCCGCCGCCGGCGAGAAACATGCCCCCCTTGACGATCTCGCCGAAGCGGGGGATGGCGCTCATTTTCCCCTCGCCATGTCGGCCAGGCCCTGGCTCAGGGTCTTGGGCGGCGCCCAGCCCAGGACCCGCCGGGTCTCGGAATCATCGACCTGCAACGAACCCAGCAGCCGTTCCACCGCCGCGCCGCGCCCGGTCAAGCGGCCCGCCAGACGCAGCAGGGCGGGCGGCACCGGCAGCAGCCGCGCCGGCCGTCCCAGGACGGCGGCCAGCCGGCGAACCAGTTCGGCAGAGGAGACATCCTCGCCGTCCGTGGCCAGCCAGATGCCGCCCGCCGCCCGTTCCGAGCGGGCGCACAGCGACAGCAGATTCACCAGATTGTCCATGCCCAGCAGGGAACGCTGGTTGCGCACCAGGCCGAAGGGCAAAGGGATGCCCTTGTCCACCGCCCGCATCAGGCTGCGTAGATTGCCCTTCACGCCGGGACCGTGAAGCAGCGGCGGACGCACCACCACCAGTTCAAGCCCGGACGCGACCGCGATGTCGGCCAAGCCCCGCTCGGCTTCCAGCTTGGACCGGCCATAGGCGTCCTCGGGCGCCGGCGGGTCGGCGGCGGTGAATCCCCGCCCGAACGTCGCCTCGCCGTTGACCTTGATGGAACTGACGAACACCAGGCGCCGCACTCCGGCCTCCACCGCCTGATGGGCGAGGCGCAGGCTGCCGTCGCGGTTGACGGCCATGAACGCCGCCTCGGGGTCGGCCTCGGTCTCGGTCATCACATGGGCGCGGTTGGCCAGATGGATGACAGTCTCCACCCCGGCCAGAGCCGGTAGCCAGTCCGTGCCGGGACCGATATCGCCCACGGCCACCATGCCTGGATCCGTCGAGCGACGGACGGCTCCCACCACCTCGTCACCCTGTTGGCGCAGGTGACGGATAAGGGCCGCTCCGACAAAGCCCGTCGCCCCGGTCACCAGAATCTTCATGCCGCGTCCCCCCGCGACCAGCGCTGCAACAGGCCAAGCAGGACCGCCACCGCCGTCACCGCGACCAGCGTCGCCGGAAGGACCAGCCCGCCGGTCGCCGCGATCGCCGCCAGAACCAGGACGGCGTTGCCGCCCAGAATGGCCAGGCTGACCTGGGCATGGTTGCGTCCGCCCTGGACGGCCCGCTGGTAGAAATGCTTGCGGTGGGGCTGCCAGATCTTTTCGCCGGCCAGGGCGCGGCGGCTGATGGTGATGGTGGCGTCGGCCAGATAATAGGCGGGCAGAATCAGCGCCGCCGCCAGCTGGCCCGCCGCCGCCAGCTGCACCAGCAGCCCGCCCAGCAGGAAGCCCAGGGGGATGGAGCCGGAATCGCCCAGAAAGATCCGCGCGGGATGCCAGTTCCATACCAGGAAGCCCAGCCCGGCGCAGGCGCAGATGGCCGCCGGCCCCGCCACCTGGGGCAGCGGCGCCACCACGACCAGCCCCAGGCCGATGGCGGCGGTCTCGATACCGGTGATGCCGTCGATACCGTCCATGAAATTGTAGAGATTGAGGAACCACAGCCAACCGAGCCCGGCGATCAGCCGATCTGCCCAAAGCGGCAGCCAACCCTGGAACACCAGGGATTCGGCGGGGATGACGGCCAGCCCCGCCGCCACGGCCAGACCGTGGACGGCGAAACGCGGAGCCGCCGGCAGGCTATGGCGGTCGTCCCACCACGACAGCGCCATCAGCAGGGCCGCCCCGGCCATCAGCGCCAGGTCCAGCCCCTGCCCCCCCCGGACCAGCGCCAGACCGCCCCAGGCCAGCAGAATGGCCGGGGTCACCGCCAGACCGCCGCCGCGCGGCGTCGGACTGGAATGGCTGGAACGCTCGTTGGGATGGTCGAGATAACGGCGATGCAGCAACCAGGCGATGGCGGCGCGGGTTCCGGCGACGCTCAGGCCGAAGGCGGCCAGACCGGCCAGCGCCGCCTCGATCATCCTTCCCCCGCCAGGAAGACGCGGCGGCCCTCGCGCAGGGAGTCCACCACCGCCAGGGTGGCCAGACTGGTCTCGATCTGCTCGGCCTCGTCCACCGGGGCGGGACCACCGGCCGCCACCGCCTGGACGAAAGCCTCGATTTCGGCGCGGTGGCCCTTGTCCTGGCCCAGCTTGGCCGATTCCGTCCGGGTGCGGCCATTCTCGGTGATGGACAGCGACAGGAAGTTGTCGATGGCCACCACGGTGCCGCCGGCGAAGCACTCGAAGCGCTCCTTGCTGAAGGCGGAATCGCCCTGGCCCGTGTAAATAAGGGTCGCCAGACTGCCGTCGGCGAAGGACAGCGCCGCCACCAGATCGTCGCCGCCGCCGCCCGCCGCCTCGGCCGTCACCGAGACGATGGGAGCGCCCACCAGGGCGCGGGCCAGATCGACGAAGTGGCAGCCCTCGCCCACCACGCGGCCGCCACCCTCCTCGGGGGCGTTGAGCCAGGCCTCGGGCGGTAGCGCCCCGGCATTGACCCTGAGCGACAGCACCTTGGGGCCGGGATGGCGGGCCAGGACCTCGCGCGCCTTCCGGGTCATGGGGGCGAAGCGGCGGTTGAAGCCCACCAGGAAGAACCCGTCCGAGTCCCGGCGGGCGGCGATCACCCTATTCAGCTGGTCCCGATCCACCGCCAGCGGCTTTTCCACCAGTACCGACTTGCCCGCCGCCAGGGCGCGGGCGGTCAGCTCGGCATGGCTGGCGTGACGGGTGGCGATCAGCACCGCGTTGATGGCGGGATCGGCCAGGATCTCCTCGGCGTCGGTGGTGGCCCGGCCGAACCCGAAAGCCGAGCGGGCATGGTCGGCGGTCATGCCCCGCGTGGTGGCGATGGCCGCCAGCTCCACCTGGGACAGACGCTTCAGTTCGGGCAACAGCACGGTGCGGGCGAAGGCGCCGGCGCCGATCACCCCCAGCACGCAGCGCCCGGCGGCGGCGCGCGGTGCGGCAAACGCCGGTGCGGCACGGTCGGCGGCGGCCTGCCGCTCATAGTGCAGCACCACGCCCAGGTGAGGCTCGGTCGCCTCGGTGACCAGGGCGTAGGCGTCCTCGGCCTTCTCGAAGGCGAAGCGATGGCTGATCAGCGGCGCGATCTCCAGGCGACGTCCGGCGGGGGCGGCCATCAGGCGCACCACCTCGGCCAGGTTGTCGCTTTCGGTCCAGCGCACGAAGCCCACCGGATACTTGACGCCGCGGCCCTCGAAATCCTCGTCATAGCGCCCCGGCCCATAGGAGCGCGACACCATCAGGGACAGCTCCTTCTTCATGAAGGCGGCATAGGGAAATTCGGTGCCGGTCTTGCCGGTCATCACCACCTTGGCCCGGTCGCGGGCGATCTCGGCGGCGGTCTCCAGCGGGCCGCTGGACTCGGTGGCGGCGCAGATCAGGATGGCGTCGCAGCCGATGCCGCCGGTGAGATGGGCCACCGCCTCGGGCAGGCCGGGCTCGGCCACGTTCCAGGCAAGTTCGGCCCCCAGGCGGGCCGCCAGGGCCAGACGGTCGGCATCGGTGTCCATGGCGATGACGCGGGCCCCTTGCAGGGCCAGGAACTGTACCGCCAGCTGGCCCACCAGGCCGACGCCGACCACGCAGACCACGTCGCCCAGGCCGACGCCCAGCGAACGCACCCCGTGCAGGGCGATGGAGCCCAGGGTGGCGAAGCAGGCGTGGTCGAAGGCCACGGCCTCGGGCAGCGGCACCGCCAGATTGCGCGGCACCACGTTCAGTTCGGAATGATTGGCCAGACCGGCCCCGGCCACCGCCACCCGCTGGCCCACATGGAAGCTGCCTTCCAGCCCGGCGCCCACCGCCACCACCTCACCGGCGGCGGAATAGCCCAAGGGCAAAGGCTCGTCCAGCCGGGCCATCACGGCGCGGAAGGTGGACATCAAACCGTCCCGCCGCGCCTTGTCCAGCACCTTGCGCACCAGATCGGGCCGCGCCTTGGCCTTGCCGGCCAGGCTCTTGCGGGCGAAATCCACCACCATGCGCTCGGTGCCGGCCGAAATCAGCGAGGCCCGCGTGGCGACCAGCAGCGATCCAGCGCGGACCTGGGGCTCGGGCACCTCCTTGAGGGCCAGCTTGCCGCTGCGCGCGCTCTGGATCACCTGCTTCATGGTCACAGACGCCACAGACGGACGCCATCGGGAATGTCCATGCCCCGCCACATGCCCTTGACGTCGGCGACCAGCCCGCCGGGACGCACCAGGGTGGCGAAGTTCTCCTGGGAAAAGGCGAGGTAGGGCGCGTGCGGCACCGTGCCGACCAGACCGTCGAAACCAGACAGGCCTTCAAGGCTGGTGGTCAGCGTCTCGGAATATTCGTGCTCAGCCTCGGCCGGGTCGGCATAGGGGTCGTGCACCGTCACCTCGTGGCCCAGACGACGCAGTTCGCGGATCACGTCCACCACCTTGCTGTTGCGCAGGTCGGGAACGTTCTCCTTGAAGGTCAGGCCCAGCACCAGCACCTTGGAGCCGGGCGCCAGCTGGGCCGCCACCCTTTGCGCGACCCAGGGCCCCATGCCGTCGTTGATACGCCGGCCCGCCAGGATGATTTCCGGGTGATGGCCGTTATCCTGGGCGCAGCGCGCCAGATAGAAGGGGTCGACGCCGATGCAGTGGCCGCCCACCAGGCCGGGCTTGAAGTTGAGGAAGTTCCACTTGGTGGCCGAGGCCTCCAGCACGTCGTAGATGGAGATGCCCAGCTTCTCGAAGATCATGGTGATCTCGTTGATGAAGGCGATGTTGATGTCGCGCTGGGAATTCTCGATGACCTTGGCCGCCTCGGCGACCCGGATGGAGGCCGCCTTGAACACGCCGCCGGTGGTCACCACACCGTAGACCTTGGCCAGAAGATCGGTAACCTCCGGAGTCTCGCCCGCCACCACCTTGGTGATGCGCTCGACGGTATGCTCGCGGTCGCCGGGATTGATGCGCTCGGGGCTGTAGCCGAGGAAGAAGTCGACGCCGCGCTTCAAGCCCGAGGCCTTTTCCAGCGCGGGGCCGCAGATATCCTCGGTGACGCCGGGATAGACGGTGCTTTCGAACACCACGACCGCCCCCTTGGACATGACCGCGCCGACCGAGCGGCAGGCACTCAAGACCGGACTGAGATCAGGCTCGTTGGCGTCATCCACCGGGGTGGGAACGGTGACGATGTAGACGTCGGCCCCCTTGATGTCCTCGGCCTTGGCCGACAGCCGCAGCGTGCTGGCCCGCAGCACCGCCTTGTCCACCTCGCCGGTCCGGTCGAACCCCTTGTGCAGCTCGTCGATGCGGGCCTGCGAAATGTCGAAGCCCACCGTGGAAAAATGACGGGAGATGGCGACGGCCAGAGGCAACCCGACATAGCCGAGGCCAATCACCGCGATCCGCTGATTATGAGTCATCAAGAGAGCACTCGTTTCTTGCCCGAGGGCTGCACTTTCGCCACACCGCCCTCACTTAGTCAATACCGGCCTGCCCCAAGGCCTGGTCCAGAATGGCCCGCCAGCGCTCGGGATGGGAATGGCCATCCGCCAGCACGCGGGCGCGGGCGGTGGCGGCGGCGGCGGCGCGGGCGGCGGGATCGGCCAGCCAGCGGCGGCATTGGTCGATCATTTCGTCGGCCGAGGCGAAGTAGGCAGCCTCGCGGTCAGGGGCCAGCAGGGCGGCGACCTCGTCGCTGGCCTCGTGCAGCATGAAGCCGCCCATGGCGGGAATCTCCAGGGAACGGCAGGTCTGGCGGTCGCGATTGCCCTTGCGCAGAAAGCACAGGTTGACCGCCGTCGAGCACACCGCTCGCCGGAAGTCGTCGCCATAGACCGGAACCCCCGCCACGTCCAGGTTGGGCGAGCGGCCGGCCAACCGTTCCCAGCCATTGCCCCACACCCGCACCCGCAGGCCGGCGTCGGCCAGGGCCAGCAGATCGGCAGCCCTCGGCGCCTCATAGGTGCCGACGAAGCCGACCTGGGCGGCGAAGCGCGGATCGGGCGCAATGGGGGCGTGCTCGTGGGGGCAAAAGGAGTTGTTCACGGCCAGCACGTGGCGCGCGCCCAGGGACGGCACCTCGGCCGGATCCGCATTGAAGCTCTTGGTGGTGACCCACAGGTCGAACAGCCCGATGCAGCCCTCCAGCCAGCGGCTGCGGTGGCGGGGATTCATGGTGTCGTCCTCGGAATACCACACCAGCCGCGCCGCCGGAGCCGCCCGCCGCACCGCCCGCAAGGTGGCGGCGCGGATGGTCCGGGCATTGTCCAGAATCACGATTCCCGCTCCCGCCGCGGCCCGTGCCAGCCGGGCATTGGCCCCGGCGCGGTCCAGGGGCAGACGCAGGCGATAGAGCAGCCGCTCGGCCAGGCCGGGCCGCGTCTCGTAGGTCCAGCCGTCCGGCGTGGTGGACACCATTTCCACATCGTGCCCCAGGTCCCGCAGGGCCCGCAGACGTTGGGGCGTGCGCGAACCGGGATTGGTCTCACCGACCAGAACGACCTTCACGGCGCGTCCCCCCACACCGAAGTCCAGGCGCGGGCGAGGCCGGAACCGAAGGCGGCAAGGGAGAATTCCGCCTCGGCCACCCGCCGGGCGCCTGCGGACAGAATCCGCCGCAAGGCGCGGTCCCCTGCCACCCGCGCCAGGGCGCCGGCCAGGGCGGCGGGCGCGGCCTCCACCAGAAAGCCGGTTTCGCCGTCCCGGACATAATCCTCCGGCCCGCCGCAGCGGGTTGAGATCACCGGCACCCCCGACGCCATGGCTTCCAGCCCGGCGATGCACAGCCCCTCCTGGTGCGACGGCAGCACGAACAGGTCAAGATTCTGGTAGAAGGCGGCCAATTGGTCGTGGGCGATCTCGCCGAGGAAATCGACGGCCCCCTCCAGTCCAAGGGCGGCCACCCGTCCCAGGGTCTCCCGCGAAGGCTCCGCGCCCGCCAGCCGCAGGCGGGCGTCCATACCGTTGCGCCGCAGCAGGGCCAGGGCCTCGAAGGCCAGACCGATATTCTTGCGCGGGTCCTCGAAGCGGGCGGCAAAGCCCAGCACGGCCGGCGGAGCGGGCGATGTCGAAGGCCTGAAGAGATCGGTATCCACCGGAATCGGCAGACGGTCGAGATGTCCGGCGGGACAGCCATGGGCCGCCAGCCGCTCGACCGTATAGCGGCTGACCCCCAGGACCCGGGGAAGCGATGCCAGGGTATGGGCCTGCTGGCGCAGTACCCAGGGCAGGGTGACCACGTCATGGATCAGACGCCGCGCCGGCCCCATGGCCGCCACCCGGTCGCGGCGATCGGCGACCACGTCGCTGGCGCACCACAGCAGGCCGGGCGTTCCGGTCGCTGCCAGCAGGTGGCCGACCAAGGGCGGGCCGCCCACGGCGATGTGGCGGTCATGGGCGGCGATCAGCCGCCGCCAGTGACGGCCGGGCAGATAATAGGGAGCCTCCAGCTCGGGGAACAGGCACCCCACCGCCACGCCGGGGAAGTCGCCGAAACATTCCATCTCGCGCACGCCAGGACGCAATCCCGCCGGCATCCGCCAAAGCGGGACATTGATATCCGCCTGATGGCCGAACGTGGCGTACCAGGCCACGCTCACCCGATGGCCCCGGTCGCGCAGGTAACGGCACAGAATGCGGGTCTTGGCGGGAACGCCGCCTTCATAGGGCGGCTGGGTGAGAATCAGGACCGAGCGGCCGGCATCGTCCTGGCGGGACATGGCGTCAGAATTTTCGCGCCGCGACCAGATCGGGCGGCATATGGCTTTGACGGACGAACTGGGCCAGCATGTGCATCAGCGACTGGTGCACATCCTCGACGACGCCGTAATTATCGGCGGCGACGTGCAGGTTGACGTCGGCCAGACGGGCGGTGCGGCCGCCGCCGAAACCGGTCATGGCGATGGTGGCGATACCCATGTCCTTGGCCCGCTGCACCGCGCGGGTGACATTCTCGGAATCGCCCGACGAGCTGATGGTGATCAGGACGTCGCCGGGCCGCCCCAGCAGGCGCAGCTGCTCGGAGAACACCTCGGCATACTCGATGTCGTTGGCGATGGCGGTCAGCACCTCGACGGTGGCGGACAGGCTGTGGATGCGGGGCCGCAGGCCGGTATCGCAGGAAACGCCACGGGAATGGTCGCAAACCAGGTGATTGGCGATGGCCGCCGAACCACCATTGCCACAGGAGAAGACGTTCCCGTCGCGACGAAGGGTATCGGCCAGCAACGCCTGCGCCGCCTCCAGCGCGTCACCCTTCACCGACCGCAAGGCCGCCACCATCTGGTCGGCATAAGCGTCGCGAAAATCGACGATGCTGCTGAATGCCCGTTCGGGAAAAGTCATGACCCGTGCCCATGCCCTGGATGGGAGGCTTGTTAGCAGATCACCCCTTCAATCCCAAGCGAAAAGGCTTTAGCGCCCCGCGCGGCGGTCGCGCAGGCCGACCGCCAGCCACAGGCTGGCCATCATCAGGAAGGGAATGACCTGCCGGCCCATGTCCGATCCGTAGCCGCTCTTGAACATGCCGATGAGCAGCGTCATGACGATCGCCGCGGTGCAGCACCCCAGCACGGCCGCCAGCCGCCCGCGCGCCTCGGCCGGCTCGCCCCGCGCCGGGACCAGAAGGCCGAGCAGCACACCTCCGGCCAGGGCCGGCGCCGCGAGCGAAATGAAATTGGCGATGGTCAGGTTCAGCCACTGGAAATTGTACTTGGCCTGCACCTCCCACCAGAACCCGAAATAGGCCCGGATCTTCTCCATGGGACCGGCCGCCGCCACCGCCTGCTCCATGCCGATGCGCTCCATGGTCAGCCCGCCCTTGAGGCCGATCACCGCCAGCACCGCCACCGAGCAGAGACCGGCCACCGCCACATGCAACGCCGCGCGTTTCATCCCCTGCCCCCGGACCAGGGTAAGCAGGGCGGCCGTCACGCCGGTGATGAAGCCGAGATGGTCCATCATCGACTGGCCGAAGGCGGCCAGAAGCGCCACCTGGTGGAACGCCACCCGCTCGCGGGAATCGAGGACCAGCACCAGCAGCGGAATGAAGCCCACCGCCGCCCAGTCGAAGGCCAGCATGGGCTGGGAGAAATTGTAGTAGGCCGGCGGCCAGTCGGCGAACAGCTTGCCGAAGGTGAAGACGGCGTTGACCACCGCCGCCGGCCAGCCGCCGAGAATGCACAGCAGCAGCACGACGCAGGCCAGCCGCGCAAACGGCGACGCAAACAGCCGCCGGACCAGCAGGTACAGGGGAAGGGCCATCAGCAGACGGGCGCCGAAGATGCTGAACAGCCAGATTGCGGCGTCCCGGTTCTCCGTCGCCGGCGCATAGCCCCACGGACTGGCGACCGCCAGTGGGCCGAAACCGGGATCGAGGAAGAAGAGGTTGGAAATGGCCTTAAGACCGGCATGCACCATCCAGAACGCCCAGGCGGTCGTCCGCTGGCACACCAGGCACTGACCGGAATAGTCGTACTGTCCGGCGAGCGCCGACCCCATCACGTCGCGCAGTTCGCCGCGCACCATGGTGATGAGCAGCACGCCGACCAGAAACAACCCCAGGGCCAGCCCCTCGCCGCACCTCTTCGCCCGCTCCATCCCTACCCCCTCTTGTCGCGGCCGATGGCGGAGATGCGGATGATGTCGCCCAGAACGCCCAGCCCGATCATCAGCGCGGATACCGCCCCGAACCCGAACCACAGGGCGGCCAGGGGGCCGGCCCCCTGGGACAGCAGGATCGCCGACGGCACCAGGAACCCTACCAGCAGCCCGACCACCATCATCAGGTAGAACTTGATGGGATTGAAGAAGGTGATGCCCTGCAGCACCAGTTGCATCATCCGCAGGGAATCGCGGAAGTGGCGGACCTTGCTCTTGCCGCTGCGCTTGAAATAGGGCAGCGGAACGTATTTGACGAAATAGCGCTCACCCAAGGCGAAGACGGTCAGCGAAGTGGTGAACGAGAAGGTGTTGCACAGGAAGGGAAAGAAGGTCATCGCAAGGTCGCGGGTGAAGATGCGGAATCCGCTGTTGGGATCCTCGATGCGCGCCCCGATCACCAGGTTGAGGAAGGCGATCAGCAGCCGCCGGAATTGCCGCTTCACCGGCCGGTCCAGATCCAGCACGTTGCTGCGGGCGGCGACCACCATGTCGAATCCGGCCCGCATCTGTTCGACCAGGGTGGGAATCTGCTCGATGTCGTAGGTGTCGTCGGCATCGACGATGCCGATCCACTGGTGGCGGGCGGCGCAGATGCCGGCCTTCAGGGCGCTTCCATAGCCGATATTGGTGGGGTGGCTGACCACCCGCACGCCGTCGTGCGCCTGGGCCGCCGCCAGGGTGCCGTCGCGCGATCCGTCATTGATGATGACAATCTCCCACGGCATGTCCAGCGTCGACAGAATGGATTTCAGCCGCTCGATCGTCGTGCCGATCGAGTGTTCCTCGTTATAGGCGGGAATAAGGTAGCTGAGGCCCGGCGACGGATCGGCATCCGGTTGTGTCATTGGCAGCCTTTCCAGGGAATTGGAGGGTGATTCTCGAACCATTGGCCCAGGACGCGCAGAGAAAAAGCCTTGAACGTGACGTCTTCGACGGCCGGGTCCAGCCGGAAATCATCACGGAATAATGAATTAGCACCAAGTCGTGGCGGATGCAGCGCCGAAAACTGGCTGGTCGGAGAATTAAATCCCTGCTTGCGCCGCTTCAATGTCGCCGACGGCAGAATTTTCGCCATGGCATCGCGCAAGATGACCTTCTGGCGGCGGAAGTTCATCTTCGCCGCCTCATCAAGGCGCGCGGCGAATTCCACCAGCCGGTGGTCGAGAAAGGGCGAACGCACCTCCAGCCCGAAGGCCATGCTGGTCCGGTCAGCCTTGACCAGGATGTCGTCGGCCAGCCACGTCTTGATATCGACATACAGCGAGCGATCGAGGAACGAGGCTTGCGGCACCGCCCGGAAATGCCCGGCGAAGGTCTCGAACGGATCGTAATCCCCAAGGGCGTCCAGGATTTCGGGCGACAGCAGCCGGCGCTTCTCCTCATCCGAGAACACCACCCGCCACCAGTAATGGGCCCTGGCGGCGTCGAGGCCATGGCCACCCAGGAACTGGCGGGCCTTGTAATCGAAGCTGACCTTGCGATAGCTGGGCCGCAGCCCGCGCCGAACCAATGCCAGCAGCGCCCGGTTCACCGGGGCGGGAACCCGGTTCCACAGCCGGGCCACCCGGTCGGCGCGATAGGTGGGATAACCCGCCAAAATCTCGTCGGCGCCGTCGCCGGACAGCGCCACCGTAACCCGCCCGCGGGCGGCGCGGTTGAGGTGCCAGCAGGCCAGGGCCGAGGTGTCGGAGAACGGATCGTCGCACTGGGCCACCAGACGCGCCAGATCCACATCGGCCCCCGGGTCCACGGGAAGCTCCTCGAGATCGAGTCCCAGATGGGAAGCGGTTTGGCGGGCGAAGGGCCGTTCATCGAAGCTTTGGGCGTCGAAGCCCACCGTGAAGGCCCTGATCCGCGCCCCGGAAGTCGCCGCCATGGCCGCCACCGCCGCCGAATCCAGCCCGCCCGACAGGAAGACCCCCAAGGGCACGTCGGCCTGCAGGCGGTCCTGGACCGCCTGGGCCAGCAGCTCGGAGAACCGCTCCCGCGCCTTGGCGTCATAGGGAATACGCCCGTCCTGCACGTGATCGGCCAGACGCCAGTATTCCCAAGTCTCCAGCCGTCCCGTGGACGGGTCGAAGCGGGCGGCGTGGGCGGGGGGAAGCTGGCGGATATTGGCGTGAATGCTCTTGGGCGACAGCACATAGCCCAGCGACAGGAAATCGGACAGGGCCTGAAGATCGAGCGTCGCCGCCGCCCGGACGGACTCGACCGCCAGCAGCGCCTTCGGCTCGGAGGCGAAGGCCAGCATGTCCCCTTGCCGGGTAAAGTAGAGCGGCTTCTTGCCCAGCCGGTCGCGAACCATGAACAGCCGGCGCGCCGTGGGGTCCCAGAGGGCGAAGGCGAACATGCCCACCAGCCGGCCGAGACAGTCCTCGCCCCAGGCCTCCCAGGCGGCAAGCAGCACCTCGGTGTCGGACTGGGTGCGGAACGTCCGCCCCCGCCCCTCCAGCTCGCGGCGCAGGTCATGGTGGTTGTAGATTTCGCCGTTGAAGACGATGACCAGCCCCCGCGGCCCCACCATGGGCTGGGCGGCGGCGGCGGCCAGGTCGATGACCGCCAGGCGCCGGTGGCCGAGATGAACGTCTCCGTCATTCCAGCATCCGCCGCCGTCGGGACCGCGATGGACGAGAGCGGCGACCATGGAGTCCAACCGTTGGGCGGCACCGGGGGAAGCGTCACCGATCAGGCCCGCGATGCCGCACATGGGCGTTCAGCCCCCTTTGCCGCGGGCGAGAAACCAGGTGGCGAACCGGTAGAGCGGGTATTCCACCAGCCCGAAGGTCAGCCCCCGGCGCAGGCGGAACAGGGCGATGGGCCGGTAAAGCACGTTGGCCAGACGGGCCAGCTTGAAGAACAGCGTCCGCCCCGAGGTCAGCCGCATCACCTTGTTGTCGATGAAATACGAGCAGATGAGCATCAGGTTGAAGAACCGCTCCATGCTGGGCTCGTACCATCCTTCCTGGGCGTTGGCCTCGACCTCGATATCCGCCCATTCCTGCAGGCTGGCCGGCATGCTGAACCCCCATTTCTCGCGCGCCAGGTCGTACAGTTCGGTGCCGGGCAGCGGCCGGAACTTGTTGGGCGGAAAGATCAGGGCGGAGGGGTGGTCGGCCACCAGGGTCAGCATCAGGTCGCGGGTCTGCTTCAGCTCGTCCAGCGTCTCGGTCGGCACCCCCATCAGGAAATTGTAGGCGGCGGTGATTTCCGGGTGGCGGGCCAGCTTGCGGTTGCATTCGACGATGTCGTCGACGGTGCAGTTCTTGCGGATCAGGCCGAGAATGCGGTCCGAGCCGCTTTCGGCGCCGATATGCAGAATGTCGGTTCCCGCCTCGGCCAGGCGGGTGAGGAACTCGTCGCTCATCCGCTTGATCTCGTTGATGCGGGCCCCGCGGAAGCCCAGCTTCACCGCCAGTCCGCGCCGTTTGATCTCGTCGATGATCGCTCCCACGTGGTCGAGGCTGGGAAAGCTGTCGTCATCGATGAAATAGATGTAGTTGGCCTGGTACTTGCCCACCAGGAAGTCGATGTGGTCCACCACGTCGGCGGCCGACAGCGGCACCCATTTCTTGCCCTTGATGGTAGAATACTGGGCGGGCGAACTGCAGAACGAGCATTTGTAGGGGCAGCCCAGGGCACTGTACATGGAGAAGATGCGCCGGTCCTGATCCAGCTGGCCGTAGACGGAATAGTCCTCGATCAGGTGATAGGGGATGTCGCGGTAATCCATGTATTCGAAGGCGTCGTCCTTGGCCGGCTCGCGCCGGACCCGGCCGTCTTCGCGCCACGAGATTCCCGCCACGCCCTCGGGCGTGCGGCCCTGTCCCAGGCGTTCGACCAGCAGGGCGAAGCTTTCCGAGGCATAGCCCGACACCACGTAGTCGCAGGCCGGCTCGCCGTCCAGGATGCTCTCGGGATAGAAGGTGGCATGGGGGCCGCCCCAGACCACCGGCACGGCCGGATCGATGGCCTTGACCGCCCGGCTGATGTCGATGGCGCTGCGGATGGGCCGCCCCGACATCACCGACACGCCGACGCAGGTGACCGGCCCGTCGGCCAGCAGCAGCGCCAGGCGCTGGCGCCAGTCGGAATGGATACGGGCATCGAGGATATGGACGCGGACGCCGGCCTTGACCACCCCGGCCGAGGCGTAAAGCAGGGACAGCGGGATGTGCCGGACATAATTCCCGGAAAACCCCTGCTCGGGATAAATCATGACGACGCGCTGAATTGCCATTACCGGCACCGGCTGGAGGAGACTCGTTGTTCTAGTGAGTGGCGGAGATGAGTGTCAAGAATGTCACGCCGCTTCTCTGCGGCCGCCGGGTTGGTTATGGTGCCCCCTGCTGGCGTCTGCCGAGGAAGTGCCATGAAGGTCCTGTTTGTCGTCCGCACCCTGACCATCGAGGGCGACCCCATGGGGGTGATGCAGCTTGCCTCCATCGCCCGGCGTGAAGGATGGAACGTCGATCTGGCGACCGCCGCCACTGCTCTGGACGCCGTGCGGCAACAGCGTCCCGATCTGGTGGCCATGTCCATGATGACCACCGATTACGCCGCGCTGATGGGGGTCGTCCGGGCCCTGCGCGCCGAGAACGAGACCCTGCCCATCGTGGTGGGCGGGCCGCACCCCACCTTCATCCCCGCCCTGGCCGAGGAGGAGGGCATCACCGCCATCTGCCGCGGTGAAGGCGACCTCGCCTTTCCCCAGGTGCTGGAGCGGGTGGCCGCCGGCCGCTCCCTGGACGGTATCCCCAACATCGCCACCGCCCAAACTCCGGCGACGCTCGGCCGGCTGGTCGAGGATCTGGACAGCCTGCCCTTCATCGACCGCGCCCTGGTCTACGACAAGTCGGCGGCCATGCGGGCCTTCCGGCTGCGGTCGTTCTATTCCTCTCGCGGGTGCCCCTACCGCTGCTCCTATTGCTTCAACGCCGGCTACAACGATCTGACCCGGGGCCTGGGCAAGCTGTACCGCAAGCGCTCGGTCAGTTCGCTGATCGAGGAAGTGCGCAAGGTCGCCGAAATCTACCCCACCGACTACATCCGTTTCTCCGACGACACCTTCGTGCTCAAGGTCGATCCCTGGCTGGAGGAATTTGCCGAGCGCTTCCCCCGCGAAGTCGGCATTCCGTTCTATTGCCTGCTGCGGGCCAACACCATCAGCAACGACATGGTCCGCCTCATCAGCCAGGCAGGCGCCAAATCCGTCTGCATGTCCATCGAGGCGGCCAATCCCAAGGTGCGCCGCGAGATTCTGCGCCGCGAGATGAAGGACGAGGCGCTGATCGGAGCCTTCGACGCCTTCAATGCCGCCGGGGTCAACATCTACACCAATTGTATCCTGGGTTTCCCCAATACCGGCCTCGAGGACGATCTGGCCACCTTGGACCTGGCCATACGCTGCCGTCCGGCCTATTGCGGCTTTTCCATCGCCACGCCGTTTCCCGGGACCGAGCTGCACGATTACTGCCGCGACCAGGGCGTGCTGCCCGAAGCCTCGACCGAGGATTACGTCTCGACCCAGAAGGGTTCGCTGCTGACCTGCTTCACGCCCGAGGAAAAGCGCCGGCAGGTCAATCTGGTCCAGCTCGCTCCGCTGGCGGTGCGCTTTCCCATCCTGCGCAATCTGGCGGTGGCGGCCAGCAAGCTGCCCTGCAACGTGGGGTTCTTCCTGATCCACTTCGTCGTGAAGAACTACCTGTTCATGCGCAAGATCGTGCCCATCCGCTTCACCCCCCGCGACGTGATGGTCCTGGGGTGGAACCAGCTATTGTCGGTGGGACACGCCATCCGGGGCGGAAACCGCCGGAAATAAGGCGGTCTAACCCGCCAGGGGGGTACAGCGCAAACGGTCCCCGGCGACGGGCACCAGCAGATAGCCGCCGCTTTCCCGCAGGCATAGCCCATCGACCAGGGGGGCAAGGACCGAGCTCATCCAGGGATCGAGGCGGACCACCCAGACCAGGCTGGCCTCGGCCAACCGGCGCCGCATGCCGGCCTCGTCCTCGATGAAGGTCCAGGCGTCACGCTGCTCGGGCGCGAAGCTCCAGCGATGGGGAATGACCAGCCGCCCGGCGGCGAAATAATCGGCGATCAGCCGCTCGTAGCCCTGGGTGCCCTGGGCCAGCATCTGGACATTGGCCCCCAATCCGGGCCGCTCCACCGCCAGCCGCAATACGGCCTCGGTCTGTGTGCGCATGGTCCGCACGGTCTCGACCTGCTCGGCGCTCTCGTTGAAGCGGGTGGCCATGGCGCGGAAATCCTGCGACAGCCGCCAGCCGGCCAGCAGGGCCAGTCCGCTCAGCCCGGCCAGAATCACGGGCCGCAACGCGCCCGGCCACGGTCTCCGGGCCAGAACCGGCCCCCAGACCACCACCGGCAGGGTCAGGCCGAACAGATGGACCAGACGCAGCGGCACCCGGGTGAAGCGGTCGATGGAATTCAGTTCCTGCCAGTAATAGCCGCTGAAACACGACAGGTGATAGGCGTAGAGCGCCAGGAAATAGGGGGCGATGAACCCCACCAGGGCCAGTACGATGAGAACGCCGCGCCGGTCGTGAAGGCACGCCGCCAATCCGGCCAGTGACAGCACGGTCAGCGGCAGCTTGTAGGCGCCGACATAGGCGAGCACCGCCCCGAAGAAGCGGCGGAACAGTTCGTCCGCCCCCTGGGGCAACGGCCCCGCCACCACCTCGGTGAAGACCTGCACCGGATTGCCCAGGCAGCCGGGCTCGGAAAATACCAAGCGCCAGACGCCGTAGCATACCAGCACCGGCCCCAGGACCAGCAGGGCCCGCAGGCCGCCCTCCACCGCCAGATGACGCCAGCCCAGTCGGCGCTCGGCCCACAGCGCCCCGGCCATCAGAATGGCGAGCGAGCCGCCCAAGCCCAGGCACGACACCTTGACCAGATAGGCCGCCGCGAAGAGCACTCCCAGATGCAGCGCCAGCAGGCGCGGCCTGGTGCCGCCGGTCACCGCCGTCAGGCCGAGGAGCAGGCAGCCGGCCATGGCGAAGATCTGCGGCTTTTCGATCAGCAGGTTGGTCGGCGCCAGACGCCAGGTGGCCTCGGCCGCCAGGGCCAGGAGCATCAGCGCTGCGGCCATGATCCGCGAGCGGCGCTCGTCGACGCCCCGCACCGACAGCATGTGCTCCACCGCGTCGAACAGCAGTCCCAGCAATCCCACATGCATCAGGAAGGGGATGACCGCCGCGCGCGCCTCGTCGAAACCGCCGAAGACCAGACCGGGAAAGGCCAGCGACAGGGCCCAGCCGGGGGTATAGCCGAACCCGGCCAGTCCGTGACGCACCTCGGGCCCCACCAGCCGGTCGGCCAGGGTGGCCGATCGCGCCCAGGCCGCCCAGTTGGAAAGCTCGTCCCAGGCCAGCGGCTCATAGGTCAGACCGCCCCGGACCGCCAGGATCAGGGCGGCGGCCAGGGGCATGAGCACCGCCGGATGCAACAGCGCTGCCGGGGGCGGGCGGCGGCGCAGCAGCGGGACCAGACCGGCCAAGCCGACGACAGCCATGGCACGGGCGGACAGGCCCAGCGGCATCTGGGCGACGAAATGCAGGAGATAGATGCCCGTCTCCATCAGGGCCCAGCCGGCGAAAAAGCGGCCGCCCAGCCAAAGCCGGCCGGCCACCGGCGACGGCAGCCAGCCCCCCAGGCCGAAGAACGCCGCCAGACAGAGCAGAAGCGCGCTCATCGGACGTCACCCGCCGTGAAGCGGCCATGGACCAGCCCCGCCCACAAGCGGCTGGACGGCCCCCCCAGCCCCAGCCACTGGCTGACCGGCACGGTGAAGCCGGTCTTGGGCCGCGAGATGATGGAGTCGGGCAGCCGGGCCGAGCGCGCCACGTCGCGCTTGGCGGGGCGGTGCGGCCCCACCAGGGCCGGCAGGCAGGCGCGCAACAGACCCACATCGACGAAAGGCGTGCGGATTTCCAGCGAATGGGCCATGCCGGCCCAATCGGCGTCGCGCAGCAGCTGGTTGCGCATGTAGAAGGACATCTCCAGAACGCCGGTCCGCATATCGCCCTCCAGACCGGCCACGGCCTCGGCCAGGCGCGAGCGGGTGGCCAGCCCCTCCAGACCGGCCGCCGCCATGTCGGGGTCCAGTACGCCTTTCAGCTCCCAGGGCATGAACAGCCCACGCTTCAAAAGATAGGCGTCCGACAGGCGCGGCCCCAGTTCCAGCAGGCCGGCCAGCTTGGGCGAGGCGAAGCGGCCGATCCATGGCGCGGCCAGAAAGCGCAGCCCCGCGCCCAGGCCGGGCAGCAGCCGCATGGGCCGCAGCAGCCGCTCCATGCGGGGCAGCTGGCGGAAGGTGTCGTAGCCGCCGAACATCTCGTCGCCGCCCAGTCCCGACAGCGCCACCTTCAGCCCCGCCTGCCTGGCGGCGCGGGCCACGAACCATGTGTTGACGCCATCGACGCTGGGCTGGTCCATGTCGGCGAAAATGCGCTCGCGCGCCTCGGCGAAATCAGCCTCCCCCACCCACTGGGTCCGCTGATGCGTCCCCAGGCGCCGGGCCAAGTCCTCCGCCAGCGGCACCTCGTCGGCATGGGTGCCCTTCAGGCGGTCGAAGCCCAGGGTGACGGTCTCCACCGGGCCGCCGCCCACCTCCACCGCCAGCGAGGCCAGCGAGGCGGAATCGATGCCCGCCGACAGGAATACGCCCACCGGCACGTCGGCGATCAGATGATGAGCCACGCTGTCGCGCAGGGCGGCGCCCAGGTCGATATCCGCCGGCTGGGCGGCCAGCGCCTCTTCCCGCAGATCGAAGTGCCGGCCCGAACGGCGGGCGCCACCCTCTTCCACCCACAGCCAGCCGCCGGCCGGCAGGGCCTCGACGCCGCGGTAGAGCGTGAAGGGCTCGGGCACGTGGCCCCACAGGAAAAAGCCGGCATGCCCGGCCGGCGATGGGCAGGTGTCGATTCCGCCGCCCGCCAGCAGCGCCTTGACCTGGGACGCCGCCCGCAGCGTGCGGCCATCATCGGCGATATAAAGCGGCTTGATGCCGAAGGGATCGCGGGCCAGCAGCATGCCGCGCCGCTCCTCATCCCACAGGGCAAAGGCGAACATGCCGCGCAGCGAGCGCAGCATGTCGATGCCGTCGCGGCGATAGAGGTGCAGCAGGACCTCGGTATCGGAGTGGGACGCGAAGGCCACGCCCTGGGCCTCCAGTTCGGCCCGCAGGGCGCGGTAATTATAGATCTCGCCGTTGAACGTCACCCGCAGCCGGCCGTCGGACGTGGCCATGGGCTGAGCGCCGGCCTCGGTGATCTCGATGATGGACAGGCGGCGATGGGCCAGGCCGACCCGGCCGTCGAGCCACAGGCCCGCCCCGTCGGGCCCGCGCGGCACCATGGCGTCGCGCACCGCAAGCAGCTCCGCCCGGTCGGGAGGCGGCGCCTCGGCCCCATAGGCCAGGATGGCGGCCAGTCCGCACACGATTCAGCCCCCCGTCCCCAGGCTCACAGCCAGGCTTCCAGCGCGGCGACGATCCGCTCGGCGGCGCGGCCGTCCCAGAATTCGGGGATGCGGCCCCGCTTGCCCCCGGTGGCCTCGATCTCCGCCACGGCGGCCCGGAGGGCGGCGGGGTCGCTGCCCACCAGGGTGTTGGTGCCTTCGTCGATGGTGACCGGACGCTCGGTATTGTCGCGGATGGTCAGGCAGGGAACGCCCAGCGCCGTGGATTCCTCCTGCAGCCCGCCGGAATCGGTCATGACGAAGCGGGCGCCGGCGGTCAGCCCCAGCATGGCGAGATAGCCGAGCGGGGCCAGCGGCATGACTTCCGGCCCGGCGATCAGCGGCGCCAGCCCCGCCGCCTCGATGCGGGCGCGGGTGCGGGGATGGACGGGAAACACCACCGGCCGGCGGGCGCCCATGTCGCGCACCGCCTCCAGCAGAGGGCGCAGCACCCGGGGATCGTCCACATTGGACGGGCGGTGCAGGGTCAGCACGGCATAGCCGTCGGCCGGCAGGACGTGACCGGCGGCGGCCAGGGTGGCCGCCGGCGCCTCGGCGCGGTCCAGATTGGCCCGCAGGGTGTCGATCATCACGTTGCCGACCAGCCGCACCCGTTCGGCGCCGATGCCTTCGCGCTCCAAATTACCCACCGCCGAGCGCTCGGTGGCGAACAGCAGGTCGGACAGCTGGTCGGTAACCAGACGGTTGAGCTCTTCCGGCATGGCGCGGTCATAGGAGCGCAGTCCCGCCTCCACATGGACGACCTTGACCCGTTCCTTGGCGGCCACCAGAGCGCAGGCCACGGTGGAGTTCACGTCGCCCACCACCAGCACGCAGGCGGGCTTGACCTCGTGCATCACCTGCTCGAAGGCGATCATGATCTCGGCGGTCTGGCGCGCATGGCTGCCCGAGCCGATCTCCAGATTACGGTCGGGACGCGGTATGCCCAGATCCTCGAAGAAGCCGTCGCTCATGGCCGCGTCGTAGTGCTGGCCGGTGTGCAGCAGATAGGGAGTCAGCACCGCCGAATCCCCCAGGGCCCGCATGATCGGGGCGATCTTCATGAAATTGGGCCGCGCGCCGACCACGCAAAGGACGGTGCGGGAAGATTGCGGGACAGCAGACATCGTCAACTCGCTCGAAACCGAAAGAAGCTATAGCCGCAACGACGGACCGACGCCAGCGCTTCCGCCCCGCCAGTCCAGGCGCCAGTCCAGCCGGTTGCCGGCCAAGGGCGCCACCAGAGTCCGCGTCGACTGCATCACGCCGAAGGCAGGCGCGTAGACCCCCTCGACCACGGAGATTGCCGCCCTTCCGGCCGAAAAGCGCAAGACCCGGCCGGCGGCGGTGCGCAGCGCGACTCCGTCGCCCTCAGCCCGCGCCTCCACGCCGGGATCAAGGTGGAACCGGGCCACGGCCACTGCCGCTGGGCCGTCCAGCACATCCTCGCCCGCCAACCCATCCTCGTCCAGCCGCCAGACCCGCCGGTGAACGATGCCTCGGTGGGCGTAGCCGTCGTGGCTGGCCCGCGCCTCCAGGCCGTCAACCTCGAGGCTGACGCGGCGCGGCCGGCGGCCCAGCCGGAACACGCCGAACAGTTCGGCCGAATCCTCCTCACCCACCTGGACGGTGGAATGGGCGGCGGTGCCGCGGAACCACGGCCGCCAGCGCGAATCCTGATAGGCGTAGGTGCCTGAATTGACCACCACCCTCTCGCCGTCCAGGGACATCTCGAACGACAGGCAATCGGCGTGGGCGTGGGCCGGCAGGGAATCGGGACAGCAGCGCCCGCCATCCAGCAGCACCAGGGCCGGGCCGGCGGCAAGCCGGGCATACCCCGCCTGGGGCAGGACCGGCGGCACCGGGCCGGGCGGCAGCAGCGTCTGAAGGACGGCCAGCGTTCCGGCATCGCCCTCGGCTCCGTCGTTGAACAGCGCCAGCCGCCCGTCGCCATGGCGGAAGAAGCGGAAAGCCCCCGCCATGCGGGCGATGGCCCGGTCCAACCAGTCGAGGCGCCGTCCCGACTGGACCAGCAGCCGGGCGATATCCACCAGATCGCACAGCACCTGGACGTGATAGGCCGGCGACAATTCGTAATGGCAGCCGTCATCCAGGACCTGGACGGCGATCTCGGCCCGCAGCCGCGCCAGCCAGTGCTCCAGCCCGGCCGATCGCCCCGGCAGGCACAGGCAAGCCGCCACCAGGGCCTTCAGATTCTTGATCAGGTGGTTGCCGCCCACGTCGTCTTCCGGCACCCGGGCCAGATGGGCGGCCTGGCGGTCCAGGGCGGCGAGGAAGCGCCCGGCGAATCCCGCCTCGGCCCCATCCAGCAGGAAACCCGCATGGGACAGCCAGGCAAACAGGCGCAGCGACAGGGGATAGGGATGCCAGGCCAGGGGATCGGGCACCCCATGGCCCGTCATCCAGTCCTCCACCAGCCGGCGGGCGGTGGCGGCGTCGCCCGCCGCCGCCAGATGGTCCAGCCATTCGAAATAGTGAAGGGTGAAGCGCCACAGATGGCTTTGGCCCTCGGCCCGCCAATCGCCCACGGGATGCTCGACGCCCAGCAGGCGGATGCGCCCGGCGGCGATCAGCGCGGCCTGGGCGGCGTCGCCGGGCCAAGGCGGCGGCGACGGCACCAGCGCCAGGGCGGCGGAAACGGGCCCCGCCGACAGCACCCGCCGTTCCCACCAGCTCGAGGCGAACAGGGGCCGGCGCAGGCGATACCACAGGCGATGGGCCAGCTGGGCGGGCCGCAGATGGCGCCCCCAGCGCCACAGCGGCCCCGGCCTCACGCCGCCTCCTGCTGGTCGGCCCAGGCGTCGAGCACCAGAAGCGACCAGATCTTCAGGCTGTTGTCGCGCAGGCCGCGCCGCTGTTCCTCCACCAGACCGGCCACCACGGCGCCGTCCAGTCCCAACGCCGCCATGCGCCGGGTGGTCAGGCGCTCGGCCACCATGTCGCGCAGGTCGTTCTTCAGCCACAGGCCCATGGGCGGGTTGAAGCCGCGCTTGGGCCGATCGACCATATGGGCGGGCAACAGCCGCCGGGCCACGCCGCGCAGCAGGGTCTTCTTGCCCTGGGCGAACCGCACCGCCGGATCGATGGCGGCCACCGCCTCCACCAGACGGTGGTCGATCAGCGGCAGGCGCAGTTCCAGGGCATGGCGCATGCTCATGGCGTCGCCATAGGACAGCAGATTGCCGGGCAGGAAGGACAGCAGGTCGGTCTGCTGCATGCAATCCAGGGGATCGGCCGAGGGCGATTGCCGGTACAACTCGGCGATGGGCCGCGACGGCGCGGCGTCGAGGCCCAGCAGACGGCGGCGCTCCTCGGGCGAGAAATACTCGACCCAGGACGCGTACATGGCGTCGGCGGGCAGATTGGCCCCGGTCAGGAACTCGCGCGCCCGGCGCAGCGAATGGCGGCCGCCGCTGCTTTCCGGGATCAGGTCGGCCAGCGGCGCCACCACGCCGCGGCGCAGCCAGCCGGGCACCAGGCGGCGATAACGCCCGGCCAGCAGGCCGCCCTGATAGCGGGGATAGCCGGCGAACACCTCGTCGCCGCCGTCACCCACCAGCGCCACGGTGACATGCTCGCGCGCCTTGCGCGACAGGTCATGGATCAGCAGCGCGGTGGGATTGCCGAACGGCTCGCCGAAATGGCGCACCATGTCGGGCAGCAGGGCGGCCAGACCGGATCCGGCGGGCAGTTCGGTATGACGGCTGCCGATCCGGCCGGCGACCTCGGCCGCCGCCTGGCGCTCGTCATAGGCGGCGACGTCGAAGGTCATGGTGAAGGTGCGGATGGGATCGGCCCCGGCCTGGCGCGCCGTCTCGGCCATGATGGCGGCGATCACCGAACTGTCGACGCCGCCCGACAGGAAGCAGCCCAGCGGCACGTCGGACACCATCAGGTCCGACACCACCCGGCGCACCAGGGGGGTCAGTTCCTCCACCGCCTCGTCCACATTGGGCGCACGCCCGCCGCCATAGGCCGGACGCCACCACTCCGCCACCTCGGTAACTCCGTCGCGCCAGCGCAGCAGGTGGCCGGGAGGCAGCTTGCGGATGCCCTGGTGGATGGACAGGGGAGCGGGAACGTAGAGGCAGGCGAGATAGAGATCGAGAGCGGTGTGGTCCAGGCCGGTTCCGACGCCGGGATGGGCCTTCAGCGCCCCGATTTCCGAGGCGAAGGCGATGTCCCCGCCCGCCAGCGGGGCATAGACCAGCGGCTTGATGCCCAGCCGGTCGCGCACCAGCAGCAGCGAACCGCTCGACCGGTCGAGAAAGGCGAAGGCGAACATGCCCACCAGCCGGGACAGCGCCGCCTCGCCGTGACGGATCAGCAGGGCCAGCAGCACCTCGGTGTCGCTGTCGCTGGCGAAGGCCGCGCCCTCGGCCTCGAGCCCGGCGCGCAATTCCCGGTAATTGTAGATCTCGCCGTTGAAGGCCAGAACCCAGCGGCCGCAGGCGCTTTGCATGGGCTGCGCCCCACCGGGGGACAGGTCGATCACCGCCAGCCGGGCATGGGCCAGTCCGAAGGGGCGCTGAGGGTCGACCCACACGCCCTGGCCATCCGGGCCGCGATGGGCCAGCCGCGCCAGCATGGCGCCCAGCACGCCCGAATCGGCCTTGGTGCTGCCGGCGATGCCGCACATGGCCCGCCTCAGCCCGCACGTGTGGAAAAGGAGGAATGCGAAGCGATAATCATCGGCGCGGTATAGCACATTCGGACGGCGGCCGAAGCAAGTTTGCGGCCCTTGCTTGACAGCGCCCCACGACTTCTTCATTCCCATCCCATGCAAACAAAATCCCTTTCCGTGCTGGCCTGGGTTTGGGTAGTGGCCGCGCTGGCGGCCTACATGGCGCAATTCGCCGACTATCTGCGGCCCATCCTGACCCTGCTGGGCCTGTCATGAGCGTCCTCGTCGCGCTGGCGCAACTGGCCGCCTGCCTCGGCCTGGGCGCCCTTATCCTGGCCGCCGCCGGACTCCTGAAGGAATTGCGCAAGGACGAGGCCATCGGCCTGGCCTTCACCTTGGGGATGGGCGCCCTGGGCTGGCTGGTGCAGCCGCTGGGCCTGGCCGGCCTGCTGTCCCCCGTTCCCCTGGCCCTGCTGCTGGCGGCCTGCGCCACCGGCGGGCTTTGCGCCCTTCCGCTGTTTCGCGGTCTGCGCCCGCGCCGCCCCGACGGATGGGTCGAATGGCTGTTGACGCTGCTCACCCTGGCGGTCATCGGCCTCGCCCTGGTCCAGACCTTGGCGCCGCCCACCGATTCCGACACCCTGGCCTACCACTTCGCCCTGCCCCGTCAGTTCCTGGCCGCCGGCCGGATCGAGTTCGTGCCCCGCGCCATCGACGGGGCGGTGCCCTTGCTGCTGCAGATGACCTACGTGCCGGTCCTGGGCCTGGGGGGAGAGCGGGCGCTGACTCTGTGGACCATGCTCTCCGGCCTGATGGGAGGCCTGCTGGTCCTGGCCGCCGCCCGCCGCCATGTGGGCCGGACCTGGGCCTGGGGCGGCGCCTTGCTCTATCTCACCCTGCCGGCCGCGGTATATGGCTGGGTCTCGGGCCAGGTGGAACTGCGCCTGGCCATGTTCACCCTGGCCGCCGCCTGGGCCTGCGCCGAAGCATTGGCCCGCCAGGACTGGCGCTGGGCCATGCTGGCGGGATTGGGCGCCGGACTGTTCGCCGCATCCAAATATACCGGCCTGTTTCTTGGCATCGCCTGCGCCTTGCCCTTCCTGGCCTCCCCGGCCCGCATCCGGCTGGTCGCCGCCTATGGCGCCGCCGCGTTGGTCGCAGCCATGCCCTGGTATGCCTGGAACTGGTGGAACAGCGGCGATCCGGTATTTCCGCTGCTCTATGGATTGTTGAAGGCCTACTACTCTCCCGGCCTATGGTCCGACATCCAGGATGCCGCCTTCCGTTCGGGTTTCTACAAGGCCGAGCAGGCGGTGCCGCAGACGCTGGGCTGGTTCCTGGCCTATCCCTTCCGGGCGACTTTCGACGGCTTTGCCGTTTGGGAATCAGCGCGAACCGGGCTGGGCGTGCTGCCGGTTCTGATGCTGCCCTTCGCCCTGGCCGGCGCATGGGCGCGACGAGGAGGTCCGGGGGCGCGGCGCCTGGGTGTCTTCGCGCTGATCGCCCTGGCCTTCTACGTGCTGTGGTTCTTCATCGGCTCGTCACAGCGCATCCGCCACCTGCTGCCCATCGTGCCGCTGGCCGGCATCGCGCTGCTGGCCGCCGCCCAGCGGGGCACCGAACGTCATGGCCGGGGGGCGCTGCTGGCCGGCCTGGCCGCCGCCCTGATGCTTCAGATGGGCGGGCTGGCGCTTTATTCGCTCAACGCCATGCGCCATGTGCTCAGCGGTGAAAGCCGCCAGGCTTACCTGGAGCGCATGGTCAACGGGGCACACTCGGCCTTTGAATTGAACAAGCTGCTGGGGCCCGACGACCGGGTTTTCCTGGCGGTACGCCAGATGGCCTATCTGCTGACCGTACCCCATCTGATGGGCCACACCATCGATTCGGCCATCATACCGATCACGCCTCAGAATCTGGACCCGGCAAGCTACCGCGCCGCGCTCGAGCGCAATCGCATCACCCATGTCTTCCTGATGGGGCCGCTGGAAATGCCGCCGGGCGTCGGCGGCATCAACACCCTGACGGGAGCGCTGGTCCGGGCCGGTTGCCTGAGCGAAATAATCAGCTTCGAGGAAATATCGCTGGGTTCTCGTACCTTGGGCCTGGATGCGGCCCGAACCGAGGCGCGTTTGCTGCGGGCCGACTGGGCGGCATGCCCCATCTCCACGGACCAGAGCTTGACGCCCCGGAGGATAAAAATTAGCGTCCCCAATGGTTCGTAGATGGCTATGAAGTATACAATCACCGAGTTGCGGCCCTCCGGGGGCGAGTACGAGGCTCAGAGATGACATCCCCCGCCCCGACAACTCGCCTGATCGCCGTACCGGTCCCCACGGACTTTGAAGGTCACCGCGACGTGGCCCTGGCGCCCTGGTGCTTCGCCGGAAATGAAGAGCGCTTTCCCGATTGGGAAAGTCATCCCTTCGTCGATCCCTTTGGCTCGACCGAAGCCCTTGCCGACGTCAACGGCCAGGTCGCCGACCTAGCCGAATCATTAACGGCGGCACTGATCCCCAAACTTAACCGCGACAACGGCGTCAACCGCTCGGATGCTTTCTGGTATTTGCTCGTAACCCGTTGGGCTTTGGAACTCGCGCAAGCCACATACTTTCATTTCCGCTGTGCACAGGCCGTACTGACCAAGTATCCCGAGGCCAGCGTGGCCCTGGTGACAACCGAGCATGTAGATTGGAATTTTCGCTGTACGGCGGATTATTACCGTCGCGGCGTTTGTTCCGTGAGATTTCACGCATGGCTGGCGGGGCTGGCACTTCGCCGCCTGGCGCCGCCAAGCCTGCGCATCATCGAGCATCCCTTGGATCCCGGCCAGCCCTCGGAATACGCCAGACCCGCCGTCAGCGAACTCATCCGCCGCCGTCTTCATGGACGGGCAGCATTTGGCGTTCTGCTTACAGAACATTCACTACGGACGAAAATCGCGAGCGTGATGGCCCACTGCGCCCTTGATCTGTGGCTGCGGATAATTCCACGCAAGCGTGTAATTCATCATGCGACAGCAGACCCGGACGCTGCAAAGAACACCACACTGCCCCCGGCGTTCATTGCGTTATTCAACCATGTCCTGGCCGCGGCACCATTGGCTACCGTTGGTCCAGACTTCGCCCGGTTTCATGCCACGGCGGCCCGGATTCGCCCGCGCCCTGGACGGCTGTCCGTCGTGGCTCCTGGCGTTCATTACGATGAGGAGCACCTGTTCGAACTTGCCGCGAGAATTGATGGTGGCGAGGGATTGGTATACGTTCAGCACGGATCCAATTATGGCGCGTCGAAAGTCTACTCCCTGGCGGAGCGGGTAGAATACCGGCAACATGCTTTTCTCACCTGGGGCTGGACCCGGCACCCCGGTCATCGTGGTCGCCTCGTCCCGGCCCCGACACCGGTGTTGGCCAATTGGATTGGTACTTATCGGCCCGGAGGCAATCGTCTGATCATGGTTGCGAGGGATATTCCCTTCGCCCCTCGACGGATTGACTCCGTGGGAGAGATTTATGCCGAGACCGAGGCCCGACGCGAACGTATGGCGTTCCTCGATGGGCTGCCGGGATCATTGCGCGCATGCATGAGCTATCGTCCCTATCCTGAATCGCCTTCCAGCCTCAAAGACGAATCGCTCGTCAGGAAAACTCATCCGGACGTACACATCTGCGCGTCGGCCGGAGAGATGCTTGCCGAAATGAAGGCGGGCCGTCTGCTAGTGATTGATCATCCGGGTACCACGCTATACATAGCCTTGGCGTCAGGTCTGCCCTTCGTGGGTATCTGGAGCGACCGGGTCTGGCCGATGGCTCCGGATTTCCGGGAAATCTTTGACGAATTGAGAGAACTTCATGTGTTGTTTGAGTCCGGCGCAAGCGCAGCCGCTCACGTAAAAACCTCTTGGGACTCAATGGAATACTGGTGGTCTAGCCATAGGATTCAAGCGGTATTGCAACGTCTAAGGAAACTCAACGGCCAATCATCGCGCTGGTGGCTGCCTATGTGGATGCGAATTTTATTGAAAATTCCGTAGACTCAACCAGTTTACAAAGGTTGAACGCTCAGCCTGGAGCTTGACCCCATGAAAATACTTCTGATCAGTGGTTCTCACCCCCGCCATTTCTTTGTTCACAGGGCCGTCCGCGAGCGCTTTGATGTTGCCGGGGTTATCCTCATGCAGCGGGAGGACTTGCTGCCTGAACCGCCAGCCGGCATAGCCGAGCATGACCGCCTCAATTTCATCCGCCATTTCTCTGACCGCGCAAGGGTCGAGAGCATCGCCTACGCCGACGCCACCGAGTCCGATGTTGTCGAGGGAGTTCCCGTCCACCGCTGCACCCCCCAAACAATCAACGATGCCGCCACGGCCAGCTTCGCCGCGAAAATTAATGCCGATGCCGCTGTGATCCTTGGTCCCGATATCATCAAGACGCCGTTATTCGAAGCGTTACCGCAATTCAAGATGAATATCCACCTGGGGCTGTCGCCTTGGTACCGCGGTTCCGCAACCTTGTTTTGGCCGTTCTACAATCTGGAACCGCAATGTGCGGGAGCAACCTTTCACCTGATCACGCCCGAAGCCGATGGTGGGCCCATCGTGCACCAATGCGTCCCCGAATTGAGAGAAGGTGATGGGATTCATGACGTCGGTGCCCGCACCGTCCAGTCTGCGCGCCGCGACCTGATTCTCCTGCTCGAAAAACTGGAACGTTTCGGCAAATTGGAGCTGGTCGAACAGCGCTGGGCGGGAAAGCTTTATCTGAGCCGCCATTTCCGGCCAGAGCACCTGCGCGTGATCTATGATCTCTTCGATGGGAAAATCGTCGATAAGCATCTCAGCGGCGAGCTCTCGGGGAATGCACCAAAGCTTGTCCAGCCAAACCTTTGATGCCGATACCGGCGCGAGATCTCGCCACACGCCGCCGCGTCATAACCTCGGAACCGTGACCCGGTCCGGTAAGGGAGAAATATGATCAGGGGCGGCTGGCGGCCAGCATACGTTGCAAACGCCGCCGCGCGCGAAAATGCCGGAAATCCAGCCCCCCCTCCAGCGCTAGGCATTGCTTGGCCTGGGAATCGGCCAACCCCACATGCTCGGCCAGTAATCCCATCGCAGGTGTACCGGGGCGGTTAAGGCCGCGCACCCCGCTGCGGCACCAGCGATAGTGCTCCGCGGCAACCGCCAGCACTTCGGCCGAAACATCGTCTATGGTGCCGAAGGGAAAGGCGAACCAGTCGACCGACCTGTCGAGACGGGCGGCGATCCGGGCCCCGCTTTCGACTATCTCGCGGCGCATTTCCTCCACCGCCAGGGATGGAAGGTGGCGATGGGTCAGGGTATGGCCGCCGATGACGTGCCCCTCGGCGGCCAATGTCGCGATCTCGTCCCATTCCAGCAAGGCAGGAACCTCGGCTGGCGACCGCCGCCCCCGGAAGACATTGGCCGCTACCGCCTGCCGACGCGCATCGCCGGTCAGATCGATCAGGCCGGGGCAAACAAACAGCAGGGCGCGACCGCCGTATTCGGCCGCCAGCAATCTTGCCGCGGCGAGATTGGACGAAAAACCATCGTCAAAGCTGACCAGGACCGGCGTGCGGCTGTCCGGACGACCGGCCAGCGTCTTGTCGAAATCGGCGGGATCGACAAAGCCATGATGCCGGGCGATGGTGTCGAGCAACCGCCGATAGGAATCCATCTCTTCTTCCGGAACATCGTGCAGCAGCAGGATGCGGACCCCATCCCGGCCAATGCCGAGAAAGCGGCGACCGGCGAGCAAGGGAGCGAAAACGGCACTGGGAATGCTCATGATAGATTTCCGCGGAAAGGGGGTCAAGGGTGCCTCAAGGATAAGAGGCTGGCAAGGCCGAGGCGCCCACCCTTGACCTTCCAGCCGGGGACACGATACCTTGCGCCACTATTGATTCGGCCTTGATCACACTCCGCCACTCGGTCAGGCGCCGCCCGCAGCCAGAATGGCGCAGCGACAGACCCAAGGACCCTCCATGACCCACGTTCCGACGGTTTCGGTCATCATCCCGGCCCACAATCAGGAAAAGTACATCGGCCGCTGCCTGCGTTCGGCGCTCAACCAGACCATGAACCGGGCCGATTACGAGCTGATCGTGGTCAACGACGCCAGTTCCGACCGGACCGGTTATGCGCTGGATCTGTTCGCCAACGAAATCCACCTGATCACCAATCCGACGCAACTGGGGCTGCCCGGCTCGCTCAATCGCGGCATCCAGGCGGCGCGGGGACGATTCGTGGTTCGCATCGACGCCGACGATTACGTTCACGCCGAATACCTGAACATCCTGTCGCTGCATCTGGCCATGAACTCCAATATCGACGCCGTCGCTTGCGATTACGTCCTGGTAGACGACCACGAGACGGTCCTGGCCCAGATGGACTGCACCCAAGATCCCATCGGCTGCGGCATCATGTTCCGCATCGAGCACCTGATCGATATCGGCCTCTATGACGAGGAATTCCTGTCGCGCGAGGAAGAGGATCTGCGCATCCGCTTCCTCAAGAACTATTCCATCAGCCGTGTGCAGCTGCCGCTGTACCGTTATCGTCGCCATGACGGCAACATGACCAACGACACGAACCGCATGGCCCAGTTCGCCGACGCTCTTCGCGACAAGCACAACACCGAGGAATAACCATGATCAACGCCCCGGCTGTGCCGTGGAGCGGGTGCGGTTCCCGCTATACCGACGATGAAATCGCCTTCATCGTCGAAGCCATGCGGACCGCCGATCCCATGACGCAGGGGCGCTATCAGGACCGTTTCGAGGCCGAGTTCCGGGCATTGACCGGGGCGCGCCACGCCTTCGCGGTGTCCAGCTGCACCGCCGCCCTGGAACTGGCGGCCATCGTGTCGCGTATCGGGCCCGGCGACGAGGTGATTCTGCCCGCCCACACCTTCGCCGCCACCGCCATTCCGTTCGGACGCACCGGCGCCCGTCTGGTGTGGGCCGATATCGAGCCCGACACCTTCGTGGTCTCGGCCAGGACCATTGAGCCGCTCATCACCGAGCATACCAAGGTGATCATCGTCGTCCATCTCTATGGTCTGATGGCCGACATGGACCCGATCATGGAACTGGCCCGCGAGCGCTCGATCCTGGTGGTCGAGGACGCGGCCCAGGCCATCGGCGCCACCTACAAGGGCCGCCAGGCCGGCAGCCTGGGCGATCTCGGCTGTTTCAGCTTCCACACCCACAAGAACCTCACCACCTTGGGCGAGGGCGGCATGCTGACCGTGGCCGATCCCGAACTGGCCAAGCTGGTGCCGGGCCTGCGCCACAACGGCGTCCGCGGATTCGAAGGCGAGCGCGCCAAATACTGGCAGCCGGCCATGTCCAATATCAACTTCGACCTGGACGGGGTGTGGCCCTACAATTTCTGTATCGGCGAGGTGCAATGCGCCGCCGGTATCGTCCAGCTGGCCCGGCTGGAGGCCATGAACGGCAACCGGGCCGAACGCGCCCGGCGCATGACGGCCGCCCTGGGCGGGCGTTCCGACATCGCCTTCCAGCGCATTCCCGACGAGTGCCGGCACGTGCATTACTGCATGCCGGCTCGCATCACCGGCGGCCCGGCGGCCCGCGACGCCTTCATGGAGCGCATGGCCTTTCACCATAAGGTCCGCATGGTGGTGCAGTATTATCCGCTGTACCGCTATCCCATGTTCCAGAAGGCCGGGTTCGGCGACGCACAGTGCCCCGAGACCGACCGTTTCTTTGATTCCATGGTCTCCTTCCCCTTCCACGAATGGATGCCGGAGGATCAGTTCGGCTACATGGTCGAGGCGACGGGCGAGACGCTGGATCACATCGGCACCCGGCAGAGGACATCCTCGCCATGAAGACCATGATCGTCACCACGCCGATCCGGCCGGTACCCACCAATTTCCCCCCCATCGGGGCGCTGTCGATCATCAAGTATCTGCGCAAGCGGGGAATCGACGACGTCGAATTCTATAACATCGACGCCAATCGTCCGGCCTATCAGGCGGCGCTGGAGCACATTGTGGCGGCGGCGCCCGCCGTTCTCGGCATCAGCGCCGTTGTGTCGACCGCCTATGCCTATGTGAAGCGGCTCAGTCTCGACGTGAAGGCCCGCCTGCCCGATTGCCTGATCGTAGTGGGGGGCAATCTGGCCGCCAGCGCGGAAATTCTGCTGAAAAAGACAGGTACTGATCTCTGTGTCCTCGGCGAGGGAGAGGTCGTCTTCCACGATATCGTGTGCCGGGCGGCCGAAACCCGGATCCCGACGGCATTCGTCGATATCACCGGCCTGGCCCTTCTCAAGGACGGCCGAATGGTGAATACGGGCTATCGCGAGCAATTGAACGCTCCCGAGGTCTACGACTTCGACTGGGCGGACCTGGCCGAGGCCAGCGATATCTCCCGCTTCATCTTCCCAGCCTTCAGTCCCGAAGGCAGCCCGATCGGCTGGGCCACAAACGATCCGCGTGCCTACGAGCCCCATCGCCGGGATAAACTGCTGGCCACCCTGTCGGTCGGCAAGGGTTGTGTCGCCAAGTGCACCTTCTGCCATCGCTGGGACAAAGGTATCCGCCACATTCCGGTCGATATCCTGATGGGCCGGCTGGAGGAGCTAATCGCACATTACAATGTCGGCTTCGTGGAAATGCACGTCGAGACCTTCGGCGCCGACAAACGCTGGCTGAAGGAATTTTGCGAACGCATCAAGCCCTATGACCTGCTCTGGTCGGTGGGCGGCATCCGCACCAACACGGTCACGCCCGAAGTGGTGGCGTTGATGAAGGGTGCCGGCTGCGCCCGCATGGTCTGCGGCAACGAAACCGGCAGCGAGACCATGCTGAAGGTCATGGAAAAGAAAGTCGATCTCGCCGACAATTACAATGCGGCCCGCTGGATCGTCGAGGCCGGCCTCGATTCCATCGTCCAACTGGTCTTGGCCATGCCGGGCGAGAGCCCGACCACGGTGGCCGAAACCATTGCTTATTGCCAAGAGGCGATGACCCTGTCGCCCATCCAGAATCCAAACGACCTGTCCATCAATTACGCCCAGGCGCTGCCAGGGACCCCACTCTACGAATACGCCCGGCGTACGGGGCTGATGAAAGCCGATCTGGACGGGGAAGAGGGCTATCTGCTGGCGATTTCAGACCGCGACGCCCACGACGAAACCACCTCCCTCAATTTCACCGACTATCCCAGTCTGGTGACCCGCACCTGGCGCCCACTGATAACGGTGGAAACCAATTACGCCTACGTCCGAAAATACGGATTGAAGCATTATTATCACGTGCTGGCCGCCCATATGGCCGGTCGGCCGACCGCCCCCATCGATAGCGGCTACTTCGCCAATCCGAAGCGCCTGATCGATACCTCGCAGACCACCACCCGCCCCCCCTCGGCCATCAAGCTTGCGCTGCGCGGCCAGTTCGGCCTTGCCATGATCTGGCATCCCGTACTGTTCCACCACCTGCGCCACCTGCTGCCCGTACTGGTTTTCGTCAAAGCATTGCGCGACGGCGGCATCCGCGAAGTGACCCATCTGCTACGGGAATATATCAATTTTTACCTTGGCCGATCCCGGCGACTACCTCAGCCTGCGACATCCCTGCGGAAAGTGGTCGAAGAAATGGGCACCATGCCTGATGACAGCGATGCCATGACCCCCCTGCGCAAAGGGCGCTGAAACTCATCTGGGAGACCCTTCATTGCGTATCACCAAGACTGTCGGCCAGTACCTGTTCGGCCCCGGATCCTTCGACCACCTGGATTCCGTCATCGATGAGCGCCGCACCCCCCAAACCCCGGCGGTGGCGTTCTTTGTCGATCACTATTTCTCCGGCAAACCCCTCCTCGACCGACTGCCCAAGCACGATGGCGATCTGGTGGTCCTGATCGACACCACCGACGAGCCCACCACCGACGGCATCGACACGTTGACCGCCCAGGTGCGCGACGCCCTCGGCCTGCCGGCGGCGGTGGTCGGCATCGGCGGCGGGGCCACCATGGATTCCGCCAAGGCAGTGTCCAATTTGCTCGCCAATCCCGGCAAGGCCGAGGATTTCCAGGGCTGGGATCTGTTGCCGGGGCCGGGGGTGTTCAAGGTGGGCGTCCCCACCCTGTCGGGCACCGGGGCCGAAGGCTCGCGCACCTGCGTGATGATGAACGCGCGCAAGAACCTGAAGCTGGGAATGAACAGCGACCATACCGTGTTCGACCGGCTGGTTCTGGACCCCGATCTGACCACGACGGCGCCGCGCGACCAGTACTTCTATACCGGCATGGACACCTACATCCACAACGTGGAATCCCTGTCGGGGCACTACCGCCACGGCATGGCCGACGCCTTCGCCCGCGAGTCCCTCGGCCTGTGCCGCGAGGTCTTCCTGGGCGGCGACATGCAGTCGGAGACCAACCGCGAGAAGCTGATGATCGCCTCCTATCTCGGCGGTTCAGCCATCGGCAATTCCTATGTGGGGCTGGTCCATCCGTTGTCCGCCGGCCTGTCCATGGTGCTGCACACCCATCACTGCGTCGGCAACTGCATCGTCATGAACGTGATGGACGAGTTCTATCCGGCCGAGACCGAGGAATTCCGCCGCATGGTCGCCGCCCAGGGGGTCAGCATCCCCACCGGCCTGTGCCGCGACCTGCCCGATTCCGATATCGACCGCATGTACGACGCCACCGTCATCCACGCCAAGCCGCTGGCCAATGCGCTGGGCGACGATTTCCTGTCGGTCCTGACCCGTGACAAGGTCGGACAGCTGTTCCGCCGCATGTAGGAGCGCCGCCCATGAATCCGCAGATCCAACTGGGAAGCCACCGCATCGGCCGGGACACCGGGCCCTATGTCATCGCCGAGATCGGGGTCAATCACGAGGGATCGCTCGATACCGCCAGGCGGCTGATCGAACTGGCCCACCAAGGCGGGGCGCATGCCGCCAAGTTCCAGACCTACAAGGCGGAAAAGATCGCCTCGCGCCACAGTCCGGCCTATTGGGACCTGTCCAAGGAACCCACCACCAGCCAGTTCCAATTGTTCAAGAAGCACGACACCTTCGGCGACGCCGAGTACCTGGCCCTGGCCGAGCATTGCCGCAAGGTCGGCATCGACTTCCTCTCCACCCCCTTCGACGCCGAAGCGGTGGATTTCCTCGACCCGCTGATGCCGTTCTTCAAGATCGCCTCGGCCGATCTCACCAATGTGCCCATGCTGCGCCAAATTGCACGCAAGGGTAAGCCGGTGGTGCTGTCCACCGGCGCCTCGACCCTGGGTGAGATCGACATGGCGGTGGAGGAATTGCGCCGGGCCGGCGCCCCCGCCATCTCCCTGCTCCATTGCGTGCTGAACTACCCCACCCCCTACGCCAGCGCCCATATCGGCATGATCGACGGCCTGATGCGGGCCTATCCCGAGCTGGTGATCGGCTATTCCGACCACACCCTGCCCGATCCGGCCATGGCGGTGCTGACCGCCGCCGTGGTCAAGGGGGCGCGGATCATCGAGAAGCACTTCACCCACGACAAGAGTCTGCCCGGCAACGACCATTACCACGCCATGGACGTGGAAGACCTGTCGCGCTTCACCGCCAATCTGGCGCTTCTGGCCCAGGTGGAGGGATCGCATCACAAGGCACCGCTGGACTCGGAAGCGCCGGCCCGGGCCAACGCCCGGCGCTCCATCGTCCTGGCCCGGGCGCTGAGGGCGGGCGAGACCGTCACCGAGGAATCCATCACCTATAAGCGCCCTGCCCATGGCGTCAGCCCGCTGCACTGGGATCAGGTGATCGGCATGACGGCGCGGATCGATCTGGAAGAGGATCACGTGCTGCAATGGACGGATGTTCTCCCTAATAAGGAACTCTAATCGTGACGCCGAAATATCCCCGTTATCAGGATTACGTGATCAGGGATGGCCGCCTGGTTGGCGAGTTCGAGGATATGTACCGAGACTTTGACGATCCCTGGCATCAGGTCGCCGATGAAACCTGGGCGACCGAACGGGCCGTCGGCATTTGCTACCTGCAGCGGCTGCAAACCCGTCTCGGAGCCCGCAAGGTGGTCGAATTGGGGTGCGGTCTCGGCCGTTACAGCGCCAGGATCGCCGGGACCGGACTCCAAACCATCGGACTTGATATTTCCAGCACCGCCGTGGAGCGCGCACGGCGTGAATGCCCAGGACCCGGTTTCGAGGTCGGCCGGCTCTCCGATTACGATCTGCTGCGGACCCTGGCCCCCGACGTCATCGTGATGGCCGAGATCACCTGGTATGTTCTCGACCAATTGGATGATTTCCTTACCTTTCTCCGCACGGACCTTCCCGCCTGTTCCCTGGTTCACCTGCTGACGACCTATGCGCCGGGAAAGCAGGTTTACGGCCGCGACTACTTCACCGATCTTCCCGGCATATTGCAGCGTTTTGGCATGCACTATTTCGAATTCGGTCAGATTTCCCAACCCGATGGTGGCGCCAAGACCTTCTTCGCCGGCACCTGGCACGCCGATAAGCTGGCGGAGTGGTGATTGACCTCCGTCGTCGCCCTGGTCCAGGCCCGCATGGGCTCCACCCGTTTTCCAGGCAAGATGCTGGCGCCGTTTCAGGGCCGTCCGCTTCTGGAATGGGTGCTGACCCGCCTGAGGCGGGCTCGCAGTCTGGACCGGGTGGTGCTGGCCACCAGCCAGTTCGAGCGCGACGACCCGTTGGCGAAGCTGGCCGAAAATCTGGGTGTTGCGGTCTTTCGCGGCAGCGAGTACGACGTGCTCGGCCGGTTCGCCGCCGCCGCCCAGGCCTTCGAGGCCACAACCGTCGTCAGAATCTGCGCCGACAATCCACTGGTGGCACCCGAAGCCTGCGATCTGGCGGTGGATTCATTTCTGCGCGAACGCCCCGACTACGCCTTCAACCACATTCCCCGGCTGGGCAACCAATGGCCGGACGGCCTGGGCGTCGAGGTCCTGGACGCCGGCTTGCTGCGGCGTCAGGCCGAGACCACCGCCGATCCCCGCCACCGCGAGCACGTCACCGCCTGGATCTGGGACCAGCCGGAACGCTGGCGCATCCTGGCGGTGCCATGCCCCGAGGAATGGCGGGACCCGGAGGGACGGGTGCGCCTCGACGTGGACCGGCCCGAGGACCTGGCGGCCCTGGACGCCGCCTTTCCCGGCCTGACACCGGAGAGTGGGATCGACGGCATCCTCGACGGCTGGCGACGGCGAACATTATGAGCGGCCAATACGCTTCGCCACCGCGACGCCCGGCGACGGCGCATCGCCGCTATCTCGTCGAAGCCATGTGCGGGGCGTTGGCTCTGTTCGCCGCCAGCCTGATCGCCTGCGCCTGGGTCGATCCCTATGGCGAACGCGACGATACGCAAATCCACTTCGTCTCGCGTCCGGTAACCATCGCAAAATACCGCCGCATCCTGGGCGAAACGCAACAGACCCTGGTGTTCGGGACATCGCGGTCCCACCAGTTTTCCGATCAGTTCCTGGGGGAATCGGTCCTTAACCTCCATGCCGTGTATGGCCATCCCACGTCGGTGCTTGCCTTCCTCAAGACGTTGAGCGTCAGTCAACGGCGCAACATCAGCAGAATTGTCTACCTGCTCGATCTGCACACCTTCCGGCCCGACGGACCGATTATCGACCGCTATTATGAGTCACCCGCCGACGTATTGCGCTATCACCTGACCAACCTGCGCGGCTATGGCCGCGATTCCATCAACCACCTACGCCTGTTGTGGTCGGGCGCCCATGCAATGCATCTGCATCCGCGCGGATTCCTGGTTCAGGACCGGCCCCTGACATTCGACGGCATCGGGCGCGATACCCCGGATAGTCAGGATTTCGATCCGGCCATCGTCAAGCGCCTGGCAGAGGTGAAGGTCTTTGCCGAAACCAATTCCATCGAAATCCGTTTCATAACCCCGGTATTCAGCGACATTCATCTCCGCCGCCTGGATGCATCGCGTCTCATCGCCCAGCGCCGGACCTTTGCCGCCACCATCGGCTCCTATGCCGAACTCAGCCACTTTCCCGGAATTTCCGACCGTCCCGAACTGTTCCGGGATGAAAGTCATCTCAACGCGGATGGCCTGCACGCCCTGTTCGCCACCTATCCCTGGCCCGAACGGCGGGTCGATGCGGAGACCATGGAGCCGTTGATGCGTGATCTGGCGGGCGCGACCGGGACGGGCGGCTAGAATGCTGTTCAATTCCTACGAATTCATCCTGGCCTTCCTGCCGCTCTCGCTGATCGGCTTTTATGGACTGAGCCGGCTTGGCGTCACCGCCGCAAAGCTGTTCCTGGCGCTGGCTTCGCTGTTCTTTTACGCCCACTGGAACATCAGTTACCTGCCCATCTTGTTGGGCTCCATCGCCTTCAACTGGACAGCCTCGACGGCCATCCTCGCCCGGGCTGGAAAGCCGAAAGCCCGCCGGCTGCTGTACGCGGCGGTGGCGGTCAACCTTGGGGCGCTGGCTTTTTACAAGTACTGGGATTTCCTGGCCGGTCTGACGGCCGGCGACCTGGCGGCCCACGCCACCGTCGCCGCCATTCCCCTGGGCATCTCGTTCTTCACCTTCACCCAGATCGCCTTTCTAGCCGATGCCGCGCGCGGCGAGGTCAGTGACCATACACCTCTCAATTATCTGCTGTTCGTCACGGTCTTTCCCCATCTGATCGCCGGCCCGATCCTGCATCACCGGGACATGATGCCGCAATTCGCCCGCCCCGAGACTTATCGCGCCGATCCGCAACGAATGGCCCAGGGTCTAACCCTGTTCGCCCTGGGTCTCGGCAAGAAGGTCCTGCTGGCTGATTCGGTGGTGGCCTATGCGGACCCCGTCTTTGCCGCCGCCAATCCCACCCTGGTCGAAGCATGGTGCGGCGCATTGGCTTATACCTTGCAGATTTACTTCGACTTCTCCGGCTATTCGGACATGGCGGTGGGACTTGGCCTGTTGTTCGGCATCCGCCTGCCCATCAATTTCGCCTCACCCTACCGGGCCAGCTCGATCATCGAGTTCTGGCGGCGGTGGCATATCAGCCTGTCCCTCTTCCTGCGCGATTACCTGTATGTGCCGCTGGGCGGCAACCGGCGAGGACCGGCGCGGCGGTGGGTCAACCTGATGGCCACCATGGTGCTGGGTGGGCTCTGGCACGGCGCCAACCTGACCTTCGTGGCGTGGGGAGCGCTGCACGGGCTGGCCCTGATCGTCAATCACGGCTGGCGAAGCCTGCGCAAGGGTGTTCCCGGCCGGCTGGAGCGAACCGCCGGCCACGCATTGACCCTGGTCACCGTGATGGTGGCCTGGGTGTTCTTCCGGGCCGACAATCTGCCCGGCGCCCTGAACGTCTTGCGTGGCCTGTCCGGCCTGAACGGGGTGGTACTGCCGTCCACCTATGCCGGATATCCGGTCGTGGGCGCGCTGGCGGAACTGGGAATCCGGTTCGACGCGCCGTCGGCCTTTGCCTTCCAGGGTATCTCCGAACTTCTGGTTCTGGGCGCGCTATTGGCCCTGGCCGTAGCGGCGCCGAACACCCAGGCCATCGTTCTCGACGAACCCACAGATCCGGGCCCGCGTCTGAATTTTTCCCCCAATCGCTGGTGGGCCGCGGCAACGGCGGTCATATTAGCGGCGGGAATGATCGGCCTGTCGTCGCAATCGCCGTTCCTGTATTTCCAGTTCTAGGATCGCCACCATGACCTCGGATATCGCAAACGTCATCGAAGGCTTTGACCGGGACGCGGCGGTCGCGGCGGCCGACGGCCTGCTGCGGGAACTGTTCCCCATCTGCCGTTCCATAACCGGTGACGGCGTGCGTCAAACCCTGCGCAGACTGGCGGAAACGACGCCCCTGGACATTCACGAGGTCCCCTCCGGCACCCAGGTGTTCGATTGGCAGGTTCCCGACGAATGGAATATCCGCGACGCCTATATCGCGGATTCGGGCGGGCGGCGGATTATCGATTTCCGCCGTTCGAACCTGCACGTGGTCAGCTACAGCGAACCGATCGACCGCGAGATGGATTTTCCGGAACTTCGCGAGCACCTGCACACGCTGCCGGCCATGCCCGACGCCATCCCCTACCGCACCCGCTACTACAGCCGTGGTTGGGGCTTCTGCCTCAGCCAGAACCAGTGCGACGCCATGGATCCTGCGGAGCGTTACCGGGTGGTGATCGACTCGACCCTGGCGCCGGGAAGCCTGAGCTACGGCGAGCGGCGGCTTTCCGGCCATGACGGCGACGGTGGCGAATACCTCATCTCGACCTATTGCTGCCATCCCTCGCTGGCCAACGACAACCTGAGCGGCGTGGTGCTCTGGACCCTGCTGCTCCGGGCTCTGGAGGGGCGCCGGTTGCGCCACTCCTATCGTTTCATCGTCATTCCCGAAACCATCGGGGCCATAACCTATCTGGCGCGCAACGCCGATGCCTGTCTCGGAATATCGGGTGGTTACGTTCTGACCTGCGTCGCGGGCCCCGGTCCGTTTGCGTACAAGCGCAGTTTTACCTCCCTGACCGGCGGGCAATCCATGGTGGACCGCGCCGCGCTGCTCAGCCTGCGCGAGCGCAATCTGGAATTCATCGACCATCCCTTTGACATTAATGGTAGCGACGAGCGGCAGTACTCCCAGCCCCATTGGCGTATTCCGGTGGGAAGCATCTGCAAGGACAAGTACTACGACTATCACGAATATCACACATCAGCAGACAATCTCGATTTCGTTTCGGCTGAATCCCTTGCCGATACTCTTGAGATTTACTTGTCGGTGATAGAAAAATTGGAATTGAACTGCGCCTATCGTTCGCTCATGCCGTATTGTGAGCCCATGCTGGGGCGCCGCAACATGTACCCCAGCACAGGAGGAGCGATGCATCAGGGGGCCGCCGCCGGCAGCCACACCGGCCTGCAAGCCGTCAGGATGCGCCCCGAGCTGGAAAGCATCCTTTGGACAATGCAGGCCGCCGATGGCTCGACAGACCTGATGGCACTGGCCGAACGGACCGGTTTTGCCGTGCGCCAACTGGCGGCAACGGCTGAAAGGCTGGTCGAGCACGGGTTGCTTGAACGGATTGGGGGGCGTTGACCCCAGCCATACCGACCGTTTTTCTCACTACTTTTGCCTCGATATGCTATATGTCTCGCCGTGTTTCCCAACGCCATCGCGTGGGGTCTGTTTGTTCGCCAATCGGGCAGCGATATTGGACAGATTCGATCCGGTTGCCATCGCCCGGACCCGCAATATTTGGACCGAAGACTCATGATCACGGAAAGACTTGCACGCCTCACCGGCCATGCGGGGTCGCGTTTTCATTCGGATATGGAAGACAACGCGGCGGAATTGGCCGAGGCCATCGGTGGCAAGCGGATTTTGGTCATTGGGGCGGCGGGCTCCATCGGCAGCGCTTTCGTGCGCCAGTTGGTCCGCTTCAAGCCCCGTGGACTGCACCTCGTCGATATCAACGAAAACAATCTGGTCGAGGTCGTGCGCGACCTGCGCTCGTCGCTGCTGCCGGTACCGGACGATTTCGTCACAACCAGCATCGATTTCGCTTCGCTGGAATTCCAGCGCTATGCCGAGGCCGCGGGATCGTTTGACGCCTTCCTTAACTTCTCTGCCCTGAAGCATGTCCGTGCCGAACGCGACGTCTTCAGCCTGATGCGAATGGTCGATGTCAACGTCCGTGCCCTGCACCATTATCTGCGCTCGCCGGCCGGGCGTCGGTTGGGCCGTGCATTTTCGGTCTCCACCGACAAATCGGTCTGCCCGGCCAACCTGATGGGCGCCACCAAGAACCTGATGGAACAGGTACTGTTCGCCAGCGACAGCACCGTGCCTGCCACCACCGCCCGCTTCGCCAATGTGGCGTTTTCGGCTGGAAGCCTGCTGGAAGGGTTTGAGCGGCGGCTGGAGAAGAGACAACCCCTCTCTGCCCCCGCTGACGTGCGCCGCTATTTCATGACCCACGAGGAAGCCGGGCAATTATGCCTGCTGGCCGGTTTCCTCGCCGACGACCACGAAGTGTTCTGCCCCAAGGTCGATGCCGGACTGGATGTGCTGCGGTTCGACGAAATCGCCGTGATGCTGCTGGAATCACGCGGCCTCAAGCCCCTTCTCTGCGCTTCCGAGGACGAAGCCAGACGCACCGTCCCCACCAGCACACATTGGCCGTGCTGGTTCGCGCCGTCGGATACGACCGGCGAAAAACCGCAGGAGGAGTTTTTCCGGGACGGCGACGTGGTCGATTACCGCCGCTTCACCTCCATCGCCGCGGCACGGGAAGCGGTGGCTGATCCGGCCGCACTGGATGCCTTCCTCACCGAATTCCAGCGCCTGCGGTCTCTCACCACCTGGTCCAAGGCCGATCTCGCCGCCGCCATTACCGCAGCCGTTCCCGATCTCCTCCACGTGGAGCGGCACCGCAATCTCGATCAGAAGATGTAGTCGATGATTCCGCTTTGCACGCCCAGTCTTGATGGCAATGAAGCGCGGTATCTGCAGGAATGCATCAGCACGACCTTCGTGTCATCGGTCGGCCCCTTCGTCGATCGACTGGAAGCCATGGTCTCCACCGCCACCGGAGCGTGCGGCGCCGTCGCCACCTCCTCTGGCACCACCGGATTGCATGTGGCCCTGACCGCCATCGGGGTGGGACCGGGCGATCTTGTGATCATGCCCACCTACACCTTCATCGCCAGCGCCAATGCCATTTCCCATTGCGGCGCCCAGCCCTGGCTTATGGATATTACCGCCAACAGCTGGACCCTCGACCCGGCTCTGCTGGAGCGGGAACTGGCGAGCGCCACCCGCCGCGATGGCGGGCGCCTGATCCATACCGCCAGCGGCCGCCGCGTCGCCGCCATCCTGCCGGTCTACACTCTGGGCCAACCCGCCGACATGGACACCATCTGCGCCATTGCGCGGGTCTATGACCTCAAGGTTGTGGCGGATGCCGCCGCAGCGCTTGGCGCCACCTACAAGGATCGTCCACTGGCCCAATGCGGCGCAGACCTTTCGGTGATCTCTTTCAATGGCAACAAGACGGTGACGGCCGGCGGCGGCGGTGCGGTGATCGGCAACGACAGCGATCTGGTCAAGCGGGTTCGCCATCTCACCACCACCGCCCGCATCGGCGGCGACTATCTGCACGATCAGGTCGGCTTCAATTACCGTCTGACCAATATCAACGCCGCCGTAGGCTGCGCGCAACTGGAACGACTCGATGATCTGGTCGCAGCCAAGCGCCGCATTCGCAGCCGTTACAATGGCGCGTTGGGCAGCCTGCCCGGCGTGAGCCCGTTTCCCCGCCCCGACTGGAGCAATGGTGCCGACTGGTTCTCCGGCATCGTCCTGGCGCCGCCCGCCCTGACGACCGATCAGGCGCGCGAGCGCATACGGGCCGCCGGCATCGAGGCACGCCCGTTCTGGCGCCCCATGCACCATCAGCCGCCCTACGAGCATTGCCTCGCCACCGCCATGCCGGTCAGCGACGACATCTGGCCCAGGGTGCTTACGTTGCCCTGCTCCACTCATTTGAGCGAGGCGGATCAAGACAGAGTGATCGCCGCTGTGCAGGAAATTTTGTCATGAACAGTGCCAGACGCCGCATCTGTGCCGTCACCGGCTCACGTGCGGATTACGGCCTGTTGCGGCCGCTGCTCCGCCTGATCGCCGCCGACCCCGGCTGCGAACTCCGGGTGATCGCCACCGGCATGCACCTTGCGCCTCAATTCGGCCACACCGTGGCAGCCATCCACGCCGACGGCTTCTCACCGGTCGAGGTGGAGTGCCTGTTGACCTCGGAAACCCGCCTTTCGGCGGCCAAATCCACCGGCCTGGCCACCATGGGCCTAGCCCAAGTGTTCGCTGATATTTCTCCCGACCTGGTGGTCGTGCTTGGCGACCGATTCGAAATCCTGGCGGCCGCCCAGGCCGCCATGCTGTTGGGGTTGCCTCTCGCCCACATCCATGGCGGCGAGGTGACCGAGGGCGCCATGGATGAATCGATCCGCCACGCCATCACCAAGATGGCGCATCTACACTTTGTCGCCGCCGCCGAGTACGGCCGCCGGGTGATCCAGATGGGTGAGGACCCCCGGCGGGTATTCCAGGTCGGCGCCCCAGGTCTGGACAACCTAGCCGAAGCGGCTAAAACGGACCGCAGCGCCCTGGAGTCGCGTCTTGGACTGACGCTGACCGATCCGGTGATCGTGGTCACCTACCATCCGGTAACCCTGCGCCAGGGCGACGAGATCACCGCCGTCAACGAGATGCTTGCCGCCCTCGAGGATTTTCCCGAGGCTCAGGTCGTCGTCACCGGCGTCAACGCCGACCCTGGCCACGACGCGATCGCTCGTCGACTGTCCGAATGGGTGGCCGCCCATGCCGGCAGAGCCAGTCTGCATGCCTCGCTGGGCTCGGCCTACCTGCCGTTGCTAGGCATTGCGGCGGTCATGGTTGGCAATTCGTCGAGTGGCCTGATCGAGGCTCCGGCGATCCACCTGCCTACCGTCAATATAGGAGATCGCCAGAAAGGCCGCCTGCGGGCCGCATCGGTAATCGATTGCGCAGAGAGCCGCGATACCATCACCGCAGCGATCGCCAAGGCGCTGTCCCCCGAATTTCGCCAAAGCTTCGTGGGCATGCCCCCCCCCTATGGCTTCGGTGGCGGCGTGGCCGATCGTATCCTCGCCGTGCTCCGTGACTTCGATCTCGGCTTGCTCCGGTGCAAACCCTTCCATGATTTGGCCGGAGGAACGTCATGACCACACGGGTGATCGCCGAAGCCGGAGTCAACCACAATGGAGACCCCGAGTTGGCCCTGCGCTTGGTCGATGCAGCGGCCGAGGCGGGCGCCGACGTGATCAAGTTCCAGACCTTCACTCCCTCCGAACTGGTCACCACCGATGCCCCCAAGGCGCGCTACCAGCGGATCAACACTGGCAGCGACGGCAGCCAGTTGGAAATGCTGGAGCGGCTTAAGCTGGATCATCCAACCCATCACCTGCTGCTTGCCCGTTGCCGTGAACGTGGTGTGGCCTTCCTGTCCACACCCTTCGACCGCCCCAGTCTGGATTTTCTAGTTGGCGAACTTGGCCTTACCACTTTGAAGGCGCCATCGGGCGAACTGACCAACTCGCCGCTGCTGCTCCACATGGCGCGCTCGGGCGCCGATATCATCCTGTCCACCGGCATGGCCAACCTGGCTGAGGTCGAAGAGGCGCTCGGCGTGTTGGCGTTCGGCTATCTGGGCGGAACCAAACCTGGGCGGAGCGCCTTCGCCGAGGCCCTTGCCAGTTCCGAGGGGCGCGACGTTCTCGCCGCAAAGGTGAGCCTGCTCCACTGCACCACCGAATATCCGACCCCGCCGGCCGATGTGAACCTGCGCGCCATGGCAACCTTGCGCGACACTTTTGGTTTGCCGGTGGGCCTTTCCGACCACACCGAGGGCTGGGCGGTAGCATTGGCCGCCGTCGCCTTGGGCGCCGCCGTGATCGAGAAGCACCTGACACTCGACCGCACCCTGCCCGGCCCCGACCATAGGGCTTCAGCCGAACCTGCCGAGCTTGCCGCCATGATCGTCGGCATCCGTGTCGTCGAGCAATCCCTGGGGCACGGCCACAAGGAGGCGGCTCCGTCTGAACGGGCCAACATGGCCATTGCCCGCAAGTCGCTGGTCGCCGTGGCCCCCATCGCGGCCGGAGAAGTGTTCAGTGAAGCCAATCTGGGCGCCAAGCGCCCCGGAACCGGACTTTCACCTACTCTTTACTGGGACATGCTGGGCAAGGTCGCGACACGGGATTTCTCCCCCGGCCAGTTGATTTGAACTTAGATTTGGTTCCCGCAAGCCATAAGGATTTGGAGCTAGGCAATGGATGAAGTGGCGGAGAAATCTTGCGGAGATCCCGAGGAACCTGAGGTCATCCTGATTACCAAGGCCGACAAGTTCAGCGAACTCGCCACGGCCATCGCCCGTACGGTTTTTAACGGAAGGGTACGGTCGATCGCCACCAGCCGGTTGGAACCTTTCCCCAAAGCGCTTCAAAACACCCGTCCGCGAGTGCTGCTGTCTTTCCTCTCGCCTTGGATTCTGCCCAAACCCCTGATCGAAGCGGCGGACTACGCGATCAATTGGCACCCGGCGTCACGCGACTATCCCGGCATTGGTTGCTATAATTTCGCACTGTACGAAGAAGTTCCCGAATACGGCGCGATCTGCCATTTCATGGCGGAAAAGGTTGATACGGGCCCGATCATTGAAGAAAGACGGTTCCCGGTTTTCCCGTCCGATAGCGTCGAAACCCTGAAGCTTCGGACGATGGTCACGATGCTCTCCATGTTTCATGACACCGTATGCCGCCTCGCCTCGGGATGGGTCCCGAAGCCGGGTGGACTGTCGTGGTCACGCCGTCCGTTTACCCGACGGGAATTGAACGAATTAACGGTTATCCGCCCGGACATGAATGAGAACGAGGTAAGGCGCCGGATTCGTGCGACCACCTATCCCGGTTATCCGGGCCCAACCATCGAAATCGGCGGGAGCGTTTTCACCTATCCGGTTCCCGACCACCCCCCACTGGCCTGACCGGCGCCTTCGCCCGCGAACGCCAGGTGCCACCCAGGCAACCGAGGAACATACATCGTGGAAGGTTGGAAGAAGACATTTATAGCACCGACCAGCACCGTCGCTGACGTCATTCGCGTGATCGATTCCAGCGGTGTGCAGTTCTGCATGGTCGTTGATGCCAACGACAGGCTGCTGGGCACGGTCACCGATGGAGATATCCGCCGCGGCCTGCTGCGCAATGCCAATTTGGATGCGCCGGTCAGTGCCGTCATGCAGACCAAGCCCCGGACCGCCAGCGTCACCGAGACGCCTGAGAACATGCGGGCCCAACTGGAGGCCAGTCTGCTCAATCACCTGCCCATCGTCGATCCCCATGGGCGGGTGGTGGGCTTGGTCCTGGCCCGCGAGCTACGCACGAAGCAGCCCGAATACCCAAATCCGGTAGTCCTGATGGCGGGCGGACTGGGCAACCGCCTTCGCCCACTGACCGAGGAGACCCCGAAGCCGCTGCTGCGGGTGGGTAACAAGCCGCTTCTGGAAACCATCCTGGAGCGCTTCATCCGCAACGGCTTTCGCAACTTTTTCATCTCGGTCAACTACAAGGCCGAGATGATCAAAGAGCATTTCGGCAATGGTTCACGCTGGGGCTGTCGTATCGACTACCTGGAAGAGGATCGCCGCCTTGGCACTGCCGGCGCACTGACCTTACTTCCGGAAGGCCTTGACGTGCCGTTGATCGTCATGAACGGTGACGTCCTGACCAAAACAAACTTCGCCAGCCTACTGGATTTTCACGCCGAGCAGCGTGCGGATGCCACTATCTGCGTGCGGGAATACGACATCCAGGTGCCATTCGGTGTCGTTAATGCAGAAGGCCACCGCATGACCGGTATCGTTGAGAAGCCAACCCACAGCTTCCTGGTCAATGCCGGCATCTACGTGATTGGCCCGAAGGTACTGCCGTTGCTGACAAAGGGCCAGGGCGCTGATATGCCGGATTTCCTGAACCGCCTGTCTGAATCAGGCAAGGAAGTTGCCGTTTTTCCGCTACGGGAATATTGGATTGATATTGGGCGCATGGACGATCTGGTACGCGCCAATGGCGACTTCACTACCATTTTCGAGGATTAAGTATGTTCGTTCGCCGCCTAGTCGTCTTGAACGAGCTTTCGCTCCTTCCCGTCGTGCTGATGGCTTGGCGCCGCGTTCCTTTCACCCTTCTTACCATCGAAGCGATCTTTCCGCCGCTCCGTATCATACTGGTCCGGCTTGGAGCCTGGCTGGAGCGTCTGGACGTTCACGTGCCGCTGGAAGAAGCAATGCCCATCATGCGGCGCTATGCCGGTGCGGTGCATTACGTCCATCTTCATTTCGACTTCCGGAAGCTTGAGGACTGGGTGGACCGGGTGCTGGGCGGAAGCGAGGCCGAGCAGCCCCTGGGGGACTACGGCCTAGCCGCTCGGCTGGCCAGTTGGAACCACCTGATCCGCTCCATCGCCATCCTTGGTATGGCCGACTTGGCTCTGCGCGAATATCCGGATGACGACATGGTGCTCCTGGGAGCCGACAACGATTTGAGTCGTATCGCGGCCATCGCCTATGGCGAAGACCTGGCTGTCCGCTTGGCGCCCAAACGGTTTCCGAGGATTATCTGCAACACATTGACGGTCTTTCTGGCCCTGGTCGTGGGTGCCGGCTGGTTATTATTTCGGGTGCGGCTCGGTGCCATCGCGGTGAAATCCTGGCGGGTCGCATGTAACATCTGGGTCCAGCATCAGTTGGCCTTCTACCGCCGGGTACTGGATGATCCCGCCGATCTTTACGTCGCCCTGCCAGAGGGTGAGAGCCCCGCCGCCATCCTACCGCTGATCGAGACCAGCCATCTGGGTGGCTATAATGAGGCACGCTTGTCGCCTGAAGGCGCGCTTGACCTAATTTGGTTGATGGCCAGGGGTACCATTCAACTGGCAACCTCCATATTCCATCTGCAGCCGTCACATTTCTGGCGCATCGCCATGCTGCCCTTCAAGCGGGTGAAGGTGCGGGCTTTTCTCCTCAATCATAAATTCGATGTCTTCTATGGACATAATGAATATTCCGAGGAGCATATCATCCGAACCCAAGAATTGCGCAGTGCCGGAGTAAAGGCGATGGGGCAGATTCATGGCATCCCCTGCTGCCAAGTCATCAGTCCCTTTTTCCGTCATATCGACCTGGATGTCTGCTACGTAACCTCGGAACATCCTTTCCTGGGGACGTACCAGGCTCACTGGGGCGCGAATCTCACGCTGCGGCCGATTTCCTCGGCGGGCCTAACCCGCGAGCGCCAGGCCCGTCTGGACAACCCCCGCAGGCCGGATATCGTCATCTTCCTGAACTCGGCTCCATACGAACAGGAAATGATCGATTTCATCACGAATCTGGCGAACCACTTTGGCGAACGTCGCGTTCTGGTCAAGATCAAGGGTAACCCGACCTTTCACCACGCCTGCGGCAAGATCTTTCAAGCCACGCGAGGACTTGCGAACGTTCACTACACGGACGCCGATTCATACGATCTGCTGGTGGAAAACAGCTACGCCTTCTCCGATTTCTCCACCATTGCCATCGAGGGCATCCAATTGGGAGCATTCACATTCGCCATCGACCCCGGCACCAGTGTCTGGCACCTCAGTTATCGCGAGTTTCCCGATTTCTGCGTGAGCGATGCGCAGCAAGCCATCCACCGCATAGCGGACCTGGAGGCTGGACGATGGACCTATCCCCGTGCCGTCTACGACACGCTGATGGGTCTGGTGGGTGAACTCCGCGAGGACGTGGTCCGCGCCGATATAGGGCTGCCACCCTGGCAGGTGCCATGATGATCGGCAAGCGCTCGGTTCTGGCCGTGATCGTAGCTCGTGGCGGCTCCAAGGGCCTGCCCCGTAAGAATATTCTCGATGTGGCCGGCCGGCCGATGATCGCCTGGAGCATCGCCGCCGCCCAAGCCAGCCGTTACCTTGATCGCACTATCTTGTCTACCGACGACGAGGCGATCATCGCAACCGCCCAGGCATGGAATTGTGAAGTGCCGTTCATACGTCCGGCAGAACTAGCAACCGAAGAGGCTAGCATCATCGATGTCCTGATCCACGCCATGGATGCCCTGGAACAGGCCTACGAATACGTGGTGTTGCTCCAAGCGACGTCGCCACTACGACTAGGACAGGATATCGATGACTGCCTTGAGGCATGCGAGCGGGCCGGCGCGCCTGCCTGCCTCACCATCTCGCCCACCAAACCGCCGGAATGGATGGTGCATGTGGGCGAAGACGGCCGCATGCAACGCGTGGTCGAGCCCGAGGGGGCTGCCAACCGCCGCCAGTTACTGGACGCCACGTATGCATTCAATGGCGCGGTCTACGTCGCGCGGACCGAATGGTTCCGGCGGGAGCGAACTTTCTTCACTTCGGAAACCCAGGCCCATATTATGCCCTCCGACCGTTCGGTAGACGTCGATACGCAAGCCGACTACCTGCTGGCCAAAGCCCTGATGGGCCTGCGCCACACCACAGTCATCAACCAAGGATCGCGTCCATGAGTTCCATCCTCAAAGGCAACTTCACTCCCGCCAAGAACGTCAGCATCGAACAGGAAAAGCAGCCCAACGACCTGGAATCGCAGTTCGAGCGCGAGGCGCTCAAACGCCTGGGCGGCTCCATCGTCTTCGTTTCCAAGAAAAAAGTCGCCTGGGACCTGAAGGACTGATCCGTTCATGACCGAAGCCCGCATGGAGGGCGGTGAACTGCTGATGCAGATGATGCCGCGGATGAACGATTTCACCTTGGACCGCTATGGCGATCTGATCTTGGAAAACGCCCGGCGCAATCAGGCGGTACTGGATCGCGGCACCTCGCTGTCCACCCTGCGCGATCTGCCGCTGGGTGAGGGAGACAGTGCCATCATCATCGCCGCCGGCCCCTCCATACGCCGCCATGACCCCATCAGGCTGATCAAGGAAAGCGGCTACGAAGGCACCATCATCGCCACGGAAAGCGCGCTCTATTACTGCCTGCGCAACGGCGTCGTGCCCCATCTGACAGTTACCCTCGATCCACACGCTACCCGGATCGTGCGCTGGTTCGGCGACCCGACGCTGCATGCTGACAAGGTGGATGCCGATGATTATTACCGCCGCCAGGAGATGGACACCGCCTATGCCGACGAAATGCGCGCCAACGAGGAAATTCTCGACCTGCTAAGTCGGCACGGCCGCAACATCCACATCGCCATGGCGACTTCGGCCTCCGAGGCCGTGGTCAACCGAGTGCTCGATGTTGGCATGCCGATCCACTGGTGGAATCCCATGCTGGACGACCCGGACCAAGCCGACAGCCAAACCCGCAGCCTCTACCGCATGAACCGCATGCCGTGCCTGAACGCCGGCGGCAATGTCGGTTCGGCTGCTTGGATGCTGGCGCATGCCGTACTCGGCAAGGCTCATGTCGCGCTTACCGGCATGGACTTTTCCTATTACGACGACACGCCCTATACCAGCACGCAATACTATCACGAGGCGGTGGACCTGGTCGGCGAAGAGAACCTGGAAAAAATCTTCGTCCGCATCTTCAACCCTCATATCGGGGCTTGGTTTTACACCGACCCTGCCTATTTCTGGTATCGACAGGCATTCTTGGAGATGGCCGTCGATGCCGATTGCCGAACCTATAACTGCACCCAGGGAGGCATCCTGTTCGGTGACCATATTAATTTTGAGCCGCTGGCCGACTTCCTGTCCACCTGCGGCCCGATTTCCAGATAAGGCCCCCTGATCATGGCAAAAGTACTGTTTATCAACCCTGTCGTGCGCGAAGAGGACGTCCCACGTCACGTCCCCTACGGAATCGCGCTGCTTGCCGCCATTGCCATGGACAAGGGTCATCTGGTTCAGGTTTACGACGCCAATGCCTGGCGGCTGGGCGAGGACACCTTGCGCGAGGTGCTGGCCGCAGACGACTGGCAGGTGGTCGCGCTGGGCGGCATGACCACCACCTACGGCTCGATCAAATCCATTGTCAGCGTGGCGCGCGAGGTATGTCCCGCGGCCGTGATCGTCCTGGGCGGCGGCATTCTGACCTCGCTGCCCAAGGACATGATGGGATTCCTGCCCGAGGTGGATGTGGGCGTCATCGGCGAGGCCTTCGAGACCTTCCCCGACATCCTGTCCATGGTCGATGAGGGCCGGCGTGACTGGTCCAGCATTCCCGGCACCATTTCACGTACCGCCGACGGCAAACTGGCCATGGCGCCACAGCGGGGATTGATCCACGACCTGGATTCCCTGCCCTATCCGGCCTGGGACCTGTTCCCCCTCGAAGAGGTTTATTTCAAGAATTCCGAGATGGTGTTCTCGGCCGAGGGCATGATGGCCAAGCGCCGCCTGGACATCAACGCCAGCTACGGCTGCTCGCTAGTGTGCCGGTACTGCTATCATCTGGGTATCGCCGGCGACATGCGCTACGAGACCGCCGCCGACGGCAGCGTCGAGGTGGCCTTCGACAAGCCCGGCACCTATACCCGCACCATCCGCTACCACAGCCCTGAATACATCGTGAAGATGGCCCGCCACATGCGGGACAAGTACGACCTGGACTACATCTTATTCCTCGACGAGAACCTGATGACCATGGACCAGTATTCCGGGCGCACCTGGCTCAAGGAAATCTGCCGGCTGTGGCACGAAAACGGCTTGGCCCCGGAATATCAGCGCGACGTCGAGGGCAACGTGGTGAGCTGGACCGGCGTTCATTGGTCGGGCACTAGCCACGCCACCTTGTGTACCCCGGAAATCCTCAAAATCATGCGCCAAGCGGGCTGCGCCCATCTGGTCTACGGCTACGAATCCTTCGCCCCCCACGTGCTCAAGACCGTGGGCAAGGGTTCGACTCCCAAAACCAACATCCGCAGCTTCTTCTGGACCCTCGAGGCGGGTATCCGCCCGGTGCCCAACCAGATCATCGGGTTCCCCGCTGAGGATTTCGAGTCCATCCGCGCCAACATGCGCGCCTGGGACGATCTCGGAATGCTGGTCAAGCCCCACTTCGCCACGCCCTATCCAGGCAGCGAATGGTTCACCGTCTATCGTGCGTCCATCGAGCGCCAGTACGGCGGCGATCTCGAGGCTTTCATTCTGGACCTGGGCGATGCCAGCAAGATTTCCGCCGTCATCAGCCATAATTTCAACGCCGTTGAACTGATCGGCCTGCGCGAACTGATGCTGGCTCGCGACACCCGCAAGCTGGACGAGTACGAAGCCCTGTGGCGGCGGGTCCACAACATCCCGGACGGAAGCCCCTCGACCCTCTATATCGAAGACAAGGCCGCGGAATAGATGACGCTTTCGCCCGTCCTGGTCACCGGCGGCGCCGGCTATATCGGCAGCCATGTGGTTCTGGCCCTGGTCGACGCCGGCTGGCCGGTGGTGGTGGTGGACAACCTGTCCACCGGCCGGCGAGACTCGGTGCCGGACGGGGTGCCGCTGGTGGAAGGCGACGCGGGCGACGGGGACCTGGTGCGCTCGGTACTGAAGGAGCATGGCTGCGTCGCCGTCCTGCATTTCGCCGGCTCCATCGTGGTGCCGGAATCGGTCACCGACCCGCTGAAGTACTATCACAACAACACCGTGGTCAGCCGCAGCCTGATCGAGTCCTGTCTGGCGGCAGGCGTCCACACCCTGATCTTCTCGTCCACCGCCGCCGTCTACGGCATGCCGGCCAGCCTGCCGGCCACCGAGGACATGACGCCCGCCCCCATCAATCCCTACGGCACCTCCAAGCTGATGACCGAGTGGATGCTGCGCGACGTGGCCGCCGCCACGCCGCTGCGCTATGCCGCCCTGCGCTACTTCAACGTGGCGGGCGCCGACCCCCGGGGCCGCACCGGCCAGTGTACGCCCGAAGCCACCCACCTGATCAAGGTGGCCTGCGAGGCCGCCCTGGGCCGCCGGCCGGGCATGGCCTTGTTCGGCGACGATTACCCCACCATCGACGGTACCTGCGTGCGCGACTACATCCACGTCTCCGACCTGGCCGACGCCCATGTGGCGGCGCTGCGCTATCTGTTGGCCGAGCGGAGCAATCTGGTGGCCAATGTGGGCTACGGCCGCGGTTTTTCCGTCCGCCAGGTGATCTCCGCGGTGGAGAAGGCCGCCCAATGCACCCTGCCGGTCACCGTGGCCCCGCGCCGCGCCGGCGATTCCGCCGAGCTGGTGGCCGATTCCTCCCGCCTGCGCCATACCCTGGGCTGGACGCCGCGGCTGGACGATCTCGACACCATCGTCGCCACCGCCCTGGCCTGGGAGCGCCGTCTGCTGGCCGCCGCGAAGGGCTGAGGCATGGGGCGGCTGATCGACCTCACCCTTCCCTACGATTCGCGCCTGCCCGCCTGGCCGGGCGAGCCCAAGCCCACCGTCCGCCGCATCGCCAGCATCAAGGACGGCGACGCCGCCAACGTCACCCATCTGTCGGCAGCCATGCATTTCGGCACCCATGTGGACGCGCCGGTCCATTTCATCGAGGGCGCGGCCGGCGTCGAGACACTGGACCTGGACGTGCTGATCGGTCCGGCCTGGGTGGCGGAGCTGGACCAGCACCGCGCCATCACCGCCGCCGACTTGGAGGCGGCGGGCATTCCCGCCGGCACCCGGCGCCTGCTGCTGCGCACGCCCAATTCCGCCCTGTGGACCGATCCCGGCCACCCCTTCCACCAGGATTTCGTCGCCCTGGCTCCGGATGCCGCCCGATGGCTGGTCGAGGCCGGGGTGCGGCTGGTGGGGGTCGATTACCTGTCGGTCGAGCCCTTCGACGCGCCCCCCGGCAACCCCACCCACACCATCCTGTTGGCCGCCGGGATCATCCCGCTGGAAGGCCTGGACCTGCGCCAGGCGTCGCCGGGGGCCGGCACCCTGATCTGCCTGCCGCTGAAATTGCCAGGCGCCGATGGCGCTCCGGCCCGCGTCGTGCTAATGCAGGACTGAATTCGGCAATCGTCCCAGCCTGAGGTTTCGATGAAGGTCGTCGCCATGATTCCGGCCCGCATGGGCTCGTCGCGTTTTCCCGGCAAGCCGCTGGCGCCCATCCTGGGCCGCCCCATGCTGGAACACGTCTACCGCCGCACCGCGCTTTGCCCCGAACTGGCCGAGACCTACGTCGCCACCTGCGACGAGGAAATCAGAAGCGCGGTGGAAGGCTTCGGCGGCAAGGCCATCATGACCGCCGACACCCATGAGCGTGCCTCCGACCGCATCGCCGAGGCCGCCGCCGGCATTGACGCCGACATCATCGTCATGGTCCAGGGCGACGAGCCCATGACCCATCCCGGAATGATCTCGGAATCCCTGGTCCCGTTCCGCAACGAGCCGGGCACCGAATGCGTCAACCTGATGAAGCGCATCGACACCGAGGCCGATTTCAACAACCGCGACACCATCAAGGTGGTGGTCGACCTGGCCGGCTTCGCGCTCTATATGTCGCGCGAGCCCATCCCCACCCGCGAGCGCCTGCGCTTCGGGGAATTCGCCGCCTACAAGCAGGTGTGCATCATTCCCTTCACCCGCGACGGCCTCATGCGCTACACCCGTCTGGCGCCGACGCCGCTTGAAATCGCCGAATCCATCGACATGATGCGGCTGATCGAGCACGGACACCGGGTCCGCATGGTGGAAACCGCCCACTCCACCCAGGCGGTGGACCGCCCGGAAGAGCTGGAGCGGGTGGGCGAGATGCTGCGGGGCGACCCCCTGCTGGCCCGCTATTCCTGAAGGAAGGGGACAAGGGTCCATGGCCAAGTGGAAGATTCTGATTTCGGCGCCCTACATGCTGCCGGTGATCGATTCGTTCGCCGGAACGTTTGCCGCCCATGACGCCGAATACGTCAAGGCCGAGGTGCTGGAGCGCCTGGAAGAGGCCGACCTGTTGAAGGTCATCGCCGATTTCGACGGCATCATCTGCGGCGACGACCGCTTTACCGCCAAGGTAATGGACGCGGCGCCACGCCTGAAGGTCATCACCAAATGGGGCACCGGCATCGATTCCATCGATTCCGAGGCCGCCGCGCAGCGCGGCATCAAGGTCTGCCGCACCCCCGACGCCTTCACCGAGCCGGTGGCCGACACCGTGCTGGGCTACATCCTGTGCTTCGCCCGCAATCTGGTCAGCATGGACCGCGCCATGAAGGCCGGGGTGTGGAAGAAGATCCCCGGCCAGGCGCTGAACGAATCCACCATCGGCGTGATCGGCGTCGGCGCCACCGGCTCGGGCGTGCTGCGCCGCGCCCAGCCGTTCGGGGCGCGTCTGCTCGGCACCGACATCCGCGAGATCCATCCCGGCCACGTCAAGGCGCTGGGCGTCGAAATGGTGTCGCTGGACACCCTGCTGGCCGAATCCGATTTCGTCTCGGTCAATTGCGACCTCAACTCCACCTCCCACCACCTGATGAGCACCGCCCAGTTCCGCCGCATGAAGAACAGCGCGGTGATGATCAACGCGGCGCGCGGGCCCATCGTCGACGAGAAGGCCCTGGTCGCCGCCCTGCAATCGGGTGAGATCGCCGGTGCCGCCATGGACGTGTTCGAGGACGAGCCGCTGCCCGAGAACAGCCCGCTGCTGGCCATGGACAACGTGCTGATCGCGCCCCACAACAGCAATTCCAGCCCCAAGGCCTGGGGCCGCATCCACGAGAACAGCCTGAAGGAGCTGTTCCTGGGTCTGGCGGAGGCCGAGGCGCGCGGCTGACGCGAACCGGACCCGCCCATGGAAACCCCGGCCCCCATCGTCGAAACCTCCGTCATCGTCCGCGCCTTCAACGAGGAAAAGCACCTTCCCGCCCTGTTCGAGGCGCTGGCGGCCCAGCGCTATCGGGATTTCGAGGTGCTGCTGGTGGATTCCGGCTCGCTCGACCGCTCGCGCGAGATCGCCGCCGAGCACGGCGCACGGGTGATCCGCATTTCCAGTCACGACTTCACCTTCGGCTATTCCCTGAACGTGGGCATCCGGGCCGCCCTGGGCCGCTTCATGGCCATCGTCTCGGCCCATACGGTGCCCGCCGATCCCGACTGGATGGAACGCCTGGTCGCCCCCTTGCGCCAGGACGACGTCGCCATGTCCTACGGTCGGCAATTGGGGGTGGAATCCTCCAAGTTCAGCGAGGTCGAGGATTTCCTGCGCACCTTCGGCACCGAGCGCCTGGACTTGAAGCCGCCGCGCTTCTTCGCCAACAACGCCAATTCCGCCATCCGCAAGGATCTGTGGCGGGACTATCCCTTCGACGAACTGCTGACCGGCCTGGAAGACATCGACTGGGCCAAGCACTGGATGGAGCGCGGCAAGCGGGTCATCTACGAACCCGAGGCCGCGCTCTACCACATTCACGAGGAAACCTGGCGTCAGGTACGGCGGCGCTATTACCGCGAGGCGGTGGCGGCGCGGCGCATCGGCATCCGCCGCCGCGCCGACGTGCCGGGTGAGATGGGCCGGGAGATCCTGTGGACCGCCCTGGATTTCGCCAAGGCCGTGTTGCCCGGCAGCAATCCTTGCGCCCGGCGCCTGGGCCTGGGGGGGCGGCTGGCGGAAATCGCCCTGTTCCGGGCCAACAAGCTGTACGGTACCATGCGTGGGCTACTGGAAGCCCATCCCCTGGAGACCGCCGAGGAAAGAGAGGACATCCTGTTCGATCGCCACTCCACGGCGGTGGTGGTCCACGGCCCCGGCCGCGCCACCCTGGAAGACGTCGCCATCCCCGAGGTCAAGCCCGGCGACGCCCTGATCCGCGTCGCCCACGTGGCCGTCTGCGCCACCGACCTGGAAATCCTCAACGGCACACTCGGCTACTTCAAGAACGGACTGGCCCATTATCCCATCGTGCCGGGACACGAATTCTCGGGCCGCATCGCCGCCATCGGCCAGAACGTCGCCCATCTGGCCGAGAATGACCCGGTGGTGGTCGAATGCATCCAAAGCTGCGGCATCTGCCCCGAATGCCTGGCCGGCAATTTTATCGGCTGCGCCGAGCGTACCGAGGTCGGCGTGTTCCGCCGCGATGGCGCCTATGCCCATTTCGTGGTGGTGCCGGCCCGCTTCGTCCACAAGCTGGAACCCGGTACCGACCTGGCCGCCGCCGCCCTGGCCGAGCCGCTGGCCGTGGTGCTGAAAGGTCTGCGCCGCCTGGCGGGCGTCGCCCGCCTGGACGACGCCGCCCGCCGCCCGCGCTGCGGCGTGGTGGGCGCCGGCCCCATCGGCCATATCTGCGCCCGCGTCCTGGCGGCGCGCGGCCTGGACGTCACCGTGTTCGACCGCGCCCCCGAGCGTCTGGCCTTCTTCGCCGGAAGCGGCATCGCCACCAGCGCCGATCTGGCCGGGCTGGCGGAGTGCGGCGCCATCGTCGAAGCGACCGGCAGCCCCGAGGCGCTGGACACCACCTTGCACCGCAGCCCGGCCGGGGCGGCCATCCTGCTGCTGGGCCTGCCCTACGGCCAGCGCAGCTTTTCGTTCGAGGCCATCGCCGCCTACGACAAAGTAGTGGTCGGTTCGGTGGGCAGCACGGCCGCAGATTTCGACGAGGCCATCCGCCTGCTTCCCACCCTGGACTTCTCGCGCCTGGGCGAGAACCGCATGCCGCTCGACCAGTTCGCCGCCGCCTGGACCGCCAGCAAGCGGCCCGGCGTGCTGAAGGTCATCCTGGACGTGGACGCCTGATGCGCAAGACCATCGCCCAATGCCTGACCGTCCTCGGCCGCGAATCGTGGCCGGGGCTGGTCTGGCTGGGGATGCTGGCCCTGTCGTCCTCGCTGCTGGAAGGCCTCAGCCTGGGAATCCTGTTTCCCTTCATCGAGGTGGTAGGCAATCCCAACGCCCTGGACCGCTATCCCGCCCTGCGCGAGCGGATGGTCGGGCTGGGCCTGGACGTGGTCCACCACCCGATCCAGGTTGCCGTGGCCCTGGTGATGGCGGTGTTCGTCTTCAAGAACGCAGTGCTGCTCTACGCCACCTGGTACCGCGCCCGCTTCGTCAGGCACCATCAGGTCGCGCTGTCGGAACGGCTAATGCGCCGGTACATGAATGCCCCCTATGACTTCCACCTGCGGCGCAACTCCTCGGAATTGGTGGTGGCCATCAATTCGTCGGTGTCGTCGGCGCTGAACAATGTGCTGTTCTCGTTCGTCGATATCGTGACCGAGGCCCTGGCGGTGGCGGCGATCCTGACCACGCTGCTGCTGGCCAATGCCGTGGTGACGGTCAGCGCCGCCGCCTTCCTCGGCCTGTGCGTCGGCGCCTTCTACGTCCTGTTCTCCCGCCGGATGCGCGGCTGGAGCCGGCAGCAAGACAAGGCATTCAACGCCACGCTTCTCGCCCTCAACGAGGGGCTGGGCGCCGTCAAGGAGATCCGTGTCCTGGGACGGACCGAGACGTTCACCCAGGCGGTACGCACCCCCCTGGCCGAACTGGCCGAAATCAACGGCCAAGCCAAGTTCCTCCAGGCTCTGCCGCGCCATTTCATGGAAATCGTCATGGTGCTGGGCATGGTGATGGCCATCCTGGTGCTGGTGCGGCAGGGCAAGCCGGTCCAGGAGATGATGGCCACCCTGGGCCTGTTCGCCGCAGCGGGCTTTCGCATGATTCCCTCGGCGAACCGCCTGCTGATGGCCAGCGGCAATATCCATCTGGGCGCCGTGCCGGTGGACAACGTCGCCACCGACCTTGGCCTCCTGCCCGAACCGCCGCCGCCCGGACCACGGCCGGAACCGATTCCGTTCGAGCGGCAATTGCGGCTGGATGATCTGTGCTTCGCCTATGAAGGCCGCGATACGGCGGCGCTGGCCCATGCCTCGCTGACCGTCGCCAAAGGCGAATCCATCGGCATCGTCGGCCGGTCGGGCGCCGGCAAGAGCACGCTGGTCGATGTGGTGCTGGGCGTCCTGCGGCCGCAAACGGGCCGCATCCTGGTGGACGACGCGGATGTCACGGACGCCATCGGCGGCTGGCAGCGGCGCATCGGTTATGTGCCGCAGCAGATCTTCATCACCGACGCCTCCATTCGCCGCAACATCGCCTTCGGCCTTCCCGACGACCAGATCGACGAGGAAAGGATTTCCTACGCCCTGGACGCCGCCCATCTGAGCGCCATGGTGGAATCCCTGCCCGAGGGTATGCACACCAGACTGGGCGAGGGCGGCGTGCGCCTGTCGGGCGGCCAGCGCCAGCGCATCGGCATCGCCCGCGCCCTGTACCACGATCCCGACGTGCTGGTGATGGACGAAGCCACTTCGGCGCTGGACACCGAGACGGAACACGAGATCACCCGCACCGTCGCCGAGTTGCATGGCGCCAAGACCTTCATCGTCATCGCCCATCGCCTGTCCACGGTGCGCCATTGCGACCGCATCGTGCTGATGGATCAGGGACGCATCGTCGATTCCGGCCCCTTCGACGAATTGCAGGCCCGCAACGCCGATTTCGCCGCCCTGGTGCGGCGTGGCGACCTCTCGCTGGTTCCCGGCTGAATCATGACCGTGCTTCTGGCCCGATCCGGCGATGCCCCCGGCGTTCACGGCTGGGACCATTGGGCCGCCATCGGCGACGCTCCTTCCGGGCTTGATCCGTCGCGGCGGCTGGACGGCCTGGCCGGACGGCTGGAAGCGGCCTTCGACGCCGTGGCCGCGCATTGGTGGGCGTTGGCCCGGGAACTGGCCACGGTTGCTTCGGCCCGCTGGAGCTTCGCCGCCACCTGTTCGCCGTCCTCCTCGGATCTGGGGGCCATGATGGCCTGGGCGCTGCTGGCAGAGGACTTGGCCGCCGGGCCGGAACGCGTCCTGCTGATCTGCGACGATCCATGGCTGTTCCGTCTGCTGGCCGCCCGGCCGGGGATCGAGGCCATGGCGCCGCCGCCGCTGGCATCCATCACGCTCGGACTGAAACTGCGGGGATTGGCCGCCCGGCTGAAGGTGACGGCGAAGGTGGCGCGGGCGGCGCTTTCCTGCCGATCGCACCGCCGAAATCATCCGCCCGGCCACCCGGCCCTGCTGGTCTATGGCCATCCGCAAAGCAATGCCCAGGGTCACGACGCCTATTTCGGCCCCCTGATGTCCCAGTTTCCCGGCCTGCTCCGCGCCCTGCATACCGATTGTCCGGCGGCGCGGGCAACCGAACTGGCGGGAGATGGGCGCAGCGCCAGCCTGCACGCCTGGGGCGGTCTGTCCTTCGCCCTCACCCTGGTCTTGCGCCGCTGGCGGCCCACCGCCGCCCAGGGGGCGGGACGCTGGGGCTGGCTGGTGCGGCGCGCCGCCGCCATCGAAGGATCGGGCGGAGCCGCCGCCATGGCCGCCTGGCAGGAGCATTGCCAGAACCGCTGGCTGGATCGGGTTCGTCCCCAGGCCATCGCCTGGCCATGGGAAAACCACCCCTGGGAGCGGCTGCTGGTTCGCCGGGCCAGGGCGCTCGGCCTCGGCACCGTCGGCTACCAGCATACGGTGGTCGGCCGCCACCGCTTCAGCCAGTCGCCCGACGCGGCCGCCGACGGCGAGAGAGCACTGCCCGACATCATCGCCTGCAACGGTCCGGCCTATCGCGACAATCTGCTGGCCCTGGGCGTTCCCGCCCAGCGGCTGGCCATTGCGGGAGCCTTGCGCTTTCCCGCCGGCGGCGGCCCGGCCTTCGACCCACGGGCCCCGGTGCTGGTGGCCCTGCCCAGCGTACGGCGCACCGCCCTGGAGATCCTCGACGCCCTGGCGGCGCTGCCGGTGGATTTCCGCCGCGTCCTGATCAAGCACCACCCCATGTACAAGGTGCCGGTCCCTGCCGCGCCCCATCTGCAAGAGACCGAGACGCCCTTTCCCCGTCAGCCCGCATTGTCGGCGGTGATCTCGGCGGAAAGCGCCGTGGGGCTGGAAGCGGCGTTGGCCGGCATTCCCTTCGTACGGTTTCTGTCGTCAAGAATGCCGGCCATGGATATCCTGCCGCCGGGCATAGAGCATCACGCCGCCGATGCCGCCGGACTGGAAGCCGCCCTGAAGGGCGCGGCGCCTCCCGGCAACTGCCCGCCGGTGTTCTCGGAGGTGGATATGGAGTTCTGGCGTTCCCATCTGGGCGGAAGAGACGCATGAGCGCCTTCGGTCTGGCCAAAGGGGCCTTGCGCGCCGTGGGCCTGGAGCCGCGCGCGGCGTACCAGCGCCTTTCGGCCGCCTCCATCCGCGCCGCCCTGGCCGAACAGGGGCTGGACGCCCTGGCCGGGCGGCTGAGAGAGGCGGTCCCCGACATCGCCGACCAGTACACCGGCACCTTCGACACCCGGGAGTTCCAGGCGTTCTGGGATCTGAAAATGCGCGGCCAGCACGCCTTCCAGGTCCAGGCCACCCTGGACATGCTGGACCTGATGGGGCCGGGCGGCCTGACCGTGGTCGATATCGGCGATTCGTCGGGCACCCATGCCCGCTATCTGCGGGCGGTGACGCCCCCCGGCCGGCTGGAGCGCATCGTCGGCGTCAATCTGGACCCGGAGGCCGTCGAGCGGATCCGGGCCAAGGGCGGCGAGGCGGTCCTCAGCCGGGCCGAGGAGCTGGACCCCGCCACCCTGAAGGCCGATCTATTCCTGTCCTTCGAGACGCTGGAGCATCTGACCGATCCCCTCCGCTTCCTGCACGGGCTGGCGGCGAAGGGCTCGGCCGACTGGCTGCTGGCGACGGTGCCCTACCGCCGCCGCTCGCGCTTCGGCGGCGCCCAGCTGCGCTGGCCGGACCACAGGATGCCGGCCAAGATGACGCCGGAGCAGGTGCACATCTACGAATTCTCCCCCGCCGACTGGTCGCTGGCGGCGCGGCTGGCGGGATGGCGGCCGGTCATGACCCGCATCTACCGCCAGTATCCCCTCCGCTCGCCGCTGGCTGCCACCATGCCCCTGTGGCAAAGGCTGGATTTCGAGGGTTTCGTCGCCTTGGGGCTGCGCCGCGACCTGACCCTGGCCGACCGGTACAGCGGCTGGTAGCTTAACAGGCATTGACTTTGAGCGTCCGGTGGTTCACCCCACTATCGTTTCCAGCAGAAGCGGACCTGCCATGAAAGTGGTCATTCTTTGCGGCGGCCAGGGCACCCGGATCCGGGACGTGGCCGACGACATCCCCAAGCCGATGATCGGCATCGGCCGCTTTCCCATCCTGTGGCACATCATGAAATACTATGCCGGCTTCGGGCATGAGGATTTCGTGCTGTGCCTGGGCTATCGCGGACAGGCGATCAAGGAATTCTTCCTGAACTACGAGGCGTTCACCAGCGACCTCACCCTGACCCTGGGGCGCGACCGCGCGGTGGAGGTCCACGGCTGCCACGACGAGGACGGCTGGCGGGTCACCCTGGCCGATACCGGGCTGAACGCCATGACCGGCGCCCGCATCCGCCGCATCAAGCGCTATCTCGGTGAGGACGAGGACTTCCTGCTGACCTATGGCGACGGTCTGGGCGATGTGGATCTCGACGCGCTGGTGCGTTTCCACAAGTCGCACGGCCGGGTGATGACGGTCAGCGGCGTGCGCCCGCCGGGCCGCTTCGGCGAGCTGGATTGCGAATCCGACGGCAAGGTCAAGGAATTCAACGAGAAACCCCAGGCCACCGGCGGCCTGATCTCGGGCGGCTTCATGGTGTGCAAGCGCCAGGTGCTGGACTATCTCGACGACCGCGAGGATCTGGTGTTCGAGCAGGAACCCATGCGCCGGCTGGTGAGCGACGGCCAGCTGATGGTCTATCGCCATGACGGCTTCTGGCAGTGCATGGACACCTACCGCGACTACAAGCTGCTGAACGGGCTGTGGGAGTCCGATCAGGCGCCATGGAGGACCTGGTGATGGGCCTCGATCTGTCGGCATTGAAGGGCCGCCGGGTCCTGCTGACCGGCGATACCGGCTTCAAGGGCTCGTGGCTGGCGCTGTGGCTCAAGGAATTGGGGGCCGAGGTCACCGGCATCGCCCTGGCGCCCGAACACGCCGATGGCCATTACCGCAGCGCCGGGCTGGAAAGCCTTTATCCCCACATCGACCACGACATCCGCGACGGCGAGGGGCTTGCCGCCCTGGTGGCCGAGGCCCGGCCCGAGGTGGTGTTCCATCTGGCCGCCCAGGCGCTGGTGCGGCGGTCCTACGACGACCCCAAGACCACCTTCGACACCAATGTGGGCGGTTCGGTCAACGTGCTGGAAGCCATCCGCCGCACCCCTTCGGTACGGGCGGCCGTCTACATCACCTCGGACAAGTGCTACCGCAACAAGGAATGGGTGTGGGGCTACCGCGAAAGCGACGAGCTGGGCGGCCACGACCCCTACAGCGCCTCCAAGGCGGCGGCCGAACTGGTGGTGTCGTCCTATGCCGATTCGTTTTTCGCCAGGCGTGACGGCTTCGGCATCGCCAGCGTGCGGGCCGGCAACGTCATCGGCGGCGGCGACTGGGCTCAGGACCGCATCGTCCCCGATTGCATGCGCGCGCTGCGGGACAAGCGCCCCATCGTGTTGCGCAATCCCGACGCCACCCGGCCGTGGCAGCACGTGCTGGAGCCCCTGGGCGGCTACCTGACCCTGGCCTGCCGCCTGCTGGACGAGCCCAAGCGCTTTCCCGGCGGCTGGAATTTCGGGCCGCACGTGGCCTCGGCCTGTTCGGTGGGCGAACTGGTCGAGCGCATCGTCGCCGCCTGGGGATCGGGCGAGATCAGGATCGAGCGCGACCCCAATGCTCCCCACGAATGCAACCTGCTGCACCTCAACACCGACAAGGCGGCGCTGGAGCTGGGCTGGCACCCGCGCTGGGCCATCGACCAGACGGTCCGCCGCACGGTGGAATGGTACGCCGCCACCCTGGGCGGCGCCGATCCGCGCGAAACCTCGCTGGCCCAAATCCGCGCCTATATGGAGGCCCCATGATCGACGGCGTCGTCATCACCCCGCTCAAGCAGATCGTCGACGAACGGGGCAAGGTCATGCACATGCTGCGGTCGGATTCGCCGGTGTTCCGGTCCTTCGGCGAGATCTACTTCTCCACCGTCCATCCCGGCGCCATCAAGGGCTGGCACGTCCATACCCGCATGGTGCTGAACTACGCGGTTCCCCACGGCCAGATCAAATTCGTCCTCTATGACGACCGCGCCGGCAGCCCGACCAAGGGCGAGGTGCAGGAGATCTTCCTGGGTCCCGACAATTACTGCCTGGTCACCGTGCCGCCCCTGGTGTGGAACGGCTTCAAGGGCTTCGGCACCGAGACCGCCCTGGTCGCCAATTGCGCCTCGATCCCCCACGATCCCACCGAAATCGACCGCAAGGACCCGTTCGATCCCTCCATTCCCTATGACTGGGCCTTGAAGCACCGATGAGCGGACCCATCCTGGTCACCGGCGGTTTCGGCTATCTGGGCGGGCGCATCGTCTGCGGATTGGTCGCGGCCGGGCACCGGGTTCGGGTGACCACACGGCGCGCCCCTGCCGCCTATCCCGGCTGGGCCGCCAAGGTCGAGGTGCGGGACGAGCCCATCGATACCGGCGGCTGGGCCGGGGTGCTGAACGGGGTGGCCGCCATCGTCCATCTCGCCGCCGCCAATGAGATCGATTGCGGCCGCGACCCCGCCGGCTGTGTCGAGCCCAACGTCACCGCCGCAATCCGCCTGATCGAGGCCGCCCGCGCCGCCAAGGTCGGCCGCTTCGTCTATTTCTCTACCGCCCATGTCTACGGCGCGCCGCTCGAGGGCCGTATCGACGAGACCCGGCTGCCGCGCCCCATCCACCCCTACGCCATCACCCATCGCGCCGCCGAGGATTTCGTCCTGGCCGCCCATGACCAGGGCTGGCTGGAGGGCGTGGTGGTGCGGCTGTCCAACGGGTTCGGCGCGCCCGCCGATTCCGGGATCGACCGCTGGACCCTGCTGGCCAACGATCTCTGCCGCCAGGCCGCCACCCAGGGGCGGCTGGTGATGCGCTCGACCGGATTGCAGCGCCGCGACTTCATCACCCTGGCCGACGTGGCGGGGGCCGTCGTTCATCTGCTGGGGCTGCCGCGCGCCACCCTGGGCGACGGCCTGTTCAACGTGGGCGGCGCCTATGCGCCTACCGTCTATGAGATGGCCGGCCTGATCGCCCAGCGCGCCCAGGCCTTGCTGGGCCGCGAGGTTGAGATCGAACGTCCCCAGCCGCGGCCGGACGAGACCGCCGCTCCCCTCGACTATCGCATCGACAAGCTGAAAGCCACCGGCTTCGCCCCCGCCGGCGACGTGGCGGGAGAGATCGACGCCACCCTTCGCCTCTGCCGAGAGGCATTCGCGTGAACCCGGCGGTCTCCATCGTCATTCCCACCTACAACCAGGCCCATTTCCTGAAGGAATGCCTGGAGACGGTGCGCGCCCAGACGGTTTCCGACTGGGAATGCATCGTGGTCAACAATTTCTCGGACGACGATACCGTCGCCGTCGCCCTCTCCTTTGGCGATCGGCGTATCCGGGTCGAGAATTTCCGCAATCACGGCGTGATCGCCGCCTCGCGCAATGTGGGTATCCGGCTGGCCACGGCGCCCTGGGTGGCGTTCCTCGATTCCGACGACGTCTGGTTCCCGCGCAAACTGGAACGGTGCCTGGCCGCCGCCGGGCCGGACATCGATCTGGTCAGCCACGCCGAGGCCATCATGCGCGATGGCCGGCAGGTGGGTCTCAAGGTGGCGGGCGACGCCCGCTCCACCAGTCATCGCGGCCTGCTGTTCGGCAACAACCCCCTGTCACCGTCCGGCGTTCTGGTGCGCCGCGACCTGCTGGTCGAACTGGGCGGCTTCGCCGAGGATGCCGCCCTGATCACCGCCGAGGATTACGATCTGTGGCTGCGCCTTGCCCACCGGGGAATCCGCATCGCCTTCATCGACGAGGCGCTGGCCGAGTACCGGCTGCATGGCGGCAATGCCAGCGGCTCGGTCCTGCGCCACATGAACGCCACCCTGGCGGTGATGGAACGCCACGCCGCGCTGATCGCCCCGTCGCCCCTGGACCGGCTGCGGCTGCGGGCCAAGAGGGCCGCAACCCGCTATGCCGCCGGGCGTTCGTGCCAGGCGGCGGGACGCAACGGCGAGGCGATGGTTCATTTCCTGGCCAGCCTGACCATCTGGCCCTTCGCCTGGAAAGCCTGGGCGGCCATGGCGATAGCCATACTTGGAATGGCGAGATATTTATACAAATAAACTCGATCTTTGGTGATGGATTATGCGAATTATACTGATTTGCACATTAATTGCTGCAAGTTTCGCATGGGGCGCTCTATCTCATAAATATTTGGCATTTCCCTACTCTCTGCTTGGCCCCGCCCATTCGATTATCATGAGTTCACTGGAGGCATGGCGTGCGACAAAGGATGCCGGTCACGGCCAGGCCGCGCCAGAGATCCCCCGCGCCGAAGCACCCTGCCGGCAAAATGGCCGCGTTGCGGTGCTATTGGTTTCGGGGCAGTCGAATGCCGCGAATGCAGGCGAGGAGCGCTATACGCCTGTTTCGGACAAGATATTGAATTTCAATGCCCAGGATGGTCGCTGCTACAAGGCCGCGGATCCGCTGCTGGGTTCAACCGGCCCCGGCGGTTCGGTATGGTCCAGGCTTGGTGACAAGTTGGTCGCCAGGGGACTTTATGACGCCGTGATCATCGCGCCGGCCGCCATGGGGGGGGGGGCTATCGAAAACTATATCCCAGGAGGCATCGGCCATCCCGCCATCATCAATTCCCTTAAGAGCCTTCTGAAATCAGGCCTGCCGCCCACTCACTTCCTTTGGCACCAGGGCGAATCGGATTCCCGCCCCCCCCAGAATTCCTGCGCCGGCAACGCCCCCTTGCAATCCACGGAGACGTTTACCCGCTCGACTCCCAAGGAGCGCTACGTCCAGCTTTTCGGAGAACTCCTGGTGACACTGAGATCAGGCGGCATGACGGCCCCAGCCTATGTGGCCACTGCCACGATATGCGACAATTTCGGGGACGACGGCATCAGGGAGGCACAGCAGGAGATCCCCCGTCGCTATGAGGGGGTCCGCCCTGGCCCAGACACCGATACCATTTTCGGCCCGAAATGGCGTTATGACGGCTGTCACTTCACCGGGCCTGGTCTCGATCGGCATGCGCAGATGTGGGCTGACCTTCTGAACCAGTGACGCCCGCCTCCAACCACCTTTCCATGACACCCGAATGGGTCGTGACAGAACGGGCCCCGGCTATCGTTGACAACGCCTCCATGGCTTGAACATAGTACCGTCGCCGTGGACCGGGTCGCTTTGCCCCGCCGCCCTTGACCGAGTTTCAAGCTGGATCGAATGCCCAAATCCAACACTTCGTCGCCTTCCGCCTCCCGTCGCTGCTTGGTCACCGGAGGCGCCGGCTTCATCGGCAGCCATCTGGTTGACCGCCTGCTGGCCGATGGCCACGGGGTCCATGTCATCGATAATTTCGCGACCGGGCGCCGCGACAATCTCGCCCACCATGCCGGCAATCCCGCTCTGACGGTGATCGAGGCCGACATCGCCGACGGCGCCGCCATCCGTCCGCATTTCCAGGACATCGAGTGGGTGTTCCACCTGGCGGCCCTGGCCGACATCGTGCCGTCGATTCAGAATCCCGCCGCCTATCACCGGTCCAATGTCGATGGCACCCTGGAGGTGCTGGAGGCGTCACGCGCCGCCGGGGTCAAGCGCTTCATCTATACCGCGTCGTCGTCCTGCTTCGGCCTGCCCGACACCTACCCCACCACCGAGGCCGAGCCGGCCCGGCCCATGTACCCTTATGCCCTGACCAAGTGGGTCGGCGAGCAATACGCCCTGCATTGGGCCCAGACCTATGATCTGCCGGTGCTCAGCCTGCGGCTGTTCAACGTCTATGGCCCCCGTCACCGCACCGCCGGAACCTATGGCGCCATGTTCGGCGTGTTCCTGGCCCAGCGCCTAGCCGGCAAGCCCTACACCATCGTGGGCGACGGTACCCAGACCCGCGACTTCACCTTCGTCACCGACGTGGCCGACGCCTTCGTCACCGCCGCCGCCTCGGACATCAGCGGCGAGATTTTCAACGTCGGCTCGGACGGCACCTATGCGGTCAACCGCATCGCCGAGATCCTGGGCGGCGAGCGGGTCTATATCCCCAAGCGCCCGGGCGAGCCCGACTGCACCTGGGCCGACATCTCCAAGATCAAGCGCATGCTGGGCTGGAAGCCCAAGGTCTCGCTGGACGAAGGGGTCAAGGTTCTGCTCGACCATATCGACGGCTGGAAGGACGCGCCGGTGTGGACGCCCGAGACCATCGGCGAGGCCACCAAGGACTGGTTCAAGTATCTGGGCAAGGAGAAGGGCTAATGACCGACACCGAGTCGCCGGCCCCGACCGCCTACGGCTATCTGCCCGCCCGCGAGAAGGTCAAGACCATGGCGGAACTGGCCGCCATCTCGGAACAGGCACACGAGGAAGGCCGGACCGTGGTGCTGTGCCACGGCGTGTTCGACCTGGTCCATCTCGGCCATGTCCGCCATATCGAGGCGGCGCGCCGCGAGGGCGAGGTGCTGATCCTCACCATCACCGCCGACAAGTTCGTCAACAAGGGCCCGGGCCGTCCCATCTTCAAGGAAGCCATGCGCGCCGAAATGCTGGCGGCGCTGGAATACGTCGATTGGGTCGGAATCAATTACGGACCCAGCGCCGAGCCGGTACTGGACGCCATCAAGCCCGACATCTACGTTAAGGGTTCGGACTACGAGAATCCCGACGACGACATCACCGGCAAAATCAACAGCGAGCGCGAAGCGGTCGAACGTCACGGCGGCCGGGTGGTGTTCACCAAGGACATCACCTTCAGCTCGTCCAACCTGATCAATTCCTACCTCGACGTGTACGATCCGCCCCTGCGCGACTGCCTGAACAATCTGCGTGCCGATGGCGGCACAGACCGTATTCCGGCGCTGATCGAAAGCGTCAGGGGCATGAAGGTGCTGTTCGTCGGCGACGCCATCATCGACGAATACCAATATGTCTTTCCCCTTGGCAAATCGGCCAAGGAAAACATCATCGCCACTCAATACCACAGCAGCGAGATTTTTGCCGGCGGTGTGTTCGCCGCCGCCAATCACGTGGCGGAGTTTTGCGCCGAGGTGGAGATCATCACCACCCTGGGCGCCGATTGCCCCTATGCCGACATCATCCGCGGCAGCCTTAAGCCCAATGTGACCCTGACTGCGGTCCCGGTAGCGGGCCGCCCGACGACGCGCAAGCTGCGCCACGTCGAGCACGGCAATATCCGCAAGCTGTTCGAAGTCTATTTCATGGACGACAAGCCGCTTCCCAAGGAACCGGCCGAGAACCTGCGCCAATTGGTCGAGGCTAAGGCCCGCGACGCCGATCTCGTGGTCGTGACCGACTTCGGCCATAGCCTGATCGGCAATGGGCTGGTGGAAACCCTGATTGCAAATGCCCGCTTCCTGGCGGTCAATGCCCAGACCAACAGCGGTAACCAGGGCTACAACCTGATCACCAAGTACCGCAAGGCCGATTACATCTGCATCGACGCTCCCGAGGCGCGGCTGGCCTGCGCCGACCGCTATTCGGACGTCACCAAGGTGGTGGGCGAAATCCTTCCCGGCCTAGTCGATTGCCCGCATGTGGTCGTCACCCACGGCGGCAGCGGTTGCTACACCTTCAATCCCGACGAAGGGGTCACCCGGGTTCCCGCCTTCACCAAGACCGTGGTCGATACCGTGGGGGCCGGCGACGCCTTCTTCGCGGTCACCGCCCCCATGGTCGCCGCCGGCGGCCGCATGGCCGACATCGGGTTCATCGGCAACGCCGCGGGCGCCATGAAGGTCGGCATCGTCGGCCACCGCAAGTCGGTGGAGAAGGTGCCGCTGATGAAATTCGTCACCACCCTGCTCAAGTAGAGGCATCGAGACATGCGCAAGTGGAACGTCTGTGTCACCGGCGGGGCCGGCTATGTGGGCTCGCGGCTGATTCCGTCGCTGCTGGAGCAGGGCCACAATGTCACGGTCCTGGACCTCTATCTTTACGGCGAAGACCTGTTCAAGGACATCCGCGGCCCCTCCTTACGCGAGATCAAGGGCGATATCCGCGACCCCAAGGCGGTCCAGGCGGCGCTGGCCGGCTGTGACTGCGTCATTCATCTGGCCTGCATTTCCAACGACCCCAGCTACGACCTCGCGCCCGACCTGGGGCGCTCCATCAATTACGACGCCTTCCGCCCGCTGGTGAAGGCGGCCAAGAAGGCCGGGGTGAAGCGCTTCATCTATGCCTCGTCGTCTTCGGTCTACGGCGTCAAGGACGACCCCGAAGTCCATGAAGACCTGAGCCTGGAGCCGCTCACCGACTATTCCAAGTTCAAGGCCCTGTGCGAGCAGGAACTGCTGGAAGAGCGCGAGCCCGGCTTCGTCGTCTGCACCATCCGCCCATCGACCGTGTGCGGCTATGCGCCTAGGCAGCGTCTGGACGTGGTGGTCAACATCTTCACCAACCAGGCGGTCAACAACGGCAAGATCCGGGTTACCGGCGGCCCGCAGAAGCGCCCCAACATCCACGTCGAGGACATGGTACGGGTCTACCTGCATCTGCTGGCCCAGCCCGACGACAAGATCGACGGCAAGATCTGGAACGCCGGCGACACCAACTACCCCATCTCGCAGCTGGCCGAGATCGTGCGCGACGTGGTGGGCAGCCAAGTGGAGATCGAGACCGTTCCCACCAACGATCCCCGCTCCTATCAGGTGTCCGGGCGCAAGATCAGGGAAGAGATCGGCTTCGAGCTGAAATACACCATCGAGGACGCGGTGCGCGGCCTGGCCGAGGCCATGAAGTCGGGCAAGCTGGTCGATCCGCTGAACAACCCCATGTACTTCAACATCAAGCGCATGCAGGACGTGAACCTGAAATAGGGGCGGCATGTTGCGCATCGGCCTCGACTTCGACAACACCCTGGCCGGCTATGACCGGGTGTTCGCCGAGGCTGCCGTCCAACTGGGCTTGCTGCCCGCCGGGTTCGCGGGCGGCAAGACCGCGACCCGCGAGGCCCTGCGCGCTCAGAAGGACGGCGAGACCGCCTGGCAGCGCCTGCAGGGACAGGTCTATGGCCGCTTCATGCCGTCGGCGGACCTGATCGAGGGCGTCGCCGAATTCCTCGACGCCGCCCGCCGCGCTGGCGCCAATCCGGTCATCGTCAGCCACAAGACCGAATTCGGCCATTTCGACCCGGACCGGATCAGCCTGCGCCAGGCCGCCCTGGAATGGATGGAAGCCCGGGGCTTCTTCGGCCGCTTCGGGCTGAAGCGCGAGGACGTGCATTTCCTGTCCAGCCGTGCGGAAAAGGTGGCCCGCATCGCCGAGTTGAGGCCCGACCTCTTCATCGACGATCTGCCCGAGGTCTTCGAGGAACCGGATTTTCCCGCCACCACCCAACGCCTCCTGTTCACCAACGGCGCTCCCGCAATCCCCGGCCCGTGGCGGGCCATGCGCCATTGGGACGACATCACCCGGGCGGTATTCGGTCATGGATGAGCGGCTGGCCGCCATCGCCGCCCAGCTGCTGGGCCGCCCCGTTGTCCGGGTGGAGGCGGGCCGCGCCGGCGGCAACAACCGCATCGTCCGCGTCGAGGATGCAGACGGAGGGCTTCATGCCCTGAAATTCTACCCGCCCCAGGCCGAGGACCCCCGCGACCGCCTGGGCGCCGAGTTCGAGGCGCTGTCCTTCCTGTGGCGACGGGGCGAGAGGGCCATTCCCCAGCCTATCGCCCGCGCCCCGGCCGACAATTGCGCGCTGTACGCCTGGGTCGAGGGCGAACCGCCGGCCGCCACGCCGGATAGCGTCGGGCATTTGGCCCACTTCCTGGCCCGCATCCAGGAATTCGCCTCCCATCCCGAGGCGGCGGCGCTCCGCTCCGCCTCGGCCTCGGTGTTCGCCGCCGCCGAGGTGATCACGCAATTACGGACTCGCCGGGCGCGGCTTGACGATCCGCTGGCGCGCACCCCCGACCTCGACCGTTTTCTCGCCGACGGCTTCGACCCGCTGGCGGCTCGCCTGACGGCGGCGGCGGTAAACGGGTATGAAAGGGCCGGCCTGTCCGTCGACGCCCCTCTGACCTCGGGGCAACGGGTCCTGAGCCCCTCGGATTTCGGCTTCCACAACGCCCTGTCCGGCCCCGGCGGCCGTTTGGCTTTCGTCGATTTCGAGTATTTCGGCTGGGACGACCCGGTCAAGGCCGCCGCCGACGTGATGCTTCATCCCGGCATGGATCTTTCCCCCGCCCTGGGACGGGACTTCCTGGCGGGAGTCGAGCCGACCTTCAGCCGTCGCGATGAATGTTTCATTACGCGGCTTGGGCTGCTATACCCTCTCTTCGCGCTGATCTGGTGCCTGATCGTGCTGAACGAGTTCCTGCCCGAACGCTGGGCGCGCCGCGCCGCGGCCGGGGCCGGCGACCGTATCGAGGCCCAGGCCCGCCAGTTGGCCAAGGCCCGCACGCGCCTCGACTTGATACGAGAGACCAATGACCGCAATCCCGTGTTCCCCTGAGCTCGACGCCCGCTCCTTGGGGCTTCGTCGCATGGTGGTCGATACCCTGGTGGCGGCGGGCCGCGGCCATCTGGGTCCGGCCATGTCGCTGATCGAAATCGTGCGCGTCCTTTACGACGACGTTCTGAACCTTCGGCCCGCCGAGCCGAAATGGCCGGGTCGCGACCGCTTCATCCTGTCCAAGGGACACGGCTGCCTGGCCCAGTACGTGATGCTGGCCGACAAGGGCTTCTTCCCGGCCGAGGCGCTGAAGACGTTCTGCAAGCACGACAGCTTCCTGGGCGGCCATCCGGAATACGGCACCATCCCGGGCGTGGAGGCGTCAACCGGCGCTCTGGGGCATGGGCTGTCCATCGGCGTCGGGCTGGCGCTGGCGGCGCGCATGAAGGGCGAGACCTGGCGGACCTTCATCGCCATGGGCGATGGCGAGACCAACGAGGGCAGCGTGTGGGAGGCGGCCATGGCGGCCTCCAAGCACGGGCTTTCCAACTTGGTCGCCATCATCGACTACAACAAGATGCAGTCCTACGGCCCCACCGAGGCGGTGCAGGGGCTGGAACCCCTGGCCGACAAGTGGCGGGCCTTCGGCTTCGCGGTGGTCGAGGTGGATGGCCACGACGTCGCGGCGCTGCGCCGGGCCTTCGCCGCCCTGCCCGCCGACCCGACCAGGCCCACCTGCCTCATCTGCCATACGGTCAAGGGCAAGGGCGTGCCCCCGGCCGAGCACAACGCCAATTGGCACCACAAGAACAAGCTGACCGAGGACGAGCTCAGCGTCATCGGCGAAGCCCTGGGAGCCGCCTGATGCGCAAGGTCTGTCTCGATCAGGTTCACGCCCTGGCCCGCCGGGATGCCCGCGTCCTCTATATCGGTTCCGATCCCGGCGCCGGCACGCTGGACAAGATGAAGGCCGAGTTCCCCGACCGCTTCTTCGTCGAAGGCATCGCCGAGCAGAACGTCATCGGCATGGCCGCCGGTCTGGCCATGGAGGGCTTCGTGCCCTACGTCAACACCATCGCCACCTTCATCACCCGGCGCTGCTACGAGCAGGTGGCCATCGATTTGTGCCTGCACGACTTGCCGGTGCGCCTGATCGGCAATGGCGGCGGCTTCGTCTATGCGCCGCTGGGGCCGACCCACACGGCGGTGGAAGACCTCGCCATCATGCGCGCCCTGCCCGGCATGGCCGTGGTGGCGGTGGCCGATGCCACCGAAATGCGCCGTTTCATGGAATCCAGCCTGGACTGGAAGGGCCCCATCTACATCCGTCTGGCCAAGGGCGGCGACCCGGTGGTCACCAAGGAGGAATGGGGCTTTACCATCGGCAAGGCCATTGCCGAGCGCGAAGGCACCGACGTGCTGCTGGTCACCACCGGCGTGATGCTGGGCCGCGCCCAGGCCGCCGCCGACGCCCTGGCCGCCGAGGGCGTGTCCGTGGGCATTCTGCACATGCCGACCGTCAAGCCCCTGGATACCGAATCCCTGCTGCCTCGCGCCGCCCGCGCCAGGCTGGTGGTAACGGCCGAGGAACACACCCGCATCGGCGGATTGGGCTCGGCGGTGCTGGACGCACTGGCCGATGCCGGGCCGGTGGGCCGGGTGCTGCGGCTGGGGATCAAGGATGCCTGGACCCACAATTACGGATCACAGGACGCGCTCTTGAAGGATAACGGCCTCGACGCCCAGGGCATCGCCCATTCGGTGCGCCAGGCCCTTTCGGCTCTCTGACACGGAAAGCATCATGACCAACTGGAAAGTCCGCTACTCGTACCTGCCCCAGCAATTCGCCGACACCTCGGAGATCTTCGAGGCGTTGAAGCGGCTGGTGCCCACCGGTGACTTCACCCTGGGCAAGCCGGTAGCCGAGTTCGAGGAGCGCTTTGCCAAGATGATCGGCGTGAAGCACGCCATCGGCGTCGGCTCGGGCACTGACGCCCTGAAGCTGCCCCTGAAGGCCCTGGGCATCGGCCATGGCGACGAGGTCATCACGGCAGCCAACACCTTCATCGCCACGGTGGGCGCCATCGCCGAGACCGGCGCCACCCCGGTGCTGGTGGATTGCGATCCCGACACCTTCTGCATGGATGTGTCCAAGCTGGAAGCGGCCATCACGCCCAGGACCAAGGCGATCATGCCGGTGCAGATCACCGGCGAGGTCACCGACATGACCGCCCTGATGAAGATCGCCGAGAAGCACAAGCTGCCGGTGGTCGAGGATGCCTGCCAGGGCATCTTCTCGGAATGCGACGGCAAGCGCTCGGGCACCTGGGGCGTGGCCGGCGGATTCTCGCTGCACCCCTTGAAGAATCTCAACGTCTGGGGCGACGCCGGCGTGGTGGTCACCAACGACGACGAGATGAACCGTAAACTGCGGCTGATCCGCAACCACGGCATGCGCAACCGCGACGAAATCGAGATCCTGGGCTGCAATTCCCGCCTGGACAGCGTGCAGGCGGTGGTCGGCAACTGGCTGATCGACCAGACCCACGACATCACCGAAAAGCGCATCAGTAACGCCGCCTATTACGATGCCGGCCTGGGCGGCATCAAGGGTATCCGCATCCCGGCGCGCCCCGCCAACCACAAGCGGGTCTACCACCTCTACATGGTGTTCGCCGAGGATCGCGATGCCCTGATGAGCCATTGCCTGGACAACGGCGTCGAGGCCAAGGTCCACTATCCGATTCCGCTGTATCAGCAAGACGGGTTGAAGCACCTGGGCTATGCGCCGGGCACCTTCCCGGTAACCGACATCCACGCCGCCACGGTGATCAGCTTCCCGGTGGATCAGCACATCAGCCGGGCCGAGCAGGACATCGTCATCGAGACGGTCAAATCCTTCTACGCCAAGCGCTGAGGTCGGGCTTCATGCGTCAGGTCCCCTACGTCAACTTCCCCGCCCAGTTCGCCGAGGAAAAGGACGAATTGCTGGCCATCACCGAACGGGTATTCGCCCGGGGCGAGTTCGTCGGCGGCGCGGTGATCGAGGCGCTGGAGGCTGAGCTGGCCGTCGCCACCGGCACCCGCTTTGCCGTGGCGCTCAATTCGGGAACCGACGCGCTGATTCTCGGCATGAAGGCGCTGGGCATCGGGCCGGGCGACGAAGTCATCACGCCGCCCAATTCCTTCGTGGCGTCCACCGCCGCCATCGTCGCCCTGGGCGCCACGCCCGTCTTCGCCGATGTCCGCGACGACCAGAACATCGACCCGGCGGCGATGGAGGCGGCCATCACGCCGCGGACCAAGGCGGTCATGCCGGTGCACCTTACCGGCCGCATGGCCGACATGGCGCCGATCATGGACATCGCCCGCCGCCACGGCCTGGCGGTGGTCGAAGACGCGGCGCAAAGCATCGGCTCGCGCTATGACGGCACGCTGTCGGGCGGCTTCGGCCATATCGGCTGTTTCTCGGCCCACCCCTTGAAGAACCTCAATGCCGCCGGCGACGCCGGCTTCCTGGTCACCAACGACGAGCAGGTGGCGTCCCGGGTGCGGCTGTTGCGCAACCACGGCCTGATCGACCGCAACACCGTGGTGGAGTTCGGCACGGTGTCGCGGCTCGACGTGCTGCAGGCCGAGTACCTGCGCTTCCGCCTGACGCGGCTGGACCGGGTGATCGAGGCGCGCCGCGCCAACGCCGCCCTTTATCGTGCCGCGCTGGCCGGGCTGCCGGTGGTCAACCCGCCCTGCCGCGACGTGGAGTTCAACACCTTCCACGTCTTCATGATCCAGGCCGAGCGCCGCGATGCCTTGCAGAAGTTCCTGGCCGAAAAGGGCGTCGGCACCGGCATCCACTACCCGGTGCCCATCCACCTGCAACCCGCCGCCGCCAGTCTCGGTTACAAGCCGGGCTCCATGCCGGTGACCGAGGCGCAGGCCGGGCGCATCCTGTCGCTGCCCATCAACCAATACATCACGGCCGAAGACATCGATTACGTCTGCGCCGGCATCAGAGAGTTCTACGGATGAGCTTCCTCACCCCCGAGGAACAGAGTCTTGCCGATACCTTCCTGACGGATGGCGCTGTGGTCCGCCCGGTGGACGACCCTGCCGCCCTGAACCGCATCCGCGACCATGCCGCCACCCTGGCCGCCCGACATCTGGGCGTGGCCCTGCCCGCCGATGCCGGTACCTTCCTTGACCGCATTCACCAACGGGTCTCGCCCGCCGAGCTCAACGCCCTGCGCCTGGCAGTGATCGAGGGGCTGAACCGCGAGGAATGGCTGCGCCCGGCCTATTTCGCCCTGGCCCGCAAAACCATCGAGACCCTGGTCGGCAACGAATTGTGCATGCAGCGCCGGGTCAATCTGTCCATCCAGCTGCCCGGCGACACATCGTCCCTGCTGGGCGCCCATGCCGACGTGTGGTCGGGGGATTCGCCGTTCGAGGTGGTGGTGTGGCTGCCGCTGGTGGATTGCTTCGGTACCAAGACCATGTATCTGTGCCCACCGGCATTCGACCGGCCGCTGCAGGCCCGCCTGGCCGAATTCCCCTCGGCCGAGGCCATCTTCCAGGCGGCCTGTCCCCATCTGAAATGGCTGGAGGTCAAGTACGGCGAGGTGATGGTGTTCGACCAGACCCTGATGCACGGCAACCGGATCAACGAGGAGAATGACACCCGCTGGTCCATGAACTGCCGCTTCAAGGCGGTGCTGTCGCCCTATGCCGACAAGAAGCTGGGCGAGTTCTTCGAGCCCATCACGCTGCGCGCCGCCACAAGGGTGGGCATGACGTACCGCCTGCCCGGAGGATACGCATGAGCCGGGACGGTTTCCGCGGCTATGTCGCCGCCCGCCCGCTGTTCGGCGGCGAGCGCGCGCCTCAGCACGTGCAGAACATCGTCATCCGCGACCATGCCCGGCGCCGGGGCCTGAAATACCTGCTGAGCGCGGTGGAATACACCATGCCCGGCTGCTACCAGATGCTGGAAACCGTGCTGGACGGGGCGACGTCATTGCAGGGCATCATCGCCTATGGCCTGTTCATGATGCCCGAGGACACCATTCGGCGGCGCGCCGTCTATGAGCGGATTCTGGCCTGCGGCGCCGAGCTGCATTTCGCCGTCGAGGACCTTGTCATCCGCAACCGTGCCGATATTGGCCGCATTGAGGACATCTGGCTGCTCCAGAAGCTTCTGGCCGCCCATCGCCAAGGAAAGTGATCATGTCGCGCCTTTATTCCAGCCTCAAGTTCCTGCGCTTCACCGACCACCTCAAGGCGGTGCAGGACGGGCGCGTCATCGCCCCGGTGCATATCCGCATCAAGCCCACCAACCGCTGCAACCACAATTGCTGGTACTGCGCCTACCGCACCGACGATCTCAAGCTGGGCGAGGACATGGACGAGAGCCATGCCATCCCCGAAGCCAAGATGTTCGAGATCACCGAAGACATCATCGAGATGGGGGTCAAGGCGGTGACCTTCTCCGGCGGCGGCGAGCCCCTGCTTTACAAGCCGCTGCCCGATGTCATCGACCGCCTCGCCGCCGGCGGGGTCAAGGTGGCGACGCTGACCAACGGCGCCAACCTCAAGGGCCGCATGGCCGAAGCCTTCGCGAAACACGGCACCTGGGTGCGCATCTCGGTCGATGCCTGGGATGATGCCAGCTATGTGAAAAGCCGGGGCGCCAAACCGGGCGAGTTCGGCAAGTTGCTGGACAACATCAAGGCCTTCACCGACACCGGCACCAAATGCGTGCTGGGCATCAGCTTCATCGTCGGTCAGGAGAACCACACACGCCTGGCCGAAATCGCTCAGCTGTTCAAGCAGGCGGGCGCCAACCACGTCAAGATGTCGGGCGCCATCGTCAGCAACGAGGTCGCCGGCAACAACGCCTATCACGCCGGAATCAAGGACGAGGTGGCGCGCCAGATCGCCCAGGCCCAGGCCTTGAACGACGACACCTTCCATGTGCTGAACCACTACCACGACCTGGACGAGCGGTTTCAGAAGGACTACCACATTTGCCCGTTCCTGCAGTTCTTGACGGTGATCGGCGCAGACCTTCAGGTCTATACCTGCCAGGACAAGGCCTATACCGTCGAGGGCACCCTGGGCTCCATCGAGAATCGCCGCTTCAAGGACTATTGGCTGTCCGAGGAGAACCGCTCGCGGGTGTTCGGCTTCGACCCCTCGAAATTGTGCGGACATCACTGCGTCAGCCACGCCAAGAACGTCGAGATCATGGAATACCTCTCGCTCGACCCCGAGCACGGGGTGTTCGTTTGACCGATCAGTCACCTCTTCCGACCGGGCCGTGCGCGATCTTTGTTCCCGGGAAAAGCTTTGTCTTCACGCCGCATTCGGCCGCGGTGGGGATCATCGTGGTAGATGGCGAGCGTTTCCTGATGCAGCTTCGCGACCAGATCGACGGCATCATGTATCCTGGACACTGGGGCCTATTCGGCGGAGCTGTGGAGCATGGCGAAACTCTGGAAGACGCCCTCGTTCGTGAACTGAACGAGGAACTGGGCCTGACCGGCGTCACTCCCAGCTTTTTCACCTCGCTCAGCTATGACTTAACCTTTGCCGGCAAAGGGTGTATCACGCGCTCGTACCATGCCATCCACATCTCCGGGGCCACGGTCTCCCGGCTGCGGTTGGGCGAGGGCGCGGCCATGGCCGAATTCACCCCGGCGGCCATTCTAGGCGAAAGCAAAGTGATGCCGTTCGACGCCTATGCCCTGTGGCTATACGCCAACCGCGATCGACTTGCAGGTTGAGGAATACTATGGCCCAGATCGATTTCATCCAGAAGCTCCATACCCGCACCAGCCGGAACTACGTCCAGCGTGTGGTGGATTTTGACAAGGCCGACTGCGCCGCGATCGCCAAGCAGTGGGGGCACGATTATTGGGACGGGGAACGCCAATACGGCTATGGCGGTATGCGCTATGATGGTCGCTGGCGTGTCGTCGCCGAGGACATGGCCATCCATTACGGCCTGAAGCCGGGCATGCGCGTGCTGGACGTCGGCTGCGGCAAGGGCTTCCTACTCTACGAATTCACCCAGGTGGTTCCCGGTATCGAAATCGCCGGCCTGGATATCTCAGCTTACGGCACCGAGCATGCCAAGAAAGAGGTCAAGCCGTTTCTGACCCTGGGGGATGCCCGCTCCCTGCCCTATCCCGACAGTTCCTTCGATCTGGTGATCAGCCTTGGAACCTTGCACAACCTGCCGGTCGAAGGCGTGGTTCAGGCCGCCCGGGAAATCCAAAGGGTGGGCAGGGACCATCGTAAATACATCATGGTCGAGTCCTACCGCGATGAGCGCGAGAAGGCTAACTTGCTCTATTGGCAGCTCACCTGCGAATCCTTCCATCGCCCCGAATCCTGGAAGTGGCTATACGATCAGGCCGGCTATACCGGCGATTACGGCTTCATCTATTTCGAGTGAACCATGAAATTATTGGCTAAGCGCGTGATCCGGGCGGCACTTTCGGCCGTGGGCTGGCTTGTGGTTCCATTCTGGCTTGGCGCTCTGTGGCTGATCGAGCCATTCCATAAATTGCGCTTCATATGGCTGCTTGATGGCCGTATTGGGCATTTGGCCATGGATACCGACCTGTTTCTCCGTCGCTTCGCGCTTAACGGCAAGCCCGCGCGGTCGACCCTGATCTTCCTGGCCACCAATCCCTGTAATCGGCAGTTGGTCATGATGTTTGCGCGCAAGAATCCGACCGTCGTCAGCCCATGGCTGGAGTGGATGTTCGCCACCTTGAGGGAGTTTTTGGCGCGCACCCGCTTTTTCATCCCCGTCATCAGCAAAAGCGACGAACATCGTGAGTTCTCTCTGACCGCGCCGTCTCTGTCATTCTTGCCCGAGGAGGAACGGCGAGGCCGATCCGAACTAGAACGCATGGGGGTCGGCGCCAGCGACTGGTTTGTCTGTCTGCATACCCGCGACCAGGCCTATCTCCAATCCATGGGCTATCCGACTGAAAGCGGTGGCGCCAATGACCACCGAAACTGCTCCATCGAGAATTATCTTCCGGCTGCAGATTATATCGCCAAGCAGGGGGGCTATGTACTGCGCCTGGGGGCGAAGGTGGAACGCCCGCTGCCCGAGGGGCTTGATCCCCGCATTATTGATTACGCCACCCATTTCCGTAGCGATTTCATGGATATCTACCTGCCAGCCCATTGCCGGTTCTATTTTGGCTGTGATTCGGGCATCGCTCAGGTCCCTCAAATATTCAACAAATATCACGGCCTAGCCAATTACGTGCCGTATTGCTTTGTGCCGATGGGTCGTTACGCCCGTTACATCCCGAAACTTCTCTATCCGCTGGCGGGGGATCAGCCTCTACCCTTCCGGCGGGCAGCCGATATGGGTTTGTTCCACAATAAGCCGGAACAGGGAAGATCCATGAACCAATACCTCCACGATCACGGGCTTGAGTGGAGAGAGAATCTGCCCGAAGACATCCTCGATTTCGCTCTGGATATGATCGATTTCTGCAACGGGACTGAGGTGCCTCTGGAAGCGCAGCGACTGCAACAACTCTACGCGATGTTCTATCAGGGAACGAAAAATTACAGCGAATACTCGCCGTCCATCGGTCCGCGTTTCGCATTGAAATATCGCAGATTGATCGAAAGCTGATGCCTGGTGGCAGGGAAAGGAGCCCACATGCCGGTGCCGCCCCCTGGAACAGGGACGAGACTCGTGGCACCCAAGACCGCTCTGCTTTGGCCAACGCCTCGCCCTGAGGCCGAAACCAGTCGGACGAAGGGCGGTCTCGAGGCATCGAGCACACCACGACATTGTGATGGAACCGCCGGATCCGGATGTATAGAAGGATGGCGCACGTTCTATCCGCGATTCATGTTGTTTCAATCCCGCCGAAAGCGGTACAATAGCCAGATATACCTACATATATTATGGCATTATGCCTGTCATGCTTAGGATGGCCTGCTCAAGCCATATAAATTACATACTTAATTTGCATGCAGATTGATTACACTTTACTACTTTTATTTCATGATTACGTCTTGATGTCGTTCCGTCGGAGCTTGCTTTCTGCGAGGTGTGTCTGTGAAGATTCTGCTTATTTCAATTCGCTCGGCGATGGAGGGGGGCTACCCTGCCGCCCACCTGGGCTTCTTCCGTATCGCTTCGTACCTGAAAAATCGCGGCTTCGAGGCCGATGTCGCCGATCTCGAATTGGATGAGCTCGACGACTATCTCGAACGGATTCGCGAGGGTGATTACGCCATCGTCGGGTTCAGCGTCTCTACCTACGAAATGGAAAAGGATCTGGACCTGATCTGGGCATGCAAGGAGGCGGCAAGCAAACTTCCTTTCCGCTGCCTCATGATTGCCGGCGGCCAGCAGGCCGCCATGAACACCCGCCAGTGGCTGGAAGAGGGCGGCATCGATATCTGTGTACTTGGCTATGGAGAACGGCCAATGCTGGCTTTGTGCCAGCAGATCGATGCCAACCCCGCAGCCAGTATTTCCGAAATCTGCAAGGGCATTTCGGGCACGGCTTACCTGGACGAGGCGAGGAAATTGGTCTTCAATCCCCAGCCCGCCATTACCCAGGAAGAATTTGATATTCTAAATTACGATTGTATGCTGGAAGCAAATATTCCTTATGAAAAATTCTGGGCATATAATGAAAAGAAGATAAGCTCGCTTGAATTCAACAAACTTGTTTTTAGAATCAAGAATATACGCATTTATGCTACCAGTCACTGCCCTCTCAGATGTGCATTTTGTTCGTCTCAGTATTTTCTGCCGGCCGCACAGAACTCGAAGGCCCAGAAAATTGTTATGCTTTCAGCTGAGAAAATTCATCAGCTGGTTCTTGCATTCCATAAGCGCTATGGCGCGGATAGCTTCTTCTTTGGATGCGATAACTTCGTTATCGCGAAGCAAGGCCGCGATCGACTTTCTCGGCTTTGCACCCTCCTGATCGAGTCGAAGAAGAAAGGGGAATTGCCTGAGGAGGTTGTCTTCCACTGCATGGCGCGTGTCGACAGCTTCATTACCGCACATGAGGGCAAGAGAGTGATCGACTATGATCTCCTCAACGCCATGAAGGCGGCCGGCTTTGTGAACATCTCTTCCGGCGTGGAAACATTCAGCGATCGATTGCTTCATGTTCCGTCGGTGAACAAGATTAATATTTCAAGAAAAGACTGCACGGATGTGCTGGATGCCATCCTTGCGGCTGGGCTTGTTCCGCAAATCTTGCTGATCCTCGCCATTCCGGAATCAACGCCGGATGAAATGCTCGATACCATGATGACGGCGGCCAGATTCATCCGGGAAGGTGCGCAGGTCGGGTGCACCACCTATATGTTCGCCGATTATGGCGCGCCGATCACATCCAATCCTCAATACTCGTTTGACAGGCGAGAGTGGAAAAATCCCTATACGGGAGAAATCGTGAAAATCAACAACAAGGTTCATCCCCTTGATCCCGTTGTTGCGTCTGTTATCGATAAGTTTGAAACGGCGACAGATGAGGAAATCCTGAGATTGCGTGCAGATACCCGCTGGAGCACGGGGATCCTGCCGAAATTCTTTGTGGGCTTGGCTTCGTTCATCGCAATCGCGAAGTTGCTCAAGCGGGATGACGCCGTCGCCTATTTCGAGGACATTTTCAACCAACTCTGCCAGAAAAACTCTCTCGAAGGCGCGCAATCTCAAGAGCAAACCGTAATCAGATCATGATTGCGCATAGGGAAAATGGCGAATAATGGAATTTAACACCTGCCCTGGGTGCGAAAGCGCGGCGACCGAAAGCCTACAACTGAACTTTGCGCCGATCCGACATCTTGATTTCGAGACAATCGGCCTTGGACCTGTCCATCTGTCCCGCTGCCCCTGCTGCTCCCTTGTCCGATACCAGACGGAAGGCGAGAAACTTGACGCAATTTCCGCCTCGTATCGTGACCCTTCGTACGCTGAAACTCGAAAATGCAGTCATAGCGTCATCGTTCCGGAATTCGCCAGCCCGGTTACCCATCAGTTTCTGCAAGCCGAACTTTTGGCCGCAACGGCGAAAGATATTCGTTCGGTGCTGGATATCGGATGCTTTGACGGCACGTTGTTGAGGGCGATTGATGCGAAGTTGACTGATGTAACCCTGGTCGGATTCGACGTCGCGGAGGGCATGCGCAAACAATTTCCAACTGATGAAAAATATTCCTTTGTGTCTGGGTGTCTTGAACAGATCAACAGAACTTTTGATCTTGTTGTGTTGTCACATTCGCTTCAATACATTCGTGATATCCACAATCTTTTTAGACATTTCGATAGATTTCTCACTGAAAATGGCCGAATTTTTGTGCAGGTTCCCAACTTCACGATGAAGCCGACGTCGCTGCTTCTTGGTGATCTGTATTATCATTATACCCCCGCCATACTCCGAAATATATTTGCACAGCACGGATATCGCTTCGAGACACTCTCAACGCCTTGGTTTCCTCGCGACATTCTGGGAATGGCGGTTAGGGACGGCAGCAGGCTTATGAAGGGCTTGGAAGACGATTGCGACGTCTATAAAGCCCGTGACTACCTGGTTTCCGCGGCCGATGCCTTGCGGAGCGCCGTATTCGATGATGACAACGTTGGCGTCCTGGGAACGACATTTGAAGCGACATTCGTCGACAGCATCATCGGAGAAAAAATTAAATTTTTTGTCGATGAGAACCCAAATGTTGTCGGTCATAACTTTCGGAGGAAACCGGTCTTTGGTCCTGATTATTTGACTGATGCAGACACTCTAATCATACCCTATGGCGAAACGGCGCATCGAATCCGCGATCGATTTTCGAGAGTGTATCGTGGAAAATTTGTCCTGATATGACCTGTGACCTGCCTTTTGATGTGCCGCCGGACTTTGGATCGCCGGAGGCTGGAGTTTCCGGCGTTCTGTCACGGTGGCCGGCTGGTACCCGGCAGGCCCGCCGGATCGACACACCCCATTCCCCGCAAATACCGTCAACCAGCTTGCGCTTGAGAACAGGCTTCACATTTTTCGGCGGATGACGTCCTGCAGCATTTCCTTGTCGAGCGTCAGGTCGGCGACGATCCGCTTCAGCTGGGAGTTTTCCTCTTCCAGCTGACGCAGCCGCCGCATCTCGGTCGGCAACAGCCCGTCGTATTTTCGCTTCCAGTTGAAGTACGTCGCCTAGCTGATCCCGGCCTTGCGGCAAATCTCCGCAACCGGGACGCCGTCCACGCCCTGCTTCAGGATGAACGCCTTTTGCGCGTCCGTGAACTTCGATGCCTTCATTTCCGATCTTCCTTCCCCAGCCGGGAAATCCGATCCGAAAACTCTAACTCAAAACGATCCAGTTTCCCGGGGGCACATCAGAACAGGTCAAAGATTCCAGGGCGAATCAGGACAACGCCGATGGCGCGATCATCTATCCGATATTCGAAGGCGCGACACTTTGAAGACGGCTTGTCAGCGCGCATCCCGCAATTGGCGAAGCTCGGCACCGACCGAATTCAACTCTGCCGCCAGCCCCTTCCTCGTCATTCCTCGCAGTGAGGATGAGACATTCCACTGCAAGGGCATGTCATCCGTATTCAGACGAGACTTGGCCTTGATCCACTGCCCTGGTCCCTTCTGGAGAGAAGCGTCCTCTTGAAGAGATTTCTTCTTGTAGAGCAAGTGCTGGGCCTCTCGAAGAACCCCATAGACAAGCTTCCGAGGAAGAATCGAATAAATTAGGTTGGGTGCCCACCCCGTAATTATATCCCTAATAAACCGCCTAGGTGTACCATAACCGGCACTCCTTTTTTCCATTTCAAAGTAATATTTACCCTGCCATGTTGGAACTGCTTTCTTGGCACGATCTAACTCTTCAAATTTGCGTGCAGCTTCATTTCTGAGAAGGTGCTCCCAGAAAAGCATTTCCTTAATCGGGGCGCCATTGATGTTGACCATATTACCGCGACCGACATTGTACTTGTAGTCGTAGATCGAAATCAGAACACCTTCATCGGCATCGATGCTTTCCTCCATCGCGCCGGTGGCCTTGGCATAATCGTAAAGCGGTGTGCCATGGAAGGGTTGAACCCACCAGACCATCAGGAACGAGGATGCCAGTTTGGAGGGATGATATCCCACAATGTAGCACATCTCGCCGAGCACCCGGCCGGTTTCAGCAACCGTCTCATCCGTTTCACCCGGATAGCCAAGCATGATGTTGACGCTATGCGGCATAATGTCAGCATTGATCAGATTGCGCATACAGGCGACCTGCTGCTCGGGACGGATGCGCTTTTCCATAAGGTTAAGAATCCGCACACTTCCCGATTCGAAGCCCCAGCTTCCCCGAACACAATTATGCTCTCTGAGGAACTTCATCTGCTCCAAATCAAAAGAGTCCGCCCTAAACGATGTTGAGGCCCAATATAAATTAAGCTTCTTCATCAAACGTGCAAAATTAAATGACCACTCCTTATTGGCTCCAAAATGCTCACCATCAACATCTACATATTCTATACCGAAGCGCTCCTTCATCTGGATCAGAAATTTTTCAACCTTCTCCAAATTTACGACGCGGAATCCTTTTGTCGCACGCTGGCAGAACGTGCAGTGAGCGACACAGCCCTTTGTTGGAAAGAGTGAGACGCCCTTGAGCACCCGACTTTCACCGTCTTTGGTGACATCTGCCAAATTGACGGAGAGCAGCCCATACTCTTCCAATAAGGCGAGGTCGCCACGGACGCTGCGAATGGTGATGTCGATATCCGGCATCTCCATTTCCGAAGCGGGGATCTCTGGCGGATAGCCATTAAAGCAAAACTTCTTGTTCGCGTTCAAATATGCAAGCCCTGGGATCCGTGAAATAAGCTCGATCCAATTCTCCTGATCCCGCGGAACACCGTTGCTTTCCAAAATCGGCTTACAGGTATTGAGAAGTGATAAAAATGGAATTTCACCGTCGCCGACAACAACGACGTCAACGTTCGTTCTATGGAGAACAACGTCCGCCGCAGCTGACAAATTACCACCCAAGACAATGAGCGAATTAGGCAACACGTCCCGCGAAATGCGGGCAATAATCTTCGAATCGATATATTGATTAGAAACAGTGGCGCTGATACCGACAATGTCGGGCTTTATCTCCGCCAGCGCGGCACGAATTTCGTCGTCGGACAGGCGCAGCAACTCAAGATCAAGAAATTCATAATTTTCGTCGGTATAGCCGTTTTTTTTCATCCAAAATATAAGGGCCATAACACCCATTTTCGGCCCACCAGTAGCCGCAGACCTTTTCGAGTGAGAGCGGTTGGTGAGAAACAAGACTTTCATTTATTGCTCCTAGAGCCTCTCCACGCCGAACGGCGCAAGCTACAAATATGATTTCAATTCTACCACGAAATCCAATACTACATCAAGCGCTATATCCATATCCCTCCAAGGGCGTTTGGGTCGGTCCTCCGGAAGCTGGACGTCCGATGGTTTAGTGATTCACCTCCGGGTGGGCGGGAAAGCGCGAATAAAGGAGCTGTCTGGCTTCCGGAATTTCAAGCACGGCCTTAACACTCCTTCGGCAGAGGGCAATTCTCCGAGGCAATTGGAGCGGAGGATTCGCGTCGAGCGGCGCCGGCCAAGGCGCTTCGGCGCTCAGACCCTTCGAAGGGTGAAAGGCCCGGCTTCGAGTTGACCCTCTACTTCAAGATTCCGGTGCAGCAAGGGTTGCATCGCCACTCGCCGAAGCAGATGTCCCTTCCTGTATGGGATCGGTTGACCCGGCATCGGTTCTACCGGCTTCATCTCAGCGACGCGCCATCCGAGGCCGACACGGCGTGGGATTTCCGCGAGACCTGGGATCAAGGTTTAATGCGTTGGGCCAGTTGTGCCCGCGGAGAACCGGCTACACGGGAAAATACTGCCCCAGCCCACAATTACCATCGACGCTCGGATCGGTCCGCACGAACGAAGACGAAACTCTCCCTCTGACCGGGGTCAATCAGGGGAACAGGTCGAGAGGCCTCCACATCTCCTCGGCAGCCGTTATATTGCCTTTCATCCGCGTCACTTTCCCCATTGAATCAAAATTTCCCAACCATTATCGTTCGACGCCCCCTCCTGACAAGAGTTTGACATGATTACCGTCCCCTTCCTCGACTTACGCGTCACCGACGACGAGGAGCGCGCCGAACTTATTGCCGCCGTAGAAGCCGTGCTAAGGCATGGCCGAATCATGCTGGGCCCCGAGGTGGCGGAAATCGAACGTCGGGTGGCGGATTATATCGGGCTCAAGTATGCCGCCGGCGTCGGATCTGGCACTGACGCCTTGCTGCTGGCCTTCCGCGCGCTTGGAATCGGTCCCGGTGACGAGGTGATCACCACGCCACTGTCCTTCATCGCCACAGCCAATGCCATCAGGCTGAACGGCGCCATGCCGGTCTTCGCCGACATCGACGACGACCTTCAGTTGGATCCCGCCACCATCGAATCGCTGATCACGCCCAAGACCCGGGCCATCGTTCCGGTCCACTGGTCGGGCAAAGTCTGCCGGATGGAAGAGATCATGGCCATCGCCGACCTGCGAGGTCTGTTGGTGGTGGAGGATTGCTCGCAGGCTTTTGGTGCAAGCCGGCACGGACACAAGGCCGGAACCTGGGGCAAGGTTGGTTGCTACTCGATGAACTCCATGAAGGCCTTCGCTTCGCTGGGCGAAGCCGGCATGATTCTGACGGACGACCCCGAACTACGCGCCAAGATCGAAGCCTTGCGATACAATGGCCTGATCAACCGCGAATTCTGTCACTACGTCAGCCACAACGGCCGCCTGGATACCGTTCAGGCCGCGATGATGCTCAAGCGGCTGGATCGCTACGAGCGGGTTCTCGCCGCCCGTGAGGAGACGGCGCGCTTTTACGACGCCCATCTCTCCGACGTCGTCCGCGTACCACGGCGCGAGGCTGGGTGCAGGGATGTGGCCTACACCTACCAAATCCAGACCGATCGCCGCGACGAGCTGCAAAGCCACCTCACCGCCCAGGGCATTGAAACCAAAGTGCAGCACAACCCACTGATGCCGCACCAGCCCGCCTACCAGGATTGTCGCTCGGCCTGCCCCAATGCCGACCGCCTGATCAAGCGCACCCTGTGCCTGCCGGTAAGCGAAAAGGTCACCTCGGCGCAGCGCGAGGCAGTAGTCGCCGCATTGCGTGGCTTCTTCGGTCGCTAGGCAGATGATCCCGCATAAGCGCGTCAGTGCCGAGGTGGTCTACTCCACCGTTGCGGTAACCAAGGTTGATCGGGCGGCCATTGCCTGGCTAAAGGAGCTGGCCATGGAGAACCCGCGCAAGCGGGTCCGGCTGTGTGCCCACGCCGACACCAGCGATATCTTGCACGAAATGCTGATCGTGCACGCCAAAGGTGCCTATGTCCGACCGCACCGCCATCCCGGAAAAAGCGAATCCTTCCATCTGATCGAAGGCAGCCTGTCGGTGTTCATCCTTGACGAAGACGGGGTCGTAACCGAGAGAATCGACATGGCCGCCGACGATCCGGCCAAGCCGTTCTTCTATCGATTGTCGCAGCCGCTTTATCATACGGTGGTGCCGACCTCGGACTTGGTGGTATTCCATGAAACCACCAACGGGCCATTCCACCGAGAAGAGACGATATTTGGGCCGTGGTCGCCTACAGATGATGCTCCAGCCCAAGAATGCGACGCATTCATTATAAAATTAATGGGCGAAGCTTGGTAATTTACCGATATCTGGCAACACTCCATTTCATGAGTGTCATTATTTTAAAGGATAATCATGATGTTGTCTAGATCTGTCCATAAGCATGCCATTTTTATTATTTCGATAATCACAACATCAATTGTTGTCGGATCGAAAAATTTTTCAATATTTCAGAGTGACGATGGAGCGCTTTATATTACTCTGGTCAAGCAGTCATTTATATGGACAACCGCCATAAAATCATTGACAACCAATTTTTTTCAGGGAGATGGCGGCGTATTTTTAACAATGAACGTGTGGGTTAACCCTGTATTTATAGTATACAAGTTTTTATCAGGAAATGACGTTGTGTTTGCAGTTAATGCAATTACATTTTTTGCTATGTGCATTTTTCTATATTTTTTATCTTTGTCATTCGGATTGCCACGGCTCCCAGCGTCAATTGCAGCACAATGCGTTGCAGTTATCGCCTGCACTCCCGCCGGAAATATTCTTGGTTTTGCCTCCAGAGTTATAAGCCTTAATTCAAATTTTGCCTTTACTGGCGGCATTCTTCTTTTCGTCATTGCTATAATCCATTATAGCTCAAATAAGAGCAAAACAACAGCCGCTTTACTTGGATTAGCTGTCGGCGCTATTCTTATTTATGGCGTTATATGTGATCCACTTTGGTTCATCGTCATGGCGGTAACTGTTGCGCCGTTCTTAATCTGCTATGCTATAGCGGCAATCATTATTGGTAATTGTACATCATTGATAATTACAGCATCTGTATCACTATCCATATTCGCCATACCGGCAACGTACCTGTACGGATTGATTGGGTATAGTGCACGAAACGTATTTTCAAGCGAGATGGGATTTGAAGAAGACAGATCTTTTCAAGTCATAGCGTTATACACATCAACATATGGTGCTATAATTTATATATTATCAGCACTTGGGTGTTGTCTTTTGATCTATTTTGGCGGAAGATCTTCTCGCAAGATCGGTTGGGCCGGCCTCGGACAAATCAGTTTCATCGCCGCAATTACAGCGCTTTATGGCCTGAGCAATACGAACTGGGCCCTTCTGCCACTGCCTCTATATTTTGAGGTGGCTGCTGTACACCTTTCCATAATTGCAGGCTGCGTCGGCTGGTACCGGATCATCCGAGACTATGCCGCCCGAACCAGCGGCGAGGGAATCCTGCCCGCCCCTGTCAGCAAAATGATCTGGGCGGCCACGTTTGTCCCCGCACTTGTCATGCTCAAGCCGTCATCGCAGCCGATGCCGCCGGTGCCGGGCGCGCTTCCCACCACACTTCCCGGTGAACTGCTTTCTACGCTCGATCCGTTACGGATCCAGCCGGGCCAGCCGTTCCGAGGTGCCACAGCATCCATGATCGGGTTTAATTCAGGAGAGTTGGCGGTATCCCGACCGTTCTCGAATGCGAAAATAGCCCAGTTGGAAACCTTGTGGCGGCAGGGCATTCCCACCCTCGAGGAGTACAGCCAACTCGTCACCTCGCCATCCTATCTCGTCGTTTCCCGGATTCTGGCGGGGCGGGGCGACAACCATATGCGCAATCTCCTGATCCCAAGGCGGATCAATCCCGCACTTATGAAGGCATTGGGCGTCCGCATGGTGATCAGCAACACCCCCCTGTCCGAGGGCGTGCCCATCGGGCATTTCACTGATGAGAGGGGGCAGGATTTCTATATTTTCGAGTGGCCGGATTATAATTACGGAAACTACAGCCCGACGAATATCATTCCCGTCAACAGCGCCAGTGAAGCTATATCAAGAATGGCTGAAGGCGATATGGACTACCGCAATAACGTAATTGTTCAAAATGGTGACATTGATGCCACCCCCCTGACAAAGGCTACTTTTTCGGAAATTGTATTCAATGCGGACTCTAAAATTGACCTGGCCGCCGGATCCACCGGAACAAGTATTGTTATTATACCAATTCAGTTCTCTCGCTGTCTGTATGTTGATGGTGATGACGTATATTTGTTTCGGGCGAACCTGATGGAGACCGGTATATTATTTAAGGGCAAAATTCAGGTCCGTATTACGAATAGGTTTGATATCTTTCATCCTGCATGCAGATTGCGGGATATCTCGGACATGAAACGCCTGGACATCACGGCACTCCGTCGTGAGCGGGAGGCGAAAGGTCCCTCCCCGACGGGTGAAAGGAAATGACCGGCCAATCGGGTGTTGGGCTCGGGTAAGTCCATCTGGCATTATGCCGTCGCAAAATTGCCGGTCCGTGATCGAATCAGTGCCTGTGCGTTCTCGTCGCACCTACGCCGCCAAGCCGCTACAATTCTTGGCGCCATTTCTGGAGTCATTATGCTCGCTGTCCGCTTGACCGCGCTGATTGCCTGCGTTCTTAGCCTCTCAGCGATTTTTGCGCGAATTGCGGCCAATTTTCATTTCGGCGACCCCTGGCACGTTATTACCAGTGGCGCCGAGTGGGAATCGCTGCTGATCGTATGGCGGGTTATCCATGACCTGCCCGCCTATATGGACCGCCTAGCCATTCCCTACGCTGCCAGCATTTACAACTGGCTCTTCTACCAAAGCTACGGCGCCTGGACCGCCATGCTTCTCAAGCTGTTTGCCCTGGACGAGGCTTGGCTGCCCTGGGTCGCCCGCGGTATGACGCTCATGATCGTCACCGCGGCCTCGCTTCTGGCTCGCTGGCATTTCGCCCAGCCCTTGAAGACGTCTGCGGCTGGCCCGGCCCTACGGGGTTTGCCGGAGGCATACGCCCTGCTGTTGGGGTTCGGCCCTCTGATGGGTTTTTGGGATATCACGGTGCGCTCTGACCCGGGGGCAATGGCTCTGGAGATGGCGGCTGCAGCCGTGTTTATCGGCCTATGGCCAAGCCGACGCCTTGCCGCCGTACTTTCAGCCGCCTTGTTCTGCTACCTTTCTTGGTCCTTCAAGCAAAACAGCGTCTACACCGTCGGGGCCATCGGGTTGTTTCTAATGTTCCGCCGAGAATGGGGCCTTGCCGCCATTCTCGGCGCGGTCATGGGATGCGCCTGGTCGGTAACCCTGGCGCTGGGAGGCGCGCTGTATCGCCTTGACGTGCTGTTGAGTGATTTTACCTTGGTGTTTTCGGCCCGACAGGGCCTGCACAACCTCCTCATGGTCATGGTGAAGGTGCTGCCCATTGTGGCGCCTTTGCCTGTCGCCCTGGTCCTGCTGCTTGCTGATTCATCCAGGCGCCGGTCTTTTTTTGCCGACGACCGCGCCCTGTTCGCAACCCTGGCGGCCACCTTGTCCACAAGCATGGCCACCGTCGGCAATTTTCACACCGGCGCAGCAGAAAACTATTTCTTCACGGCATCCTTCTACCTCGCCCTACTTTTGCTCTGCCTCCTGGGCCATCTATCCGCCGAAGGAAAGGTCCCCCGTCCGGCACAGGGGATCCTTAGCGCCGGCTGGCTGGGACTGTCCGCCGCCTTGATCAGCCTGCTCGCCGGATTCAACGGCGTCATTTCCCTGCAGACTCAGCACCAGCACGTCCTCAACGGCCTGAGATGCAGCGAGGGCGCGGCGCGGCCGATCTATGCCGACTGGCCCTACCTGCACCTGCCATGGATGCTGAAGGATAACCCGAATTTTGTGCTGTCCTGGCAATACGAGGCCGAGCGGGCCATCGGCAAGCCGTTCGAACGAGGCGGGATTGGCGGATTGCTCCAATCAGGCTATTTCGCCACCCTTTTGATTGGCGGCACCCCTCCGCCGGCCACGCTTGATGGCGCCGCTCTCGCCGACCATTATTCTTACGACGCCAGCGCTTGTGATGATTTCAATGTATTCCGCCGCCGGGACTAGACACTCATGGATGATACAGTATTTCGCCTGCACGCCGAATTGGAGGATCGCCATTGGTGGTTCGAAGGCCGCCGACAAGCGGTCTACCCCTTGGCCGAACAATTGCTCGCCGAAAATCCCGGGCAAGTGATCGATGTCGGCTGCGGCACCGGAGGGACCATCGCGCCCCTATCCAGGCGTTACACCACACTCGGCGTCGACCCCTCGCCGCTGGCCATCGAGGTGGCACGTCGTAAATATCCCGAAACTCGCTTTATTTGCGGAAAGATGCCCGAGGCACTGCTCGAGGAAAGGGATGCCACCAGTCTCTATCTGCTGATGGACGTACTCGAGCATGTGCCCGATGACCGAGGCTTTCTCGCCGATTTGGTCGATCTTGCCCGGCCGGGCGCGCACATCCTGGTCACCGTACCGGCGCGGCCGGATCTCTGGAGTGACCACGACGTCGTGGCCGAGCATCTCCGCCGCTATGAGGCCGATACCTTACAGGCGGTGTGGCAGGGTCTGGATGTACAGCCGCGCCTTCTTTCCTATTTCAACGCCCGCCTGTTCCCCCCTATCTGGCTGGCCCGGCAGTTGGGCAAGCTGCTGACCCGCACCGCTGGCCGTGACGGCACCGATTTTGCCCTGCCACCGGCCCCGATCAATACTCTGCTGGCCAGCCTGTTCGGCGGTGAAGGCAAGCGACTGTCAGCAGCGCTGGCCGGCAGCGCCCATCCCTACACTACCGGAGTCAGCCTGATCGCGGTTCTGAGGAGCGGATCATGACCCCTACCGTCACAATCCTGATGGCCACCTACAACGACTGGCCCTGCGTCGCCGCGCTGCTACCCCTTATTGATGCGCAATTAACAGCAATCAACCGCAGAGGCCGGGTCGTAGTGGTGGACGACGGCTCCACCAGCCAGGAGGGCCGTGCTGTCGTGCAAAGGCTTGGCATGGAATCCATTGACTGTGTAACCTCGCTTAATTTAGCCCGCAATCTGGGCAATCAGCGGGCTTTGGCGGTGGGACTAGCCTATGTTGCCGAGCACCAACCCGCCGACCATGTTATTGTTATGGATTCGGATCACGAAGACAATCCGGCCTATATTCCAGACCTGATTAAGGCCTGTGAGGCTAGCACCAGTCGCTCGATCATCTTTGCTGCCCGATCAAAACGTTCGGAAGGCCTAGTCTTTACCATATGGTATTCGGCCTACAAGGCCCTCTATCAAGTGCTGACCGGTATGCCTATCGCTATTGGCAATTTTAGCGTGATCCCTCGCCAGTTATTACGCCGCCTAGCCTCGGTATCCGAATTATGGAGCCATTATCCGGCGGCCATTATGCGGTCCCGCATTTCCTATGGCTCCATTCCCTCGGATAGAGGCGTCCGTTACGCCGGCAAGAGCAATATGAGCCTAGTATCCCTGGTTCTGCACGCCCTTTCCGGCTTTGCGGTGCATTCGGAAATCGTCGGCGTCCGAATCCTGCTGGCGACCGTAGGCACCGCACTCACCGTCTTGACGCTGATGGGGGTGGTCGTCGGTCTCAAATTTTTTACCGATCTCCCAATCCTGGGATGGACTTCTCAGATAGTCGCTTTGCTGTTGGTGCTTCTATTTCAGATGATCATTACAACTCTGATCATGGTGTTTATCGTTATCACCATGAGGACACAGGTACCATTGATCCCTCTGCAAGAGTATCGACGATTCGTGGCCGAGGTCGAGCCACTACTCCCACCCGGCCCGCCGCACTTGCTATAGCCGTCGCCAGCACCATCCAGCAAACAGTAGGATTGGGGATTGAAGCAGCAGAGTCTTGACCGCAAGGGCCAAATACAGGGCGAAGTCCTGATCGAAATCCATCAACCACGGCATCATAGCCGCCATAGCTGCCAAGCCCGCCGGGTGGCGACGTGCCAGCACGGCCGCCCCTGCCAAGGTCAGAATCAGTCCAGCCTCAGCCAAACGCAGACCCGCCAGACCTCCGTGGATCACTGGCTGTCCCAGCAAGGTAATGGAGGCCGAGTGCACCCCCGCCCCCCCACGGTCGACATCCTCGGGGGCATAGCCGCAATAGGCCACGGCATAATCGGAGCCCAGTGACAACGAGGGCTTTTCCGGCCACAACACCCGCGGCACAAGTGCCGCCGCCCAGTACCATGGCTCTCCGACACCATCGGCACCATGTTCAGCCAGAACATCTGCCAAACACGCAGCACTCTCGCTTTGACGCTTCAACAACTTGGCGACTAGGACATAGCGTACCAAGGTGGCGGTACGTTGCGAAGTAGACATATCCATTCCAACATAATTTAACTCATAGCGAGCCATAGTCACCCCGGCCAGCAACAGCGGCAAGGCAATCACCGCCAGCCCCATTATTCTGAGGCTGCTGCGAAACGGCCTCCTCAACGCCGACAAGACCAGGAGGGTGCCCAGGAGGTAAAGGGGGTGCTTGCCGTGCCAAAGCAGGAACTGGCTCCCTAAAGCGATAGGAGCCACCAGTAAGAGCGGTCGCCATTGCCCGCTCCACGTTGCCTGCAACGTCAGCACGACCATTCCCGCCGCCATCCACCCCGGGATGAACAGATGCAAAGCCGCTTGAACAGCCGCCGGGCCGCTCAGGCGGCTCACCGCCCACTCGCTCAAACAGATCACTGCAAGTCCTAGTGCCAAAACCGACGTCCAGCGCAACCGCATTCCTTCCTGCGAAGAAACGGGAACCGGCGGTTGGCAGAGCAACCCCAAAGCCACTTGGGCACCCAGGCACAGGCAGGCGAATTGCATTATTTCGGATTCAACATGGCTCCCGAAATAGGCCTGCATTTGGGCATCGTGTAGTGGAAGCCACAGCCCTTCACCGGCCCAGGTCCACTCAATCAGAGCGGGAATGACGGAGTAGAACAGTCCAGCCTGTTGCCCCAGCCAGAAGGTCGGCGCCATCAGCATCAGACCACGCCCCGTCGATAGATGCTGGGCGATCACCAGCCCCCCCGACAACACGAACAGGATCCTTGGAATCCAGCCTGGGCTCAACCATGCGCTAATGGCCGTGACGAGAAGGGCAAGGCCCGCCAGAAGGGCTAGAGAATTACGTCCTTTTTCCGCCACCATCGCCTAGGCCTCCACCAGCACCTGCTGGCAACGGGCCAACACGCGCACCACCTTGCAGCCCAAATCCACTCCCTCGGACTCCGTGTCGCCCGTGGCGAGGGCTGTGGCGAAGCGTTGTATTGCCTCGGTCAAAGGCCGCTCTCCGATCCAGGGTAGGGGTGTCCCATCACCCGCTTCCGGCCAAGCCACACCTGGAGAATGGCGGGTGAGCTTGGCTTCGGCCCAATCATCGAAGAGCAATACGGCCTGATCGTGCTCGACCACGAAGCGGCGGCATTTATCGACGCAATTGGACAGGCGCAATTCCGCAACGACACCGCCTTGAAAACGTAACGACAGTCCCAGGCTTTCCATGGCGCCATCTGGCCTGGGTTCGAATCGACTGCGGCAAACCGCGATGCTGTCTGGCTCACCCCCCAGCACCGTCAAACACATGGCCACGTCGTGGGCACCCCAATCCCACAAGACGGGCACATCGTTGCGGTAAGGGCCCTGACCGCCGGCTTCGGACCGGATGGAGCGGACCGGCCCCAGGGCGCGGCTGGCCTCGACCAGGGCACGGAACGGCGGATTGAACAGCTGGGTATGCTCGACCAGCACCGGACGATCGGCCCGACGGGCGGCGGCGCGGATGGACTCGGCCTCGGCCACGTCCATGGTCAGCGGCTTTTCCACCAGTACCGCCTTGCCCGCCTCCAGGGCAGCGATGGCCATCTCGGCATGCAGCCGGGGCGGTGTGGCGATGATGACGCCGTCCAGGTCGGTGGCCCTGGCCACCTCCCGCCAATCGCGGTGCAGGACGCATCCGGGGCCGACCAGTTCGGCGCTGGCGGGATTGGAACTGGCGGCGCGGGCCAGGACGATTCCAGGCATCTGACGCAAGGTGGTGACGTAATTGCGCCCCCATCGTCCGATCCCGATCAGTCCCAGGCGCAGGGTCATGGCGCCCCGCCCTCAGCCATTGCGCCGGGCCACGAGGACCAGGTTCTTGCCGAACGGCGGCTCGACCAGCCGCTCCAGGAAGCGGGTCAACGGCAGCAGCAGCAGGTTGTAGATGCGGATCATGGTCGGGCTGAAGGTGGTGATGCCCAGCTTGGTGTTGAGCAGCCACCACGGCAGCACGCCGATGACGTCCACATAGTGAAGCAGCTGGATTTCCAGCCCCGCCTGCTCGACCAGTTGCCGCAGCGGCTCACGGGAATAGCGGCGGAAATGCCCGTGCATCACGTCCAGCCGGCTCATCAGCGCCGGCATGGCGGGAACGAAGATCAGGAGATGGCCGCCCGGCTTCAGGGCCTGGACGGTGGCGGTGATGGCGGCCAGGTCATGCTCCACATGTTCGAGCACGTTGACCATCACCACCGCGTCCAGGCTGGCCGGAGGCACCGTGGCGATATGGCGTTCCAGCAGGGCTTCCACCACGTCGACCCGGGAATCGCCGGCGAAGCGGCGGCGCAGGTGGTCGGCCAGGTTGGATGCCGGCTCAACCAGAGTCAATTGCTCGGCGAAGCGAACCAGCTTGGTGGAAATAGACCCCATGCCGGGACCGTATTCCACCATCCGTCCACCCAGGTAGGGGCGGAAGAATCGGACGATCCAGCGGTGATAGCGCGGCATCAGCGCCAGGACGTCGAGATCGTCGCCGTCATACCGGAAATCGGCTTCGGCGGTATCCTCGTCGTCCTGGCGCATGGCCTCACTGCTCGCCGGTGTAGACGCCATCGGCCCAGGTCAGGAAACGCTTGAGGCCGTCGTTCAGGTCCACCGAGGGCTCGAACTTGAGCTGCAGCTTGGCCTTGCGGATGTCGGGGCAGCGGCGGTTGGGCTCGTCGGCCGGATAGGAATCCGGGTACTCGATGACGTTGTGGGCCACCGGCTTGCCCAGCACCTGGGAAATGCGGTTGACCAGATCGACCATGGAGATTTCCGGCTTGGGATTGCCGATGTTGTAGGCCTCGCCCGGCACGCCGCGCAGAATCACCAGCAGGAAGCCGACCATGGCGTCGGTGATGTAGCAGAACGTGCGCGTCTGGTTGCCCGAACCGTAGACGTTGAGCGGATGGCCGCCCTTGATGCGGTTGGCGAAATTGGGCAGCACCCGGTAGTCGGTCTCCTGCATGCCGGGGCCGAAGACGTTGAACGGGCGGATGGTGTTGGTCTTGGTGCCGTGCTCGCCGTGGAAGATGTAGCACAGGGTCTCGCCCACCCGCTTGGACTCGTCATAGCAGGCGCGCGGTCCCTGGCACGACACATGGCCGCGATAGCTCTCGGGCGTCGGCACATGCTTGGGGTCCGGATCGCCATAGATCTCGGACGACGAGAAGAAGGTGAAGCGGGCGCCGTGCTCTTGGGCCAGTTCCAGCATGCGCCGCGTGCCGGTGATGGCCACTTCCAGCGTGGCCAGGGGATGGGCGCGGTAATAGAAGGGGCTGGCGATGCCGGCGGCATGGATGACGTAATCCAGCGCGCCCTTCCACTTCAGCGGCTGGATCACGTCGTGCTGGATGAATTCGGTGTGGGGATACTCGGCGACGTTGGCGCCTTCCTTGCCCGCCGTGATCAGATTGTCGGCGGCGACCAGCTTCACCGGCTTCTTCAGCACATTCTTGTTCAGATAGGCGAAGATTTCCATGAAGTAGCGGCCGAGAAAGCCGCGGCCGCCGGTAAGCAGCACCGTCTTGCCCTCGAAGTCGCGGGCGGTGTCGCCCAGACGTTCGCAGATTTCCTTGATATCGGACTGCAGCAGAAACTCGGCCATCACACGACCTCGACCTTGGGAATGGGAATGATGAATTTGCCGCCCTTCTCACGGAAGGCGACGTTCTTTTCGATAATCGGCCGGGCGAAGTTCCAGGCCAGGATCACCAGGTAATCGGGCTCGCGGGCGAAGCCATCCGCCGACGACACCACCGGGATGTGCATGCCCGGCGAATACAGGCCCTGCTTCAGCGGCGAATCATCGATGATGAAATCAACCAGATCCGGCCCGATGCCGAAATGGTACATCAGCGTCGTGGCCTTGGCCGGGGCGCCGAAGGCCCCGATGCGCTTGCCTTCGCCCTTGAGGGTTTGCAGCAGCCGGTTCAACTCGGCGCCCAGCGCCTCGATGTCGGCGGCGAACTTGGCCAGCGTCGCGGCCTTGTCCAGGCCCAGCCGCTCCTCCAGCGCCACCGCATCGGCCACCGACTGGCCCACCGGACGGACCCCGCCCTTCAACTGGGCGATGCCGCGCAAGCTTCCGCCATGGGAGCCGACCCGGATGGCCTCGATCAGCTCCATGCCCTTGGCGGCAAAGAAGCGGACCAGGGGCTTGACCGAGTGATAGTCCAGGTGCTCGTGGTAGATGGTGTCGAACAGGGTGTTCTCGAACACGTCCACCAGATAGGACACCTCGAAGACGAATACGCCCGACGGCGACAGCAGGCCGCGCACCCCATCCACCACGCCCGACAGGTCGTCGATATGGGCGAAGACGTTATTGGCGGTGATCACCTCGGCCTTGCCGTGGCCGGCCGCGATCTCGGCCCCCTTGTCGGCGCCGAAGAAGCCGCAGATGGTGGGGATGCCGCGCGCGGTAGCGGTGGCGGAAATCTCCTGGGCGGGATCGATACCCAGCACGCGCATGCCGGCCTTCTGGAAGAACGACAGCAAGGTGCCGTCATTGGAGCCGATATCCAGCACCAGGCCGCCCGCCACCGGCTTGAAGCGCTCCATGACGAAGGCGGCGTAATCCTCGAAATGCTTCACGAAGACCGGCGAGGTTCCCGAGACGTAGACGTAGTGCTCGAACAGCACGCGGGGATCGACCACGTCCAGCAATTGGACATGGGCGCAATCCTCGCAGAAGAACACGTCCAGCGGAAAGCGCTCCTGCGCCCTGCCCAGCTCGGATTCCGGAACGAAGGCGTTGGCCGGGGGCGTGGGGACCAGCTTGACCACTTCGGTCAGGCGCCGGCTTGCGCACAGGCGGCAGGTGGAGCGGCGATGATGCGAACCGGCCATGATCTTACTTGTCGCCCGGCTTCCACGAGGTCAGGCCCTCGGTGGCCAGCAGATCGATGCGCACCACGTCGGCCTCGTAGGCCGCCTGGTCGCGGGAATTGCGCGAGAGCGTCAGGAAGGTGCAATCCTCGGGGAAGACCATGCCGTGATCGACCATGGGGGGCGTGAACACCATCTCGCCGGCCTTGACGATCATGCGGGTGGGCTCTTCGGTGCTGCCCGTGGGGCGGTGCCAGTATTCGATGGAACCGGTGACCACGTAGCAATAGTGCCAGTCGGTCTTGTGGTAGTGGTTGGCGCGCAAGGAACCCTTCTTGGATTCGATCAGCACCGCGCTCTTCATCAGGCGGTCGACCAGCGGCTGGATGGTGCCGCGCGCGTCGGTGAAGGCCTTCTCGAGCTTGACCACCTTGTCGAAGGGCGGCCAGCTGAGCTTCTCCTCTTCGGTGACCGGCTCGATGTCGTGGTAATGGTCATGGGACATGGATTTGATCTCTCTGCCGGGAAAGTTCAGCGGATGAAGCGGAAGCGCAGGATGGCCCACAGCACGGCGAACACGTGATAGGCCTTGATCTTCTTGCCCTCGTCGTAGCCGCGCCCATGATAGCTGATGGGAACCTCGTAGAGGCTCTTGGCGCCGGACAGGCAACGCGACAGGATTTCGGCATGCTGTTCCCAGCCCAGGGTCTCCAGCCGATCGGGGTTGATCAGCGAGCGGCGGTACAGCAGGTAGCAACTGTAGATGTCGGTGAAGGTGGTGTTGTTCAGCAGGTTGAAGAACAACGAGATGAAGGCGTTGCCCACCTTGTGCCAGAAATAGAAGACCCGGGTGAATTCGGGGGCGATGAAACGGCTGCCCATCACCACGTCGGCGTTGTACAGCAGCACGGGCTTCAGCAGCCGGGTGTAATCGGCCGGGTCGTATTCCAGATCGGCATCCTGGAACAGCACATAGTCGCCCGTCGCGGCGCGCAGGCCGGTCTTGACGGCCGAGCCCTTGCCGCCGTTGGGCTGGCTGATCAGCGTGGCATAAAGGCCGGGATTCTCTTCAAGCAGCCGCCGTGATGAATCTTTCGACCCGTCATCGACCACAATTACTTCGACTTCGACGCCCTCGATGACGACATCTGAAATCTTGCGAAGCAATGTAATGATGGTGCCTTCCTCGTTATAGACAGGCACAACGACACTAAGCTTGATCATATTGGGGAACGAGCCCCTCGGCGCTGCGGAGAATGGCATGTCTTAGCCTTGAACACCGCTTTTCTCAAGCGAAATTCACCGTGCCAGGGCGACATCAGATCCGCCAGAACTCGCCGGCCAGCCGGTAGTGTTCGCCGCCCATGCCGCGCTTGAAGGAGGCGATTCCGGGGGTCAGCTGGTCGTCGATGCCGCCCAGGTCGAACCAGCGGCAGCCCCGGGCGGCCAATTCACCCAGGGCGGACCAGAGCAGCAGGTTGTTGGCTTTGAGGCGCCGCCCGTCCTCGCCGTTCCAGCCAACCAGATAGGTGGCCGATACCCCATGGCGGACCAGCAGGACACCACCGACGGACTCGTCGCCGGCCATGGCCCGCAAGACCACCATGTCCCCGGCATTGGCGGCGGCGGCCAGCCGGCGCACCGAATCCACCGGCATGCCGGTGAAAGACTTTTCCTTCATCAGTTCGGCATAGCGCTCCAGAATCCAGTCGAGCGCCGGCCCGTCGCTTCGCGCCGTGACGGTCAGTCCCGCCTTTTCGGCCCCCACCAGCATGTTGCGCCACTTGCCCTTGAGGCTCCGGCGCAAGGTATCGGCGTCCAGGGAAAGGTCCAGCCAGGCCGATTGCCATTCCGGCGCCGGGCGGCGACGCAGGCTTAGACCAGCCAGCAAGGCGGGCGCGTCCCCGGCACCCAGCTCGGGCGCCATCAGCAGGACCGAGCCCCGCCACCAGCACCCCAGCCGGGCCAGCAGGGCCAGGACCTCCCGCTGGCGTTCGGCCCCAGGCTCCAGCATCACCGGACCGCGATTGATCCGCACCAGGCGCAACAGCCCTCCCGGCCGGCGTTCAAGCGCCTGGACCAGGGCCACCACCCGGCCGGCGGCCAGGACGGCGCCCCGGCGCACCATCCAGCCCTCGGCGGCCTTGATCTCGCCATAGGCCCAGGATTGGACCAGGGGAGTGCGACCCGCGGCGGCGAACAGCGCCTCCCATTGCGTGCGGTCCAGGCCGTCCCATTCCAGGCGAAGGCTCATACCAGGGCTCCGCCATAGGCCGCCACCAGTTCACCGGTCTTAAGGGACTGATGAACCGGCAGCAGCACAAGGGTGCGGCGCAGGCCGATGGCGCCCGCCTGACCCGCCGGGTCGGCGGACACCTCGGGGGGCAGGTCCGGCCAGCTTTCCACCGGCAAATGGGCCGCCCTCAGCCGGGCATAGAGCCCGGCCGCCGCCTGAGCATCACGGCACCGTAGAACCAGCCGGTACGGTACCGCCTCGCCGTCATCGTCGCCGTCCGCCACATAGCGGATCCAGGGGCCGCGACCCTCGACCGTCCGCCACAACGCATCGGCATTGCAGCGACGCCGGCGGGCGATCTCTTCCAAGTCCGCCCCGGCCAGCAAGCCCCTGGCCCAGGACGACAGGCCCGCCGGACCCTCGATCCGGCCCGGAGGCGGATCGTCGAGGAAATCCTGCGGACCGGACAGCCGCCGGCGCGACAGCAGCGGCCACAATGGCGAGGATTGCACCAGCCGGCGCAGCAGCCAGTCCCCGACGGGCGCAGTGCCGGCAGGCAGCGATCCGAGCGCCTCCTCCAGGGCCGGGACCATCTCATCCGCCCGCGGCCGCAGCAGCAGGACCGCGCCGGACGGGACCGCCAGCAGCTTGTGCGGGGAATACAGGACGGCGTCGGCCATCTCGCCGATTCCGGCCCGCGGCGCCAGAACATGGGCGGCGTCCTCGATCAGCAGGCAGCCCAGGCGATCACACAGCGCCCTGGCCCCCGCAGCATCGTTACGAAACCCAAACGTATGGACGATCACCAGGGCGTCGGCCTGGGCAGCGGCGGATTCCAGAACTCCCCAGACCGGGCGGGCCTGGTCGTCCACCGGATAAAAGGTGATTGTCGCACCGCTTCGCCGCAGTGGATCGAGCGACTGGTTGCAGAAATGGCCGGGCAGCAGCATGCGGGCCGGACGGCCGAGACGGGCCTGCAGGGCGCGCCCCAGCAAGGCCAGGGAATAGGTCGAGCGGGCCAGCCACCAGGCGCGGTCGCCCTCCCGGGCCCAATGGGACGACGGGTCCTCCCGGCCGGAGGCGGCCAGCAGCGAAGACCATCGGGGCAGGACGGCCTGGGTGATCACGGAACACGCCGCCCGCCGGCCGCCAACGGCATGCCGGCCAGGGCGCAGGCGATCAGCAGCACGGCCAACCACCAGCTTTGCCAGACGCCGAAGCTGACCAGCGACACCGACAGCGCGGTGGTCATGGCGGCGCCCCGCAGGGCGCCGACGGTCGGCTCGACGGAACGGATCGCGCTCCACATCAGTCCGACCAGACAGGCGGCGACAAGCGCGGCGCCGATCCCGCCGATCTCCAGCCAGATCTGCAGCGGCCCGTTGTGGGGATGCAGCGGCAGCAATTGCTGGGGATAGGAAAGGAGGCGATCATGCTCCGCATCGTATTGATAGATGATCCCCGCCCCGTTGCCGCCGGGAAGCTCGCGCGCACCGTCAAGCCCCCAGCCCCGCCAGGGCCGTTCAGCCACGTGATCGTTGGTGAAGTGCCAGATCAGCAGGCGGTGCACGCCCGAATTGGGCAAAGCGTGGAACGCCTGCACCGCCTCCTTGGGCTGCGGCAGGTGGGAGACGATGGCCGGCATCAGCATGATCAGGCCGGCGAAAGCCGCCGCCAGGACGATGCGGCCCAGGCGGGGAGCCAACCGCAGGATGGCGAAGGCCGAGCCGCCCATCAGCAGCCCCACCAGGGTGCTGTTGCTGTTGGTGGCCTTGGCGGCGACCACCAGCAGCACCACGGCGGCCATCAGGCCGAGGCGGCGCCATTTCCCGGGTTCCGCCAACTGGGTCAGCGGCAGCAGTACGGCGAACAGGGTCAGCGCCGTCTTGTAATGGTGGACGGTCACGCCCACCGCGCTTCCGTGCCGGAGGATGAAGACGGCACGGCTGATGGGACACCCCGCCTGCCACTCGAAGACCACCATGGCGGTTCCGGCCAGGATGGAGCCGAGCAGGATGCCGAGGACACGCCGAACCGACCGGTCCGACAGGTGCCGCGCCGAGGACTGGGCCAGCAGCCCGGCGACGATCAATCCCGCCAGCTGCGCCGCCTTGGGCACGGCTAGGCCGGACGTCTCCTCCCAAAGAGCCGAGGCTGCGCCCCAGCCGAGCATGAGGACCAGGCCGGCGGCCAGACCCCGGCCCATGGAAATGTCGAACCGGCCCATGACGAAGCGGCCCGCCAGGCCAAGAAGGGCCAGAATCACCAGCGGGACGACCGTGCCGCGATTGACAAACAGGAGCAAGGGAGGCAGCAGGGCGGCAAGCAACGACCAAAGGAACGCTTCGGCACGAAGAAACCTGTCCTCACCGGCACGACAAGCAGGGATGTTCATGAAACCATCAGACTGTAAGGCGGCCGGGATTGTAGCGTCGGCGTTCCGCGAGCGGCAACGGGAAACCTCGAGGAGGCGGCGCAATGGCTGCCTTTCCTTGACAGGAGCATCCCGGCGGAGATAACTGCCCCCTGGGTTTCCTGTCGTTACGGAAACCGGCGAACCATAGGGAGATGGCATGTGGCCGAAGTGATCCCCGTGATCCTGTCCGGCGGCGCCGGCACCAGGCTGTGGCCCCTGTCGCGCGAATTGATGCCAAAGCAGCTGCTCCGCCTGGCCGGAGCGGGCACCCTGCTGCAAGACACCGCCCAGCGCCTGGGCCTTCCGCCGGTGGTCGTCTGCAACCAGGAACACCGCTTCATCGTCGCCGAGCAATTACGCGAGGTGGGGATGGAGCCCCGCGCCGTGGTCATCGAACCCGTCGGACGCAATACGGCGCCGGCCGCGGCGGTGGCCGCCCTGATGCTGGAACGCTCGGCCCCCGGCTCGCTGATGCTGCTGATGCCCTCGGACCATCTGGTGGCAGACCCTGACGCCTTCCGCCGGGCCGTGGACATGGCGGTACCCCTGGCCGAGCAGGGCCGGTTGGTGACCTTCGGCGTGCATCCCACCGGCCCGAATACCGGTTACGGCTATATCCGGCGGGGCAAAGCCCTGGCGAATGGATACGAGGTGGCCGCGTTTTCGGAGAAGCCCGATCTCGCCACCGCCGAACGCTACGTCGCCTCGGGCGAGTATTACTGGAACGCTGGCATCTTCCTGATGCCCGCCGCCCTGTATCTGGCGGAGCTGGAAGCCCGCCTGCCCGACATGGTCGCCGCCTGCCGCGAGGCCCTGGACCGCGGCAGGAACGATCTGTTCTTCTTCCGCCTGGACGACCAATCCTTCGCCTCCATCGCCGGCCAGTCCATCGACTACGCGGTCATGGAGCATGCCGACAATGTGGCGGTGATTCCGGTGGAAATGGGCTGGTCCGACATCGGCTCGTGGTCGGCGCTGTGGCAGGAAAGCGCCAAGGACGCCGATTCCAACGTCATCAAGGGCGACGTCCTGGCCATCGGGTCGAGCAATTGCTACCTCCAGAGCCAGGATCATCTGGTCGCGGCGGTGGGGCTGAAGGATCTGATCGTCATCGCCACCGACGACGCGGTTCTGGTGGCCGACAAGGCCCACGACCAGGAGGTCAAGGCAGTGGTCGAGGCCCTGCGCCGGGAAGGGCGGGCCGAGGCCACCCAGGGCACCCGGGGCTGGCGTCCCTGGGGCTGGTTCCAGACCATCGAGCAGGGCGACCGCTTCAAGGTGAAGCACATCCACGTGGAACCGGGCGGAAAACTGTCCCTTCAGAAGCACTGGCACCGGTCGGAGCATTGGGTGGTGGTCAAGGGCACCGCGCTGGTCACCTGCGGCGACAGGGTTTTTCCCTTGCGTGAGAACGAATCCACCTTCATCGCGGCGGGCACCGCCCACCGCCTGGAAAATCCGGGCAAGGTGCCACTGCGCCTGATCGAGGTGCAGTCGGGCGAATACGTGGGCGAGGACGACATCGTCCGCCTCGAGGACGTCTACGGCCGCGGATCCCCATGACCGATACCTCCAAATCCACCTTGAGCGATCGGGATACCGACAGCTTGATGGCCCGCAAGGAGCAATTGGTCGCCAAGGTCGCCGCCGACCTCACGGCTTTGGGTCTGACGCCCGATTACAGCTGGAATATCATGATGGCGGCCAAGCGCGCCGGTGACATCCCCCGGGACGCCTATGTGAGGCTGATCGAGCGCCTGCTCGAGATCGAGGCGATAAAGTACACCCTGGCAGCCCGCCTCATCCGTGAGATGGATCCGGATCAGTAGACGAACCGAGCTGGCGCAGGGCGTCATCCAGACTTCCCACCGGGGCATCGCCCACCCAGCGGGGATCGTAGACCGAGCGATAGACGCTGCAATTGCGGCAGGCTTCGGGGAACTCGCCCCGCTCCATGCCCTGCAGCAGGGCGGCGTAACGGGGATTGCCCAGCGACAGGATCTCGTCCAGCCGCTGCTCCTTCAAATTCCCCAACACCAGGGCGCCGCTGGAATCCCGGCAGGCGCAGGCTCCCACCTGGCCGGTAGCGTCGATCAGGGGATGGCTCAGCGCCTTGATGCAGGCGCCGCGGCGATAGATCCCCCGGCCCGGCCGCAGCCGTATTCCCAGATCGTCCACATCGGCCTGGGTGATGGCGCCGCCCCAGTCGTCGTAATCGGTATCCACGGACAGCGACACGCCGAAACGGTCCCGCAGCCTCAGCACCCGCTCGGCCAGCGGTCCGGTCCAGCGCGGCAGCGAGAAGTCCTCGCCCACCCGCAGCGCCATGCCCAACCGGGGCGCACCGGGCCAGTGGGCCAGCATGGTGGCGAGATGGTCGAGATTCTCCAGCAGACGGTCGAATTGCTGAGCCGGCCGTCGGGTGACGGCGACGAAGCCGGCCTGGTCGGCGCCGTACAGGCTGATCTGGATTTCCGCCAGCTTGGTACAACGGCGCAACCCCTCAAGACGGGCGGCGTCGGCGGCGACCAGATTGGTGTAGAAGGCCACTTCGCGGATGCCGGCCTGAGCCTCGAGCCGGTCTAGCTTGCTCTCCAGCCCCTTGTCCATGAAAACATCGCCGGTCAGGGGCGTCAGCCAGACCCGCGTGAACCCCAGCGCCGCCGCCTGGGCGACGGCTTCGGCGAAACGGTCGTCGGCCATGGTGACGCGCGGACGCAGCTTCATCTCGTAGGCGCAGAAGCGGCAGCCGAGATTGCACAGCGTGGTCGGCTCGACGGAAATCTCGCGGCGGGTGGACGGCGCCCAGCTGCGTCCCAGCAGGCGGTTGAACTCCAAAAGCAGCCACCAGCCGAGGGAACGCTTGAGACGGTCGAGCATCAGTCCAACTCGAAGGCGTTTTTGTAGTCGAGCTTGAGGGCCGGGTCCTGTTCTTCCTTCCTGAGGAAGCAATTGCCCACCACCAGCACCTCGATCTCGCTGCCCATGAAGCAGCGGAAGGCGTCCTCGGGAGTGCAGACGATGGGCTCGCCGCGCACGTTGAAGCTGGTGTTGACCACCACGCCGCACCCCGTCCGCGCCTTGAAGGCCGAGATCAGGGCGTGATAGCGCGGATTGGTGTCGGCGTGGATGGTCTGGACGCGGGCCGAGTAATCCACGTGGGTCACCGCCGGAAGGCTCGAGCGCGGCACGTTCAGCTTGTCGATGCCGAACAGCTTCTGCTCGTCCTCGGTCATGGCGCGGCGCCGCGATTCCGACACGGGCGCCACCAGCAGCATATAGGGCGAATCACCGTCCAGCTCGAACCACTCGGCCACATCCTCGCGCAGCACGCTGGGGGCGAAGGGGCGGAAGCTTTCCCGGTACTTGACCTTGAGATTCAGGGTCTTCTGCATGGAGGGCGAGCGGGGATCGCCCAGGATGGACCGGCCGCCCAGGGCGCGCGGGCCGAATTCCATGCGGCCCTGCATCCAGCCCACCGCCTTCTCGTCGGCCAGGGCCTGCGCCGTGGCCTCGATCACCTGATCCGCGCCCATCACCTCGAATCTGGCGCCGGCGGCACTCAGACGGGCTTCGATGTCGGGCTGCTCGAAGACGGGGCCGAGATAGGAGCCCTTCATGGAATCCTTGCCGGGCGTCACGCTGCGGGGCTGGCCCTTGAAGATGTGATAGCCGGCCAGGGCGGCGCCCAGCGCGCCGCCGGCATCGCCGGCCGCCGGCTGAATCCAGATGTTGTCGAAGATGCCTTCGCGCAGGACCTTGCCGTTGGACACGCAGTTGAGCGCCACACCACCGGCCAGACACAGATTCCTGGCCCCCGTCTCCTTCTTGATGCCGTGGCACAGCTTGGAGACGATGATCTCCGTCACCTCCTGGATGGAGGCGGCGATGTCCATGTGGAACTGGGTCAGCGGGTCCTTGTCGGCCTTGCGCACGGGCTGGCCGAACAGCGCCGAGAAGCGCTCGTTGGTCATGGTAAGGCCGGTGCAATAGTCGAAATACGACTGGTCCAGGCGGAAGGAACCGTCTTCCTTGAGATCCACCAGAGTGTCGAGGATCAGTTGGGTGTACCTGGGCTCGCCATAGGGCGCCAGGCCCATCAGCTTGTATTCCCCGGAATTGACCTTGAAGCCGGTATAGTAGGTGAAGGCGGAATAGAGCAGCCCCAGGGAATGGGGGAAGTGCAGCTCCTTGTGGATTTCCAGCCGGTTCCCCGAGCCCATGGCCAGCGAGGTGGTGGTCCACTCGCCGACGCCGTCCATGGTCAGCACCGCCGCGTCCTCGAAGGGCGAGGGGAAAAAGGCGCTGGCCGCGTGGCTGAGATGGTGCTCGGCGAACAGCAGCTTGTTCATCCAGTCGAAATCGGGTGCGAAACGCTTGAATTCGCGGGCCAGCAGATCCTTCTGGAACAGCTTTTCCTTCAGCCACACCGGAATGGCGGTCTTGAACGAGGTAAAGCCCTTGGGCGCGAAGGCCACATAGGTTTCCAGCAGCCGCTCGAATTTCAGGAACGGCTTGTCGTAGAACACCACGTTGTCCAGGTCGTTGAGACCGATCCCGGCTTCCGCCAGGCAATAGGCGATGGCGTGCTCGGGGAACGCGGCGTCATGCTTCTTGCGGGTGAAGCGCTCTTCCTGGGCAGCCGCGACGATGCGGCCGTCCTCGACCAGGGCGGCGGCGCTATCGTGGTACAGGGCGGAAAGGCCAAGGATGCGCAAGCCCGTCACCCCCCTAGAACAGGGTATAGATGAAGGGCGCCACCGCCGAGCCCTGCGACAGGACGATCAGGCCGCCGAACACCACCATCATCACCAGGATGGGCAGCAGCCAGAACTTCTTGCGCTCACGCAGGAATTGCCAAAGCTCGATGAGAAAGCTCAACTCTCGATCTCCTAGAACTGGCGCCGCATGCTGTCGGGCGTCGGGCCCGGCGGTGTGCGGTTGATCCAATAGCTGGCGGCCTTGTCGTCACGGGCGAGGCGCAGCGGGTCCTTGCCGAGCGCGCGCATGATCAGGGCGATGGGTGTCACCGTCACGAAGAACAGCAGTCCCATCACCAGTGGCGTCACCACGTGATGCAGCGCCATGCCGATCAGAAACCACAGTTTGTTGAGGGGCTTCAGCGCCTTGGGAAACACCAGGGCGACCAGCAGGAAGGCGGCGGCCATCGCGCCGGCCCACAGCCGGGGGTCGCCCCCATCCTTCAGCGGCAACAAGGCGACGACGGCGAACACTGTCGCGAAGACCAGCCCGAACGATCGGTCGGACCCCATCTCCACCGCGCGCGCGTGGGAACCGCCATCGATGCCGCCTTGTGATTTGCTCATGCCCGAATATCGCCCACCCGGTCGAATGTGCCGGACTTCTACCACACTCGTCGTCGCCGAGGCAAACCGCTCAGGCCGGAGCCGAGACGGCCTCCACCTGGTCGCACAGCGCATGGCCGATCAGGATGTGCATTTCCTGAATGCGGGCGGTGACGTTGGAGGGCACGATCAGCAGCGGATCGGCCAGTCCCACCATCTTGCCGCCGTCACGACCGGAGAATCCGGCGGCCACCAGCCCCATGTCGCGGGCCACCGCCAGGGCGGTCAGCACATTCGGGCTGTTGCCCGAGGTGGTGATGCCGATGGCCACGTCGCCAGGCCGGCCCAGCGCCTCGATCTGGCGCGAAAAGATTTCCTCGAACGAGAAATCGTTGGCACAGGCGGTCAGCAGCGAGGTGTCGGTGGTCAGCGCCAGGGCGGCCAGGGCCTTGCGGTTGTAGCGGTAGCGGACCACCAGCTCGGTCGCCAGATGCTGGGCGTCGGCCGCCGAGCCGCCATTGCCGAAGAACAGGATCTTGCCACCCTTCGCCAGGCTATCGACGCAGGCCTGGACCAGACGCTGGAAGGGCTCGCGCACCGCCGCTCCGGTAACGGCCGCGGTCTGGGCATGCTCGGCGATTTGCTGATCGAGAAAAGCAGCGAATTTCATGGAGAAAAGCTCCTCAGGCTTTTACGGCGACCGCACAAAGATGGGGGTCCCGGTCGATCCGGCGCAATGCCTTCTTGGCCATGCGAATGAGATAGGGAAGCAGAGGACGGGGCGAATCGGCGCCAAGATCGGTCTCCAGCGTCCGGACCACCTTGAACCCGGCGCCTTCCAGGCAGCGGGCCAGGGACTGGGCCGACCAACTGCGCTGATGCTGCATGGGGTGGAACGCGGTCGAACAGCACGGGCAATAGACCTTGGCTGCCTCGATATCTTCCCGGTTGGGTGTCGTGACGATGAAGTACCCGCCGGGCTTCAGCAGCCGGCGGATGCGGGCCAGGCATTCATCAAGCCGCTCGTCATTCATGTGCTCGATGGCTTCCACCAGAAACACCGCATCGGCGGTGGCGTCCCGCTCCGAGCCGAGCTCGTCGATCCGCACGGCTCCGGCGAAGCCGGTAGAACCCGAGAAGCGCTCGGCAACGGCGGCAACGGATTCGGCCGAGAAATCCACCGCCAGAACCCGGTAGCCCGCCCCCAGCAAGGTGTTGACCAGCCCTCCCGAACCACAGCCGTAATCGATCACCAGCCCGGCCCGATCGAGATATGGCCTGAACCGGCGCAACAAGGCGCCTCCGGTGGATTCTGCGAAGTAGGTGTGCGGGCGACGCGACCAATAGGCCCAGAAGCGCGCCACGACGGCGTCGCTCCACTCGATTTCCTTGACCTCGTCCATCGCTTCCGTCCTCGCAGCCGGACGATTGTATAGCACCGGGCGATCAGGTGGGCAATTCGGTGACCGCCCCCGATTCGGTCAGGGTCCTCAGCTGACGGTTGGCCACCATGATCATGGACAGGTCGATGTGGGACGCCGCCTTCAGTTCGGCCAGCAGGGTCTCGGCCCGCTCCACCGCCGCCCGGTTGGCCTCCAGCCAGGACTGCACCGCCGCGTCGGGCTCGAGCCCGGGATAGGAGGCCGCCACCACGCCGGTGATGTCGCGCTGGTGGCCGTAGAGGTCCTCGATGGCCGCCGCCGCCGCCAGCTTCAGCCAGTGGCCGCGCCCCGACAGCTTTTCCGCCGAAGCCCTGAGCCAGCCCAGCGAGAACCGCGCCCCCACCGCGAAATAGAGCCGCCCCGCCGTCTCGATGGTCAGGTTCCGGCGGGTGGCGATGCGCAGGATGTCGGCGGCCGAGGCGAGCACGATCAGGTTGCCCACCCGCTGGGCCAGATCGTGGGGCACCCCCTGGCCGACGAAATACTCGATGCGGGCCAGCACGGCCGAAGCCGCGTCGGGCGGCAGGATGGCCGGCACCGCGCCTTCCAGGGCCTTGACGCCGGGCGACAGTTCGGCGATGCCCGCCCCCAGCGCAAACGGCGACGGCATGGAACGCAGCACCCACAGCGTGGCGCGCTCCACCAGCCGGTTGGCCTCGATCTGCATGGCGGTCTGGGCCGAGGCCGGCACCTTGCCGTCCAGCTCCTCGATGGCCCGCCAGACTTCCCGCATGCGGAAGGCGTCGCGGGCGACGATATAGGCCCTGGCCACCTGAGCGGGGGGATGGCCGGTGGTCTCCATCAGTTCCGAGACGAAGGCGCCGCCCACCCTATTCACGATGGAATTGGTCACCACCGTGGCGATGATCTCGCGCCGCAGCCGGTGGCGCTGGATGTCGTGGCCGAAACGATCCCGGAGCTGGGTGGGAAAATAGTTGGTGAGGTCGATGGCCATGAAGGGGTCGTCGGGCAGCTCCGAGGCCAGGATGTGGTCGTAGAGCCAGATCTTGCCATAGGCCAGCAGCACCGCCAGTTCGGGACGGGTGAAGCCCTGCTTCCTGGCGGCGCGCTCGGTCAGCATTTCGTCGGTGGGCAGGAATTCGATGCCCCGGTCGAGGCGGCCGCCCTTTTCCAGAAGGCGCATGAAGCGCGCCTCGGCGTCCAGCAGCTCGGCCCCCTGGGCCTGGAGCATGGAGAGCGCCTGGGTCTGGAGGTAATTGTCGCGCAGCACCAGGGCGCCCACCTCTTCGGTCATCTCGGCCAGCAGCTTGTCGCGCTGCTTAGGGGTAAGATCGCCGGCCGCCACCAGGTCGTTGACCAGGATCTTGATGTTGACCTCGTGGTCCGAGCAATCCACGCCGGCGGAATTGTCGATGGCGTCGGTGTCGATGCGCCCGCCCTCGCCGCCCGCCCCGTCTTGCGCGTATTCAATGCGGCCCAGCTGGGTGAAGCCCAGATTGGCGCCCTCGCCCACCACCTTGGCCCCGATCTCCGAGCCGTTGACGCGAAGCGCGTCGTTGGCGCGGTCGCCGGCATCGGCGTTGCTCTCGCCCGCCGCCTTCACATAGGTGCCGATGCCGCCCAGGAACAGCAGATCGACGGGGGCCTTCAGCAAGGCGCGGATCAGCTCCGTGGGGGTCAGGCTATCCGCTTCGATACCGAAACGGTCCTTGGCCTGGGGAGAAATGGGAATGGTCTTGGCGGTTCTGGGCCAGATGCCGCCGCCTTCGGAAATCAGCGAGGTGTCGTAATCGGGCCAAGCCTTGACGGCGTTGAACAGCCGTTCGCGCTCGGCGAAGGTCTTGGCCCGGTCGGGATTGGGGTCGAGGAAGATGTGGGCGTGGTTGAAGGCCGCCACCAGCCCGGCATGGGGCGAGCGCAGCAACCCGTTGCCGAACACGTCGCCCGACATGTCGCCCACGCCGATCATGGTGAAATCCTGGGTGCGGGTGTCGACGCCCATCTCGCGGAAGTGACGCTCCACCGCCACCCAGGCGCCCTTGGCGGTGATGCCCATCTTCTTGTGGTCATAGCCCTGGGACCCGCCCGAGGCGAAGGCGTCGCCCAGCCAGTGGCCGTAATCCAGCGACACCGAATTGGCGATGTCGGAGAAGGTGGCGGTGCCCTTGTCGGCGGCCACCACCAGATAGGGGTCGTCGCCGTCCTTGCGCACCACGTCGCGGGGAGGCTTCACCCCTTCCGGGGTCAGGTTGTCGGTGAGGTCGAGCAAGCCCCGCATCAGGGTCTTGTAGCACTCGATGCCCTCGGCCAGGTACGCCTCGCGCCCGCCGGTCGTGGGAGGCTTCTTGACCACGAAGCCGCCCTTGGCGCCCACCGGCACGATCACCGCGTTCTTGACCATCTGGGCCTTCATCAGGCCCAGGATCTCGGTGCGGAAATCCTCGCGCCGGTCGGACCAGCGGATGCCGCCGCGCGCCACCTTGCCGCCGCGCAGGTGGATGGCCTCGACCCGCGGCGAGTAGACGAACACCTCGACCATGGGCCGGGGCGCCGGCAATTCGTCCACGGCCCGGGAATCCAGCTTGAACGACAGATAGGCCTTGGGCCGTCCGGCCGCATCGGCCTGGAAGTAATTCGTTCTCAAGGTGGAACGGATCAGGTTGAGGAAGCGGCGCAGGATGCGGTCGTCGTCGGCGCTGACCACCTTGTCCAGCCCGGCCAGCAGGATGGCCTCGGCCGCCAGCGCCTTGCCGGGATCACCCTTGGGATCGAAGCTGGCGAGAAACAGCTGGACCAGGGCGGCGGCCATGTCGGCGTTGCCGGCCAGGGCCTGCTCGATATAGGCCTGGGAATAGGTGATGCCGGTCTGGCGCAGATACTTGGTGTAGGCGCGCAGCACCATGATCTCCCGCCACGACAGGCCGGCGGACAGCACCAGACGGTTGAAGCCGTCGCTTTCGGAATCGCCCTGCCACACCGCCGCCAGGGCGTCGTGGAACAGCTCGCGCCGCTCGGCCACGTCCAATGCCGAGCCATCGGCGCTTTCCACCTCGAAATCGTGAATCCACACGGTTCCGTCGGGGCCGGAGTCCGGAACGATCTCGTGGGGCATCTCGGCGATGACGATCAGGCCCATGGCTTCCAGCATGGGCAGGATGCCCGACAGCGGCACCGGCTGGCCCGAGCGGTAGAGCTTGAGGCGGCCCTGGCGCGGCTCGGCCTCCACCGGACGGTAGAGGTTGAGGACGATCTCGCCGCCCGACGCCGCCTGGATGCGGGCCACGTCGCCCACCGCCGCCAGCGCGCTGTGGCTTTCGCGGTAGGAGGCGGGGAAACCCTTGCCCCAGCGCCGCGACAGCGCCAGCCCGCCGGCCTCGCCATGGGTCTGGATCAGGGCGTCCTGCAGATGCTCGTGCCAGGTGCGCGCCGCGTCGGCGATGCGGATTTCCAGCGCCTGGCAATCCACCTTGGGCAGATGGCCGGGCGTGGTGCGGATGATGAAATGCAGGCGGGCCAGCGGCAGATCGGCCACCTGGGTGTAGAAGGCGTCCAGCGTGCCGCCCACCGCCTCTTCCAGCATGGCGGTGATACTCAAGCGCAGCGGCGTGTCGTAGCGGTCGCGCGGCACGAAGACCAGGCAGGAGACGAAGCGCTGGAACTCGTCGTTCCTGAGGAACACCGCCACACGCTGGCGGTCCTGCAGGTGCAGGATGCCGATGCTGGTCTCGAACAGCGCGTCCTCGGACACCTGGAACAGCTCGTCCCGGGGATAGGTCTCCAGGATGTTGGTCAGCGCCTTGGCGTCATGGCCGGACTTGTTGAAGCCGGCCCGGGCCTCGACCCGGGCGATCTTGCGGCGCAGCAGCGGGATCTGGGCCGGGCGGTCGTTATAGGCGGCCGAAGTGAACAGGCCGAGAAAGGCGTGCAGCCCCACCACCTTGCCCTTGGCGTCGAATTGCTTCAGCCCGATGATGTCCATGCGCACCGGACGGTGGATCACCGCGTGGCGGGCCGATTTGGTGACCATCAGGGGATCGGGCCGCTGGACGAAGGCCCTCAGCTCGGCGGGCATGGCGGCCAGGGTCAGGGTGTCGTCGAACACATGGGCCTCGGGGTCGGACAGGATGCCCAGCCCGCTGGCCGGATCGGCGGCGACCCCCTTGGCCAGGTCGAAGCGGCGGTAGCCCAGGAAGGTGAAATGGTTGTCGGCCAGCCATTCCAGAAAGGCCAGGGCCTCCTGCTTCTCATCGGCCGGCACCTTGGCCGTCGTCGCCTCGAATTCCGTCACCCCCGCCCACAGGGTGTCGAGCATGCGGCGCCAATCGGCCACCGCCCGGCGGACCTGCCCCAGAACGTCGGCCAGCGAGGCGGCCAGATCCGCCTGGATTGCGGCCGTCTGGCGGTCGATCTCCACATGCATCACCGATTCCGGCAAGGCGCCGTCGCCGTTGGCGGTGACCCGGACCAGCCCGCCGGTCCCGTCGCGATCGACCCGCACCACCGGATGGACCAGCAGATGCACCTTGATGCCGCGCCGCGCCAGTTCCATGGCCACCGAATCCACCAGGAACGGCATGTCGTCGTTGACGATCTCCACCACCGAATGGCTGGAGACCCAGCCGTGGCGGTCCAGATCGGGATCGAACACCCGGATGGACGGCGTGCCCGGCTTGCGCTCGCGCATGAAGGCGAACAGGCCGAGCGCCGCGCCATAGACCATCTCCGGCTCGGCCTCGGCCAGGTCGGCCAGGGGAAAGCCGCCGGCATAGGCGCGGATCAGGCGTTCGGCCCCGGCCTTGGCCAGGGTTTCGGACAACTCGGCGATGCGCCGGTCCAGATAAGTGGAGATTTCCATGGCCCACCCCCCTTTACCGGCAGAGTCTGTGCCTGCCTTCTGAAAGAGAAGAATGGGGGGCTTTCCTGGTTTCTACAAGACGCAGGTGGAATCCAATAGTGTTCGACTTCAGCGTTCTATTGCAGGAGCGTCGCCAGACGGGGGGCAAGCCATGCGGCGATGCGGCGATTTCCCGCCGGCGTGGTGTGAACCCAGTCGTAGAAATCCCCGTCCTCGAAGGCGAGCCCGCCGCCCAGGTCGAGACAGACGGCTCCCGCCCGGCCACAGGCCGCCATGGCCCTGCGGTTGAAGGCCGTCTGCATGGCCCATGCGCCGAAATCCACCGACCCCGGCGACATCTCCCGGCCCAGGGGCTGTCCGGCGGCGGTCACCCGGTAGTCGGAACGGCTTTGGGTAACGATGACCGCCTCGGCGCCCATGGCCCGAATCCGCGTGATCAAGGCCTCGACCCGCTGCTCGTAGGCGCCGAGCAGGGCCGGGTCCGCCGCCTTGTCCGGGTCGGGAGGGGTGCCGGCAACCCAAGGCCCACGCGCGTATTCGGTTCCGCCGTGCACCACATGGGCCTTGCGGGCCTTCCACGTCCCCTGGATGGTGGTGACCACCTGGACCAGGGCGGAATGGTTGGCGATATAGCGCTCCAACCGCCGCCAGGGCGAGGGCGAGGCCATGTCGTCCCATTGCTGCTGGCCGTCCAGATGAGCGTCGTTGACGCCGATATAGGCCAGGACGTAGCGGGGCTTCAGGCCGGGAATCTGCGACAGCCAGCGATCGAACGCCCGCAGGTGGCCCAGGGTGGACTGGCCGTCGATTCCGGCATTGACCACCACCTTGCCGCCCAGCTCGCGCGCCAGATGATCCTGCCAGGTCTGGCCGTCGCCGATGAAGCGCTGGTCGGTGGTCGAGCCGCCGATGGTCAGGATGTCGACGGCGCCGGGATTGGCGTAGGACCCGCGCAAGCCCCAGCGGTCGCGGGAGTAGACGGCGTCCTTAGGGCCGCCGTAAAGGCCGCTGACGTCGAAGACCCGGTGGACGTCGCGGGGAATGTTCATGGTTCCCCAGCTGGGACCGAACAGCCAGCTGCCGAAGATCAGTTCGGCGACGACCAGTCCCGCCAGCAGGATGGCGGCGTTTATGCCGAGAATCCGGATCATCGCCGGGCCGCCGCGCATGTCATCATCGTCTCGCCGCCGCTCGGGCGATCATCATCAGCGCGCGCGAGGTGATCTCGGCGGCGGGCATGCCGGTGGTCTTGCAATCCACCTCGGCCTCGGTCAGCAGGTCGAGCGCCTTGCCCAGACGGTCGGCGGGCCAGCGCGACAGCTGGCGCTTGAAGCGCTCGGCGGCCTTGAAGATCACCGGCGGCTTCAGCGCCGCCATGGCCTGATCGGTGGACTTGCCCTGAGTCATCAATCCGGCGGCAAGGTGCAGGCGCTGGAAGTGCCGCGCCACCGAACGCAGCATTCCCACCGGCTGGTTGCCTTCCCGCAGCAGCCGGTCCAGAACCCGCTGCGCCCCGGCATGGTCGCCGTCGGCGGTGGCCAGCGCCAGGTCGTCGAGGCCCAGCGCGGCGGTATCGCCGATGCAGGCCACGGCGTCTTCCAGGCTCACCCGGCCGGGGCCGCCCATGTAAAGCGCCAGCTTGCCCAGCTCGGCGCGGGTCAGGCGGCGGTCGCCGCCCAGATGCTCGGTGAGATAGGCCATGGCGTCGGGCTCGGCCATCAGCCCGGCGGCCTTCAATTCTTCCCCGATCACCCCGGCCAGCGAACCGCCCTCGTCGCCGTAGCAGGCCAGGGCGGCGGCGTTGTCGGCCCCTTCGAACAGCTTGCGCAAGCTGGAGCGCGGCCCCAGCTCGCCACCTTCGATCACCACCAGGGCATCGCCCATGGGCCGGGCCAGGAAGGAGGATACCGCCGCCGTCTGGGCGTCGCCGGCATCGCGCAACACCACCACCCGGCGCCCGCCGCCCAGCGCCATGGCGGCGGCCTCATCGGCCAGCCGGGAGGGTACTTCCTTGAGCGCGGCGGGGCTAAGTTCGGCGACCCGGAAGGGGTCGGAGACATCGGGAACAACCGAACGGATCAGCCGCTGCACCCTTTCGCGCACCAGACCGAGGTCGGGGCCGAACACCAGAACGGCGCGGAATGCGGAATCCGGCGCCTTGAGGAACGCCTCGGCCCGCGATCCAGCAAGCTTCATCAGGGGGCCTCGTCCTGGGTGTCCCGGAAGAGGCTGCGCCGCCGGTAGTACTCGTCATTGGGATTGGCGTGATAGCGCTGTATCGCCGCCGTGATGCGGTTGCGAATATCGTCGGCCAGCTGGACCAGCGCCCGCTCTTCAGCGTCACGCTCGGTGGCGACGCTGGCATAGCGGGGACCAAGATGGTCGAAATATACGGTGGTGGTGACCGAGTCGCTCAGAATCGTCGTCTGGTTGCCGCTGAGCAGAATCTGGGCCGACATGCTGAGGTTGGCGATGGTGGCGAAGGTATCCTTGCGGAAGCCGAGATTGTTCACCGATTCGCTCAACTGGACCTTGAGCGTATAGGAATAATCTGCCGCCTCACCACGCGGCGACAGGCGCTGCACCAGGGCGTTGCGCAATTGCTGACCGATGCGGTCCTTGATGGGATCGATGCGGATGGCGGCCAGATCCACGGCCACGGCGGATGCGTCACCCGATGGCGTGCCGTACATGGGCTTAAAGCCGCAGCCCGCCGGACCCAGCACCAAGACAGCAACGAGAAGAAAGGCTCTAGACCACCACATTGACGATCCGATTGGGTACGACCACGACCTTGCGCGCGGGCTTTCCCGACATTGCCGAAATCACCTGGGGTTGCGCAAGCGCCGTCTGCTCCGCCAGGGCGGCGTCGGCATCCTTGGGCAGCTCGATGGTGGCGCGCAGCTTGCCGTTGACCTGCACGGCGACGGTGACGCTGTCCTCGACCAGCAGGGTGGGATCGGCCACCGGCCAGGCCGCCTCGGCCAGCAGTCCGGAACCGCCCAGGGCCAGCCACATCTCCTCGGCCAGATGCGGCATCATGGGGCCGATCAGGCGCGCGGCGGCTTCCAGGCCCTCGCGCAGCACCCAGGCGGCATCGGCCGGACCGGCGGGCAATTCGCCCAGCCCATTGGTCATCTCGCGGATGCGGGCCACCGCCTTGTTGAAGTGGAAGCGCTCGAGATCCTCGCCCACCTGGGCGATGGTCTTGTGGACCAGGCGGCGGGTCTTGGCGGCCTGCTCGCCCAGTTCGGGCATGGGCGTGCCGGAAGCGGGCAGTTCGGCCGCCGCCACCATGCGCCACAGGCGGTTGACGTAGCGCCAGGCGCCGTCGATGCCGGCCTCGGTCCAGTCCAGATCGCGTTCGGGCGGAGAATCCGACAGCATGAACAGCCGCGCCGTGTCGGCGCCATAGCCATCGATGATGCCGGCCGGATCGACCACGTTCTTCTTGGACTTGCTCATCTTCTCGGACCGGCCGCCGGTCACCGGGGCGCCGGTTTCGGCATGGACCAGCTTGCCGTCGGGGCTGGAAACCACTTCCGTCGGGAACAGCCAGGCGCCATCGGCGGACTTGTAGGTCTCGTGGCAGATCATGCCCTGGGTCAGCAGGCCGGCGAAGGGCTCCTTGACGCCGAGATAGCCGCAATCCTTGAGCGCGCGGGTGAAGAAACGGGAATAGAGCAGGTGCAGCACCGCATGCTCGATGCCGCCGATATACTGGTCCACGCTCATCCAGTAATCCGCCGCCGGCCGGTCGAAGGCCACGTCGGTACGATCCGGCGAGGTGTAGCGGGCGAAGTACCAGCTGGATTCGAAGAAGGTATCGAAGGTGTCGGTCTCGCGCCGGGCGGGCTTGCCGCAGCAAGGGCAGTCCACGTTCTTCCAGGTGGGATGGTGGTCCAGGGGATTGCCCGGCTTGTCGAAGCTGACATCTTCGGGAAGCGTCACCGGCAGCTGCTCGGCCGGCACCGGCACCGTGCCGCAGGACTCGCAATGAATCACCGGAATGGGACAGCCCCAATAGCGCTGGCGCGATACGCCCCAGTCGCGCAGGCGGTAATTGATGGTGCGCTCGCCGCGGCCCATCTCCTCGATGCGGCGGATAGCCTCGGCCTTGGCCTCGTCCACCGCCAGACCATCCAGGAACTGCGAATTGATGGCCTTGCCGTCGCCGGTATAGGCCTCGCCCCCGGCGATGGCGGCGAGAACCGCGTCCCGGTCGGACGCGGGCTCCACCACCTGGGTCCAGCCCAGGCCGTATTTGTTGGCGAAATCCAGGTCGCGCTGGTCGTGGGCGGGGCAGCCGAAAATGGCGCCCGAGCCGTAATCCATCAGCACGAAATTGGCCACATAGATGGGCAAGGTCCAATCGGGGTCGAAGGGATGCACCGCCTTCAAGCCGGTATCGAAGCCCTTCTTCTCGGCGGTCTCGATGGCCGCTTCCGAAGTGCCCATGCGGTTGCACTCGGCGACGAATTCGGCCAGCGCCGGATTGCCCGCCGCCAGTTCGGCGGCCAAAGGATGGTTGGCGGCGATGGCCACGAACTTGGCGCCGAACAGGGTGTCGGGACGGGTGGTGAAGATCTCCAGCCGGTCGGAACGGCCGGCCAGGTCGAACATCAGCCGGGCCCCTTCGGAACGGCCGATCCAGTTCTCCTGCATCAGCCGCACCCGCTCGGGCCAGCGCTCCAGGGTGGCGAGCGAATCCAGCAGGTCCTGGGCGTAATGGGTGATTTTCAGGAACCACTGGGACAGCAGGCGCTTTTCCACCAATGCGCCCGAGCGCCAGCCGCGCCCGTCGATCACCTGCTCGTTGGCCAGCACGGTATTTTCCACCGGGTCCCAGTTGACCCAGGATTCCTTGCGGTAGACCAGCCCGGCCTTGAGGAAGTCGAGGAACATCTTCTGTTCGTGGCGGTAGTATTCGGGCTCGCAGGTGGCCACCTCGCGCCGCCAGTCATAGGACAGACCCATGGACTTCAGCTGCTCGCGCATGGCGGCGATGTTCTCGCGCGTCCACTTGGCGGGGTGGACGTTGTTCTGGATGGCGGCGTTCTCGGCGGGCAGGCCGAAGGCATCCCAGCCCATGGGGTGCAGCACATTGAAGCCCCGCGCCCTTTTATAGCGCGCCACCACGTCGCCCAGGGTGTAGTTGCGCACATGCCCCATGTGGATGCGCCCAGACGGATAGGGGAACATCTCCAGCACATAGTATTTCGGCTTGCCCGGCGCGACCTCGGCCTCGAAGCAGCGCTTCTCCTCCCAGGCCTTCTGCCAGCGGGCTTCGGTTTCCTTGACGTTATAGCGGTCGCCGCTGATGCCTTCCGGGCGCGACATGGGCCTATCCATTGCTTCTGGTGGGAAGATCACAGGATCGGGCGGCACTGACGGGCCGCCCGCATCTCTTGCTTATTGCGTCGGTTCGCTCGACACGACCCTGAGCTGCCTGGCCCGGGTCAGGATCGAGTTTTCCAGATCGACGACCATCTTGGGATCGACGCGGACATCGACCCAAGCGCCCGATCCGTCGCGCACCTGCTTGAACAGGGACACCTTGACGCCATCGGCGCGCAGCGTCCGGTCGAGGATGAAGACGTTGACCTTGTAGCGCTCGCTCGGCGTCTCGGGCAGCTGGTACCAATCGGTGATGATGGTGCCGCCGAAGGCGTCGGCCGTGGTGATGGGCATGAACGACACGGTGTCCAGCGACGCCCGCCACAGGAAGGCGTTGACGCCGATGCCCACGCCCTCGCCCTCGGGCTTGCTTTTGCCGAACAGGCCTTCCGGCCCGAAAATGGTCTCGCGCTTCTCGTTGGACATGCGCGGGGCCGAATCGCCCTTGTCCTTATCGGGGAAAACCGCCTGGGTCTTGTCGCAGGCCGACAGGACAAGGGTTGCGCCGAGCAGCGCCACGGCGCCCGTCAAAATCTTTCCGCCCACCGAAATCTTCCTCGTCATCACCGTCTTCACCCCGCCGCGCCAGCGCGCGGCCTGTTTGGCACGCGAAATGCCTCCGACGGCAGGCACCCGCCGTCGCGACAGGCAACAATGCTACGAGAGGCGCCTACCCTGCAAGCGGTAACGCCCGGCCGGCTCCGACTTCGCGCTGTGTTGCAACGATGCCACAGTGCGGAGTTTTCGATACAGGACCCCGGCCGCCTTGCTTGACTGTGACGGCAGACCATGGCGTGATGGCGACCGTTCGTTCATTTGGATAGCGGGTACGGCCATTGGGGGTCGACATCGCAAGGCCAAAGAGAGGAGATACCATGAAGAAGATTCTTTTCGCCAGCACCGCGCTGGTGGCCGCTGGCATGATGACCGCCGGCGCTGCTTCCGCCGCTGAGAAGATCAAGCTGAACATGTCCGGCTTCTCCAAGTGGTGGGTCGTCGGCGCTTGGCAGGACCAGGACTTCCAGGAGCAGGCTGGCCTGGGCGCTGGCTCCTATCGCCAGAACCTGGACGTCAAGGGTTTCAACCTGATCACCTTCGACGGTTCGACCGCTCTGGACAACGGCCTGAAGGTCGGCGTGCGCTTTGACCTGGTTGCCGGTGGTCACTCCGACAACGTCACCGACGTCATCGACAACAGCTACGCCTGGGTCGAGGGTGGCTTCGGTAAGGTCCTGGCCGGTATGCACAACAACGGCACCGCCCTGCTGCACGTGCAGGCTCCGGATGCCGCCGGCAACTTCACCAGCGGTGGCGTGATGCTGGGCAACTGGGCGATCACCCGTCCGGGCGGCGTGATGGGCATGAACCAGCGCGTGGGTTACACCACCTCGTCGAACACCACCCAGATCATCAGCGACGACAAGGCCGAGAAGCTGACCTACGTTGCTCCGTCCTTCTACGGTTTGACCCTGGGCGCTTCGTACATCCCGAACGCGGTGCGCAACAGCGCTACTGCTGCTGGCTCGCTGGGCCAGCACGGCCGTGGCAACGGCAACGACCGTCTGGAAGCTTGGGGCGGCGGCGCTCTGTACTCCAATACCTTCGGCCCGGTGGGTGTGAAGGCTTCGGCTGGTTACGTCTGGGTTGACCTGAAGGCCGTGGCCAACAAGGCTGAAAACGCCTTCACTCAGCAGGCTTACGGCGCTCAGCTGTCGTATGCCGGCTTCACCCTGGGTGGTTCGGTGCAGCGTGCCTCTGATGACCGTCGCAACGGCGGCAACAGCTCCGCGGCTCTGTCCGGTGCCTCGCAGGTCGGCAACGCCACCTCCGGCAACACCAAGGCTAACGTCTACGAGCTCGACTTCGGCGGCACCGCCTACGACGTGGGTCTGCAGTACGCCTCCGGCCCGTATGCCGTGTCGTTCGCCTACTTCCATTCCTCGGTCATTGGTATCACCAACAATACCATCCGTAACAACAAGGACGACACCATCGACGCCTACCAGGCTTCGGGCAAGTACAACCTCGGCCCGGGCGTGGACGTCCTCGCCTCGATCGGTTACATCGAGTACAAGGACCAGCGCGATGGTCTGGCTGGCGTGACCGCCAACCAGAACAAGGCCTACTCCAACTCCGGTTGGACTGCCATGACCGGTCTGTCGCTGTCCTTCTAATCGGACGTCGACACCTTGTTATGGGGGAGGGCGGCTTCGGCCGCCCTCTTTCTTTTCACGAGCCCGCGATGACCACCTCCCGTTTCGAACAGGCCGTTCTGCTCATGGGCCAGGGCCGCCCCGCCGAGGCCGCCGACCTCGCCGAAGAATTGCTCGCCGCCGAGCCCGGCAATGCCAGGCTTTGGCATCTGCTGGGATGCGCGAGACTCCAGCTGGGGCAGGCCGATACCGCCGCCCGGCACATCCGTCACGCCGTCGGCATCGACGGATCCAATCCCGCCGCCCACGCCAACCTCGCCCGCGCCCTGCTGGCCCGGACGAACGGTCCCGATGACCATGAAGAGGCGGAAGCATCCATCCGCCGTGCCATTGCCGCCGCTCCGGCCGAACTTTCCTTCCGGCTGACCCTGGGCGAAGTGCTGCAGTCCGCCCGCCGCTACCCCGAGGCGGTAGTGGAATTGCGCCAGGCCCTGGATTTGGCCCCCGAAAATCCCGATATCGCCGCAACCCTGGCCTCAGCCCTGCATCTGGCGGGCCAGGCCGACGAGGCCCTTGCCTTATGTGCCCGGATCCTGGCCGCCCATCCCGGCCATGTGGGGGCATGGATCAATCGCGGCAACGCCCATCTGCTGAAGGGCGAGGTTACCGCCGCCCGCGCAGCCCTCGACCGGGCGGTGGAGTTGGCCCCGAACAATGTCCAGGCGCGCTTCAACCGTGGCTTTGCGGCGCTGCGCCAGGAAGAGTACGCCATCGGCTGGGCCGATTATGAATCCCGCCACGATCGCCCCTTCGCCTACCTTCCCGATTACCTGGAAGGGCAGACACTCCTGATCGACCATGATCAATACGCAGGCGATACGTTCCAGTATATCCGCTTCGTCCTGCCCCTGCTGGAGCGGGGCGCCCGGGTCGTCCTGTCCCTGCCCGCCCGCCTGGGGGTCATGCTGCGCGTGTGTTTCGCCACCCATCCCCGGCTGGAGTACCACGTCCTGGGCACGCCCGAGCCCCCCCATGATCACAAGGTCGGCATCGCCAGCCTGCCGCTGCTGCTGTGGCCGACCGAACCCTTCGGCGCCGGCCGCGTCCCCTACCTGCAAGCCCCCGATGACGCCGTGGCGGAATGGCGCCGCCGCATTCGCCGGCCCGGCAGGCTGGCCGTGGCCATCAACTGGCAGGGTAATCCCGATTATGATCTGGATCACTTCCGCTCGGTACCGCTGGAGCATCTGGAGCCGCTGGCGGCGGTGGCCGACCGGGTGGATTTCTTCAGCGTCCATGGCGGCGACGAGCGGGTGGACATGGCCCCCTTTCCGCTCAACCCGCTACCCAAGGATTGCGATGCCGCCGGGGCTTTCCTCGGTACCGCCGCCCTGATGAAGGCCTGCGATCTGGTGGTGTCGTCGGATACCTCGACAGCGCATCTGGCCGGAGCACTGGGCTGCCCCCTATGGCTGATGGCGTCGGCCTATCCCGAGTGGCGCTGGCTGGACAAGCGGACAGATTCGCCCTGGTATCCCACGGCGCGTCTGTTCCGCCAGCCGGGCGTCGGCGATTGGCGCCCGGTGGCCGCCGCCATCGCCGACGCCATCGGGACGCTTTGATATCGGGGCTCCCGCCCCGACCCCCGGTTGGAGGCGATGCCTCCAAACCTTTCTATTATTCGTAAATTAGAAGGGGGTCCGGGGCATCGCCCCGGGCGGGGTTGGGCGACAGCCCAATGAAATCACGGTACAAGCCCCCCGATCGCCGCCATGCCCACCGCCCCCGGCAAATGCCGCAGGCGTTGGCGGGTCATGCCGCCGAGTGCGATGACCGGTATTCTCGCCCGCTGCGCCCACAGGCCGAAGCGAACCGGCCCGATGGTCGCCGCGCCGGGATGGCTGGCGGTGGGAAACACCGGCGACAGCAAGGCTCCATCCGCGCCGAGATCCCTGGCCCGCCCGAGAGCCATGGGCCCATGGCAGGCCACCAGCAACAGGCGCCTGCGCCGCCAGACCCAGCCCAAGGCGCCGGCCAGCAGGCCGTGGCGGGCCATTCCCTCGGGCAGATGAAGCCCATCGGCGCCCAGTTCGGCGGCCAACCGCCAGTCGCCGGCCACCAGCAGCACCAGACGGCGCCGCCGCGCCAGGGCCGCCACTTCCCTAACCATGGGCTGGCGCCTTTCGCTTCCGTAATGACGCAGGATGACCCCGGCCCCCGGCGGCAACCGCCCCATGGCGGCACGCGGGTCGGGCAGGCGCTGGTCGTCGGTCACCAGCACCACCCAACCGGGCGTGATGCGGGAGGGCGTGTTGAGTCGGGTGCGGCGGTTTGCTACGGTCATGTCCGCATTCTATCGGAGAAATCCCCGTCTTGTCCGCCATCACCGCCGGTCTTCATGCCGTCCAGTCCCGTATCAAAGCCGCCGCGCAGGGGCGTTCCGTTTCCCTGGTGGCGGTTGCCAAGACCTATCCGGCCGAGGCGGTGCGCGAAGCCCTGGCGGCCGGGCAAAGGGTGTTCGGCGAGAACCGGGTCCAGGAGGCCAAGGCCAAGTTTACCGATTTGCGCAAGGACCATCCCGAGCTCGAGCTTCACCTGATCGGCCCCTTGCAGACCAACAAGGTGCGTGACGCCGTCGCCCTGTTCGACGTCATCGAGACCATCGACCGGCCCAAACTGGCCCGCGCCGTGGCCGACGAGATGCGGCGCAGCGGCCGCCGCCCCCTTGTGCTGATCCAGGTCAACACCGGCCGCGAGCCGCAGAAGGCCGGCATCGATCCCGATCAGGTGGAGTCCATGGTCGCCATCTGCCGCGATGAATACGGCCTCCCCCTGGCCGGGCTGATGTGCATTCCGCCGGCTAAGGAAGATCCCACCCCCCATTTCCGCCTGCTGGCCGGCCTGGCGGCCCGCCACGGCTTGGGCGTGGTCAGCATGGGAATGAGCGGCGATTTCGAAGCGGCCATCGCCGAGGGCGCCACCCATGTGCGGGTGGGCTCGGCCATCTTCGGCCATCGGGGCTAACCGTTACTGCTCCGTAACAGTGGTTGTGGTCGGGCGGCCCAGCCGCGACGACTTCTCGTACTTGTCCATGGCCTGCATCATGGATGCCGAAAACCAATCCCCCGATTGCGCGCCGGCGGCAACGCCCGGGGCGCCGGCATCCGCCTGGGCCGCCACCATCTGCTGCGCCATGGCCGCCGAGGTGGCGCGCTGGGCGTTGGGGCGATGACCGGCGATGGGCGCGTTGGACCGGTAGCCGGTGCTGGACACCGTGGTGCCGATGGCCGGGGGGCTCTGGGTGGCCAGGGACGTGGTCCGGCCGGGAATGGGCATTAGGCGCGATTCACGGCCCAGGGACATGGGCCGGTTGGCGGCGGCGGCCACCTGTTCGGTGGCGGTCTGGGCCGGAGCGGCGGCGGCGGCGGCCACCGGCTTGACCGCCGTGGCGGCGACGACGGGCTGGGCGTCCCCGCCCACCAGATCGGGCATGAGCAGCGGCTGGGCCTTGGCGGCATCGGCGGCCTTGGCATCCGCAGCCTTGGGTTCGGCGGCGGCGGCCAGGACCTGGCTCTGCTGCGGCATGGAAGTCTCGAGGCGGGCAGCCTGGGCTTCCGCCGCCGGCGCCTTCTCCTGCGTCGCGGCCAGGGCGGTGCCGGTGCCGGTGGTGGGATCCTCATCACGGAACAGGGCCAGCACATGGCCGCCGGCATCGTGGCCGGTGGATTCCTCCAGAATGCAATTGGCGGCCGAGGCGATCAGGCCCAGCGGCCCGCCGAACAGGGTGCCGCCCACCAGACGGGCGGCAACGCCGATCTTGTCGCCGGTGGCCTCGCGATAGAGGTTGTTGACGATGGGAATGTGCTGCAGCGGGTTGATGACGTCCAGGAAGTCCCAGAACGACATCTCTTCGTCGCCCTCGGCGAACATGGTCAGCTGCTTGGCGTCCGGGTTGGCCCTCGCCCTGGCCGCCTCCGCCGCCGTCACCGCGTTCTCGGTGGGCAGGGTCGGCACCAGCGTATCCATCATCAGGCTGGACGGCTGGTAGGAAGACACGGCGGATAGCGACATGGCGCACCTCGGATCAAAGATGCCATCATCTTTGCAACCGGGATGCCAGTTTTATCGTATTGTTTTTATTGTATTTTTGCCGACAGAGGCCCGGCAGAAGCCGCCATGGGGCAAAAACCGGACGGCAATTCCTGCCGGGAGACGATCAGAACAGATGCCCGCTGCGGGTCGCCTTGGTGCGCAGGTAGCCCTGATTGTGATCATTGGAGGGGAAGACGTGCGGCACCCGTTCGGTGACCTCGACGCCGTGACGGGCCAGGGCGTCCACCTTCATGGGATTGTTGGTGAGCAGCCGCACCCGACCGATGCCCAGCAGGCGCAGCATCTGGGCCGCCGGCAGGTAGATGCGCTCGTCGTCGTCGAAGCCCAGCTGGAGATTGGCGTCCAACGTGTCGAAGCCGTCATCCTGCAGCTGATAGGCCCGCAGCTTGTTGACCAGCCCGATGCCGCGGCCTTCCTGGGCGAGGTAGAGCAGCACGCCGCTGCCGGTCTGGGCGATCTCGGCGATGGCGCCGCGCAGCTGGTCGCCGCAATCGCAACGCAAGGAGCCCAGCAGATCGCCGGTGAAACATTCGGAATGCAGCCGGGCCAGGACCGGCTGGTCGGGATCGGGGTCCCCGATGACGATGGCCAGATGCTCGATGCCGCCGTCGGAGGGACGGAAGGCGACGATGCGGGCGTTCTCGGCATTCTCCAGCGGCACGCGGGCCTGGCTGACCTGGCGCAGCGAGCGGGCGGCGTTCTCCTGATAGCCGGTGACCTCCGCCGCCGCCACCCGCACCACCTGGGCCGGAGAATGGGTGGTCAAGGCCAGGACCGCGGCCGGCAACAGGCGGGCCAGCTTGGCCAGGGCGACGCAGGCCTCGTCCAGGCCGCCGGCGCGCCGCGCATCCAGGGTCGAGAACACCGGCATGGGCAACGAACGGGCGCCGGGATCGGCCAGCCAGGCAATCGTTTGAGTATCAAAACCATTGGCGGCGGCGACCCGGAACACCCCGGCCTCGGTATCGCCCAGGCCCAGCACACCGGCCCGGCGACCGGTCAGGGCCAGCAGGACGCCGCTTCCGCTGCCTGCCGCCAGCAATCCCAGGCTTTCGTCCGACACCGCCTCGGCCGCCATCATCAGCGCCTTGCCCTCGGCATGCTCCACCAGGACCAGACCGCCGCGGCGCAGCTCGGCGATGGCGCGATCCACGGCGATGAGCGAGGGGGGCGCCGCAAGTTCCGGCTTGGGTGTGATATCGAGGCTTCGGGTCATGAACGGGCTTTGCTTTTCGGCCGGCCGGAACCATACAGCCTTTGAAATGGAAAAGCCAATCCGACTCGCTTGGCCCCAACCCCGTCGTCGTGCCGCCATCGCCATGACACAAAGGGAGGGTGATATAGGGGGGGGGTGTGATATAGGGGGAGTGTCACAAGGGCCGGACATGACATCTCGCTCCCGCATCCTCCTCGCCATCGCCGACGCCCCCTTGAGCCAGGGTGTCGCCGGCCATCTGCGCCAGGTCACCGGGTGGACCGTGACCCAGGTCGCCGAGGCCGCCGAGGTCCTGGAACAGGCCCCGAACCACCACCTTGCGGTGATCGACGAGGCCCTGGACGGCCCGGCCCTCTGCCTCAAGCTGCGCGAGGCGGGAATCGGCCTGCCCCTGCTGCTGCTGGGCGCCGCCGCCACCGCGCGCTGTTGCGGTATCGAGGCCGTGCTGCCCAAGCCGCTGCGCCTGCCCGTCCTGGCGGCCCGCATCCGCGAATTGCTGGCCCGTCCGGCCGGTCTGGCCATCGGCCGCTGGCAATTCGATGAAAGCCGCTCGGTCCTGAACGGGACGGCCGGCGCCATGGTCCGCCTGACTGCCAAGGAAGCCGCCATCCTGGCCCGGCTCCACCGTGCCGCCGGGCAGGTGGTGGCCCGCGAGACCCTGCTGGACGAGGTCTGGGGCTATGGGGCCGGCATCGACACCCATACCCTGGAAACCCACATCTACAAGCTGCGCCGCAAGCTGGGCGGCGGCGTGCTGGTCAGCGAGAACGGCGGCTACCGGCTGGAAAGCCTTTCCTGAGCAGCCCAGCCACTCGCTACAGATCGAAATCCACCATCACCGGTACGTGGTCCGAGGGCTGGGTCCAGGCGCGGGCCTCGCGCGCCACCAGGGTGGAGCGCAAGGTGGGCGCCAGGGCCGGCGTCACCCAGACATGGTCGAGACGCCGCCCGCGATCGTTCTTCTGCCAGTCGGGCGAGCGATAGCTCCACCAGGTGAACAGCTTCTCCTCGGGCGGCACGAAGTGGCGCACCGCATCGATAAAGGGCACCGAGGCCTGGAAGGCGTTCAGCAGCTCCACCTCGACCGGAGTGTGGCTGACCACCTTGAGCAGCTGCTTGTGCGACCACACGTCGCTTTCCAGGGGTGCGATGTTGAAGTCCCCGGCCAGGATCGCCCGGGAGTCCGGGGTGAAGGTCGCCGCCGCCCATTGGGTGACCTCGCGCACGAAGTCCAGCTTGTGGGCGAACTTGTCGTTGAGGTCGGGGTCGGGGATGTCGCCGCCGGCCGGAATGTAGAGGCAGTGCACCTCGACCCCGTTGTCCAGGCGCGCCATCAGATGGCGGCGGTCGTCGCGGCCGCAGCGCGACAGCGCCCGGGCCTCGGCGATGGGCCGCCGCGACAGGATGGCGACGCCGTTATAGCCCTTCATGCCGTGGAAGGCGACGTGGGGAAATCCCATCGCCCGGCACTCGTCCAGGGGGAACAGCGGGTCGTCCACCTTGATCTCCTGCAGGCAGACGATGTCGGGGTTCATCACCGACGCCACCTGCCGCAGCAGGTCGATACGCAGGCGGATCGAATTGATGTTCCAGGTGACGAGACGCACGACGTGATTACTCCAGCTTGCTTGGCAAGGGACGGGTTCCGACGAGCCCATGGCGAGGAGGCAAGGCCAAGGGCCGCCTCGGCTTATGCCGAGAAAGCCAAGCCTCGCCACAGGCGAGGCGCCCGGCGACTGAGGGATATATAAACGAAAAGGGCGCCCGGTCAGGGGGGTAACCGGGCGCCCTATTGCTCCGTGTGGAGCGCGGGGTGGCAGGGGAAACCAACCCCGCAGGGCCGGACCGTTGCAGTCGCGGCCGTGCTCCTTGGAATCTGGGGTGCCGTTCTTCCCTTCACAGGTGCGGCCGACGCATGATAGCCATGCGCCCGACGCATGGCTTAGTTGCCGGTGTTGAGCGAGGGCGCGGTGAACTTGGGATTCTTGAACTCGAACAGCTTGGAATCCAGGGAAAGGCCGCTCTGGGCCTGATACAGCGACACCGTGGTCACCTGATGCTGGGCGTCCTTGACCAGCCACTGCCGCAGCGCGAAAGGCTTGTCGGAGAACACCAGGGTGATCTCGCCGGCCGCCGCGTCGTCGGCTTCCACCACCGAGATGCGCACCACGCCGGGCTGGCGGGTCACCCGGGTCACCGCCACGTCGCCGCCGTCCAGCTTGACGCCGGGACGGACCAGGATGCCGGCCGGGGTCGAGCCCAGGGGAATGTAGCTGGGTTCGCCCAGCTGGCTGTCATGGACAATCAGGAAGGAACCGTCGGCCACCACCAGCAGCGGGCTGGGCGGATCGTATTGCAGCCGCAGCTTGCCCGGCCGCGACAGATAGGCGTCGCCCTCGACGGATGTGCCGTTGGGCGAGACCTGGAGGAAACGGGCCTTGAGCGTGGTGACGCCGTTGAGATACTCCTCGGCGCGGGCGATGTCGGCCTTGTCCTGGGCCGACAGCGGCGTGCGCGCCGGGGGCGCGGCCTGGGCTGCCGTCACGAAAACCGCCGCCAGGGCCAGAAGAAGAATCCGTCTCATCGCCATCCGTTCCATTGCTCGAAAAAACCACATAGACCCCCGAATTGTGGAGGAAATGTGGCCCTTAATACTCCACCCCGGTCCGGGCCAGAACCTCGCGCTTGCCCACATGGTTGGGCTTGCCCACCACGCCTTCGGATTCCATGCGCTCGATCAGGCGGGCGGCGCGGTTATAGCCGATCTGCAGGTGCCGCTGCACGAAGGAGGTGGAGGCCTTGCCCTCGCGGCAGACCAGGGCCACCGCCTGATCGTAGAGCTCGTCGCCCGAACCGCCCCCGCCTTCGCCGCCGCCCATGCCGAACTCGCCCTGCTCTTCCTCGGTAACCGCCTCCACGTAAGACGGCTCGCCCTGGGAGCGCAGGTGTTCGACCACCTTTTCCACCTCGTCGTCGGAGACGAAGGGACCGTGCACGCGGGTGACGCGGCCGCCCGACGCCATGTAGAGCATGTCGCCCTGGCCCAGCAGCTGCTCGGCGCCCTGCTCGCCCAGGATGGTGCGGCTGTCGATCTTGCTGGTCACCTGGAAGGAGATGCGGGTGGGGAAATTGGCCTTGATGGTGCCGGTGATGACGTCCACCGACGGGCGCTGGGTGGCCATCAGGATGTGAATGCCGGCGGCGCGCGCCATCTGGGCCAGACGCTGCACAGCCGCCTCGATGTCCTTGCCCGCCACCAGCATCAGGTCGGCCATCTCGTCGACGATGACCACGATGAAGGGCAGCGGCTCCAGCGCCAGGGTCTGCTCCTCGTACAGAGGCTTGCCGGTCTCGGGGTCGAAGCCGGTCTGCACCGTCCGCGTCAGCACCTCGCCGCGGTCGCGGGCCTCGGCCAGGCGGTGGTTGTAGCCGGCGATGTTGCGCACGCCCAGCTGGCTCATGGCGCGGTAGCGGTCTTCCATCTCGCGCACCGCCCATTTCAGCGCCACCACCGCCTTGCCCGGCTCGGTGACCACCGGAGCCAGCAGATGGGGGATGCCGTCATAGACGGAGAGTTCCAGCATCTTGGGATCGATCATGATGATGCGGCACTCTTCCGGCGTCAGGCGGTAGAGCAGCGACAGGATCATGGTGTTGATGGCCACCGACTTGCCCGAGCCGGTGGTGCCGGCGATCAGCAGGTGGGGCATGCGGGCGAGGTCGACCATCACCGGCGCGCCGCCGATATCCTTGCCCAGCACCAGGGTCAGCTTGGCCGAGGCCTTCTCGAACTGCTCGGCGGCCAGCAATTCGCGCAGGAATACGGTTTCCCGCTTCTGGTTGGGCAGCTCGATGCCGATGACGCTGCGTCCGGGCACCGTGGCGATGCGTACGCTAAGGGCGCTCATGGAGCGTGCGATGTCGTCGGCCAGGCCGATCACCCGGCTGGTCTTGGTGCCGGGCGCCGGCTCCAGCTCGTAGAGCGTCACCACCGGGCCGGGGCGGACCTTCACCACCTTGCCGTTGACGCCGAAATCCGACAGCACCTCTTCCAGCAGGCGGGCGTTCTGGGCCAGGCCGTCCTGGTTGATGCGCGCCCCGCCCTGGTCGGGGGCGGGCGCCAGCAAGGTGAGCGGCGGCAGCTGGTAGCCCGAGCCGGGCGGCGGCGCGCCCAGATCGAGTGTTCCCTGGCGGGCGGCGCGCTCGCGCTTGCCCGGGGTTACCGGCGGGCGCTTGGGCTGGACCAGGGAGCCGGACGGCCGGGGCGGTTCGGCCGCCTCGTCCAGCGGCGGCGGCACGAAGGGATCGTCGTCATCCTCGTCCTCGTCGGGAGGCGGCGGCGAGAAGGCGGGCTCGGCGCGGGCCGGCACCGGGCGCAGTACCGGATCGACGCGGCGGATGCCGGGTTCGGGCTCGGCGAAGGGATGGGCACGCAAATGGGATGCCGCCTGGCCGGCGGCGCTGGCCATGTCCAGCGACCGGCGCCCCAGCCCGGCCCATTCCGCCCCGGTCAGGCCCAGCACGAACACCGTGGCTCCCAGGGCGACCAGCAAGGCGGCGGGACCGGCGATCCAGGCGAACTCGGGCGGCAACAGCAGGCCCAGGCCCTTGACCAGCAGCAATCCCAGCGCGCCGCCGGGACCGGCGGGCAGCGACGGCAATGCGGGCAGGGGCAGCGCCGCCAGGGCCAGGCCCCACAGCACCATGGTGGGCGGCAGGATCATCAGGCGCACCAGCCAGTGGCCGGGCAACCTCACCCGCACCAGCACCAGCAACCCCCACACCGCCCAGGTGAGCGCCAGTACCGCTCCGCCCCAGCCCACCGCCTGGAACAGGAAATCGGCGAACCAGGCGCCGGGACGACCCAGCGCGTTGATCACCGGACCGCTGGCGGCGGTGTCGAAGCTGGGGTCGTGGGAATCGGCGGTGCCCAGGGCGGCAAGACCGGCCGCACCCAAAGCCAGCAGGGCGAGGCCGCCCGCTTGCGTCAGGCGGCGGCGCAGGAAGTCCACGGTTCCCCGCGGCAGGAACCCGCCCGACGGCATGGTCTTGCGCGATGGAGCCGCCATCTTTCCCCTATCCTCCCAGAATCTCGGCCAGACGGGTCAGCGCGCTTTCCGTGGTGGCCAGATCATGGACCAGGGCGACGCGGATGAAGCGGCTGCCGGGATTGCCGTCCTCGGAATCCTCGGCGGCGAGATAGGCGCCGGGCAGCACCCGGATATTGCCCTCGCGCCACAGCTTGACCGCCGCCGCCTCGCCGTCACCCACGTCCAGCCACAGGAAGAAGCCGCCGGCCGGGCGGTAGAAGCCGAAGCGGCCGCCCAGGATGCGCTCGGCCGCGTCCAGCTTGGCGCGGTAGAGATCGTTGCTTTCGACCACATGCGCCTCGTCCCGCCACAGGGCGCTCGCCGCCGCCGCGATGGGCAGCGGCGTCGCCGCCCCGCCATAGGAGCGCAGGCGGGCGAAGGCGTGGATCACCGTCTCGTCGCCCACCACCACGCCGGAGCGCAGGCCCGGCACGCTGGACCGTTTCGACAACGAATTGAACATCATGACATTGGCCAGACCCTCGCCCAGGGCGGCGCAGGTGGCCAGCACGCCGGGCGGCGGGGCCTTGTCCCAGATCTCGGAATAGCACTCGTCGGCGGCCAGCACGAAGCCGTGCTTGCGCGCCGTCAGCACCTGGCGCTCCAACAGGGCGGCATCGGCCACCATGCCTTGCGGATTGGCCGGGCTGCACAGATAGGCCAGGGCCGTACGGTCCAAAAGGTCGGGCGGCAGGGTGGAATAATCGGGTTGGCTGGCCGGGCCTTCGGCGCCGGGCACGAAGACCGGATGGGCCCCGGCCATCACCGCCGCCCCGGCATAGACCTGGTAGAAGGGATTGGGCAGCAGCACCAGCGGCCGCTCGCCGCCCCGGTCGCCGCACACCGCCTGGGCGATCAGGTAGAGTGCCTCGCGGGTGCCGGCCACGGGCAGGACGGCCTTTTCCGGATCGATCAGCCCCTCGGGCAGGCCATAGCGCCGCCCGGCCCAGTCCACCACCGCCCGGCGCAGCTCGGCCGGGCCGTTGGCCGGCGGATACTTGCCCCACAGGCCCGCGTTGGCGGCCAGCACCTCGGCCACCATGGCGGGCGGCTTGTGCTGGGGCTCGCCGATGGACATGACGATGGAATCGGGCTTGGCCGGGGCACCCAGCAGCTTGGCCAGCCGGGCGAAGGGATAGTCGGGCAGGCCGTCGAGGCGGGCGTCGAGATGGGGCGCGATGGTCATGGGTCCGGCACAGGCTCAGGCAAACGTTGGTGGAACATTCATTACCTCAATTTGCCCTCCGGCCCAAAGGGAAAGGGGACCGGCCAAGCCAAGCTGGGGAAGGGGGGAGCACATGAACTAAAAGGGCGCCGGGTTTCCCCGGCGCCCTCCTCGGCCTCTCTCCCGCGGCGACGGGAAGGCTGAGGGTTCTCAGTGGACGGTCTCGCCGTGCAGGGCGATGTCCAGGCCTTCACGCTCTTCCTCGGCGGTGACCCGCAGGCCCATGACCAGATCGATGGCCTTGAGCAGGATGAACGACACGATTGCGGTATAGACGCCGGTGATCAGCACGCCGTAGACCTGGGTCATGACCTGGCCGGCATTGCCTTCCAGCAGACCGGCGGTGCCGCCGATCTTCTCGACCGCGAAGACGCCGGTCAGGATGGCGCCAGTGATGCCGCCGATGCCGTGCACGCCGAAGGCGTCCAGCGAGTCGTCGTACTTCAGCGCATGCTTGAGGCCGGTGGCGCCCCAGTAGCAGACCACGCCGGCCACCAGGCCGATGACGATGGCGCCCTTGACGTCCACGAAGCCGGCGGCAGGCGTGATGGCGACCAGACCGGCCACGGCGCCCGAGATGATGCCCAGAGCCGACGGCTTCTTGCGCAGCAGCCACTCGGCGAACATCCACGACACGGCGGCGGCGGCGGCACCCACCTGGGTCACGGCCATGGCCATGCCCGCACGGCCGTCGGCGGCCACGGCGGAACCGGCGTTGAAGCCGAACCAGCCCACCCACAGCAGGGCGGCGCCGATGATGGACAGCGACAGGTTATGGGGAGCCATGTTGTCGGTGCCGTAGCCCTTGCGCGGGCCGATGACCAGGCAGGCGACCAGGCCGGCGATGCCGGCATTGATGTGCACCACGGTGCCGCCGGCGAAGTCCAGCACGCCCATGGCGCCCAGGAAGCCGGTGGCGGTGCCCTTCTCGTCCATCATCCACACCCAGTGGCAGATGGGGGCGTAGACCACCAGCAGCCACACGGACATGAACACCAGCATGGAGGAGAACTTCATGCGGTCGGCGAAGGCGCCGGTGATCAGGGCCGGGGTGATGATGGCGAAGGTCATCTGGAACATCATGAAGACCGATTCGGGGATGGCGTTGGGCAACGCCAGCGAGCCCTTCTCGAGGCCGTCCAGCAGGAAGCGCTCCATGCCGCCGATGAAGGGGCTGGTGCCGGTGAAGGCCAGCGAGTAGCCAACGATCACCCACAGCAGGGTGACGACGCAGGTGATGGCGAAGCTCTGCATCATGGTGCCGAGCAGGTTCTTCTTGCGCACCATGCCGGCATAGAACAGCGCCAGGCCGGGAATGGTCATCAGCAGCACCAGGGCGGTGGAGGTGAGCATCCAGGCGGTGTTGCCGGTATCGACCGCGGTCGGAGCGGCGGCGACGGCGGCAGCGGCCGGAGCGGCGGCTTCCTCGGCGCCCGCCACCGAGGCGAGAAGCGTCAGGCCGAGCGCGGGGCCTACGCCTAACAGGACGGACTTCAAACGATTGCTCATGGTTACCCCCGAAGCGGCTCAGCGAATGAATGGTTTGATCGGCCTTTGATGATCCTCGGGCACGATCGACTGCCCTCTCAGTAACAAGAACCGTGCCAAGTGCCGGAAAGGCCCGGAATTCCGCGATTTTTCCCCCCACCCACCGCCGGCGCTCCGTGGATGGCCGCGCCCATGATGAAGTTTTGGGCAGGTAAATCGGGCCGTGGTCAAAATTTGTGCGGCGCTAATATTGCGTGGAAAATGCTTCAATCGCAGGCGTTTCATCCCCGCCGGCGGACAAAACAAAAGCCCGGAAGGATTGGGCCTTCCGGGCTTCGAGGGCTTGCACCGCAATACGGAAATGTCAAAGCGCTTCCGCGTTGCTTTCGCCGGTACGGATGCGATAGGCCTGCTGGATCTCGGTGACGAACACCTTGCCGTCGCCGATCTTGCCGGTGCGGGCGGCGGTCTGGATGGCTTCCACCACGCGGTCCACCAGGTCGTCGTTGACGGCGACCTCGATCTTCACCTTGGGCAGGAAGTTCACCACGTATTCGGCGCCGCGATAGATTTCGGTTTGGCCCTTCTGGCGGCCGAAGCCCTTGACCTCGCTCACGGTCAGGCCCTGGACGCCCAGCGGCGTCAGGGCTTCGCGAACTTCGTCGAGCTTGAAGGGCTTGATGATGGCCATGATCAGCTTCATCTCTGGGTCCCCATGCGATTCTTGAGGATCCGTCATCCCGGTGCGGAATCCGCCGATGATCTGGCGGGCCGGAAAAACGAATCACGGTTGATCGGTCGCAAGCCTTCTTGCGAATGTTCCGCTTCCCCTTCCCATTCAAGCCGCATGCCGAAATCGACGGTTCATCAGAAATTGATGGAAAATACCGCTTTGCCAAGGTGTTGGAGGAGACGGACGGCTGATGTCCGCTCGAATCTTGGGCGCTTTTCCCCCCCGTTTGCCTGTTTCGGCGGCGATTGCCTAATCCATTGCCCCGCTTGCGCCCGCCCGCCAGGGGTGGCAGAACAAGTCTCATGAGCCGTTCTTCCCCCTTGCGCGTCGATGTCCTGATCAATGGCGGCGGTCCGGTCGGCGCCCTGCTGGCTTGCGCGCTGGGCAAGGCCGGCATCCGCACCGCCGTGGTCGAGGCCGCGACGCCCGAGGCCCTGGCCCGGCCGGGATCGGATTCCCGCGCCATCGCCATCGCCTATACGGCGCGCAAGGTGATCGCCGCCGCCGGCGCCTGGGACGGCATGAAGGACGAGGCGGGCGAGATCCTGGAAATCCGCGTCACCGACGATTCCTCGCCCCTTTACCTGCATTACGACCACCGGGACATCGGCGACGATCCCCTGGGCTGGATCGTCCCCAATCCGGCCATCCGCCGCGAGCTGCTGGGGGCACTGGCCCGCGCCCCTTCGGTCAGCCTGCTGGCCCCGGCCCGGCTGAAGCGCCTGGAGCGCTTGGCCCACCGGGTCGAGGCGGAGCTGGAGGACGGCCGCCAGATCCACGCCGCCCTGGCGGTGGCCGCCGACGGACGCGGCTCCATGCTGAGGAATCAGGCAGGCATCACGGTGACGCGGCGCGACTACCATGAAAGCGGCATCGTCTGCATCATGGCCCACGACAAGCCCCATCACGGCATCGCCCACGAACGCTTCCTGCCCGCCGGGCCCTTCGCCATCCTGCCCCTGGCCGGCAACCGCAGCGGCATCGTGTGGACTGAAGGAAACGACGTGGCCGCCGCCATCTGCGGCCAGGACGACGAATCCTTCCGCGCCGAGCTGGCCGCCAAGGTCGGCGGCTTCCTGGGCGACATCCGCGTGGAGGGCGCGCGCTTCCACCATCCCCTCACCCTGCAATTCGCCGACAGGATGATCGACCACCGCCTGGCCCTGATCGGCGATGCCGCCCACGGCATGCATCCCATCGCCGGCCAGGGCATGAACATGGGCATCCGCGACGTGGCCGCCCTGGCTGAGGTCATCGCCGATGCGCTGCGCCTCGGCCTCGATCCCGGCGGGCCGGACGTGCTGGAACGCTATCAGCGCTGGCGGCGCTTCGACACCATGCTGATGCTGGGCCTCACCGACGGTCTGGACCGCCTGTTCTCCAACGACATCGAGCCGTTGAAGCATCTGCGCCGCTTAGGACTCGCCGGCGTTCACCAGCTGGGCCACACCAAGCGCTTCTTCATGCGCCACGCCATGGGCCTGGTGGGCGACCTGCCGCGCCTGATGAAGGGCGAAGCTCTTTAGACCGGGCTGCCGCCCGTACCCGCCCGGAGGCACAGCCTCCGGACCYCCAGTTTTTTGAAACGAGAGAGGGTTCGGGAGATTTCTCCCGATTGGGGTTTGGGGCGAAAGCCCCAAATACTACGCCACCACCGCCGCCGATTTGGCCCTTAAGGCGCGCAACGCGTCGGCCGGCGACAGGTGGACCTGCACACCCCTTCCCCCGCCGTTGATGAACACCTTGGGATGGGCCAAGGCCGCTTCTTCCATCACGGTGGGGACAGTCTTCTTCTGGCCGAAGGGCGAGATGCCGCCCACCACGTAGCCGGTGGCGCGTTCGGCATCGGCGGGCTTCATCATCTGGGCCGACTTGGCCCCCAGGGCGGCGGCCAGCTTCTTCATGGAAACCTCGCGATCGGAGGGCACCACCACGCAAGCCGGCTTGCCGTCGGCCAGCACCATCAGGGTTTTGAGCACCATGGCGGGATCGGCGCCCAAAGCCTCGGCCGCCTGCATGCCCACCTTGTCGGCGTTGCCGTCGTATTCGTAGAGGCGGACTTCGTAGGCGATTCCCGCCTTGTCCAGCGCCTGGGTCGCCCGCGTCGTCTTCGACATGGGAGTGGTTTCAGCCGCAGCCGCAGCCGCCCGACTTGGACCCGCCACCCCCGCCGCAGCCGTGCGCCTTGGGCGGCGGCGCCTTGCTGAGCGCCGGGTCGCGCGACAGGCCCAGGGCCTCCAGCTCGGCCAGGTAATCGGCCCAGATGGCGTCCTGGTTGGCGCCCAGCGCGTAGAGGTAGTCCCACGAATAGATGCCGCTGTCGTGCAGGTCGTCGAACACCAGCTTGACGGCGTAATTGCCCACCGGCTCGACGCCGATGATCCCCACATGCATGCGGCCGGAAACCAGCTGCTTCTGGTCGGGGGAATGACCCTGGACCTCGGCGGACGGGCTTTCCACCCGCAGCAGCTCGGCCGGCAGCACGAAGGTCTTGCCGTCGGAGAAGGCGACCTTCAGGGTGCGCGCCGCCTTGTCGACCTTGATTTCCTCGGGCCAGGGGCGTTCGGCGGGCATGGTCATCGCGCGTCTCCTTCGATGGCGCGGGCTTCGTCCATCAGCATGATCGGGATGCCGTCGCGGATGGGATAGGCCAGTCCGCCCTTGTCGTCGATCAGCTCCTGGGCGGTCGCGTCATAGCGCAGCGGCGCATGGGTGCCGGGAGCCACCAGGATTTCCAGCAGCTTGGTATCGAAGGCCGAAACACGCTCGGGCATGGACGATCGCTCCTAATGGATCGAGGAGCCGCCGCTTTCGTTCAGCAGCTCCCGTTGGATCAAGGTGGTCATCAGGCGGCAGCGCTCGGCATGGCTGGCCGCTTCCAGCAGGGCCTGCTTCTCCGCGGGCGCGAAGGGGCAGGCCATGGCCAGACGGACCGTCAGATCGGCGTCGTCGGCCTTTTCCAATTGGGCAATGTCGGCCGACATGCCAAGCCCCCCCAGATAGGCGCGCACGATGGACAGCAGGCCGCGCCGGTCCACCGGGCCGGTGTCGCTGCCGTCCAGGTCGGCGGCATAGGGGACATAGTCGGTCCGCACCCGGCGATAGCCGGCGCGGCCCTCCACCTCGCCGGCCAGGCGGAAACGGCAGATGCCGGTGGCGGTGATCAGGTAGCGGCCGTCGCCGGTCTCGCCGAAGGCGGTGATGCGCGCCAGGCAGCCGGTATCGTAGAGGCCGGGCACCGTGCCGCCCTTGTCCTTGTCGTCGCGCGGCTGGACCAGGGCGAACAGGCGACCCATCCCTAAGCAATCGTCGACCATGGCCAGGTAGCGGGGCTCGAACACCATGAAGGGCGCGGTGCCCTTGGGCAGCAGGATGGCGCCCGACACCGCGAAGACCGGCAGGTCGCGGGGCAGGTCGTCGATGCGCAAGGGGCGGTCGGCCTGCATGGCGGCCTTAACTGAACAGCAGGGTGGACAGCCGCTTGCGCCCGGCCACGGTCAGCTCATGGGTGGGGCCGAAGGCCTCGAACAGCTTGACCAGCTGCTTGCGCGCCGCGTCCTCGTTCCAGGCGCGGTTGCGCCGGAACAGCTCGAGGAGCTCGTCCACCGCCGCCGCACCCTCGCCGGCGGCGTAATAGGCCAGCGCCAGATCGTAGCGGGCCTGGTGGTCGTCGGCGTCGGAGGCCAGCCGGCGGCGCAGCTCGGCGGCCTCGCCCACGCCCCCGGCGCTCTTGGCCAGTTCCAGGGCGGTGGCCACCGCGGCGATCTCGGGATGGCGGACCATTTCCGGGGCCAGGCGGGCCAGCATGGATTCCGCCTGGGCGTTCTGGCCCACCGCCATCAGGCAGCGCAGCAGCCCGGCCATGGCCGAGGCGTTGTCAGGGGCTTCCTGCAGGATCTGGTTGAAGATGCCGGCCGCCGTCTGGGGATCGCCGTCGTCCAGCACCTGCCTGGCCTCGGCGATGTAGTCGTCGATGGTCGGTCCCGCGCCGCTGCCGGCGATCAGACGCTTGACGAATTCCTTGAGCTGGCTTTCCGGCTGGGCGCCGGTGAAGGCGTCCACCGGGCGGCCGCCCTTGAAGGCGTAGACGGTGGGAACCGACTGGATGCGCAGCTGCGCCGCCAGGTCCTGGTTCTTGTCCACGTCGACCTTGACCATGCGCACCGCGCCGCGGGCCTCGCGCACCACCTTTTCGAGGGCGGGCCCCAGGGTCTTGCACGGTCCGCACCACGTCGCCCAGAAATCGACGATCACCGGCACCTTCTGGGACATCTCGATCACATCGGCCACGAAGGTGGCGGTGGTGGCGTCCTTGATCAGTTCGCCCGGCTGCCCTTGCGCGGCTCCACCCGGGGCGGCGCCCTGGGCTCCGGAATTGAAGATCAGGTCCATGATGCTACGGTCCCTCGAGGTGGCGGGTACGACCCGCAATAGATGGACCGTTGCCGCCGCCGTGGCAAGTCCAAACCCGGCCATTTGCAGCCCCGGAAAAAAGCCTGCGAAAAAGTGCTTGCGTCGGCCGATTCTTTTCGTATTATCCGGGCCTCGCCGCTGGAAACGGCAGCGAACACGCCGAATTGAGCGGGCGTAGCTCAGGGGTAGAGCACAACCTTGCCAAGGTTGGGGTCGAGGGTTCGAATCCCTTCGCCCGCTCCATCGGACTTCAAGATGAAAGCCGCGAGAGATCGCGGCTTTTCGCGTTTTTGGGTCCGATTAAACCATCAGCCGACAGATGCCTGGAAGGTCTCGGTTACTCCGTGGTTACTCGGACCCAACCGACCGAATTTCCTCATTCATTACCGTCTGGCTTCACCAATTCAACGTGGCTGATGCCCAGCGCAGAGGCGATCTCGTAAAGCGAGACGATTGTCGGATTTCTACGACCCGTCTCCAGTTCGCTCAGATATTGCTGAGTAAAGCCAGAGGCATCGGCAAGCTGCTCCTGGGTCAGCCCCTTCTCTTGACGTGCCCGTCTGACGTTTCGTCCGACCAACTTGCGCATATCCATGGCAAGAGGTCGCCCGATTCGGGAGGGGATGTTTATCCACTATAATATGTAAATGCTTGGGGCTTTGTGCGACAGTGGCGCCATTAACTGGGCTAATGAGCGTGTCGTGCAAAGCATCTGTAACTGCAGCACAAACCGTGGGTATGGAATTGATCTCGCCGGTTACACGGTTGGGAAAACTCGTGTTGCCGAAGCCTTTGAAGACGACACAGGACAGACGGTCATCCAAATTCTCTCGGGCCACGTGTTTGATAGGAAATTCGGAACCGATGTGCGCCTTTCCCCCGTTGCGGACGGAGAGCGGGAGGCTTTGATCGCTTGGCTAAATGCCGGTCGAGTTGCCGTTGATGTACCTATTGATCTCCAGCAACTCGCTCAGATTGGGTCGAAGGTTGACCACGTCTGGGAGCTTACGAAGCGACCAATCGACCGAGCGTATGGCGGGATGGCACCACTCGCCGATCGGATCGGAGCCCCCGTCGCTCGATTTCAGCACCTTCTATCAGGGCTTCCGGGAGAAAGCATCTCAGCTAGCCTCGGAATTCGCCTATTTGAAACTTACCCAGCAGCCTCGCTCAAACTGATCAAGAAGGTATGCCCTTCCTTGGACCTGAAAAGCGGTTACAAACCCAGTCGGGCAAGATGGACTGGAGCGGAATGGGTCCGCGCCGATGACAATAAGCAATCTGCATCACTCGCCGATATGTGCGGCGCCATCGGCCTATATGCAGTGGAAAATATTGAAATCGATGACGATCAATTCGATGCCGCGCTTTGTGCTCTTGCGGCGTTGTACGCATCGAACACCCATTACTCATGCCTGGGTGAGGAGTTGATGAGATCAGCCCCGAAGCTGACACCTGGGCTGGCACCCGATGGCTACGTGCTGCTGAAACACCTCCCGGCAACGCTGCTCATCCAACATAAAGTTCGTAAAAGCGATCCACAAACTCCTGCCGAGCAGCCTCCGGCGACAGCCCGCGAAGAGGTGTGATGTCGCCGGGCTGACCCGGTGGGACCAGCAACCGGATTTCTTCTATCCCGAAAGCTTCACCATCAGCGTCGTGAACCACCTCGGAAATTTCCGCCGGTAGACCAAAATGCTGGGCGATGACGGCATGGGCCCGATCTTCGGCCTCCTTGTATTCCGGCCACTGCCGCTTGAGCGGCGTCGGAACATCGCCGAGATAGGCCTCGGCCGCATCGTGCATCAGCGCCTCGAATGCAAATTTCGGCGGGCAGAGCTTCGACACCAGCACGCTGTGCTCGGCGACGGAATAGAACACCCGGCAGTGGCCGTTGAACCGGCAGGTCAGTGATAGTGAATGGGCGATATCGCGGATATCGATGTCTTCGGGTCGAAGATCAAGCGGGTTGACGTTGCGGCCTGTGGCCGTGGTGATCTTATTCCCCATATACCCCTCCCCCCTTGCCCGCCCAGGGATAACACCCCTCGGGCACACTGTTAGTCTCGGCTGAATCCGCAGAGCCGCATATGGCGCTCAATTGAATGTTTCAATGCCTCCAACGTATTCCGGCCAGCCGGCGTACACCGGCCCATGCCGACATCTAGGTCATTCATGCTGTGCAGAAAATATGACGGACTGAATCCCGAGCCCCCGCTCCGTGAACCAAGAAACTGCGGGACGTTGTGCAAAGCCTCACCTACGGTTTCAGCAACGATGGCCGCATCGGTCGGAGGCAGTACGGGCATGTTGCACCTCAGATGCAACATGGCTTCACGCATTATGTCTGCCAGTGCATCCCGAATATCCGGCCTTGTCGCAAGATCAATCCGATCATTCATTCCCGCCCCCATTGGTTTCTCTCACAATGGACAAGATAGCAGAGCTAGACGTCAGCTTCGGTCACCTAGCTGCGTAGGCCCTATCCAGCGCCGCCACGGCCTGCTCGCCGCCCCGCACCGCCTGGGTGTAATGGCCGAGCGTGACGGTCGCATTGGCGTGGCCGGCCAGCTTGGCCACCAGGCCGACCTCAATGCCCTGGGCCTGCAGAACCGAGATGAAGGCATGGCGGGCGCTGTGGGGCGTGACGTAGGGCAAACCCAGGGTCTTGAACGCTGGCTCCCAATAGCGGCGCCGGAAATTCTGGTAGAGAAGTGGCCCTCCGCCTCCGAGACGGGGCTTCGGCCAGGGTTGGAGCCGCCCCGGGCCCGGAAATACCAGATGCAACTCTCCACCCTTCCTCGGGCATCTCGCGCGCCAGGACAGCAGCATCGAGCGCAGGGTCGGACTCATGGGGATGTCGCGAGTACCAGCCTCGGTCTTGGTCATTTCCGTCAACGCGCCATCCCGCTCCAGAATGCGGCGGATGCGAATCACGTTCGCGTCGAAGTCCACCTCTTGCCACAGCAGCCCAAGCTGCTCGCTGGGCCGCGTCCCGGCCAGGAACGGGAATGCGTAATAGATGCCGTGTTCCAGGTCGGTCTTGGCCGTCTCGATCAGGGTGGCGATCTGGTCCGGCGTGAGGATCGCCTTCTTGGTCCGGTTCCGGGTCTTGCCCAGTCCGGTCGGCATGGAAGGGGCCCGCACCCCGAAGTCCTCCTCGGCCAATGCCATAATCGCCTTCAAAGCCGACTTGGCGCGGTTGGCCGTATAGATGCCGGCATCTTCCGCCACCTCGCGATGCCACCCACGGATCTGGGCGGTGGTCAGGTCGTTGATCTTGATCGTCCCAAGGCGCTTGGCGAGCCGGGCGCCCTTCGGAACCTTGCCGGTCACGCGATACTTGTCGCGCTGCTCCGGCGTGCCGAGGAGGACAGGCCCTCGGATGTGGGCAACGACGATCTCGACGGCGCCATAGGTGTTGGGTTTGACCTTGCCCTTCTTGTCGGCCAACCAGTGGATGACCGCTTCGGCCACCGTCGGCACTTCTCGACGGTCGGTATAGGCGCCGGCGTCGATGGACACCGTCAGTTCGTTCCGGCGTTCTTGGGCGTCCTTCTGGCGCTCGAAGAATTCCTGTTTCCGACCACCAGAGCGCGGGTCCTTGTAGTTCAGGACCCAGCGCACCTGGTCGACCTTGGTGCCGTCCGCCAGCTTGCGGTGGCGGACCCGGCGAGTGAGGTTGATGCTGAAGTCGTTCATGGCTAACTACCTGTGATGACGACAAAATATTAGGAAATCACCGTCGGAACTCCGGCACAATTTGTCGCGGAATGGCCCAGATGACCGTCTCAGCCCCCTCGTTGTAACCAGCGAGGTAACCGGGCCGATCTCCACCATTGGAGAGCCGCGTGCTCCGGCGCCCTGAAGGGCTTCGGACTCCAACCCGATCCGGGGTGGGATCGCGGCCCCGAGGCGGATCGACTGCACCAGCGTGCACCACCTTTGCACCACCTTTGGTGAGAGCGGTGGTGGGCCAAGGCCAGCCGAGGACGCGGCCTCGGAGGCCCTTGCACCACCTGCACCACCTGCACCAGTGGTGTGGGGGGGAGTGACGCGTTTGCGCGGCGCGCTCGCTGCAACACCGCTGGCCCAATCGCCGAGATGGGTGGTGCAGTTGGTGCAGGTGGTGCACGATGAGCATGGGCGCTTCGCCTCATAACTCAATACTCCGGGCCCGGGGTTGTCCCCGTGTCCGACGTTACCCACTCGAACTCAATTCCGAACTTTCTTGAGAAATAGTTCCGGCATTCGTCGAGGGGCGGGAACTCATACCCCCAGATCCGTCGGTCCGTTTTTTCTACAGTTCGTTGACATCGACGACTGCGTCCCTCTGTAGCTGGAGGCATCAACACTTTCAGGCGCATGCCCAAGGTTTCTTTACTTCCGACCCTCGCCCCCTCCTGCGAGCACCAATCGGTATAGCCTTTCCGTATCTCTTCAAACGACACCCATTCGCGCCAGGAATAACCGCCAATACCCCCCTCTCTCAGGGCATCCAGGTACCAGCGGTCTATGGGGGGCAATGACAGCAGCTTCTGGCTGGCCAAGGCCTCGGTCGCGGGCACGCTCCGAACGTTGAATCCCAACAGGTCATATTTAGTCAGCAGATCCAACAACGCCTCGCGCCCTCCGGCCTGCCATTCCGCCTCAATCTGGGCGAAGTATGCATGATCCTGGCGGTGGGCATCGCTCACATCGAGAACGAGATACCGACGCTCATCGGCACTGGCCGGCACCACCCAGTCCGAGTTGCTGGCCATGATCAGGTGGACATGATTGGCCACCTGCTTTGAATCGATCCCTTTTCGCTCGACCCGGATCGACCGACCGGTGATCAGGGTCTTGAGCACCCCCTCACCCTGCTTATCGCCCGCCCAGAACGCCTCGTCGGCGAAGACCAGGATGGCAGATTCCAGGTGGGCGTTGAAATTACCAACCAGATGGTGGGAACTGGCCAACTGGACATAATGCTCGCCGAAAAGTTCGCCAACATGATCTGCGAAGAACGTCTTGCCGGTCCCCTTCTCGCCACGAAGGACGACGGCAACTTCACCTGGGTCCCACGGGCGCTGAACGGCTCGAGCAATCCAGCCAATAAGATATTCGTACAAGCCTTGGTCGCCACCGCAGATCACGTCGTGGAGCAACGCCAGAAATTTTGTGCAGTTTCCAGGTGCTGGCTCAACGGCCATGCCTTGCCAGAGATTATATGTCGAGACCGGCAGATTCTTGCCGGGGGCGAAGATCACCCGATCATACTGGCGCCGGCCCGGCCACTTTAGCCAGGCGTCGCCGAGAGGCGCCTGTCGCGGCTTGGTCGATCCTTGAACAATAAGCCATCGATTACCGAACGCCTCGCGGAACGCGCCGGGGCTGATGTGTTGAAGCACCAGCCGCTCCGTCAAGGGGTCCCTCTCTTCCTTGAATACGAAACCAGTTCGTCCGTCCAGGGCATAAAAGTGGTCACGATTGATCCGTGATAGATCGGGAGCCGACCGGCGGGGCGACCAAGGCCGCTTCATTCCCGCTCGAATTGCCCCTATCGCCGTCTTGCGCGCCTCGGCTTCTTCGAGACCCGCTGCCATTGCGGCTCGGATAACTTGGTCAAGGGCATCGTCATGGGCGATGGCCCCGGCACCGACCATTTTGCCGACAATGAACCCTTTCCTGTTCAGGGTGTCATTGCGAGACCCGGACGCGGCCTCTCGGATCCGCGTCAGGCATTCGGAAAGATCGGACGCCACTTCCTCCAGGTCGCCGCCGTTCAACGGCGTGTTCGGCTCTTCCACTGATGCGGCCGGCTGAGGTTTTAAAATTGTGATCAGCCAATCCGGCAATGGGGGCGGCGGCACGTAGACCGGCGAGGTCTGCCAGGAATATTGGCCGACCGGCGAGCACGATGGCGGAACGATGATGTAGCCATCATCACCTCGGACATCCACGCCGCTGGCGATCCGCCCGGCGGAACATGGTATCCGCTCGCCCGGGTGGGAGAAGTAAAGGTGCAGCCCGTCCCGGGGAGTCATCGACATCGGTCCTAAAGGTAGCCCCTTGGCACGAGCTTCCTCGATCCAAGGCCTACCATCCACCCCCTTGGTCTCGTCGACATCAATGTCGATGACCACCAGGCCGCTTTCCGCGCCGGTCCTGACCGCAAGCATGCCGTCGGGATGTCGGGTAAGGGCCTTATCAAGGCGGGCGATGTCGGAACTGGCGTTCTTAAATCCGCCCTGCTGTCTAGGCTTCTTGTCCGGGCCGCACATGAAGAGATGCCAGCCAAGTTGGACCAGGTTGGCGGCGGCGCTGAGCAGCGCCGCCTTGTTGGTGATTGCGCTGGTCATTGGCTCAGGCCCTCCCGTGCCGCTTCGATAGCATCGATCACATCCGAGAACCGGACGTAGGGGTAGCCTCTGATCGGCACGTAATCGATATGCCCAGCGGCCAAAGCCGCAGCCAAGTCGGCTGGGTCTATTCCCAGGAAATCTGCCACCTCGTCGAACGCGTGGTGACGCTCGACGTTGGAATAGCCCCCTCGTTGCAGGCCATGGCGGCCACGTGCAGCCGCCAAACTGGAAAGGTCGGTGCTGCGGACCATGCGGCGCATGGCCCAGCAGGGGAAGCATTCGGTCGTGCTCATGCCCGCCCCCCAGCATTGATAGCCGCGACGACCTCGGACAGCCGGACAAGGCGCCGGCTGTTCAGCAGGGCGTAGCTGGGGATCAGACCTGACTTGACGGCCCGTCGCAGCTTCCAGGGGTGAAGATTGAGCAGGCTGGCCGCCTGATGGATTGAGTAGAGTGGCTCAGGCTGAGAATGGCCTGCCTCTCGGTCGTCGATTTGTGAGTGCATTTGATTGCTCCAGGGTTGTTTCCCTGGGCAATTTGGTTGAACGTCTGGGTCGTTGATAGGTCGATAACAGTGGGTGTTTTCACCCGTGAAATCAAACCGATATCAGTTTAAGCTGGCGTATGCCTCGCCGCACCATTTGTACCCCCTCGCGGAATATGACGAACTCCTTGCAGTCATTGCTGCGATGCGACATTGCCACGAGCAAAAGGTTCTTATTGTCTTCAAACTTGGGACGAAGACGGCGCACCATTCTGTCGTGCCACTCTGGAGCGCGAGCAGAAAATTGATCATCCAATGTGCGGCCCGCTGCCCGGAACAATTCTGGAAAAGACCGAGGATCTCCGCCACTAAACGCGTCTCGAATGTACTCTTCAGCAATCGCCTGAAGCCATCTACCATCGCCTTCTACGGCCTTGCGTCCAGTTGTGGGCTGGAACCGATCCCCGAACAAGGCTTGCAACGCCTTTTCGACACGGTCAGCGTCGGTAGCTCGCAGTTTATCCTCGGGGTAGCTTTGGACTATTTCAAGCAGAATTTGCCGAATGGCCGCCTGGGGTTCAAACGCTTTGGTGACGAGGTCATCGATCTCGTCATCAGATAAATACCCATCGTCGCCAGACCATGAACAATCCTCTGGGCCGATACGCTCTACCCCCTCTCCCGCAAACTCCGCCATGAATTCGGGCACCTTATTTGGTTTCGTCTTCATGTCTTTCCCTCGAGTGCATTTTTCCCAATCCTAAGCCACTTCCCACCACACGATAAGTGATGATGATTGCGCGTAATGCGGCCAAAAGTGCCCAGGATTTCCGTCGCCATGGGCTTGGGCCCTGCGAGGCAGCCGTTGAATTCTGCGCCGATTACTCAGGCGGCAATATCGTAGAAACTCTCCGCTGGGTCCTCGATCAGCTTGAGGTGCGCCGAGTGGCCGACAACAACAACGACGGCGCCATTATTTATGAGTGAAGGCCTCTAAAGGCCGTTCCGTATTCGTAACGGTACGGAAAAATTGTGCCTTCCGGCCGCGCATGTTGAAATAGGGGAAGATCCATCAGGGCCGCCGATATGCCACTATCTCAGCCACGCCAGCGGAACTGGCGCCAGATCGAACTGGAGTTCAAGGCACGGATCCCGATCCGCTCCATCACGTTGCGGCATGGCCTGACCATCGAGAAGCTGTATCGCCGCGCCCGGCACCATCGGTGGGCCGATGATCGCCTGACTGATATTGATCTCGCGCAAATCCGGAACGGTGAGGGTCAGCAACCTTCGCCCAACCACCACTTGGTCAACCAAGTCGTCTGTCAGCCAGGATGTTATGTGAGCCGAGACGAAGCCAGCGCCTTCCGGGCCGCCATCATAGACGCCCTTTATGGTGACCACCGGCGGCTGGCAGCGACGGTGAGATATCTGCTGGAGAAGGGGATCAACGCCATCGGCAACCTGAATTTCCTTCGTTCACCGGCGGATGATCTCAAGGCGATTGTAGCTGCCTTCGATGAACTCCATCAGATGGAATGCAAAATCTACCGACAAGCCTGATCGCGCCATCCCGCTTCCATCAGCAGCCGCTCCCATCCAGGGGATGTTTCTGACCTAGCATCGACTTCGGCAATAATAGATCCGATATCCAGATGCCCACACGACATCAGCGCCGGGTCGAGGGCGATATCAAAGCGCCGGAGGTCAATTCGGTCCGCATCCCAGCAGGCGCCAAGGGTCGGATCATCTGAACGCTTTGCCCAACTGTGATCGGCACAAGCCTGCTGAAGCAGTTCGGCTTGTTTTGTCGTGATTGGCAACAACCCCTCATCAAAAAGCCGCGCCGCCAATTCGGCAGACCGAAATCCATGATCAGGATCATGCCCCTCGTCTATGCGGCGACAGTCATGAAATAGGGCAAACAGAACCGTGACCAGGGGATCGGCATCAGAGATACGGGAACATATGGCTAATCCAGCCAAAGCCACCCGTTGCCAATGGCAGTCGCCATGGAATTTGGAAATCAACAGGGAACTGCCCCCTCTGACCTCACTCAGAACCCGATGTACATGTTTCGATAAAAATTGATCATATGCCTTCATCGTCGAACTTCTGCCCAGATTATCGAACTTGCCGTACTCACGGTGGAAGGCCAGTCGCACGGTGCCCAGCGGCCCGTGGCGCTGCTTAGCGACAATGACCTCGGCGGTGTGGCGTCGGGCATATCACACCACTGGTCCTGGCAGCCAAAAACCCAAGAAGGGCTACCAGCGTGGTGGCAAAAGGGTTCTGGCAAATGCCCAAACCTATGGGGTTCCCAAGAACGACACGTTGGATCGTGAAAACCAGAACCTCAACCAGATCATCGCCTTCGCCAAGAAGGAGGGGTTCATTGATTCCGGGAATCTTGCCCACATTGATAAGCTGGATGCCGATGGTGATGTTCGACCGGCTTTCACCAGCCAGCAATGCGACACGTTGATCCAGATGGCGAAGGATCGGATGGGGGAGGATCGTGGCAAACACATCCAAGCCCAACGCCGGTCGCTGTACAATTTCGTGGTCCTGCTTCGCTACACCGGTCTACGTCCCCATGAAGGCTTGAACCTACAATGGGGTGATATCGATCTGGATCGCAGCAGGTTCAACATCAAGAAGGGCAAGACCGGCAAGCGGGTGGTTCCCATGGCATTCCCGGAATTGATCGCCATGTTCAGAGAGATACTGGCGGATCAAACCATTGATGGGGTTCTACCCACTGGGTTCCTCTTCACCAATCCCAATGGCAAACGGATCGGTTCGTTCAAGACGTCCTTCGAGACGTTGGTAAAAGCCTGTGGGTTCAAAACCGATGATCCCAAGGGCTATTCCCTCTATAGCTTCCGGCATCACTTGGCGACCTACCTTACCGGCGTGGGGCTTCCAGATGGGTTGTCAGTTCAGATCATGGGCACCAGCAGGCGCATGATGGATGCCCATTATGACCATTCCAATGCCAGTGCCGTGCTGGAATGGTTTGATAATCGGCGGGGTCCGTCTGGAAATTCAGGTGTGGTTCAGGTGGTCGCCGGTGCTGGTCCGCTGCTTCAGATGGGTAGTGATGGGCTGCTGGTCCTGGGATGAAAATTCTCGGGAAATTTCTGGTCGGTCATATTCAGAAGATCAAAATCCCTAACGAAACTCCTCTAGACAGTAGTTTCGTTAGGGATTTTCGGAGGCTGACCTGAAGGCTTGAAAATTGGGAGTATCAACTTTTGTTTGTCAGGTAGCAATTGCGTTTCAAAATATACAAATATATCAGTTACCGGCTAAATTCAGCTTCAATAGCAAGCATAATCAATGGACGGTGGTCAACGCAATTTTTTGATATCCAATGTCTATATTGTGTATCTTCATAGACAATATGAACTCGTAGCCATGAATCGACCATATTAGGCAGCTCATTAGCTATAGACATATTAGATTTTGCATACGTGGCAGACGCATCAAGGATCTTTGTACGGAATTTATCATGAAGTACTTTATGGCGCTGAAGGTTGGGGTAGCCAACTTTTTTCATTGCCTTTTCTTCTCTCCAGAAATGCCCATCGACATATTCTTTTAGCATTTCGATGGCACTGGATATTACCAAGTCGTCGGAATCAACTGCTAAGCTTTCATTTAGAAGCTTGGCTAGTTCAAAAAATGCGAGATGGTCAGCATCAATAGCTGGATCACCGATTAGTAAATCAGGCGTGAATTCGAATGGAATCAGGGGCTTGTAAACTTTTAACGGTTCGTGCTGGGACATTTGGGTTTCCCCAATAACTGGTTCTACCCAGATAGCAGACACAGAAATTGTGGTCGCTGCTGCTCCCATTTGGGACGTACAGCCAGAAAATTTGCACAATTCCCAGGAAATTTCGTCGATACCTCCCATTTGGGAGTATTGCGACCATGCCCCGTGGGCGAACCTACGTGAAGGTAAGAATCACTTTCCACTTACGCGCCTACGGTGATCACCGATGCATCAAAATTTAGCCCAACAGACCGATTTTGATTACGTGAGTGTGCTTATTGATCAACAGCGCCAAAAGCTTGTGCAATTAGCCAACATGGCAAGGCGTTTCAATGAATTCAGGATGGATTCAGATTCTGTCAAATTGGTCTTTGACCAGCTTGCTGAACATACAAGGACGCTCTTTGAACTAGAAGAGCCGCAACTCTTCGAGATAGATCAAAATGCATACAACCAGCACAAGTTTGCACACGATGAAATCAGGCATAGAATTGCATTATTTTACAAAAGGAAAAACTTAGTTAGTTACAGCATGATGATGAGGGCAATCAAAATTCTGATTGATCACCTTGAATCCGAAATACAACGCAGTGCTACATAATTTAAATGCCATAATAAGGCAGAGAATATAATAATGGACGTGTTATCACCAGCAGAGCAAGAGGCACTTTTCCAGAAGATCATTCGCAAAATGCCTTCGGTTCGAGACCCTTCAACTTTAGAGGAGCTTGCACTCTTGTCTCTATCGATGATGCTCAGACGAACAACGTCGGCTGGACTAAGGACATCACTGAGTTGGAAAATCAAAAGTATCATAGCAAACATTAAAAAAGTGCCGCCTGAAAATGACCTTCAAATTGTCATGCGAGCTGCGTCTCACGAATGCATAAAAGTTCTGCAAACTGCGAAATCATTACGCACATCAAGAAGCGACAATAATAAATAACTGACCACACGGCGACACCATTTAAAAAAGCTTTTGCAACATATTTGTTAATTCAAGAGGTTAAGATGATCCAGATGACAGATGATCTCCGAATTGGGCATCCAATCATTGATATGGATCATCAGCGCCTGTTTGATATAATTAACGATTTCAATCGGCATTCAACTTCACTTACCAATGAACGAATGATGCACCAAACGTTAAAGGCTCTTCATAAATATGGCGAGGAGCATTTTTTGAGAGAGCAGAAGATCCAGATTGAATTTGGATATCCATACTGCAATGGACACACGGCAGAACATAAAAAGCTATCTGATCAGATTGCAAATCTCGCCACTGACTTTTTCATAAAAAAATCTAAGCGTTTGGATAGAGATGCGATCAACTATCTCAATCAATTTCTTGAAGATTGGATTGTCCGTCATGTGAAGAAGCATGACATGACGATGCAGCATTATCTGGTCAAATCAGTACCTTCTGATTGTGATGACGGCATGACAGTTGAACGTTTCCGTTGCCTCGATATGGTTGCACTAGTCATTGACGAAAGCACCAAGTCTCGAGAGTTCATAGCCAAAACGTTGATCCGTATGGGTATCGTCATCGTTCTTGAGGCGGACAGCATCGTTGATGGCATGAAAAAGTCCGTCAGTGACCCTGTCCCTGATTTCCTGGTCGTCAGCTCTGGCTTGGAGTATCAGAAATTCATGACCGCCCTAAGGTCGGCAAAGAAAGAGTATATCGCCGAAATGCCAGCAATCTTGGCTCTTGATCCCATTGACGTGGGTTCCGCTGGCTTGGCGGAAGCGTGCGGCATGCAGGGATCATTCACCAAGGTCCAGAACCCCAAGGACATTTCCATGGCGATTAGAGGTTCGGTCACCTACCAGTAAGTTATCCAACAAAATGATAATATTAACTAGCCTATGGGGCTACTATGACGAAAAGTTCATATGGAATTGTAGAGAGCTTTCTTCATTCACATGTTGATTATATCCAAACTTTAGTTGGTATCGTTAACGCCAACAAGGTAACCGATGATATTATCGATAAAATACGGGACGACAAAATTTGCAGGATTGGCATTTGGATATCATCACTAGCTGAGAGATATAGCTCAGATGCAAATTACATTGCATTAATTGATGCGCACAGATGTTTTCATGATGACACTGCAAAAGTTGTGGCAGAATCATTGGATGGAAATAAAGAAAATACTATTTCCGCGCTGACTAACATAAATTCAATGACTGGCGGCGCATTTCATGGAATTCTTACACCGCTTACGCTTTTTCTTTTATCTACAACAAATGACGAAAATGCTCGGTTTTAACGCATAAATTGCTTTTATTATTCTTGATACCTGGGTACTGAAACCAGGAGTGCAAACCCCCATGCCTTCAAAACAAGCATGGGGATCGGCAGCACGCTCTTGGACTGTCTCCCAAACCAAAATGCGGCGCATCTGCATCCAGCATTAATGCTCTTTTCTGCAGATACGGGCACGCTACATCTTGGGTTGTGGTTCGAATACGCCCATTTGGGACTGATCCAGCTGCGCCATTGATCGACCTGCTAGGTATTCATTTATCGGAGATCAAAACCCCTAACGAAACTTCTCTAGATATTAGTTTCGTCTGGGATTTTTCGGGACTGACCCGAAGGCTGGAATGTTGGGAATCTCAACTTTTTGACCAGCGATCCAATCGAACTCCCCATGCAACCACTCTAAAATCTGAGGTCGGCAGAAGATTCTATTAGTGGTATCTTGCGTCAAAGATTCAAAATTCTCTGGGATCGCCCTGCTTGGGAGCCGATAAGATGCAACACCCCAAAAGCCAGCCGTTCCCAGCTCATCTGCTAGATTTTTCCATACTGGTCGTCGAAGACTGCAGAGCTACTAATAAAATAATCAATAAATTGCTCATAGCTGACGGGTTTAAAAATATCTCTGCTGTTGATAGTGGAGAGGAAGCTATAGAATTTCTTGATGCGACCGAAAGAGTGCCAGATATAATTTTAGCCGATTGGATAATGTACGAAATTGATGGGCTGCAATTGCTTGAGTACGTCAGAAATATAAGCCCTCATTGCATTTTCATAATGGTAACTGTGCAAGATTGCCCTGAAGCAGTGATGCTGGCAAAAGCTCATCATGTTGATGGTTACATTGTAAAACCAGTTACACGACGAAAACTAATCGATGAGATCGAATTGTCAGTTTCAAGACTGTCAATAGCTCACGATTAATCTCTCAAGAGATTTCATTCCTCTATTTACTCATTAAAATCGTCGACGAAACTCATCTAGTTAGTAGTTTTGTCTGGGATTTTCCGTCGCAGACCTGAGGCTGGAAAGTTGGGAATCTCAACTTTTCTGGATCAGCTTGCTGGGATCAGTTCGATCTCGCTGCTGGCATCAAACATCCGGCGGGCTATGCCAGTCGCCTCGGCGGCTCTTGCCCAGAACACCTTGATCGTCCACCGACCACCAACAAATCCCTGAGCTTGGAATTTCTGTTTTGGGGCATCGGGGTCAATCTTGCGGGTGTTCCGGCGACTACGGTTTCGCATCGACAAATTGGAATGGAAGACCATTGAAAACCCTAAAGCTTTTTCGCCAAATGGCTTGGATCTTCGAATGACCAAGCCTGCCATATAGTCATCGATCATGACCTAATTTCGGTGATTGGCTACCGAATCTTTCCATTTGGCTAACCCATCACCCCATCAAATTGACCGCCTTCTTCAGCATGGCATCGTTGACGTCGATATAACGTTGGGTGTCGCCGTCAACGGTCGGTATCGAAGAGAAGAAGATCGTTCAGCTTCGCACGACCTTCCTGAACGGGTTGCCATTCGCAGATCAGATGGACCCCGCTACCAGTTTGTATGAGCTGGTCAATCCGGAGCTTATTCAGACGCTCAGGCACGCGATCCTTGGGTGTCGTGAATTGCAATTACGATACCGGCGTCGAAATTCCACCAGTGACCACCTCAGGGTCGTTCAACCGTATGGCATTATGTATGGCCATCGCCATTACCTGCTCGCCTGGGTTCCAGGGGAGAAGGAAGTCCGCAGCTACAGCCTACCGAATATCTTGGAGGCCGAGGAGACCGGCCAAAGCTTCGTCCGCGATCCCGCCTTTTCACTCCATGACTACGCGGCAAGATCGTTCGGGGTCTACCAACAGGAACCATTTAAGGTGGTATGGCTGTTCAAGTCAGAGGCTGCCGCCGATGCCAGGGAGTTCCAGTTCCACCCATCCCAAACAATTGAGGACCAACCCGACGGAAGTCTATTGGTCAAGTTCAAGGCCGGTGGGCTGCTAGAAATGGCCTGGCACCTGTATCAGTGGGGCGATGCGGTGGAAGTCCTATCACCGCCAGAGCTCAAGGAGATGCATGAGAAGGCAAACGTGAGGTGGCCAGCAAGGCCCTGAATGACCAAACAGGGCCGGAAGGGAAAGTTCGGGTTTGAAACGTAAGGTGGACAGTGCCGTCGAACGGTGATCCGGCCGTTCATGACCTGATTTCGGTGCGGTTATGCCCTAATCGGTCAGATGGCCAAATGGAAATTGGTGTTGTCCAGCGCGCTGGTATTGATGTTCTCCAGCGTGCCGACCAGATGGGAATTGCTGGACGTCGCCGCATCCATGTTGGTGGTGTGCCATACTTCCACGTTAGCGCCGTTCTGGATTGCCACGATACCCGCGTTGGCATTGCCGAAATCTTGGGCCGCCCCCGAGACGGTGGCAGTGCCTTCGGCATAGTTGGCAGCCGCCAGGGTGCCGCTGTTGCCCAGTCCGAATTCGCGGTCGGACAGCGAAAACTGATCTCCGGCGAAATCGGTGACGGTCTGGGTGGCGGTGGCGCCGGTTGAGGAGTGCAGAACGAAGGTGTCCACCCCAGAGCCGCCGGTGACGGTATTGGCTCCGAAGCCGCCATCCAGGTATTCTGCCCCCGTGCCGCCAATGATAGTGTCGGCAAAGTCGCTGCCCACCGCGCCGCTCATGCCGGTCAGTGTATCGGTATAGGCGCCGTGGGTGGCGGTGCCGCCGGCCAGGTCGATGGTGACCCCCGTCACCTGGTCCTGGTAGGAAACCGTCGTGGTGCCGTGACTGCCATCCATCACGTTGTTGCCGTCACCGCCGGCCAGCATCCATTCCCCGGTGCCTGCCGTCAGCGTATCGGCGGAGTTGCCTCCCAAAATCTCGGAAATGCCAAACAGACCGACGGTGGTGGAGCCGCCAATCACCGCGCTGGTCCCGCCATACATGTCGGCGACGATAGCGCCGGCAGCGTGGCGGAAATCAGCCAGATCGTGACCGCCTCCGCCGACCAGGCTGGTGTTGCCGGAATGCCAGATCAGAAGATCGTCTCCGGTATTGCCGGTCAGCGAAGTGTCGGAAGCTGTGCCCACGACCACGTAATCAGTGCCGGCCGTCGTGGCTCCGCCCTGCCCGACGATTCGATGGGTGTCGCCGGCCGGATCGATGATGGTATCGGTGGTGACGCTGGCGATGGAAAGTGTGCCGCCGCCATCCAGCACAGCAACCAGGTCCGATCCGTTCAACGACAGATCACGCACTAGGGATTCCATGTGGCGTCCGGCAATGTCGAACCGGATGCTTTCGCTGGCTCCCGCGCCGTCCAAGGCCAGATTGCCGGTGGGCAGGGCGGTGATGTCCAGCATATCCGCGCCGCCGCCACCCAGGATGGTGCCGGTGCTGGCAACGCCGACCATGAAGGTGTCGCCGAAGGTCGAGCCCTGGATGATCTCGACACCGGTGAGGGTGTCGGTACCGCCGGAATGCACCACGGTAGCGGAGCCCGAGCCGATGGTGGCGGTGATAGCCGAAACAGCCGCGCCGTAATCCACCGTATCGGTGCCGGTGCCGGCATCAACGATATTGCTGCCCAGGCCGCCAGCGATGGTGTCGTTACCGCTGCTGGAGGTGATGGTGTCGTTGCCACTGCCAGTGGTGATGTCGAGCCCCGTAGAATAGGCCGAGGCATTGGCCATGATGTTCCCGGTAGCCTGTGAACCATCCACAACGCCGATGCCGGCCGCAGTGGCCGCACTCCCCAGTGTGAGGTTGAGCGCCGCCGAGCCGGTATTGATCTCCAGGGTTGAAACGCCTGAAAGCCCGCTGAAATTGGCGTCCACAACCGTGCTGGCCGAAGTGATGTGGGCGATAGCACCCGACGAGGTCACTGGCGACGATATGTTGACCTGGATGGTGGCCTGGGCAACCTGGCCGGTCTGGTCGTCCACCACCCCCACGACGAAGGTGTCGGTCACCGAAAGATTGGCCGCCAGGGTCGCCAGCGGAGTGAAGATCCACTTGCCGGTGATGGCGTCGATGCTGGCCGTCCCGTGGGTGGTAGCCAGGGAAGATTGCGGATTCCCGCTGCCATCGATGATGTGGAAGCTCACCGTGTCGCTGGAAGCGGTAGTAGCGGGCAGACCAAGGATCCATCCGCTGACCGCTTGATCGGCGCTGACCGCCTCGCTGGCCGAGGCCAATCCCTGCGACAGCTTGAGCGCGATGTTGTCCAACTGGATTTCGGCTGGGCCGGTATAGTACTGGGGGACCAGTTCCTGCAGATCCAGCGTATAGGTCCCCGGTGAAAGCGCCGCCATCTGGGACGACAGGTCGATATTGACGTTGTGCACCGCTCCCGCGTCCACGGTGGTGCCCGGCACCGTGTAGGTATAGACGGTGGGTATCACATCGCCGCTGCCATCTGTGACATGCACGGTGAACACCCGGTCGGCGGTGGGCTGGCCGTCTCTGGCCACGCTGAAGGATGGCCCGCCACTCACCTTGAACGAGAAGGACAGCGAGGCATGAACCGGAGCGCCGGTCAGGGTGATGGGCTGCTGGAGATGAAAGTAGAGAGGAGTCTCGTAGAGGATGGCGCCATTGCCGTCCAATACACCGCCATCAAAGCCGTTGAGCGCCACATGGCTGCCGTTGAGCGAGCTTGCGGGGTACACCATCCAGTTGGTCAGAGGACTGCCGCCATTGGCCACGGTCGGACTGAGCGACGCCACCCAGCCGGTGAAGGTGCCGGTTTCGAAGTCGCCATTGACGACGGGATTGCTGGCCACTTCCGCCAATAGACCGTGGCTCGGCGCAGATACCGTGGTGGTTGCCGAGGCGGTCACCTGACCTCCCCGGCCATCGACGATGGTATAGGACAGCGTGGCCGGGCCGGAATAACCGGTGGTCGGGGTGAACACCACAGTGGTCGCCGTTTCGGTCACGGTTCCATGAGTGGCGCTGACCGAACCCAATCGGATCGAAAGCACATCGTGATCCGGATCGCTGGCATTGGCCAGCAGGTCCGATTTGAGGATCGTGATTGTGCTGCCCGCCGTGCTGCCGGGAAGTGTCACCGCCGAACTGGTGGGATCATTGTTGACCGGGGCCGGCGGCGGCGGCGGCGGCGGCGGAGCCGGCGGAGGAGGTGGCGCAGGAGTCGGCGGCGGCGGCGGAGGAGGAGGAGGAGGAGGAGGTGGTGGTGGGTGGGGGGGGTGGTGGAGGTGGCGGAGCCACATCGACAACCGCGGCTTCCGCGCTACCACCTGGTCCGGGTCCCTGACCCGCCCCTGCGCCCTTGCCACCCCCGGCACCGGTGCCGCCGGCGGGGGCTGGTGCAGGAGCGGCAGGCAGGGCGGGAGCCACGGCGGGCGGCGGAGCGGGCGGCGGAGCAAGGGCAGCCACGGCGGCAGCGGCATTGGCCGACACCGACCAAGAGCCGGCGGATGTAGCGCCGACGATGCCCGAGCCGGCGGAATTCAGAGTGAAGCTCTGCCCGCCACCGCCCAGCCCGCTGATGGCCACCTCGCCCACGAAATTGGAGCCGGGATCGGGCAGCAGGGCTACGGTGGTAGCGCCCCCCTCGCCCACGGAACCGGCGACGGTGGTGCCGCGGATGCCCAGGCTCATCACCGGGGTAATGATACGGGCTGAATCGGGCTGGGTTTTGGCGATATCGCCAGACACAAAGGAAAAGCCGCCCTGAGCCACAAGGAAGCTTTCCTTGCCGGTCTTGCTTGCGGGGTCATAGGTGAACTCGTCCAGCCCGACCAGCCCCTTGTCCTTTAATGTGAGCGTGGTGCGGTCGGCAAAAACCAGGGAAATCTGGGCGCCCTGGGCGGTCTCCACCGAATCGCCTTGGACGAGGGCGGCCCCAGCCTTGGCCGGAGCCTTCTGGCCGTCATGGATGATCCAGGCGTCGCCGCTAAGTTTGTCGATCTTGCCGATGACCGCCTTCGCGGATGGCTTGTCCGTGCCACTGGGCACGGAATCTGCTACCGGGCTGGTCAGATTGGAGGCCGCCGGTAGGACTGACGGATCAAGGCGCATGGTTCTTACACCTATGGCCGGTCATCACAGACTCCCTTCCGTGGTAGACAGGGGCAATCGAACTGGCCTGCCAATGAATCGACATTTCCCAGATAGGCCGCCCATCCACCTCTGAGTGGCGAAAGAATAACCAAATTCTAGTCCACCTGGAAGGTTGAATGGCACAGTTTTCCAATGGGACAGGCGTACTTCACTTGTTGTTATCCTCGAACTGACGCTCCAGGCTCTGAGCAATGCGTATTTCTGTCGTTGGAGATCATCGATCATGCCGAAGACTTGACTGAATAGATCTTTCGGCTCCGTGGTCTCCCCCGTTAGGTTGCCACAACGAGACGTTGTTCGCTTTACAATTCCATGCTCACCGCCTCCTGGTCGACTGGCAGGACGACTACAACCATGCCCCCGGTTACCGCCCGGTTACTCGCATCAGGCTCCAGCCAATTTCAACGCCGTATCACCAAATTTCATGCAGTCCAGTCCGGAGAAATGCCCAGATTGACCGTCAGACGCTGCATTTGGCGGAACTGGGTTGCAATTTAGCGTACACAATGATACCGAGTAAACGTGGTGATTTCTTGCTTGCCAAGGTTGGGGTCGAGGGTTCGAATCCCTTCGCCCGCTCCAATCGGACCACGAACAAGGCCGCGGGAAACCGCGGCCTTTCGCGTTTTGGGGATTCGTCTCACCCCTCGAGCGCCCGCAGCTCGGCGTTGGTGTAGCGCAGGCGGCTGGCCAGGATGCTGGCCAGGCTTTCCATCAGGTTCATGCCCACCTTCTTGTGGCGTTCGGCGAAGACGTCGAACGATTTGCGCGACAGCACGTAGAGATGGGCCTCGGTGAAGGCCATGGCGTCGGCCGAGCGCAAATCTCCGTCGAGGAACGCCATCTCACCGAAAAACGCGCCGCGGCCGAAGGTGGCGATGTGCCGGGCATGGCCGCCGGACAGCGGCAGCACGATGCGCACGATGCCCTTGCGGATCAGGAACAGCTCGTCGCCCTGGTCGCCGATGGAGAAGATCTTCTCGCCGGCGGGGATCACCCGGACTTCCATACTCTTCTCAAGCTCGTCCAGGGTTTCCTTTTTCCGGGCCTTGAACAGCTCGATCTCGGTCAGTTCCAGCGGGGATTCCTCGTTGGAGGCCAGTTCCGCCTCGGCCAGGATGCGGTCCTCGACCCATTCCATGGCCTCGTCGGCCTCGCCGAAGATACGGACCGGCTGGCCCGACCGCACCACCCCGGTCTGGTCGAAGTACTTCTCCATGTCCTTGCCGCTGGGCAGGTGCTTGGGAATCTGGCTGAAGATCAGCACGCCCTGGCGCTCGGCCAGGATGTCCTTGATCTGGTCGAGCATGTGGGCGGCGGTGATGTCCACCGACTGGACCCGGCGCATGTCGAGGATCAGGTACTTGCGGGTCTTGAGGTCGTGTTCCAGCGCATGGAACAGCTGGCTGGTGGTGCCGAAGAACAGGCTGCCCTGCAATTCGGCGATGGCGGTCTGGCCGCCGCGCTCGGCCAGGATGTCCATCTCGTCCTGGGTGCGCACCCGCTTGGAGAAGGACTGGTCGCCCGTGGCGATACGGCGGACCACCGAACCATGCACCTGTTCGCGGATGAACAGGAGGACGGCCAGCACCACGCCGATTCCCGATGCGACGATCAGGCTGATGGACAGGGCGCAGGCCACCACGGCGGCGATCACCACGAAATCCATGATGGTGTCGCGGGATTTGAGGAAGTTCAGGCTGTGCCGGTCGATCATGCGCACGCCGATGACCAGCAGGATGCCCGACAGCGAGGCCACCGGCACCCACGAGATCAGATTGGCCAGCAGGGCGAAGGCGATCAGGGCGGCAATCCCCTCGACCAGCCCCGACAGCTTGGTCTGGGCGCCGCTGGACATGTTGACCAGGGTGGCGCCCATGGTGCCGGCGCCGGGAACGCCGCCCAGCATTCCGGCGGCCAGGTTGCCCAGGCCCTGGCCCATCAGTTCCCGGTTGGAATCGTGGCGGGTGCGGGTCAGGGCGTCGAGCACCACGCAGGTCTTGAGCGTGTCGATGGATAACAGCACCGCCAGGGTCAGCGCCGGAATCAGCAGGTCGCGCAGGGTGGAAAGCCCCAGCTGTCCCAGGGCCGACCAGCGGGCGGCGAAGCTGTCCATCAGGCTGCCGCCCTCGCCGCCCAGGGCGCCGACCACGAAGCTGTTGCCGTCAAGGGTCATCAGGGCCGGATCGAACAGGCCGAGCCCGAGATAGGTGAAGATGCCGGCCAGCAAGCCCAGCACCGGGGCGGGAACCTTTTTGGTGACCTTGGGCGCGGCCAGCATGACGATGATGGTGGCGGCGCCCACCAGCATGCCCTGCCAGCGCCACAGCGAGGGCGACACCAGCGCCTCGCCGAACTTGACGCCCTTGGGCGTGCCGAGAAAGCGCGGCAGCTGGCTGCCGATGATGATCATGCCGACACCCGACAGATAGCCGCTGACCACCGGATAGGGCATGTACTTGATCAGGCGGCCGAGCTTGAGCGCGCCCATCAGCAACTGCAGACCGCCGGCCATCAGTCCCATCAGGGCCAGCAGCAGAAGGCCCAGTTCGGGGCTGCCGCTGCGGGCCACGTGATCGATGGCGAAGGCCGACAGCACCGCCGCCGCCGGGGCGCAAGGCGCGCTGATCAGCCGGTTGGTGCCGCCGAACAGCGGCGCCAGCAGACCGAGCGCCACGGTGCCCAGGATGCCGGCGACGGCGCCCTGGGCCCCATACTGGCTGCCCAGGGCCGAGAAAATGGTGACGCCGAAGGCGATGGCCGAGGGCAAGGCCACCAGCATGGCGGCGGTGCCACCCCAAAGGTCACCCGAAAGAGTGCCGGGCTTCAAAGCCTTCATCCCGCATCTCCCACCCGTAATTCATATCAGGGTAGACCGATTTCTACCCTGCCGAAAGGTGGAATGAGGAGATGGTGTCCGTCAGCCAACCCGCAGCACGCCGGCAAAAAACCGCGCCAGGCCCTGGTGATCGTCGAGCGGCAGGATTTCGGCCACATACTGGTCCGGCCTGACGACGATCAGACAGCCCTTGTCCCGGTCGATTCCCCGCATGTGGTAGATGTGCCGGCCGCTCTTGAAATCGGGACAGAACACCTTCTCGTAATCCTTCAGGCCGTATCGGCCCTTGGCCGGAACCAGCAAGGGGTGAAGGCATTCGACCCGCATGTCGCGATGGGGCGTCTGGAACACCGCCCGCAGGTCGATGACGCAATCCACGTCGCCGCCCGGCGGCGTGTGGCGGCGCAGCGGCGAGCCGGAATCGCTTTCCAGGTACTCGCACAAGGCGCGGATGCCGCAATCGGATTCCATGGGCTCGGCCCGGCCGGCGAAGGCGAAGACGCGCCAGCGACCGTCCGCCTCGATGCAATGGCCCAATTGCATGGGTTTGGCGTCGGCCAGCCGGATGACCGGGGCCGAGTGAAAGCGCATGCCGAGGATCTGGCCCCTGGCCAGATGCTGGTGCGCACCGTCGCCCACCAGGGCCGAAGGCTTGTACCGGGTTGCCGTTCCGGCAGTGAAACGACCGAATTGGGTGAAGTAGCGTTGAAACTCGGCGGGGTCGACGCCGTCGGGATTGTCCGCCGATTTGGGCTTGGCGCTGAACATCCGCGCCAGTTCCCGGTCGAAGTCGATGAGCTGGCGGGCGATGTCCTGGCGTTCCGCCGAATAGCTGAGCAGCAAATCGGCATCGGCCCGCCCAATCAGCACATGGGCCAGCTTCCAGCCCAGGTTCCAGGTGTCGTTGACCGAGGTGTTGAGCCCCTGCCCCGCCTTGGGACTGTGGGTATGGCAGGCGTCGCCGGCCAGGAACACCCGGGGGCTCCGGCCGGGTTCGGAATCGTCGAAGGCGGTGGTCAGGCGCTGGCCGATCTCATAGACGCTCCACCAGGCCACCTCCTTCACGTCGATGGCATAGGGCCGCATGATGCGCTTCGCGGCGGCGATCAGATAGTCGGCTGTAACACTATCGCGGGAAATACGCTGATTTTCCTGCAACTTATCAAGCTCGATATAGAGCCGCACCATGTACCCGCCCTCGCGCGGGATGATCAGCATGTTGCCTTCGTTGGCGGAATGGATCACCGCTTTCAGCCGGATATCGGGGAAATCGGTCACCACCAGCACATCCATCACGCCCCAGGCCTGGTTGAGGGCGTCGCCCACCAGTTCGCGGCCGATGGCCTGGCGCACCGTGCTGCGCGCCCCGTCGCAGCCCACCACATAGCGGGCCCGGACCGTTTCCAGGGTCTTGGAGGTCTGGGAATGGGTCACCGCCCGCTCGAAGGTCAGGGTGACGGGATAATCGGCCGCGCCCTGTGCCACCTCCAGACCCACCAGCTTGCGGGAATAGTAGGGCTCGATCCTGGCCGGGCCTTGGCGCATGACGTCGAGGAACATGTCGTGGATGCGCGCCTGATTGATGATCACGTGCGGCATTTCCGACAGGTCGTCCTCCACGTCCTGAATGCGGTCGCTGCGCATGATCCGGGTGGGCAGGTCGGGATCGGGCTTCCAGAAGGTGACCTCGTTGACGCCATAGGCTTCCTGGATGACCTGATCGGCGAAGCCGTAGGCCTGGAACATCTCCAGCGTGCGGCACGCCATGCCGTCGGCCTGGCCCACCAGCAGCCGGTCGTCCTTCAGATCGGCGATACAGGTCCTGATCTGAGGGAATTTCGCCAACTGGGCGGCCAGATTGAGCCCGGCCGGGCCGCAGCCGACGATCATCACGTCCACCTCGGCGGGCAGGGGACGCTTGATGGGCGGCGGCACCACCCTGTCCTGGGGATCGGCGAAGCGGGGATCGCCGGGGTGGAATCCGTCTTGATGGAACTGCATGCGCGTCTCCCTTGACCGATTCCAGTGAAGCACAGTTGGTGTCGGCGGACCAGGGACAGGGAACCGTTCCCGGTGAAGCAGCAAAAAGGGCCGCGGAAATCCACGGCCCTTTCACGCCATTGGCGTTACGGCGACTTCAAGCGACCATGGTCACGCGCCGCAGCACTTCTTGAACTTCTTGCCCGAACCGCAGGGGCAAGGATCGTTGCGGCCGGCCTTGACCGCCACCCGGCGCTGCTCCACCGGCGCGCCGCCGATGCGGCCCGAGACGTAGTACCAGCGGCCGTCCTCGCGCCGGAAGGTGGACAGCTCGCGATGGGCCTCGTTCTTGCCGTCCATGCGGAAGCGGGCGGTGAAATCCACCGTTCCCTCGGTCTCGCCTTCCCCGCCGCCGCTGGTGCCGTGAATGGTCAGGCCCAGCCACTGGGACGACTTGGCCCACTTCTCGGTCTCGGCGCGATGAAAGTCGCCACGCTCGTCGGGCGCCAGGGTGTCGTGCAGATAGTCGATGGCCGCCACCGTGAAAGCGGCATAGCGCGAGCGCATCAGCGCTTCCGGATTGGGCGGCAGGGCCTTGCCCAGGATGAAGGGTTCGCAGCAGGATGCAAAGGTCTGGCCGGAGCCGCAGGGACAGGACGTCATTCAGAACTCGATCAGGTTGGAGAATGTGAAGATGCCGATGACGGCGGCCAGATAGAAGGCCCCGCCCACGCCGAGCATGAACAGCACGTTGCCGGCGGTGCGCAGCGGGTGCATGTGGCGGTCACGATTGATGCGGTCGATGGACCGGCGCTCGTAACCGCCGACGATGGTGACGAAGTGGCGGCCCCCGAAGAAGGGAAAGGTGATACGGATGTTGATGGGATGCTTGCGCCAGCTGATGGGCTTGGCGGCGTTCCACAGGGCGGCACGCTGTTCGGCGGTGAAGGATTCGACCACGTCGTCCGGCAGATTGGCCAGCAACGCATCGAGCGAATCGTTTTGTTGTTCCGACGCCATCCCTCGCCTCCCCCGGATTCTTCCGTGCCGCCCGCCCTATACTACAAAGGCGGGCGGCGTCTTCATAGAGGGGAGATTGGGGTGTCCTTCAGCCCCTCAAGCGCCGGGCGCGGGCTGATAGCCCGCTTGGCTTCCGCGGCATAAGCCGCGCGGCCCCCTGGGCCTACACCGTGTCCAGATCCTCGACCGACCGGTCGGGATTACGCGACAGGCGGGCCAGGACGTCGTCCAGCTGTTCCAGCGAGCCATAGGAAATGGTCAGTTCCCCGCCCTTGCCCAGCGAGCGGATCGCCACCTTGCAGCCCAGCTGCGAGGTCAGGTCGCGTTCCAGCGCCGCGATGTCCGGGTCCTTGCCCGAACCGGCGGGGCGGCCGCCATTGCTGGGCTTGGCCTTGCCCTCGTCGTTGACCAGCTTTTCCGTCTGGCGGACATTGAGCGCCCGGGCCACCACGTCACGCGCCAGGCGCAGCGGGTCCGCCGCCGTCAGCAGGGCGCGGGCGTGACCCGCCGTCAGCTCGCCCCGTTCCAGCATGATCTTGACCGGATCGGGAAGCGCCAGCAGGCGGATCATGTTGGCCACGTGCGAGCGCGACTTGCCCACCGCCTTGGCCAGTTCTTCCTGGGTATGGGAGAACTCGTCCATCAGGCGGCGATAGCCGTCGGCCTCTTCCAGGGGCGACAGGTCCTGGCGCTGCAGGTTCTCGACCAGCGCCACTTCCAGGGCCTCGCGGTCCGAAAGCTCGCGGACGATGACCGGAACCTCGTGCAGCTTGGCCCCTTGCGCCGCCCGCCAGCGGCGTTCGCCGGCGATGATCTCGAAGCGAGCCGGATTGCCCGGCAGGGGGCGCACCAGCAGCGGCTGGAGGATGCCCTTTTCCCGCACCGAGTCCACCAGATCGGCGATGCGATCCTCGTCGAAGGTGCGGCGCGGCTGGAACTTGCCCGGCTGGAGATGCTCCAGCGGCATGGTGCGCAGGCCCTTGATGGCCGCCTGGCCTTCCGGTCCGGCCGCCGCCGCGCTGGTCACCGCCGCGATGGCCGAAGCCGCGTGATCGCCCAGCAGGGCGGACAGGCCGCGCCCCAGGCCTTTTTTCTTTTCGTCAGCCAATTTTTTAGGCCCTCAATTCCCGTTCGCGCTTCAACACTTCCGAGGCCAGATTGATATAGGCCTCGGCCCCCGTGCATTTCATGTCGTAGAGCAACACCGGCTTGCCGTGGCTGGGGGCCTCGGACACCCGGACGTTGCGCGGAATCACCGTCTTGTAGACCTTGTCGCCGAAATACTCGCGCACGTCGGCGGCCACCTGGTCGGACAGGTTGTTGCGCTTGTCGAACATGGTGAGGATGATGCCCTGCAATTCCAGCTCGGGATTGAAGGCCTGACGCACCCGTTCGATGGTCTTGATCAGATGGCTGACGCCTTCCAGGGCGAAGAACTCGCATTGCAGCGGCACCATCACCGCATTGGCCGCCACCAGGGCGTTCAGGGTCAGCAGATTGAGCGATGGCGGGCAGTCGATCAGCACGTAGTCGTAAGCCGAAAGCGACCCGGCCAGGGAGTCCTTGAGGCGGTGCTCGCGGCGCTCGAACTCCACCAGCTCGATCTCGGCGCCCGACAGGTCGATGCCCGACGGCACCAGGGAGAGCCCGGGAATGGAAGTAGCGATCACCGCGTCGGCCAAGGCCGCCTCGCCCAGCATCACATGATAGGAATTGACGTCGCGCTCGGACCGGTCGACGCCCAGCCCGGTGCTGGCGTTGCCCTGGGGGTCGAGATCGATGATCAGCACCGTCTTCTTGGTCGCCGCCATGGCGGTGGCCAGATTGATGGCGGTGGTGGTCTTGCCCACACCGCCCTTCTGGTTGGCGACGGCGATGACGCGGGCGCTGCTACGGCTGGGCTCGGCCACGGGATACCTCACGCAGATGAAGGACAAGACCGCCGGGATTGGTGAGCGAAGGCACCCGGCTCGCCGTGATATTCCATTCTTTCGCACTTGCGGTCAATTCGTCTTCCGCCCCCCTACCCTTCAGGAAGAGACATTCTCCCCCCGGGGCGAGATGGGGAAAGGCCCAGCCCAGCAGCCGGTCCAGCGGCGCCAGGGCGCGGGCCGTGACCACGTCGGCGCCCAGGGGCGGCACCTGTTCGATGCGCCTGTTGACCACGGTGACCGGCGTTTCCGTCACCCGGGCCACCTCGCGCAGGAAGGCGCATTTGCGCCCGTCGCTCTCCACCAGATGTACGTCGGGGGCCCCCATCACCGCCAGCACCAGGCCGGGAAAGCCGGCGCCGCTGCCCAGGTCCACCAGCCGTTTGGCGCTTGGGGGTATCAGCGCAAACAGCTGGGCGGAATCGAGGACGTGCCGCGACCACAGGTCGGGCAGGGTGTCGGGTCCCACCAGATTGATGCGGGCCTGCCATTTAACCAGCAGCTCGGCATAGAGCGTCAGGCGCTCGAGTGTTTCACGTGAAACACCAGATTTCGTTAGAAACTCGTCTGGACCCACAATCCGATTCCCCATGCTGTGGTGTGTTTCACGTGAAACACCAGATCTAGGCGGTCCGCTTCACATGCCCCAACAGAGCCATCACCGCCGCCGGCGTGATGCCGGGAATGCGCGCCGCCGCCGCCAGGGTCGCGGGCCGCGACGCCTTGAACTTCTGTCGCACCTCGTTGGACAGCGACCCGATGGCGTCGTAATCCAGATCGGCGGGCAGGACCAGCCCCTCCTCGCGGCGATAGGCCCGGATGTCGGCCTCCTGCCGGTCGAGATAGCTGGCATACTTGCCCTCGATCTCCAGCTGCTCGACCACACAGGCGGACAAGCCGCCAAGCTCGGGCCACACCTGGGCGAGACGGGCAAGATCGAGATCGGGATAGGCCAGCAGATCCCAGGCGGAGCGAACCACGCCATCCCGGTTGATCTCGAGACCCTGCCGGCGCAGCATGTCGGGCGAGGCCTTGAGGCCTCGCAGCAGCGCCCTGCCCCGCTCCAACCCCGCCGACTTGACCATGAAGGAGGCCCAGCGCTCCGAACCCACGCAGCCCGCCTCGCGCCCCTTGGGGGTCAGGCGGAGGTCGGCGTTGTCGGCCCTGAGCAGCAGCCGGTACTCGGCCCGCGAGGTGAACATGCGGTAGGGCTCGCTGGTGCCGAGACTCACCAGATCGTCGACCATCACGCCGAGATAGGCGTCGGCCCGGTCAAGCACCAGGGGCTCGGACCCCGCCACCTTGCGCGCCGCGTTGAGCCCGGCCAGCAGACCCTGGCCCCCCGCCTCCTCGTAGCCGGTGGTGCCGTTGATCTGGCCGGCCAGGAACAGGCCTTCCACGGCGCGGGTCTCCAGCGAGCGGTGCAGCGCCCGGGGATCGACGAAATCGTACTCGATGGCATAGCCGGGACGGATCACCCGGCACTGCTCCAGGCCGGGAATGGTGGCGATCATGGCCAGCTGCACGTCCTCGGGCAGCGAGGTGGAAATGCCGTTGGGATAGACGGTGTGGTCGTCCAGCCCCTCGGGCTCGAGGAAGATCTGGTGGCGCTCGCGGTCGGCGAAGCGCACCACCTTGTCCTCGATGCTGGGGCAATAGCGCGGCCCGGTGCTCTGGATCTGGCCGGAATACATGGGGGCGCGAGCCAGATTGGCGCGGATGATGGCGTGGGTCGCGGGCGTGGTGGCGGTGATGCCGCAGGCCACCTGCGGCGTGGTGATCCGTTCGGTGAGGGTGGAGAACGGCACCGGCGGATCGTCGCCCTCCTGGCGATCGAGAGACTCCCAGTCGATGGTCCGCCCGTCCAGTCGGGCCGGGGTGCCGGTCTTGAGCCGGCCCAGCGGCAGCCCTGCCCGCTCCAGCGCCAAAGACAGGCCCAGCGACGGCGCATCCCCCACCCGCCCGGCGGGCCAGGTCTTCTCGCCCAGATGGATCAGGCCGCGCAGGAAGGTGCCGGTGGTGATCACTACCGCGCCGCAGGAAAGGGTCGAGCCGTCGGCCAGCTCCACGCCGTTGACCCGTCCGTCCTCGATCACCAGATCCTCGGCCGAGCCTTCGAGCAGGGACAGGTTGGCGGTCTCGTCCAGCAGGGCGCGCATGGCGAGGCGGTAAAGCTTGCGGTCGGCCTGGGCGCGGGGTCCCTGCACCGCCGGTCCCTTGCTGCGGTTGAGGATGCGGAACTGAATGCCGGCCCGGTCGATGACGCGGCCCATCAGCCCGTCCAGGGCGTCGATCTCGCGCACCAGTTGGCCCTTGGCCAGACCGCCGATGGCCGGGTTGCAGCTCATCTCGCCGATGGTTTCCAGCCGCTGGGTGAGCAGCACGGTGCGCGCGCCGAAACGCGCCGCCGCCGCCGCCGCCTCGCACCCGGCATGGCCCGCCCCGATCACCACCACATCGCAAGAGCTTGTTTGTTTCACGTGAAACACACCATATCTAGGGGGAGTCACTTCCCGATGCAGAACTCACGGAAGATGACGTCCAAAACTTCGTCCACATCCACCCGGCCGGTGATCCGCCCCAGCGAGCGCGCCGCGAGACGAAGGTCTTCGGCCGCCATCTCCACACCCAGTTCCGGGTTGAACCGTCCCAGCGCATCCACCGCCTCGGCCACCGCTTTGCGGTGACGCTCGCGGGTCAGCAGCGGGGCCGAGCCCACGGCGAAGCGGCTTTCCACCATCCCGGACAAGGCGGCGACCAGCTCGTCCACCCCCTCCCCCCCCTTGGCCGACAGGGTCAGGACCGGGTGTCCGGCGACAGAATCCGGCACCGCGCCCGCCATCAGGTCGCGCTTGTTGAGCACCACCAGGGTGGCGTCGTCTATCATTTCCAGCGTGGCGGCGTCCAGATCGGGATAGAGAGTCCCGTCGAAGACGCAGAGCCTGAGATCGGCCCCCGCCGCCCTGGCCTCGGCCCGGCGCACCCCCTCGCTCTCGATCTCGCAATCCGACTCCCGCAGGCCGGCGGTGTCGGCGACGATCACCGGCCAGCCCGCCAGATCCAGATGCACCTCGATGACGTCGCGGGTGGTGCCGGCCTGGGCCGAGACGATGGCGGCGTCCCGCCCGGCCAGCCGGTTCAGCAGGCTGGACTTGCCGGCATTGGGCGCCCCCAGGATGGCGATGTGAATGCCGTCCCTGAGACGCTCGCCGCTGCGGCGCCCGTCCAGATGGCCCGCCATCTCGGCCCGCAAAGAGCGGACCTCGGCCACCGACTGATCCAGCAGCGTGTCGGGGATGTCCTCGTCGGCGAAGTCGATCACCGCTTCCAGATGGGCCATGGCGCGGATCAGGCCCGCGCGCCATTCCTCCACCAGCCCGGCCAGACCGCCGTCCAGCTGCCGCAAGGCCTGGCGCCGCTGGGCGGACGTCTCGGCATCCACCAGATCGGCGATGGCCTCGGCGCGGGTAAGATCCAGCTTGCCGTTGAGAAAGGCCCGGCGCGAGAACTCGCCCGGCTCGGCGGGGCGCAGGCCCAATTCGCCCAGCCGCCGGGTCAGCGCGGCGGCCACCGCCCGACCGCCATGCAGGTGCAGTTCGGCCACGTCCTCGCCGGTAAAGGAATGGGGCGCGGCGAACCACAGGACCAGACCGTCGTCGATCACCTCGCCCGACCCGTCCCGGATGCGGGCGCGCACCGCCTTGCGGGGTTGGGGCAGGGTCTTGCCGGTCAGGGCGACAAGCGCTTCGCCCGTCCCCTCGCCCGACAGCCGCCACACCGCCACGCCGGCGCGCCCCGCGGCGCTGGCAAGGGCGTAGATGGTGTCGGACATGGGATGATGGCCGTCAGGGCTGGGCGGCGAGCATCAGACGCTCGACCCGGCCGCCCTTGACCACATGGGTGTCGAGGATCTCGTCGATGTCGGCGATGGTGTTGAAGCTGTACCAGATGCCCTCGGGATAGATCACCATCACCGGCCCCTGGCCGCAGCGGTCGAGGCAGCCGGCGGAATTGATGCGCACATCCTTGAGGCCCAGCTTCTTCTGCGCGTCCTTCATGTGCTCGCGCAGGGCTTCCGACCCCTTCTGGGCGCACGAGCCGCGCTTGTTGTCCTCCGGACGGCGGTTGGTGCAGATGAAGACATGGACCCGGAAGAAGTCGGGCGGATCGCTGGGCAGACGGCTCACTCTCACTTCTCCTTGGAACGCTGTCCGCCCGAGGCGAACTGGGACCAGAACATCTTCTGCAACTGCTCCATGCCCTGGACGCCGGCGGGCAGCCAGACCTTCAGCATGGTCTCGGGCTCCATGGCATGCAGGCTGGCGGCCATCTGGTCCTGGATCTGCTTCATCAAGGCTTGCTGCATGGGCTGGACGTCGGGCAGGCCCAGAAAGGTCCGCGCCTCTTCCGGCGTGCAGTCCACATCCACGGTGATCTTCATGTCGTCCTCGTCTTGCGCTCGGCCCCCATCCACCCAAACTAAGCATTAGCCTCTTCGGGCGCAATGTCCCGCCGTTCAAGGATCAAGGAATGTCCCATAATCGACTGGCCGCCGAGACCAGCCCCTATCTGCTGCAGCATGCCCACAACCCCGTCCACTGGTGGGCCTGGGGGCCGGATGCCCTGGCCGAGGCCAAGCGCGCCAACAAACCGATCCTGTTGTCGGTGGGCTATTCCGCCTGTCACTGGTGCCACGTCATGGCCCATGAAAGCTTCGAGGACGAAGGCATCGCCGGGCTGATGAACCACCTGTTCGTCAACATCAAGGTCGATCGCGAGGAGCGCCCCGACCTGGACGCGCTGTACCAGAACGCCCTGGCGCTCATGGGCCAGCACGGCGGCTGGCCGCTGACCATGTTCCTCACCCCCGACGCCGAGCCGTTCTGGGGCGGCACCTACTTTCCCGCCACGCCGCGCTATGGCCGGGCCGCCTTTCCCGACGTGCTGGAAGGCATCGCCCATACCTTCCACAAGGACCCGGAAAAGATCGGCCACAATGTGGAGCGCATCCGGGGCGCGCTGGAGCAGATGGCCCGCTCGCCCGGCCCCATGGGCTTGGACATGGAGGTGGTCGATCTGGCCGCCACCCAGTGCCTGCGCCTGATCGACTTCGAGGATGGTGGCACGGTGGGCGCGCCGAAATTCCCCCAGCCCGGCCTGTTCCGCTTCCTGTGGCATTCCTATTTGCGCACCGGCAATTCCAGCCTTCGGGACGCGGTGACGGTGACGCTGGACCATATCTGCCAGGGCGGCATCTACGACCACCTGGGCGGCGGCTTCATGCGCTATTCCACCGACGACACCTGGCTGGTGCCCCATTTCGAGAAGATGCTCTACGACAACGGCCAGCTTCTGTCCCTGCTGACCCAGGTATGGAAGCACACCGGATCGCCCCTTTACCGCGCCCGCATCTTCGAGACGGTGGGTTGGCTGTTGCGCGACATGATGGCCGAGGGTGGCGCCTTCGCCGCCGCGCTGGATGCGGACAGCGACGGCGAGGAGGGGCTGTTCTACACCTGGACGTCGGAGGAAATTTCCGCCCTGCTCGACCTCGACACCGCCTCCGAGTTCTGCAAGCTCTACGGCGTGCAGCCCCACGGCAATTGGGAGGGGCGCAACATCCTGCACCGCAACCACCCCAGGGGCGGTGGCGACGATGGCCCGCTGGCGGCGGCCAAGGCGGCGTTGCTGGCCGAGCGCGACAAGCGGGTGTGGCCGGGCCGCGACGGCAAGGTGCTGGCCGACTGGAACGCCATGATGATCGCCGCCCTGGCCGAGGCGGCGCTGGCCTTCGACCGCCCCGACTGGCTGGCCGCCGCCGAGCATGCCTTCGGGATCATTACCGAGAAGATGACCCGTCCCGACGGACGCCCGGCCCATTCCCTGTGCCAGGGCCGGGCCGAGACCGCCGCCGTGCTCGACGATTACGGCTGGGCAATCCTGGCGGCGCTGGCGCTTTACGAGATCACCGCCCGCCCCGATTACCTGGACCGCGCCAAGGCCTGGGCCGGACAGGTTCACGCCCATCACTGGGACAAGGACGGCGGCGGTTACTTCCATTCCGCCGAGGACGCCACCGACGTGGTGATCCGCACCAAGCCCACCTTCGACTCGGCGGTGCCCAGCGGCAACGGCATGATGGCCGAGGCCCTGGCCCGGCTGTGGCTGGCCACCGGCGACGAGGCGTGGCGCGAGCGTTCCCAGGCGGTGATCGATTCCTTCGCCGCCGCCATCCCGGAGCAGATCCCCCACATGACCTCGCTGCTCGGCGCCTTCACCATCCTGGCCGAACCGCTGCAGGTGGTGATCGTCGGGCCCCTGGACGATCCCGGCGGCCTGGCCCTGCTCGGCGCCTTCGCCGCCACGCCGCTTCCCCCGGTCTCGCTGCTGCGCGTCGAGGACGGCACCTGCCTGCCCCCGGGCCACCCGGCCCACGGCAAGTCGCTGGTGGAGGGAAAGGCGGCGGCTTATATTTGCCGGGGCTCCACCTGCAAGGCACCGGTCACCGATCCCAAGCGACTGGCCGCCCTGCTCAGCGAGAAGTGACCGCCGCCATGCCGCAGCTTGCCTTCAACTCCCCCATCGGGCCGCTGGCCCTGTTCGAGGCCGATGGCGCCATCGTCGCCGTGGATTGGGGCTTTTTGCCCGAAAACGACGAGACGCCGTTGCTGCTCAGGGCCCGCGACCAGCTCGAGGAATATTTCGACGGCAAGCGCACCGATTTCGACCTGCCGCTCGCCCCCCACGGCACGGCGTTCCAGCAAAAGGTCTGGGCGGCGCTGGCGAAGATTCCCTTCGGCCAGACCCGAAGCTACGGCCAACTGGCCGAGGAACTGGGCACCGCGCCGCGCGCGCTGGGCGGCGCCTGCGGCCGCAATCCCATTCCGGTGATCATTCCCTGCCACCGGGTGCTGGCGGCCAATGGCGCCATGGGCGGCTATTCCGGCATCGACGGCGTCGAGACCAAGGAATTCCTGCTGCGTCACGAAGGAGTCACCCTCAAGTGAAAAGTCACGCCATCCGCATCCACCAGCCCGGCGGCCCCGAGGTCATGGTCTGGGAAGAGGTCGAGGTCGGAACCCCCGCCACCGGCCAGGTACTGCTGCGCCACACCGCCGTGGGGCTCAACTACATCGACGTCTATCACCGCACCGGACTTTATCCCGCGCCGCTGCCCTTCACCCCCGGCCTGGAAGGCGCCGGTGTGGTCGAGGCGGTGGGTGACGGCGTCACCGAGTTCAAGACCGGCGACCGGGTGGCCTACGCCAATCCGCCCCTGGGGGCTTATGCCGAAATGCGCCTGATGCCCGCCGACCGGCTGGTGAAGCTGCCCGACGGCATCGACGACCGCCAGGCCGCCGCCATGATGCTGCAGGGTATGACCGCCCAGTATCTGCTGCGCCGGACCTACCCTGTGCAAAAGGGCGACACTATCCTGATTCACGCCGCCGCCGGCGGTGTCGGCCTGCTGGTCTGCCAATGGGCGAAGCACCTGGGCGCCACCGTGATCGGCACGGTGGGATCGGAGGAAAAGGCCGAGCTGGCCAGGGCGCACGGCTGCGACCATCCCATCCTCTACAAATCCGAGGATTTCGTCGCCCGGGTGCGCGAGATCACCAAGGGCGAGGGCGTGCCGGTGGTCTACGATTCCGTGGGCAAGGATACCTTCCTCAAGTCCCTGGACTGCCTGCGGCCGCTCGGCATGATGGTGTCGTTCGGCCAAAGCTCGGGCAAGGTCGAGCCTCTGGACACCGGCCTGCTGGCGGCCAAGGGCTCGCTGTTCCTGACCCGGCCCTCGCTGATGGCCTATACCGCCAAGCGGTCCGATCTGGTGGACTCGGCCAACCAGCTGTTCGAGGTGGTGCAAAAGGGCGCGGTCAAGGTGGAGATCAACCAGACCTATGCCCTGAGGGACGCGCCCCGGGCCCATGGCGATCTGGAAGCGCGCAAGACCACCGGCTCCACTCTCCTCTTGCCGTGAGGGCCCTTCCGAAAGGATAGTAGTCTCCGGGTTCGGGGTTCACCCGGGGTTGGAGGGAAGGCGTGTCCAAGATCGGCAATGTGATGGTGACGGTGGTCAGTCTGGCCTGGATGGCCTGGGCGGGCTGGGACCAGTTCGCCAATCTTCCCGCCGGCACGGTGGAAAACCACTCGTCGGAGACGGTCAAGGAACGGCTGCGCGACTGCTCGGGCACCTTCAAGCAACGCTATGAATGCAAGAACCAGGTGGTCATCGACACCGACCGCAATTCGTTCTTCAACATGCTGGGCCGTATCGCCATCGTGGTGGTGCCGCCCATGCTGCTGGCCGGCGGCATGCATCTGTGGCGTCGGCGCTCCGACGACGACGGCCCTTCGGATGATCTGTTGAGCCAGAGCCACCGCCGCCATCACCGGCGCCGGACATCCGGGCATCATTGAGACATGAAAAATACGCCGGTCTTTTGACCGGCGTATTTCTTTCTCCGTCGTCATGGCCGGGCTTGACCCGGCCATCCATGGACCCCCGGATCAAGTCCGGGGGTGACGATATTGGTTTGGATTCTACGAATTCATCGCTTCGAAGAAGTCGCCGTTGTTCTTCGAGTGCTTGAGCTTGTCCACCAGGAATTCCATGGCGTCGACCACGCCCATGGGCATCAGGATGCGGCGCAGAACCCACATCTTGGACAGGATGCCCTTGTCCACCAGCAGCTCTTCCTTACGGGTGCCCGACTTGGTGATGTCGATGGCCGGGAAGGTGCGCTTGTCCGAGAGCTTGCGGTCCAGGATGATTTCCGAGTTACCGGTGCCCTTGAACTCCTCGAAGATCACCTCGTCCATGCGCGAGCCGGTGTCGATCAGGGCAGTGGCGATGATGGACAGCGAGCCGCCTTCCTCGATGTTGCGGGCCGCGCCGAAGAAGCGCTTGGGACGCTGCAGCGCGTTGGCGTCCACGCCGCCGGTCAGCACCTTGCCCGAGCTAGGCACCACGGTGTTGTAGGCGCGCGCCAGACGGGTGATGGAATCCAGCAGGATCACCACGTCGCGCTTATGCTCGACCAGGCGCTTGGCCTTTTCCAGCACCATCTCGGTGACCTGGACGTGGCGCGACGCCGGTTCGTCGAAGGTGGACGAGATGACCTCGCCCTTCACCGAGCGGGCCATGTCGGTCACTTCCTCGGGCCGCTCGTCGATCAGCAGCACGATCAGATAGACCTCGGGGTGATTGAGCGAAATGGCGTGCGCCATGTTCTGCAGCATCACGGTCTTGCCGGTCCGCGGCGGGGCGACGATCAGGGCGCGCTGGCCCTTGCCGATGGGGGCCACCAGATCGATCACCCGGGTGGTGAGATCCTTGCGGGTGGGGTCCTCGATCTCCAGCTTCAGCTTCTCGTCGGGATAAAGCGGGGTGAGGTTGTCGAAGTTGATGCGGTGGCGGACCTTTTCCGGGTCCTCGAAATTGATGTTGTTGACCTTCAAGAGGGCGAAATAGCGCTCGCCGTCCTTGGGTGCCCGGATCTGGCCATCCACCGTGTCGCCGGTGCGAAGGCCGAAGCGGCGCACCTGGCTGGGGCTGACATAGATGTCGTCGGGACCGGGAAGGTAGTTGGCCTCGGGGCTCCTGAGAAAACCGAAACCGTCCTGCAGGATCTCCAGCACGCCGTCGCCGTAGATGGGCGTGTCGTTGTCGGCCAGCTGCTTCAGGATGGCGAACATCATGTCCTGTTTGCGAAGCGTGCTGGCGTTTTCCACCTCCAGCTCTTCGGCGAAGGCCAGGAGTTCGGCCGGGGTCTTCTTCTTCAGGTCCTGCAAGTGCATGGGAGAAATCCGTACAGATGGATATTCCGCGCGATCGATCGGACTTAAGGTGGGGCGGGTCCGAACTGGAGCGGACCGGCTGCCGATCAGGAACGGATACGAATGATCCGGCGCGAAAAGGGGGATGGTGGGAAACGGGCGTGTTGGCCGCCCTGGAAGATTCGCTAGAGCATTAGCCAAAGCCGGCGGTGCTGTCAAAACCTTTCAGAACGGCTTGACGATCACCACGATGACGATGACGATCATCAGCAGGGTGGGGACCTCGTTGATGACGCGATAGAACTTCTCCGATCTCGTGTTGCGGTCCTCGGCGAAGGAATCCTTGCAGCGGGCCAGGAAGAAATGGGCGATGGTCATGCCCACCACGCAGGCCAGCTTGAGGTGGAACCAGCCCTGGGAGAACAGGCCCGCATCCACCGCCATGACCAGACCCAGGGTCCAGGCCAGTACCATGGCGGGCGTCATGATCGCCTTGATCAGCCGGCGTTCCATGATCTTGAAGGTTTCCGAGGCCTCGGAGCGCGGCTTGACCGTGGTGTGATAGACGAACAGGCGCGGCAGATAGAGCAGTCCCGCCATCCACGAGATGATGGCGATGATGTGCACCGCCTTGATCCACAGATAGGCCGAGCCGCTCAGCATGCCGGACAACTCCGTCCCAAATGCTTGCAGGCCTGACCGGTAAAGGCCTGCGGCCGGTGAATCACGTCGGCCAGCCCCCGGATGAAGGCGGGATGGCAGCCCAGCGCCGGCACCCGCACATAGGCCGGAATGCCCAACTGGTCGGCCTTGTGGCGATACTCGATATCCAGTTCCACCAGGGTCTCGGAATGCTCGGAGACGAAGGCCACCGGCACGATCACCACCGGCACGCCGTCCCTGGCGGCGCGTTCCAGTTCTTCCTCGGTGCTGGGGCCGATCCATTCCATGGGGCCCACCCGGCTTTGATAGCAGATAGACCAGTCCAGATCCGCAATGCCGGTGGCCCGCGCCACGGCGGCCGCGGTCAGCTCCACCTGGGCCTGGTAGGGATCACCCTTGTCGATGACCGATTTGGGCAGGCCGTGGGCGGAGAACAGGATGCGGGGCTTGCCGGCGCCTGCCGCTTCCTCGTGACCGGTCCTGGCCAGATCGGCCATGGCGTCCACCAGACCGGGCTCGGTGGGATAGCAGCAGGCCATGCGGACCGGCGCGACGAGGCCCTGCTTTTCCGCCTGTTTGCGCCATTCCTTGAGCGAGGACCCGGTGGTGGTGGATGAGAACTGGGGATAAAGCGGCAGCAGAACCACTTCGTCCGCCCCCCATTCCTTGATGGCGGCCACCGCCTCATGGGTGAAGGGATGCCAGTAGCGCATGGCGATGAAGCACTTGAAGCCGTGGCCCAGCACATGCTCCAGCGCCCTCGCCTGGGCTTCGGTCTCCGGCACCAGGGGCGAACGCCCACCCAGCATCTGGTAGATGCCCCGCGCCACCGGCGCCCGCTTGGCCGAGATGTATTTGGCCAGCAGCCAGCGGATGGGACCCGGCGCCCCGATGATGGCCGGATCGTTGAACAGGTTGAACAGGAACGGCTTCACCGCCTCGAGCGAATCCGGTCCGCCCAGGTTGAACAGAACGACGGCCGTCTTCCTGCCCCCTGCCAAGCTCATGGTTTCAGCCCTTCCAGCCCTTAACCCGCTCGGCCAGCCGCGCCACGTTGTCCGGCGGCGTGGGCGGCGTGATGCCGTGGCCCAGGTTGAAGATGAACGGTCCCTTGGCCAGCGCGTTGAGCACCCGGTCGATGCCGGCGTCCAGCGCCTCGCCGCCGGCCACCAGCAGGATGGGATCGAGATTGCCCTGGACCGTGCATTGGGTCTGCAACTCGGCCGCCGCCCAGTCCAGCGGCACCGAAGGATCGATCGAAACGCCGTTGACCTTGGTCTCGGCCACATAGCGCTTGTAGAGATAACCGGCACCGCGCGGAAAGCCGATCACGGGAATGCCCGGCCGCTCGGCGCGGATACGCTCCACCAGGGCGCGGGTCGGGCCGATCACCCAGCGCTCGAACATGTCCTCGGGCAGGGCGCCGGCCCAGGTGTCGAAGATCTGGATGGCCTCGGCGCCGTTGTCGATCTGGCGGATGAGATAATCGCCGGTGGCCCGGACCAGCAGGTCCATCAGGCGGGCGAACAGCTCCGGCTGGCCGAACATCATGCCCTTGGCCTTGGCGAAGTCTTTGGAGCCGCTGCCCTCGATCATGTAGGTGGCCACCGTCCAGGGTGCGCCGGCAAAGCCGATCAGGGCGGTGGTCTTGGGAATGGCGGCCGACAGCTTCTTGACGGTTTCGTAGACCGGGGCGAGATGGTCGTGCAGGCCCGAGATGTCGAGACCGCTCAGATCCTCTGCCGAGCGAATGGGCGTCAACACCGGACCTTCGCCTTCCTTGAAGGCAACATGCTGACGCAACCCGTCGGGAACCACCAGAATGTCGGAGAACAGGATGGCGGCGTCGAAGCCATAGCGCCGCAAGGGCTGCAGGGTGACTTCGCAGGCGAGATCGGAATTGTAGCACAGGTCCAGGAAGCTCCCGGCCTCGGCGCGGGTGGCGCGGTATTCCGGCAGGTAGCGTCCGGCCTGGCGCATCAGCCAGAACGGCGGGGGAGTAAGCGTTTCGCCGGCGAGGGCGCGGAGGAAGGGCTTGGACGGGCTGGACACGGGCGTTTCCTCGGAGCTGGGGCCTCTCGGGCTGGGGATGGCTCTCTCTTACAGACTTTAAGGTTTAGAGAAAAGGTTGCTGTGGTCTGTTGATGCCTGTGGATAACGGGGATTGGACATTTTGCCAAAGCCGTCCACAGGCTTTCCCCGATTTCTCCCGTATGGGGGGCGGCCTGTGGAAGAGTGCGCTGCAACACGGCCATCACGTTGTTTTTTCACGTCTTCATCCGATGGGGAAAATGGGGAAATCGGGTGTGGCGAACGGTAATTCACGCTATTGTCGGGGAGTGCGGAACGGTTTTGGACATGGGGGGATGTGCCTCCATGGAATCGGGGCGAGCGGGGAGCGTTTTCCCGCCTCCCGCCGAGACCCCCCCTTATCCACGGACTTGCGGGTTATCCACAGCCATGCGCAGCTTTCACCTTCACCTCGTTTCCGACGCCACCGGCGAGACGGTCACCTCGGTGGTGCGCGCCTGCCTCGTCCAGTTCGAGGGCGTGCAGCCCATCCAGCACAATTGGTGGCTGGTCCGCACCCAGGGCCAGGTGGAGCGGGTCATCGCCGGCATCGAGGACAAGCCCGGCCTGGTGTTCTTCACCCTGGTGGACGGGGCGGTGCGCGGCCTGCTGGAAGAGGCCTGCCGCCATCGCGGCATTCCCTGCATCTCGCTGCTGGACCCGGTGATGGCCGGGCTGTCGGCCTTCCTCGACGTGGAGGTCACCGCCCTGCCCGGCCGCCAGTACCAGCTGGACGCCGAGTATTTCCGCCGCATCGACGCCATGCAGTTCACCCTGACCCATGACGACGGCCAGCTGATCGAACTGGTGGATCAGGCCGACATCGTGCTGGTGGGGGTGTCGCGCTCGTCCAAGACGCCGACTTGCATGTATCTGGCCAATCGCGGCCTGAAATGCGCCAATTATCCCCTGGTGCCCGGCGTGCCGCTTCCGCCGGAGCTGGAGCGGGCCAGGAAGCCGCTGGTGGTGGGTCTGACCAAGGACCCCAAGAGCCTGTCCGATATCCGTCGTGCCCGGCTGCGGCTTCTGAATCAGGAAGAGGAAGCCGATTACGCCCAGTTCGAGAAGGTCAAGGAAGAGGTGCAGCAGGCGCGCCGCATTTTCTCGCGCCTGGGCTGGCCGGTGGTGGACGTGACCCGGCGCTCCATCGAGGAGGCCTCGGCCGCCATCATCCAGCTTTACGAGCGCCATCTGGAAAAGAGCGGCATCAGGAACGGCATCAAGGCGGAGAGCGCCCCGTCATGATCGTCCTGGCTTCGGGCAGCGCCGCCCGCGCCCGCATGCTGGCGGAGTCCGGCATCCATTTCACCGTCCAGGTGGCGGCGGTGGACGAGCAGGCGGTCAAGGATTCGCTGGCCGCCGAGACCCGCAATCCCGCCCGGGTCGCCGAGGTGCTGGCCGAGTTGAAGGCCATGCGGGTCTCTTCCCATCATCCCGGCGCATTGGTGATCGGCGCCGACCAGATGCTCGACTGCGACGGCGCGTGGTTCGACAAGCCGGCGGACATAAAAGCGGCGCGGGAGCAATTGCTGGCGCTGCGCCACAAGACCCATCGCCTGACCAGCGCCGTGGTGGCGGTCCGGGACGGAAGACGGGTATGGCACCACACCGAATCCGCCAGGCTCACCATGCGCAATTTCAGCGAAGCCTTCCTCGACCGCTATCTGGAGCAGGCGGGGGACGTGGTACTGTCCTCGGTGGGGGCCTATCAGCTGGAAGGCCTGGGGGCCCAGCTGTTCCTGACCGTCGAGGGCGATTTCTTCACCATCCTGGGCCTGCCGCTGCTGGCCCTGATGGATTTCCTGCGCGAGAACGGAGAGCTGGTTCCATGATCGTATCGGGCAAGGCCAGACTGGCCGGGGTGCTGGGCTGGCCGGTCTCCCATTCCCGTTCGCCCCGCCTGCACGGCTTCTGGCTGGAGAAGCTTGGCATCGACGGCGCCTATCTGCCGTTGGGCGTGGCGCCCGAGAATCTGGAAACCGTCATCCGCGCCCTGCCCCGCATGGGTTTCGCCGGCGCCAACGTCACCGTTCCCCACAAGGAGGCGGTGATGAATCTGGTGGACCGCCTCGATCCCCTGGCGGCGCGCATCGGCGCGGTCAACACCCTGGTGGCGGGTGCGGACGGGTCGCTGGAGGGGCGCAATACCGATGCCTACGGCTTCTTCGAGAATCTGCGCCAGGGCTGCCCGGCCTGGGCACCCGCATCCGGTCCGGCGGCGGTGATCGGCGCCGGCGGCGCGTCCCGCGCCGTGGTGGCGGCGCTGGCCGATGCCGGGGTGCCGGAAATCCGCCTCACCAACCGCTCGCGGGAACGGGCCGAGGCCCTGGCCGCCGATCTGGGTGGGCCGGTGCGGGTGGTGGAGTGGGCCGAACGGGCGGAAATGCTGGACGGCTGTGCCCTGCTGGTCAACACCACCACGCTGGGCATGACCGGTCAGTCGACTTTGGATCTGGACCTCGCGGCCCTTCCGATCACCGCATTGGTCAACGATATCGTCTATGTGCCGCTGGAAACCGATCTGCTGGCCCGCGCCCGGGCGCGGGGCAACCGGACAGTGGACGGGCTGGGCATGCTGCTGCATCAGGCGGTGCCCGGCTTTGCCGCCTGGTTCGGCCAGCGGCCCCAGGTCACCGACGAATTGCGGAGCTTCGTGCTGTCGTCATGAAGATTCTGGGTCTCACCGGCTCCATCGGCATGGGCAAGAGCACCGCGGCCGCCATGCTGCGCCGCCTGGGCGTGCCGGTCCACGACGCCGATGCCACCGTGCATGCGCTGTTCGCTCCGGGCGGCAAGGCGGTGGCGGCGGTGAGTGCCGCCTTTCCCGGCGTGCTGCGAGCGGACGGTGCGGTGGACCGGGCGGCGCTGGGTGCCCGGGTGTTCGGCGACGACGTGGCGCTGAAGCGGCTGGAAGCCATAGTTCATCCCCTGGTCCGCGCCGCCGAGCGCGAGTTCCTGGCCCGGCATCGCCGTCATGGCACGCCACTGGTGGTTCTGGACATCCCGCTGCTGTTCGAAACCCATGGCGAGGCGCGTTGCGACCTGGTGGCGGTGGTCAGCGCGCCGGCCTTCCTCCAGGCCGCCCGCGTGCTGGCCCGGCCGGGCATGACGCGGGCCCGTCTCGACGCGGTGCTTGCCAAGCAGATGCCCGATGAGCAAAAACGCCGCAGGGCCGACGTGGTGATTCCCACCGGATTGGGCAAAGGTCCGGCGTGGAAGCGGTTGAAGGCTTTGGTTCAAGAAATGCGGGGCATCGCCCCAAATGGGTCCGGGCGATAGCCCGAGAGTCATTGATGAAAGGGCAGTGCCATGCGCGAGATCGTGCTCGATACGGAAACCACCGGCTTCGACCCGCTGTCGGGTCACCGGCTGGTGGAAATCGGCTGCGTCGAGCTGTTCAACCACCTGCCCACCGGCAACGTCTTCCACCGTTATTGCAACCCTGAGCGCGACATGCCGGAGGAGGCGTTCAAGGTCCACGGCCTGTCGGCCGAGTTCCTGGCGGACAAGCCGCTGTTCGCCGAGATCGTTGCCGACTTCCTGGAATTCATCGGCGACGCGCCGCTGGTGATCCACAACGCCGAATTCGACATGCGGTTCCTCAACGCCGAGCTGGCGCGGCTGGGCTTTCCGCCCCTGCCTATGAGCCGCTCCATCGACACGGTGCTCATGGCGCGCAAGAAGTTTCCCGGCGCCCAGGCCAACCTGGACGCCCTGTGCCGCCGCTTCGAGATCGACAACACCCACCGCACCAAGCACGGCGCCCTGCTGGATTCGGAATTGCTGGCCGAGGTCTATCTGCAGCTGATCGGCGGCCGTCAGCCGGGTCTGGAGCTGGGGGGTGGCAAGGGCAATGGCGGCAGCAATGCCGCCACCGCCGCTTCGGCGGTTCAGGTCAAGCGGGAGTTCCGCAGCCCCCGGCCCCACGCCCCGACCGAGGAGGAAAACGCGGCGCACACGGCGTTCGTGGCCAAGCTCAAGAACGCCGTGTGGCTCAGGGAATAAAGGCGGGCTGCCGCCCGCATCCGCTTGGGGCCAAGGGCCCCAAACCCCATTCCTGAACTAAAATGGGGTCCGGGGCATTCGCCCCGGATGGGTTTGGGCGATGGCCCAATAATGCCCCGGAAATCAGGCCTGACCGGCGGCCTGCTGGGCGTTCATCTCCTCCACGCGGGCGCGGTAGAGCTGGACGAAATCCAGCGGCTGCAGCAGCAGCGGCGGCAGGCCGCCGTCGCGGGTCATGTCGGCCACGATGTTGCGGGCGAAGGGGAACAGCAGGCGCGGGCATTCGATCAGCAGCACCGGGTGAATCTGCTCTTCCGGCAGGTTCAGGGTGAACACGCCGGCATAGGCCAGTTCCAGGATGAACAGCGCCTTGCCGTCCAGCAGGGCCTCGACCTTGAGGTGCAGCACCACTTCGTAGGCGTTGTTGCCCACATTGGCGACGTTGACGTCCACATGGATCGGAATCTCGGGGTTCTTGCCCTGCATCTCGATGAACGAGTGGGGGGCGCCGGGAATCTCGAAGGACAGGTCCTTGATATACTGCATGTTGACCTGCAGCTGGGGCAGATCCTCGGACGGCGTCTGGGCGTCGGTCATGGTGCTCTCCGGAAAGGAAGATCGTTCAAAGGGCTGCCAAGGGGCGTAGCACGGACATCCTTAAGGCTCAAGCCGCTTGTGATCCGGCGAGGGTGACGGGGAGGATTCGGGAGGAATGATCTCGTATTCGCCGTCGATGACGGTGGGGCCGGCCTGGGGGTGGGGGGCCTGGGGGGCGGCACCCGGATTGGCCACCACGATGCGCGACAGCAGGGCGCCGAGCAGCAGCACCCGGACCGGCCGGAACATCACCAGCACCGCCATGGCGTCGGAAATGAAACCGGGCAGCAGCAGCAGGAACCCGGCGAGCGCGATGCACAGCTCGTCGAATACCCTTGGCCCCGGCGGCTCGCCCCTGGCCGCGTTGGCCCGCACCTGCAGCACCATGCCCAGCCCGCCCCGGCGCAGCAGGACCGAGCCCGCCAGGATGGCCAGAACGGTCAGAGCCACGGTGGCCAGCCCGCCGATGGCATCGGCCACGCGGATCCACACCATGATCTCCGCCACCGGCAAGGTCAGCACGCCGACCAGGAAAGCCCATGCCATGCTTGCTCTTTCTCCCAACCCGCCTTATGTCTTTGACTGGACTTGCACTCTACCCCGGACCGGCCTGATGAACGACGGCTATCATCTTCTCGACATCGTATTTTTCGCCATGGTCGCCGCCTTCCTGGTGCTGCGCCTGCGTAGCGTGCTGGGCAAGCGCACCGGCGCCGAGCGTCCGCCCGAACAGTGGGCGCCGCCGGATTCCGCCGCCGATAACGTGGTGGATCTGCAAAGCGTCCGCCGCTCGGCGTCCGAGCCGCCGGCCGAATCGCCGCTGGGCCAGGGTCTGGCCGCCATCCGCGCCGCCGACCGCGGCTTCGACCTGGATGTGTTCTTAGGCGGCGCCAAGGCGGCGTTCGAGATGATCGTCATCGCCTTCGCCCATGGGGACAAGGCGACGCTGCAGCCGCTGCTGGCTCCCGACGTCTACCGCCATTTCAGCGACGCCATCGACGCCCGGCGCCAGCACGGCGAGACGCTGCAGACCGAACTGGTGGGCATCCGCTCCGCCGAACTGGTGGAAGCGGGCATGGACGGCCGCTTCGCCGCCCTGACCATCCGTTTCGTCAGCGAACAGGTCAACGCGCTGCGCGACGCCAAGGGCGAGGTGGTGGAAGGCAATCCCGAGCGGGTCATCGACGTGGTCGACCAGTGGACCTTCCGCCGCGATACCCGCTCCACCGATCCCAACTGGGCCCTGGCCGCCACCCATACTCCCGAGCCATGAGGACGAGGGCAGCCGCCCTGCTGCTGGCCGCGTCCCTGGCCGGCTGCGCCACGCCGGAGCCGGCTCCCAGGCCGCCGCTGCCCGGCCCCGATCGCATGGTGCTGCAGCCCATCTCCTATGACCGCTTGCCCGGCTGGTCCGAGGACGACACCGCCCAGGCGCTGCCCGCGCTTTTGAAATCGTGCAATCGCATCACCAAGCTGCCGGTGGACAGGTCCATCGGCTTCGAGGGCCTGGGCGGCACGGCCGCCGACTGGTATTCGCCTTGCGCCGCCGCCCAGCGGGTGGCCGCCGGCGACCACACCGGCGCGCGCCTCATGTTCGAGACCTGGTTCACCCCCTGGCAGGTCACCAACGAGGGCCGGACCGAGGGGCTGTTCACCGGCTATTTCGAGCCGGAGATCAGGGGATCGCGTCAGCGCAAGGGCCCCTATACCCAGCCCATTCACGGCAAGCCCAACGATCTGGTGGTCACCAAGGCCGGGCCGGAAGAGCCGGTGATCGGCCGGATGGAGAACGGCAAGCTGGTGCCCTACCACACCCGCGCCGAGATCGAGCGGGGCGCCCTGGCCGGCAAGGCCCCGGTGCTGGCCTGGACCGACGATCCGGTGGATCTGGCGATCATGCATATCCAGGGTTCGGGCCGGGTGCGCCTGGACGACGGCACGGTGATCCGGCTCGGCGTGGCGGGCAGCAACGGCCACAAATTCGTCGGTATCGGCAAGGTGCTGAAGGACGAGGGCAAGCTTGGCACCGACACCTCCATGCCGGCCATCCGCGCCTGGCTCAAGGCCAACCCTCAGGAAGGCCGCACCCTGCTGAGCCGCAATCCCCGCTATATCTTCTACAGCCCCAATCCCGCCACCGACGGACCCCTGGGCACCGAGGGCGTGGCGCTGACGCCCGAGCGTTCGCTGGCCGTGGACCCCCGCTTCGTGCCGCTGGGCGCGCCGGTCTGGGTGGACAGCCTTGATCCGGCGGGGCGGCCGTTGCGGCGCCTGATGATGGCCCAGGATACCGGCGCCGCCATCAAGGGCCCGGTGCGCGGCGACGTCTTCTGGGGGGCGGGCGAGACCGCCTTCCAGATCGCCGGCAAGATGAAGAGTCCCGGCCGTCTGGTGGTGTTCCTGCCCCGGGCCCGTTCCCCCCGGCTGGCGCAGGTGGACGAGAGGTAGGGGTTGCCTTCCGGCCCCCTCTTCTCCATCCTTCGCCGTAACCATGATGATTTCAGGACGGAGCGGATCAAGGCGATGAGCCGGTTGCTGGCCGAGTGGCGGGAACGCAAGGGGCGCGAGGAGGAGCTGCTGCACGAGCAGCTGTGCGCCGCCATCCGCGCCGGCCAGGTCCAGGTCTACACCGATCCCCGCCTGCTGGATTTCCAGGGCTCGCCGGTGCATCAGCACTGGGACCACCTGCTGCCGCTGACCATCGAATCGACCCTGGCCCTGGTGATCCTGCTGGCCACCGGCGTCGCCACCGGCATCATCGCCATGACGCTGTGCGTGCTGGCCCATCTTTACGGCAACAAATACTACGTGGCGTGGCGGTTGAAGACCCGGGCGCTGGCCTATCTGATGGGCAATTACCAGCAATTCGTCACCCTGTGGCAGCTGGGCGGCATCGCCCTGGTGGTCAAGGGCGTCAACGAAGCCCCCTGCCTGGCGCCCAAGGGCGACTGGCGCAAGTTCATCCGCCGCAATCTCGGCGAGGGCGAGACCCAGGCCCAGGCGCCCATGGCCAACGCCCCGGTTCCCGCCGGTCCGCGCATGACCGCGCCGCCCGCCCAGCCGGCGCCGGCGCCGTCCGAGCCGGAACCGGCTTCCGAACCGGCCCCCGCCATGGTGGTGGAGACCGCGCCCCTGGCCGATTCCATTCAGCCCGCCGCCGCCGCCGAGCCCGAGGTGATGGCCCCGCCCAGCCCCAAGCCCGGCGACCGCTGGGCCTCGGTCACCGACGAGGACCCGCCGCGCGACGAGGTCGTGCCGGGATCATGAGCCCGAAACGTCTGGTCGAGCCGCGCCAGCCCCGCCGCCGGGTGGTCAGCGCCGACGAGATCCGGGTGTGGAAGGCGGTGGTGGCCGACGCCCAGCCGTTGCCCGGCCGCTCTCCTCCCGCCGAGCCGCCGCCTGGTACCGAGACCGGACCCGAGCCGGTGGCCTCGCCGCCGCCGCCGCCCGGCACGCCGCCGGCCCGGCCTTCCGCCCATCCCCCCGCGCCGCCGCGTCACGGACATGGCGAGCTGCGCCACGGCAATTCCCCCGGCCTGGACCGTCGCTCGGCCGAGCGACTGAAGAAGGGCGAGATGGAGATCGAGGCCGACATCGACCTGCACGGCCTGACCCAGGATATGGCCCACGCCCAGCTGCTGGCCTTCATCCAGCGTTGCTGGGTTCAGCAGCGGCGCTGCGTCCTGGTGGTGACCGGCAAGGGATCCCAGGGCCACGGCATCCTGCGCGCCCAGGTGCCGCGCTGGCTGAACCAGACTCCCTTGCGCGAACGCATTCTGGGCTTTTCCTATGCCCAGCCCCGTCACGGCGGCGACGGGGCGCTTTACGTCCTGATCCGGCGGCAGCGGTTATGACCCCGTTCGGCAGTAAGGTCCGGTCGCTGCGCGACGCCAAGGGCATCCAGCTGCGCCAGATGGCCGCCGACCTGCACATCTCGGCCGCCTATCTCTCGGCGCTGGAGCACGGCCATCGCGGCCGTCCGGCCCCCGGCCTGGTGATGCAGATCTGCGGTTATCTCGGCTGTATCTGGGACGAGGCCGAGGAGCTGAAGGCCCTGGCGGATCTCTCCCATCCCAAGGTGACCCTGGACACCTCGGGCCTGTCGCCCGCCCATACCGAGCTGGCCAACCGTCTGGGCCAGACCATCCGCGACATGCCGCAAGAGGTGGTGGCGCGGCTGCTGAAGGTGCTGGGGGAGTAAAATCCCCATGGTTTCAAGAAACTGGAGGTTTGGAGGCTGCGCCTCCAAATGGGTTCGGGCGATAGCCCCATCATCTCAGCCGGAACACCCGCTTGTCTGGACGCTCCAGCTTTCCCTCGGCCACCAGGGCGGCCAGGGTGCGGTAAAGCGCCTCGTGGGTCAGGCCGATTTCCTGGGCGGCGACGGAAATGGGGCGGTCGAGGGTGATCGCCTCCTCGGCGGCGCCCAGCTGGGTCAGCCAGGCCACCACCCGGTCGCGCGCTCCCGGCAGGCGCATCACCTCCTGACGGCCGCGCAGCCGTTGCACCTCGCGGGCGAGATAGGCGGAAAAGGCCAGGTTGAGGTCGGGATGGGCGCGCAGGTAAAGCAGCAGCGCCGCCTTGGGGAATGCCCGCACCCTGGATTCGGTCTCGGCCACGGCGTCGCAATGGTAATGGGAGGCGAACAGGGCGGCCTCGGCGAACAGCGAGCCGGCGCGGGCCACGTGCAGGGTTGCCGCCGAGCCGTCGGCGCCGAAGCGCGCCAGACGCAGGCGGCCCTGCTCCACGTGAAACACGGCGCGGGCCTCGTCGCCGCGCCGGAACAGCGCCTCGCCCGCCTTCAGGCGGCGGGTCGATCCGCCGATACCGTCCAGGACCTTGCCCCAATCGTCCATGCCATCCTCCGGATTATGATCGGGATCATAAGAGAAGGGCCGTGTCTTGCCTATGGTTGAGACATGCCGTTCCGGGAGGTTTCCATGAAGAGCGTTCTTGCCGCCGTCCTTGTCCTGATCGCCCTGCCGGCTTACGCGGCCGACCTCCCCAGCGGGCTGTCGCCGCAGCAGATGGAGGGGCTACTGGCCGGGCGCGGCATGGGCCTGTCCATGCCCGCCGAGATGAACGGCAAGCCGGGACCCCTGCATGTGCTGGAGCATGCCGATTCCCTGGGTCTGAGCGAGGCGCAGCGCCAAACCGCCGTCGGGCTGGTGGCGGCCATGAAGGCCGAGGCCATTCCTCTCGGCCGGGAGGTGGTGGAGCGGGAAAGCCGCCTGGATTCCGCCTTCGCCGCCGACGGGGCAGGGGCCGAAACCCTGGTGGCCGAGATCGCCGCTCTTCAGGGCCGTTTGCGCTGGGTCCATCTGCGGACCCATCTGGCCATGGCCGAGGCACTGACGCCGGAACAGGTGGCGCAGTATCGCCACCTGCGGCATCACTGAGGGAAAAGTCCTACAGGATGAACTTGGCCAGATCGGCCTTCTTGGCCAGGGCGCCCACCCGTTCGCGCACCATCTCGGCGGTGATGGTCACCTTGGTGCCGGGGGGCTGGTCGGGGGCGGTGAAGCTGATCTCCTCCAGCAGCCGCTCCATGACGGTCTGCAGGCGGCGCGCCCCGATGTTCTCGACGCTGGAATTGATCTTGGCGGCCAGGTCGGCGATGGCCTCGACCGAGCCGGGCTCGAAGCTCAGGTTCACCTCCTCGGTGGCCAGCAGGGCCTCGTACTGCTTCAGCAGGCTGGCCTCGGGTTCGGTGAGGATGCGCATCAAATCGTCGCGGGACAGCGCCTTCAGCTCGACCCGGATGGGCAGGCGGCCCTGCAGCTCGGGCAACAGGTCCGAGGGCTTGGCCAGATGGAAGGCGCCGGACGCGATGAACAGCACGTGGTCGGTCTTCACCGAACCGTGCTTGGTGGCCACCGTGGTGCCCTCGATCAGGGGCAGCAGGTCGCGCTGCACACCCTCGCGCGAGACGTCGCCGCCCACGTGGTGCTCGGAGGAACGGGCGCAGATCTTGTCGATCTCGTCGATGAAGACGATGCCGTGGTTCTCCACCGACCAGATGGCGTCCTTCACCACCTTGTCCTGGTCGAGCAGATTGTCGGATTCCTCCTTGGTCAGGATGTCCAGCGCCTCCTTGACCGGCAGCTTGCGCGGCCGGGTGCGGCCGCCGCCGAACGCCTTGCCCAGCATGTCCGACAGGTTGATCATGCCCACCTGCGAGCCGGGCATGCCGGGAATGTCGAAGGCCGGCATGCCGGCCGCCCCGGTATCGGCCACCTGAATCTCGATCTCCTTGGTATCCAGGGCGCCTTCGCGCAGCATCTTGCGGAATTTCTGGCGGGTGTCGGCCCCGGCGGTCTCGCCCACCAGGGCGTCGAGCAGCCGCTCCTCGGCGGCGATCTCGGCCTTGGCGGTGACTTGCTTGCGCAGGCGCTCGCGGGTCATGAGGATGGCGACCTCCACCAGATCGCGGACGATCTGCTCCACGTCGCGGCCCACATAGCCCACCTCGGTGAACTTGGTGGCCTCCACTTTCAGGAAGGGAGCCTGGGCCAGGCGGGCGAGGCGCCGGGCGATTTCGGTCTTGCCCACCCCGGTGGGGCCGATCATCAGGATGTTCTTGGGCAGAACCTCCTCGCGCAGCGCTTCCGACAGCTGCTGGCGGCGCCAGCGGTTCCGAAGGGCGATGGCCACGGCGCGCTTGGCGTCGTTCTGGCCGACGATGAACCGGTCCAGTTCCGAAACGATTTCGCGGGGAGAGAAGGCGGCGGCGCTCATCTAAAGGCTTTCCACGATCATGTTGCCGTTGGTGTAGACGCAGATG